>NZ_LWBS01000460.1 GCF_001652265.1 Rhizobium leguminosarum
GCTGAGTGGATCACCGCTCCACCCGGTACCTCCGACCGCAAGGTAATGTAGCCAGCGGCGGAACCATCCTTGTACATGTTCACCGACTCATTATAGACGCCGGCGCGCACCACAACCTCGTCGCCGGCCTTAAGGTCCGACGCCATCGCGTCGCTGATCGTGCGAAATGGAGAGGAGGCGCTGCCGTTACCACCGCCGCTGCCGGTCGTCGCTACGTAGTATGTCGTCATGGTCTTGTTCCTCAACCTTAGCGTTGTTCTTTACCAATTACTAATGTTAGTTAATCAGGCGTTACGGCGGCCGGTTATAGGGCGAGGTTCCGGAGGGCGCAACAGCAACGCCACAGTAAGTGCTTGAGAATCATAGCCATATTGCTGCCACATTATCCAAATCGATCCGAAGTTACAGTTTGAAATACTTGGTGAATTTCGAGTCGTCCAAATTAAGGCAATATTTATATCTCGCCTGCCGCGAATTATTCTTTCTGCAACTATAGCGACATGCATCCGTTGAAAACATTTGAAAAATCTGGTGGGCGTGACGGGATTCCTCCCGCCAATGGCGGAATCGAAATTTTTTTCTGAATCTAGCTATTTTGGGCTGAATCGCCTTAAAGATGCCCGCACGCAGCCCTGGATGCATTGAGATTTCTCGTCCATATGCCGCATCCGGTCGCGCTCATGAGTCGCAGCCGCCGGACGGCCACTTAGCTCATCTGGATAGAGCACCTGCCTTCTAAGCAGGTTGTCGCAGGTTCGATTCCTGCAGGGGTCGCCATCATTTCAAGGTCCATACCGAAGACGAAGACATGGGTAATAGCTGGTTTCGGACTCATGTCTGGTCCAGGAGCATGAGCCTGACTGAAAGGCTCCAAGAGCCATTGTCGCTATTCTCTCCAAAGCAAGTTCGCGGAGCGTGTTCACATTTCGTTCCCGTGGTGCTAGTCTCACCTTCATTGACGGGCGAGGGGAGGCCTTATGGATCAAAGGGGCAAATTTGAGCGACTGAAGGCGCTTCACCAGGGCGACAGGGCTTTTGTCATGCCCAACCCATGGGATGCCGGTTCGGCTCGCCTTCTCGCGAGCCTTGGCTTCGAGGCGCTCGCGACTACCAGCGCGGGTTACGCCTTTTCCAAAGGAAAATTGGATTCATTTGCGAGCCTTGGACGGGATGAGGTCCTTGAGAACGCCGCCGAGATCGTTGGCGCTGTTGTTCTTCCTGTCTCTGCCGACCTTGAAGATGGCTTCGGTGCGTCGCCAGAAACCTGTGCGGAAACCATCCGCTTGGCCTGCGAAACCGGACTTGTAGGCGGATCGATCGAAGACGCAACAGGTAATCCTGCTGCCCCGATCTACGAGCTATCGCAAGCCGTCGAGCGCATCCATGTTGCAGCAGAGGTCGCACGCGGTCTGCCTTTCCTTCTTACGGCGCGGGCGGAGAATTATCTTTGGGAGAGACCCGATCTGGACGACACCATCGAACGGCTGCAAGCATTTTCGGCCGCTGGGGCAGATGTGCTTTACGCCCCCGGTTTGCCGGACATCGAAGCAATCAGAACCGTTTGTGCGGCCGTGGACAAGCCAGTCAACGTGGTCATGGGTTTGAAAGGGCGAAAATACTCGGTTGCCGAACTGTCGAGCGTCGGAGTACGCCGCGTGAGTGTCGGCGGCTCTTTCGCGCGGGCCGCGCTGGGTGCGTTGATGCGCGCCGCTATGGAGGTCAAAACAGCCGGTACGTTTGAATATGCCGACGACGCGCTCTCCGCTGCATTCGCCAGCCAACTGATGTCCCAGGAGAAGCGCCTGGACAGGCTGTGAGTTGGGCAGAAACCAAAGTCGAGAAGCAAAGAGTTCGTCAAGGGACCGCAGCGGCAGTTAGTCTGTCTGCAGTGGGCCGCCCCGGACGAAACGTCACGGTGACTTTCTTCGCGCGGATGAAACCATCCAGCCCGTAACAGGGCCGGCGGCCGCGGCTCGATCTGGGAGTGTTCATAGAACCCGGTGCTATCCCGCACTTCCCCCAGCCCTTATACGAGGCAGGCTGCAGCTTTCCGCCATCCGTCCAAGCCCCGTGTATTCGGCTTCGGCGATCAGCGTCGGCTGCGCGCCTATTGCGTCCTGCCGGATCCAGTAGCGATCTCAGTGAACGACCGAGAGGTAGCGGATGCCGGCTTCATCAGCCGCTCTCATCAGCGCTTCCCGCGCGGCGTGTGGGGGCGTGGTGCCGCGAATGGCGTCGAGGCATGTCCTCACCGCCACGACGTACTCCTCGCCATCATCCCCAGGCCATTCGGAAATGAGCATGTTGGCTGCGTCGCCGAGAGTTCTGACGACGCTGTATTTATCTTGGCCGCTCATGAGGATCCTCAGTGCGGGAAACTGATGCGATGTGTACCGATTCATGACATTTGGTCCTTGCATCATAAACATATTAGTAACTCTGCAAGAAGCGTTCCAACTGGAGCTGCAGCATGATCATCCCACGGATGGTTCCGCAAAAACAGTCGGCAATGCCTCTCCCGCCAGAAGTCGGGAACTTGTTTTAAACACATTGCCGTCCTATTGATTCTTCTATCGAAATTGCTTGTCGAGCTTGGTTTGCGCCCTGGCGTCCCAGCTGATCTTTCCTTTCAAAATCGATTTCTGCGCCGTCCGGCAGCCGCCGGAGGGTGATTGTCATGCCGGTTGAGGGGGAATCGTCATGAACGCAGGCAATTCTTTGATCGACGCAAGCCTCCGCCAAACACCCATCGTCGCTGCCTGATATGCCTTCGGTCTTTGACCGAGGATGTCAGTGGCGGCATTTAGGCTGGGTTTTCCAGCCATTGAGGAGAATTTCATGAGCAAGACCAATGCAGAAGCACTGTTGCGCAAAATGCAGCGCCAGGTCGCCAATACCAGTGGCGGTGGCCATCTTGGCGGCACCAACTTCGGTCAGGGCAACGACGCCAAGACCTCGTCCGGAAGCGGCAATCGCCCGGCAGGCAAGGGCAGGCCGCCAAGTGGCGGCAAACGCTGACGACAGCGCCGCGCCTTTTAAGCCGCGCAAAGGACGCTGTAGCACTTTGAATGGCTGCATCGCGATTGAAGACAACCCCGCCATAATGGCGGGGTTTTGTTTGATGGGCCTCTGAAGGCCTACGGCGGATTGGATCTGCTCGGCTCTTCTCAGCGATCCAGGAAATGATCGAAGTAGACCTGGGGGATGGGGTAGGCGTAGACGCCCCTGTCGACGAAACTGTACCTATAGAGGCAACTTCTGAGAGCCGCGTTGTAATAGAGGCTGTGCGGGTCCGTTGAGCCGCGTCGCCATGAGCCTGCCTCCGGCACGCACCGCTGAAGCACTTTATCGTATCGAGCCAGGAGCGCCGGGTCGGTGTCGACCCGAATGCCGCTGTAGGATTGATAGTTTGAAGGAGATTCTGCGGCCGATATACAGCCCAGGCTAAGTGCAAGACTAACGACTGCCATCAATCTCATTGGATTTATTCCCCCTGATCGATCATCGAAGTATCGAGCAGAACGTTATTAGTTCCAGTGCCTGCGGGCAAGGCCGCTCGTTGCGGCGTCTACATCGGCGGCGTGATCTTCTGGATGGCCGACCGTGAGAAATGAGCGAGATCATCTCGCCAAGCGCACCGGCGGCTTGAGAGCTGCCGCCACAGAATGGCGGCAGCAATTTTGTACCGATCAATCCAAGAGATCGGCGGGAACCCTGCCGCCATTTTCCGAAAGCCGCTTCATCAGCGCCTTGTGCAGCCACATGTTCATTTTTGCGGAATCGTTGGTGTCGCCGGTATAACCGAGTTCAGCGGCAAGTTCCTTGCGCTCGGTCAGGCTGGCATCCATCCCGACGGCTTTCATCAGGTCCACGATCGAGTGGCGCCAATCGAGTTTTTGACCACTCTTCTTCACAGCCGCGTCGAGGATGGGCACGATATCGACTGTGGCTGTAGCGGTGGCCGGCTTGCTCTGCGGGGCTGGGGCCGCAGGCGTCGGACTGGGCGCTGCCGACGGTGAGGCAGGCGCTTGAGCCGGCTCTACCTTCGGCGGGCCGGCGGCAACGGGTTCGGCTGCTTTCGCCTCTCCGAAGATTGCATGTTTGATTTTGTCGAAAATGCCCATTCTAAACCTCCAGTTCCATCAGATCAGAACATGTTGAAACATGGACCTCCCGCTTGATATATCCAGGCGGAAAGGGAGTTATTTTTGGCGTGTTCAATCGTCGGTGGAAAAGTCAATGCTCGCGACAGATATGACCGATCTCGAGGAAGAGTTCCCATCGGATTATTCGCCGCCATGCGCGCTGGAAAACCGAGCTCTGCTTGCAGAGGTCCTGCTGCCTGCTGAATATTGCTGGCGCCGTCGGAGGAAATACTCCGCCGGCTCTCCAGTTGCTGCAAGACATGTTCGCTTTCGGCACAGTCGGGCAGATAATTCGCACTTCAATAACTGTGAATCAACATCGTACGCCGCCGAACCGACTTGCTGCGCCGTCTTGTGAAACATTCGTCATCCCTTCACGTTGCCTTGCCATGGACGTCCTGTAGTTGCAGGCGTCCGATCGATCGAAGGCACGCGCGTTCCTCGATTTTCGACTGCCGGGCAGATCGTTCGGCGGAATGGAAACGGAGGAAAACATGACAGATAACCACCATAGACTGTCCTTTGCAGTGCTCGCATCCGCCTGCGCCCTCCTTGCCATGACGGCGAGCGATGCGCGTGCGATCGATGTCGGTGTGTCGGTGAATGCAGGCAACGCCGTCGGCGCCGATGTCGGGGCTTCGCTTGGCGGTGGGAGCGGCATCAGCGCCGATGCCGATGCTTCCGTTGGCGGCTCGAACGGCGTCAATGCCGATGCGAGCGCCGATGTCGGCGGCGGCAACGGTGTCGACGCAGACGCCAAGGCCAGGCTTGGCGGCGGGCGCGGCGTCAATGCCGATCTCGATGCACGCACCGGCGGTTCCAACGGAATCGATGCCAAGGCCGGCCTCGTTCGGCAGCGGTAATGGCGTCGATGCCAATCTCGCTATCCGCCGTGTAGACGAGGCTGGCGGCAATGCCACGGCGACGCCCGCCAGCACCCTCAGCGCGTCGCAGACACGCACCCTGGAGGCCGTCCGCAGCATGCCTGTCAATGACCAGCGAAAGATGCTCGTCCGTTGCGCCGATATCTCCGCCTCTGGCGGTGATTCCGGCCTTGCCGGTCTCTGCAGTCTGCTGCAGGCGACAGCCTCCCGCTGAACATGCAAAACCCGCCGAGCCAGCGGCTCGGCGGGTCTTTTCAAAGGGATGCTTCGATCTAAAGCATGTTGCGCAAAAGTGTGCAGCGTTTTTGCGACAACGACACACGTAAAAACAAAGGCCTAAAGCGCGAGGAGCGAATCCGAAAGATCGCGACGCGCTTTAGTGTAGGATCTGGCTGAGGAACAGCTTGGTGCGTTCGTGCTGCGGATTGTCGAAGAACTCGGCCGGTGAATTCTGCTCGACGATCTGGCCCTGATCCATGAAGATGACGCGGTTGGCGACCTGGCGGGCAAAGCCCATTTCGTGCGTGACGCAGAGCATGGTCATGCCTTCCTCGGCAAGACCCACCATGGTGTCGAGCACTTCCTTGATCATTTCGGGATCGAGCGCCGAGGTCGGCTCGTCGAACAGCATGATCTTCGGGTTCATGCACAGCGACCGGGCGATCGCCACGCGCTGCTGCTGGCCGCCGGAGAGCTGGCCCGGATATTTGTTGGCCTGCTCCGGAATCTTGACCCGCTTGAGGAAGTGCATAGCCACTTCTTCGGCCTGCTTCTTCGGCATCTTGCGCACCCAGATCGGCGCCAGCGTGCAGTTTTCGAGGATCGTCAGGTGCGGGAAGAGGTTGAAGTGCTGGAACACCATGCCGACTTCGCGCCGCACTTCGTCGATCTTCTTCAGGTCGTTGGTGAGCTCGGTGCCATCGACGATGATGTTGCCCTTCTGATGCTCTTCCAGGCGATTGATGCAGCGGATCATCGTCGACTTGCCCGAGCCCGACGGGCCGGCGATGACGATGCGCTCGCCACGCATGACCTTCAGGTTGATGTCGCGCAGCACGTGGAAATCGCCGTACCACTTGTTCATGTTGATGATCTCGACCGCCACTTCCGTTGCGGAAACGGTGAGCTTTTTCGCTGGAGCTTCAGCCATGATTATTTTCCCTTATTTTTATCGTTTTAGCGTTCTTATCGTTTGTGGCCGGTATCGAGATGGCGTTCCATGAAACCTGAATAGCGCGACATGCCGAAGCAGAACAGCCAGAAGATGAAGCCCGCGAAGATCAGACCCGTGATCGGCGTGACAGCGCTTGCCCAGTTGGCATCGGAGAAGTTCAGCTTGACGATGCCAAGCAGATCGAACATGCCGATAATGGTGACCAGCGACGTGTCCTTGAACGTTCCGATGAAGGTGTTCACAATGCTCGGGATCACCAGCTTGATGGCCTGCGGCATGATGATCAGCCGGGTCTTTTGCCAATAGCCGAGGCCAAGTGAATCGGCGCCTTCGAACTGTCCCTTCGGGATCGCCTGAAGGCCGCCGCGGATCACTTCCGCCATATAGGCCGACGTGAAGATCGACACACCGATCACCGCCCGAAGCAGTTTGTCCACGTTCCAGCCTGTGGGAAGGAAGAGCGGCAGCATGACACTTGCCATGAACAGAACGGTGATCAGCGGAACGCCTCGAATGACCTCGATGAAGGTAACGCAAAGCATCCGGATGACGGGCATCTTCGAACGGCGTCCCAGCGCGAGCAGAATGCCGCAGGGTAAAGAGACGGCAATACCGACAAAGGACAGAACGAGCGTCACCATCAACCCGCCCCAGAGCGGAGTATCCACCACTTCGAGGCCGAAGCCGCCGTGAAGAAGCCAGAAGGCGAGGACCGGCAGGACGGCGAACAGAAGAATGGCGTTCAGGCCCTTGCGCGGCGCCGATGGGATCAACATCGGAACCAGCAGCAGAATGAACAGGATCCCGACGATCGCCGGCCTCCAACGCTCATCGAGCGGATAGCGGCCGAAGATAAACTGATCGTACTTGGCGCTGATGAAGGCCCAGCATGCACCGCTCCAGCCGTCAGGCTGGATGCCTCCCTGGATCGTCGTCGCGCAGAATGTGCGGTCCGGGCCTGACCACACGGCCTGGATGAACAGCCAGTTGACGAGATGCGGCACGGCCCATGCGATGAGCGCAAGAGCCAGGATCGTCAGGATCACGTCCTTCGGAGTTGCCAGGAGATTGCGACGTATCCAGGCGACGGCTCCCCTCTCGCCGGGGGGCGGCGGTTCGGCGGCAAGAATGGACGTTCTGACAAAGGGTTTATCGGCGACCGACATCTTATCTCTCCACCAGTGCCATCTTGGCATTGAACCAATTCATGAACAGCGACGTGAGAATGCTCAAGCTGAGATAGACGATACCCCAGATGCAGACGATCTCGATCGCTTGACCGCTCTGATTGAGGATCGTGCCACCGACGGCAACGAGATCCGAGAAACCGATCGCGATGGCGAGTGAGGAATTCTTGGTCAGGTTCAGGTACTGGCTCGTCAGCGGCGGGATGATGATGCGCAGCGCCTGCGGCACCACGACAAGTCTCGTCACGCTCGACGGATGCAGCCCCAGCGCACCGGCTGCTTCGGATTGTCCCTTTGCAACGCCGCGAATGCCGCCGCGAACGATCTCGGCGATGAACGAGGCGGTATAGAAGGACAGGGCGAGAAACAGCGACATGAATTCGGGGCCGACGACGGAGCCGCCGGTGAGGTTGAATTTTCCGGCAATCGGAACGTCGAAGGTGAGCGGAAAGCCGGAGACAACGAAGACCAGCAATGGCAAGCCGATGATCAGCGCGATCGACGTCCATACGGTGTGGAACGGTTGGCCGGTTGCGGCTTGGCGCTTGTGGGCCCAGCGCACGATGATGATGGTGGCGACAATCGCAATCAGTAGGGCGATGCCGACCGCTATCATACCTGTCTCGAAGATCGGCTTCGGGAAGGCTAGTCCTCTGTTGTTGAGAAACATGTTGAACGGCAGACCCACCGACTCGCGCGGCTGCGGCAAGACGGAAAGAACGCCGAGATACCAGAAAAAGATGACGAGCAGCGGCGGAATGTTGCGGAAAATCTCGACATAGACCGTGCAGAGCTTGGCAATCAGCCAATTGCGCGACAGCCGGCCGATCCCGATCAGAAAGCCGATGATGGTCGCCGTGAAGATCCCGGTCACCGCCACCAGCAAGGTATTCAGAATGCCGACGAGAAGTGCGCGCGCATAAGTCGAGTCACTCGAAAAGCTGATCAGCGATTGGCCGATTTCGAAACCGGCGCGACCGCGAAGAAAGCCGAAACCCGATGCCGTATTGCTGCGGGCAAGGTTCACGGCCGTGTTGTGGGCCACCCACCACACAAAGCCCACGAGAACGACGATTGTTAGAACCTGGTAAAATATGCTCCGGTATTTCGGGTCGTACATTGCCGACCGGAAACTCCAGCCGGTGCCATGCAAAGGTGTCGAATCCACAGCCTCATGCGTCATGCCGCGCCAATCCCCTTGTGCCCGTTTTCGGGCTTTCTTTTTAGCTTTTTGGAAGCGGGAAGGCGGCTTGGCCGCCTTCCCGGTATTTCATGCCAGGGCTCGCTTAACGAACCGGCGGTGCGTACTGGATGCCGCCCTTGTTCCACAGGGCATTCAAGCCGCGTGCGATCTTGAGGGGGCTACCCTCACCGATGTTGCGCTCGAAGATTTCGCCATAATTGCCGACGCCCTTGATGACGTTGGCGGCCCAATCATTGGTCAGGCCGAGATCGGTGCCGATCTTGGTATCGGCCTCGCTGCCGAGGAAGCGCTTGATATCCGGGTTCGGCGAGTTCTTCATCTCGTCGACATTGGCCTGGGTAATGCCGAACTCTTCGGCATTGATCAGCGCATAAGCCGTCCAGGAAACAATGTCGAACCACTGGTCGTCACCCTGACGGACGGCTGGGCCAAGCGGCTCCTTGGAGATGATCTCAGGAAGGATGACGTGTTCGTCGGGATTCTTCAGCGTCAGACGCAACGAATAGAGACCGGATTGGTCGGTCGTGTAAACGTCGCAACGACCGGCGTCATAGGCCGCGTTGACCTCAGGAAGATTTTCGAAGACGACCGGATTGTACTGCAGATTGTTCGTCTTGAAGTAATCGGCGAGGTTCAGTTCGGTCGTCGTGCCTGACTGTACGCAGACTGCGGCGCCGGAGAGTTCGAGAGCCGACTTCACGTTCAGGCCCTTGCGAACCATGAAGCCCTGGCCGTCGTAATAGGTGACAGGACGGAAGTTGAAGCCGAGTGCGGTGTCGCGATTGATCGTCCAGGTCGTATTGCGCGAGAGAACGTCGATTTCACCGGACTGCAGAGCGGTGAAGCGTTCCTTCGCGTTTGTCGGCGTGTACTTGACCTTGGTGGGGTCGCCGAACACGGCCGAAGCGACGGCCTTGCAGAAGTCGACGTCGAAGCCGGCCCAATTGCCGGAAGCGTCAGGTGCGGCAAAGCCGGTAAGGCCGGTATTGACGCCGCACTGAACGAAACCCTTTGCCTTGACGTCTGAGAGAGTGGTGGCGGAGGCGGCCGAGGCGCCAGCTGCCAAAACTGCTGCGCCGATGGCGGCGGACAGGAGCTTATTTTTCATTTTCCCAACCTTTTCCGTTGTCTTATCTTTTCTTGTGGACCGACAATCCGTGCCGCCTCCCCATTGTCTCGACACCCTCCCGGCGCGAGTGACCCTATCACAGTCGCAAATGTCACTATGGTCAAGTGTCGCGCCCAATAATTGCGGCAAAATTCAGAATTTTGGTAGATTGCGCTGCATTCATGGGCGGTTGGCTATGAAATAGGCGTCGGGTTGCGGAAAAATAACGCGAAAATCGAAATATCCATCATTTCGGATCGTCGCCTGCAACCGATCTTCAAGGGGTTGACCCGAAACGGCGGGGCGTCCAAAAGTCTGGTTTCGCGACCCTTCGCCAAAGGCTATTCCCGACATGAAAGACAAAGACAGCTTGCTGCAGAATGCCGGCATCAACACCCGCCTGACCCATATCGGCAACGACCCTTTCGACTATCACGGCTTCATCAATCCGCCGGTCGTGCATGCCTCGACGGTGTTGTTTCCGAATGCGCGGGCGATGGAGACGCGCACGCAGAAATACACCTACGGAACGCGCGGCACACCGACGACGGATGCGCTCTGCGAGGCGATCGACGCGCTCGAAGGCTCGGCCGGCACGATCCTCGTCCCCTCGGGCCTTGCGGCCGTCACCATTCCATTCCTGGGTTTCGTCGCTGCCGGCGATCATGCGCTGGTGGTCGATTCGGTCTATGGTCCGACGCGCCATTTCTGCGACACGATGCTGAAGCGCCTCGGCGTCGAGGTGGAATATTACGATCCGGAGATCGGCGCCGGCATCGAGACGCTGTTCCGGCCGAACACGAAACTCGTCCATACCGAGGCCCCGGGCTCCAATACGTTCGAAATGCAGGATATTCCGGCGATCTCGGCGGTTGCGCACCGCCATGGCGCCGTCGTCATGATGGACAATACCTGGGCAACGCCGCTCTATTTCAGGCCGCTCGATCACGGCGTCGACATCTCGATCCACGCATCGACGAAATATCCGTCCGGCCATTCCGATATTCTGCTCGGAACCGTTTCGGCCAATGCCGAGCATTGGGAGCGGCTGAAGGAGGCGAACGGTGTGCTCGGCATCTGCGGCGCACCCGATGATGCCTACCAGATCCTGCGCGGATTGCGCACCATGGGCCTGCGCCTCGAGCGGCACTATGAAAGCGCGCTTGATATCGCGGAATGGCTGGAGGGCAGGGAGGATGTCGCCCGCGTACTGCATCCGGCCCTGCCGAGTTTCCCCTCCCACCATCTCTGGAAGCGCGATTTCAAAGGCGCCAGCGGCATCTTTTCCTTCGTGCTTGCCGCTGATGGCCCCGAGAAGTCCAGGGCAAAGGCGCATGCCTTCCTCGACGCGCTCAGGATTTTCGGTCTCGGTTATTCCTGGGGCGGCTATGAAAGCCTCGCCTTGCACGCCTATCTCAACGATCGCACGGTCGCCAAGGCGCCGACGGACGGTCCGGTCATCCGCCTGCAGATCGGCATCGAGGACGTGGCCGACCTCAAGGCCGATATCGAGCGGGGATTTGCCGCCGCAAGCGCCATCTGACCGGACACGCTTTGTCGTCCCTGGCAGCTGCTCACGGCAGATCTGCAGCCCGATAACCGTAGATCCAGTCGAGATCTGCCGCCAGGCTTAGTGGCGGCTTGAGGCCGAGCACGAGATCGCGGCCGATCCGGATCGGCCCTTTGGCATGATAGGCAAACCGGTTGAAGGCGCCGCGCTGGCGAAGCTTCGCGATGCGCGGCGCGCGATGTCGTTCGAAGAGCGCCAGCGCTTCCGCCACGGGACGGTTCGAAAGAAACGCGGCCAGTTCGTAGGCGTCTTCGATCGCCATCGCCGCTCCCTGGGCGGCAAACGGCATCATCGCATGTGCGGCGTCGCCGATCAGAACCGTCTTTCGGCCGTCCTGCCATGCGCCTGACGTGGTTTCGAACAGCGGCCAGAACGTCAGCTTCCGGTGTTTTTCAAGGAGCGAGACGATCGCGGCGTTCCAGCCGGAAAGGCGCGCCCGCAGCTGCGCCCGCTGCTCGGCCGTCGGCTCGCTTTGCCAGGCCTGCGGCGCGATATTACCGGCGGTGATCGCCACCATGTTGAAGCTGCCGGTCTCCCTGAGCGGGTAGCAGACGAGATGTGCCGAACCGCCGAGAAAAGCCGAAACGCTTGCCCGGTCGAGGAAACTAGGCGCCTCATTTTCGGGAATGGTAAAGCGATAGGCGATATTGCCGGAAAAACGCGGCGAGGGGCTGCCCACAACGGATTGCCGAAGCTTCGACCAGACGCCGTCGGCGCCGATGACGACATCCGCCGCCCGCTCGAAAGGCGGTAGGGTCGTGTCCATCCGCACGCCGAGGTGAAGCCGGCAGAGCGGATCGGCCGTAACCGCAGCCAAAAGGGCTTTTTGCAATGTGGTGCGGTGCAGGACGCCATAGGGAGCGCCCCAGCGTTCCCGCGCGAATTTACCAGCCGGCACCGCCGCGAGCTGGCGAAGCGAACTGCCCGATATCAGCCGGATGGCGTCCGGCTCGAGCCAGACCTTTGACAGTCCTTCAAGGATACTGAATTCGGCAAGGATGCGGGAGGCGTTCGGCGAAACCTGCAATCCGGCGCCGACGTCGGTGAGTTCGCCCGCCTGCTCGAAGATCTCCGAACTGATACCCCGGCGCGAAAGCGCAAG
Organism: Rhizobium leguminosarum; assembly: GCF_001652265.1. Lineage (GTDB taxonomy): Bacteria > Pseudomonadota > Alphaproteobacteria > Rhizobiales > Rhizobiaceae > Rhizobium > Rhizobium leguminosarum_D. The sequence continues at coordinate 12,375 of NZ_LWBS01000460.1, forward strand.
GGCAGCTGTCAGCCCTGATATCCCGGCGCCGATGATGGCGGCATGTTCGACCGGCATTCTCCGTCCGATCCGGATCTGGACTGACTACGCCGCCTTCACGTGGAAAACGCAACCGGCCGGATTGGTCTGGCTGGGCTTGAGCGCGGAATTGAAGCGATAGAGCGTCGAGCAATAGGAACAGACCTTCTCGTTGTCGTCGCCCATGTCGATGAAGATATGCGGATGATCGAAGGGAGCCGAAGCGCCGGTGCACATGAATTCCTTGACGCCGACTTCGATAACGCGGTGACCGCCGTCGTTCTGGAAGTGGGGAATGTCGTGGCCGGCCATGTCGCTCTCCGAATGCTTTGAAATGTGCGCGAACCTTATAAGCCTTCGCCGCAAATGTGTAGAGCCAAACCGCCGCGCCGGGCACAGTTTTTAGCCGCAGTTTTTGGCTTCACGATGAAAGGCCGCTCGACTATGGTCGCGCCAAAAAGGAAGGCCCGATGAACCTGAATACACCCGCATTTTCAAGCTTCACCCATGATGGATTACAGCTCGCCTTCTTCGATGAGGGCGATCCGGCCGGTGTGCCCGTGTTGTTGATCCACGGCTTTGCCTCGACCGCAAATGTCAACTGGGTGCATCCGGGCTGGCTGAAGACGCTCGGTGATGCCGGCTACCGGGTGATCGCCATGGACAATCGCGGCCACGGCGCAAGCGACAAGCCGCACGATGCCGAAGCCTATCGTCCATGGATCATGGCCGGCGATGCGATCGCGCTGCTCGACCATCTCGGCATCCCGGAAGCCAATGTCATGGGCTATTCGATGGGCGCGCGCATTTCCGTCTTTGCCGCACTTGCCAATCCGCATCGGGTCCGTTCGCTGGTTCTCGGCGGCCTCGGCATCGGCATGACGGACGGCGTCGGCGATTGGGACCCGATCGCCGATGCGCTGCTGGCTCCCTCGCTCGACGCGGTGACGCATGCCCGCGGCCGGATGTTCCGCGCCTTCGCCGAGCAGACGAAGAGTGACCGCGTCGCCCTTGCCGACTGCATCCGCGGCTCGCGCGATCTCGTTGCCCGTTCCGATATGGCCAAGCTCGACATGCCGACGCTGATCGGTGTCGGCACCAAGGATGATATCGCCGGCTCGCCGCGGGAATTGGCGGCGCTGATGCAAAATGCCGAAGCGCTCGATATTCCAGGCCGCGATCATATGCTCGCCGTCGGCGACAGGGTTTTCAAGCAGGCGGTGCTGACCTTCTATGCAAGGGTCGCCCATCGCTGACAACATCGTGATGCCGAAAAACCATGCTAAAAAACCATGGCGACGGCACCCATTTATGTTATTGGCGTTTTCCTCTATATATTGGCATTCCGAAAACGGCATTCCGGCTGGCAACGAGGAGAGCGGCGATGGTCGCAAAGACTGACATCCGTGCTTTTGACACAGGCCATCCGCTGAAGGTGATGGACCCCATCTGGGACAGCCTACGCGAGGAAGCCCGGCTCGCCGCCGAACGGGACCCGGTTCTCGCCGCCTTCCTCTATTCTACGGTGATCAACTACCATTCGCTCGAGGAATGCGTCATCCACCGCATCTGCGAACGTCTCGATCATCCCGACATGCAGGCGAACCTGCTTCGCCAGACCTTCGAGGAAATGCTTCTCGACTGGCCTGACTGGAGCTCCATCCTGCGCGTCGATATCCAGGCGATCTATGACCGCGATCCCGCATGCCTGCGCTTCATGGAGGCGGTGCTTTATTTCAAGGGCTTCCATGCGCTGCAGACACACCGTCTGGCCCATTGGCTACTGAACCGCGGCCGGCGTGATTTCGCGCTCTATCTGCAGAGCCGTTCCTCCAGCGTCTTCCAGACCGACATCAATCCAGCCGCTCGTATCGGCAAGGGCATCTTCCTCGATCACGCCACCGGCCTCGTCGTCGGCGAGACGGCCGTTATCGGCGACAACGTCTCGATCCTGCACGGCGTGACGCTCGGTGGCACCGGCAAGGAGGGCGCCGACCGCCATCCGAAGATCGGCTCTGGCGTCATGATCGGTGCCGGCGCCAAGATCCTCGGCAATATCGAGATCGGCTACTGCTCACGCGTCGCCGCCGGCTCTGTCGTCCTGAAGGCGGTGCCACCCAAGAAGACGGTCGCGGGCGTGCCGGCCAAGGTCGTAGGGGAGGCCGGTTGTTCCGAGCCGTCGCGCAACATGGACCAGGTAATCGGCGCCGATATTTGAGCGCTCGTTGGAAACAAGGATAGGAAAAGTCGGCGGGATCCGAGCGGGGAGGGCCATGAGCAAACGGCAACCTTGCCTTTACACCGCTGCATTTCCTGTGCAAGAAGCGGCCAATCAAGACTGCTTACGGAGATGACAGAGTGAAGCCAGAAGAAATCAAGAAGCTCGACGCCTATTTCAAGCGCATGTTCAATCCGCAGATGATCGTCAAGGCGCGTCCGCGCAAGGATGATTCTGCGGAAGTCTATCTCGGCGAAGAATTTCTGGGTGTCGTCTATATCGATGACGAGGACGGCGACCGCTCCTACAACTTTTCGATGGCGATCCTCGACGTCGATCTCTGATCGCGTTCGAAAGCTTCAAAAGGACCGAACGGCGCGATCCGTTCGGTCCTTTTTTCGTTTTTTCGATTCGCAACGAGAATTTATTCAAAACTTCCGGTTGCGGCATTCTGATATATTTTAGCAAAATCAGTTAAAGACGTACGTGCCCCGGCGCGCTGCCTTTGTTATGTTATTGTAATGCAACCTTTGGATGTTTTGCAACGCACAAGACTACTTGACTATTTGTGCATTGCAGCTACCCTGCGGCCACCAACAGCCCAACGGAGGATGGCTCATGTTCAACTTTGAAGACGCCAACAAGAAGAGCAAGGAAGCCGTCGACACGGCCCTGAAGACCTATACCGACACGTCCAAGGGCTTTCAGGCAATCGCCGCAGAAGCCACTGAATATTCGAAGAAATCTTTTCAGGACGCGGTGACGCATTTCGAAACGCTGGCCGGCGTCAAGGGCTTCGAGGCTGCCTTCGAGCTGCAGACGAGCTACGTCAAGGCGTATTTTGAAGGCTTTGTCTCCGAGACGACGAAGCTCAGTGAGATGTATGCCGATCTCGCCAAATCAGCCTACAAGCCCTATGAGGCACCCATCGCCGCTGCGGTCGTCAAGACCGCCAAGTCGGTGTCGGCGGCGACGCCTGCTGCTGCTTGAACTGATTTCAAAGGCGCAACCTGCGCTACATATTGAAAAATGAAGACCGGCTACGCATCTGTAGCCGGTCTTTTTGTTTCCACTTTCGCTGCAGCGCCCGCATGGGATCGACCGGGGACTTTTTTGGTCTTTCCCGTGCATGCCGGCCATTTCTTGATTGCAGTGTCTGACAGGGGGCTTAAAATCAGCCTATTATGAACTAAGTTAGTGTTTCAGATATTCGGCGGGAAAAGCACCCTCCCATGCTCCGCTGGATTGCTTGAGGAATGAATGACAATGATCGCCAAGCCGATCCGGATGCAGAACGACAGCGAAAGGAACGGGGACAACGCAAATCGAACCTCGGTCATCACGCGCACCAAGCCGAAGACCAAGAAGCCCAATCTTTATCGTGTGCTGCTTTTGAATGACGACTACACTCCCATGGAATTCGTCATTCATATTCTGGAGCGTTTTTTTCAGAAGGATCGTGAAAGTGCCACCCGCATCATGCTCCATGTCCATAACCACGGCGTCGGCGAATGCGGAATATTCACATACGAGGTAGCGGAAACGAAGGTCAGCCAGGTGATGGACTTCGCCCGGCAGCACCAGCATCCGCTGCAATGCGTCATGGAAAAGAAGTGAGGATCTGAACGTGCCAACATTTTCGCCTAGTTTAGAGAAGGCGCTCCATCAGGCACTGACCTTTGCCAACGAGCGGCACCACGAATATGCGACGCTCGAGCATCTGCTGCTCGCCCTGATCGACGATGCCGATGCGGCCGCGGTCATGGGTGCCTGCAATGTCGATCTCGACGCGCTGCGCAAGACGCTCGTCGAATATGTCGATAACGAACTTTCCAACCTGATCACCGGTTATGACGAGGATTCGAAGCCGACCTCCGGCTTTCAGCGCGTCATCCAGCGTGCGGTCATCCACGTGCAATCGTCCGGCCGCGAAGAGGTGACCGGCGCCAACGTGCTCGTCGCGATCTTCGCCGAGCGCGAGAGCCATGCCGCTTATTTCCTGCAGGAGCAGGAGATGACCCGCTACGATGCCGTCAACTACATCTCCCACGGCATCGGCAAGCGCCCGGGCGTTTCGGAAGCGCGTCCGCCGCGCGGCGCCGAGGACGAAGCCGAAAGCAGCAAGCCGACGGCGCGCGGCGGCGAGGAAGAGGGCGGCCCCAAGAAGCAGCAGGACGCGCTCAAGGCCTATTGCGTCAATCTCAACGAGAAGGCCAAGGGCGGCAAGATCGATCCACTGATCGGCCGTCACGCCGAAGTGAGCCGCACGATCCAGATCCTGTGCCGCCGTTCGAAGAACAATCCGCTCTATGTCGGTGATCCCGGCGTCGGCAAGACGGCGATCGCCGAAGGCCTTGCCAAGCGCATCGTCGAAGGCAAGGTTCCGGAAGCGCTCGCCGATGCAACGATCTTTTCGCTCGACATGGGCACGCTCTTGGCCGGCACGCGCTACCGCGGCGATTTCGAGGAACGCCTGAAGCAGGTCGTCAAGGAACTGGAAGAATATCCGGGCGCCGTGCTCTTTATCGACGAGATCCACACGGTGATCGGCGCCGGCGCCACCTCGGGCGGCGCAATGGATGCATCGAACCTCCTGAAGCCGGCCCTGTCATCGGGCGCGATTCGCTGCATTGGTTCGACCACCTACAAGGAATACCGCCAGTTCTTCGAGAAGGATCGGGCGCTGGTCCGTCGTTTCCAGAAGATCGACGTCAGCGAGCCGTCGATCGAAGATGCGATCGAGATCATGAAGGGCTTGAAGCCCTATTTCGAAGAGTATCACCACCTGCGTTATTCGAACGACGCCATCAAGTCGGCCGTCGAATTGTCGGCCCGCTACATCTCCGACCGCAAACTGCCCGACAAGGCGATCGACGTGATCGACGAAACCGGTGCGGCGCAGATGCTGCTGCCGCCGTCCAAGCGCCGCAAGCTGATCACCGAAAAGGAGATCGAGGCGACGGTCGCGACGATGGCGCGCATTCCGCCGAAGACCGTCTCCAAGGACGATGAAGCCGTGCTTGCCAATCTCGAGAAGGAACTGCGCTCGGTCGTCTACGGCCAGGATATCGCCATCGAAGCCCTTTCGACTTCGATCAAGCTGGCGCGCGCCGGTCTTCGCGAGCCGAACAAACCGATCGGCGCCTATGTCTTCTCCGGTCCGACCGGCGTCGGCAAGACCGAGGTGGCAAAGCAGCTGGCATCGTCGCTCGGCGTCGAACTCCTGCGTTTCGACATGTCGGAATATATGGAGCGGCACACGGTTTCGCGTCTGCTCGGCGCGCCTCCCGGCTATGTCGGCTTCGACCAGGGCGGCCTTCTCACAGATGGCGTCGATCAGCATCCGCATTGCGTGGTGCTGCTCGACGAAATCGAGAAGGCGCATCCGGACATCTACAATATCCTGCTGCAGGTCATGGACCACGGCACGCTGACCGACCATAACGGCAAGAAGATCGATTTCCGCAACGTCATCCTGATCATGACGACCAATGCGGGCGCATCCGAAATGGCCAAGGCAGCGATCGGCTTCGGTTCGTCCAAGCGCACGGGCGAGGACGAGGAGGCGCTGACCCGTCTCTTCACGCCGGAATTCCGCAACCGTCTCGACGCGATCATTCCCTTCGCGGCGTTGCCTACGGCCGTCATCCACAAGGTCGTGCAGAAGTTCATCATGCAGCTGGAGGCCCAGCTTTCCGAAAGGAACGTCACCTTCGACCTGCACGAGGATGCGATCGCCTGGCTGGCGGAAAAGGGTTACGACGAGAAGATGGGCGCCCGCCCGCTTGCTCGCGTCATTCAGGATACGATCAAGAAGCCGCTCGCCAACGAAATCCTCTTCGGCAAGCTGAAGAAGGGCGGCGTCGTCAACGTCACTGTCGGCCCGAAGGAAGACGGCAAGCCCGGCATCGTGCTCGAAGCCATTTCGGAAACGGCGCCGATCAAGCCGAAGCCCGAAGCCGAGGTCGTGCATCCCGAAGGCGATGATGGGGATGACGGCGAGCTGAAGACGAAGGCGGCCCGCAAGACCCGCGCCAAAGCAGTGCCGCAGGCCGAGCCCGAGGTTCGCGACGCCCCGAAGAAGGGAAGCGCGGTTCCGAAGGTTCCACGCAAGAAGTAAGATACCGTCACCGAATTGGAAAAGGCCGCGTCACTGCGGCCTTTTTCGTTGTGCGCCCAGCACGGGCGTACTCTTGTGGGTGGAAGTCCCACCGTAAGCTGGTCATAGCGAGCGAAGAGAAGCGCAACTGCGGAAGGGCGACCAACCGTGGGGAGGAAGCGTGGATCGAAACTGCGGGCCGATGGACAAG
>NZ_LWBS01000461.1 GCF_001652265.1 Rhizobium leguminosarum
CAAGTACGGCGTCAGCTCGGTCGATCTGGACGACCACGCTCGCGTCGTTGGAACTGTCGATATGGGTGCCTACGAATCGGGCTCCAGCCCGGTATCGGGAACACCAACGACGCCGACGCAACCGACAACGCCAACCACGCCGACAGAGCCAACCACGCCGACGCAGCCGAGCTCCGGCTCGGGAACGCCGACCACGCCGACGCAACCGACAGAGCCGACAACGCCGACAACGCCGACCACATCGACGAAGGTATATACCGGCACCGAGGGTAACGACTACCTGCCACACACCGGTCAGTCCAACGGCGGCAACGAAACCTACAAGGGTCTCGGCGGCAATGACGTGTTGAAGGGCGGCGCCGGCTCGGACGTCATCATTGGTGGTGCCGGAAGGGACATCATGAGCGGTGGCACCAGCTCGGATACGTTTACCTTCAAGACAGCGACGGAGACCGGGTCCGGCTGGAACCGCGACGTCATCACCGACTTCCAGCATGGCATCGATAAGATCAACCTCTCGGCGATCGATGCGAATGGCTCTGCGCAGGGCGATGCAGCCTTCCATTTCCAGGCGCAAGAGAATGCCTTGTTCGATAAGAAGGCTGGCGCGCTCGCTTGGCACTATCAAGACAATGCTGGATCCGATCACGATATTACCGTTGTCCAGGCCGACCTGAACGGCGACGGCGTTCATGACTTCGAGATTCAGCTGCAGGGCCTCGTCCACCTGGGCGCAGGCGATTTGATCCTGTAACTATCCCTGTTGCGGCGGTCGTCCGATCGCCGCAACAATCGTGCTAACAATCCGAAAATGTGTCGACGGCGGAGTAAAACCCGCCACGCGGCGCGCAAACTTCGACTACTTCAGCGCGTGGATGAGCAAGCTGGGAGGGCGTAGCCCGAGCGGCGACCCCATCCGCGCGCTGCGATTTTTTGACGGCTGTCAGCCGGCCTTTCGGGTGCGGACTTGCGCGAGGCGATAACTGTCGCCGTTCATCTCGCGGATGTCGACGTGGCGGGTGATGCGGTCCAGCAGAGCGCCGGTCAGGCGCTCGGATCCCAAGGTCCATTCGTCGAACGGAAGGTTGCTGGTGATCAGGTGGCACTCGTCGACGATTTGCGATATCAGTTCAAACAATAATTCCGCACCGGTCTCGGACGCCCGTCCGGTGATTGGGCGTCTTTGATTTCTTTATGAATTTTATCCGCCGCCCCTCAATTTCTCCTCGATTGCGGCTCATTTGATCCTTAGATTGACGCTGACATCGAGCCGTGCACAAATGCTCGCAACGCTCGCTGAGATTGCGGACAGCCTGAGAAAATCAAGACGGACCTGATGCTCAAACAACCACGCTTTGGCGCTCGCAAAGAGCACGACAACACGTGGACGATATTCGACCAGCCACCGACGAGATAGCTGAGCGGATCGGCCTCATCATGGCCTGCCTGAACAAGAATGTGGTTCTGGTGCTCGTCTAGAGCCTTGAACAGATTGAGGACGCGCCGAAGCGAATCTTTTGATCGTTCCTGCCGGCTATTGCGCGCACTTCTGCAGCACACGCGTCGTAATCTCCATCTGCGCGGCATATTCCTTCACTGCCGCATACGCCACCTTCTGCTTGTCGCTGAGCTGCTTCATACTTTCCGCTTCCTCTCCGTCAAAATGGGGAATGGCGACACCATAGCCAGCGTCGGACCGCTTCATTCCTTCTGCGAAAGCCCGCAGACCAGGCAAGAATTTCGCCATCGGCGGAGCGATTGCCTGACAGACGCTGGGATCAGATGCGCGCGCTGAAATCGCCGAGCTTCCGGCCATCAACATAACAACGACAAGTTTACCGATGCGCATGATAGATTCCCCCTCGGTGCCGCGTGGGGTTCACGCCTGAAAACAAAACAAAAACAAATACTTGAAAAACAGATGGCGACCCCTGCAGGAATCGAACCTGCGACAACCTGCTTAGAAGGCAGGTGCTCTATCCAGCTGAGCTAAGGGGCCGTCCGGCGGCCGCGTCTCACGAGCGCGACCGGATGCGGCATATCTGGACCAGAAATCTCAATGCGTCCAGGGCTGCGTGCGGGTATAGCGGAAATTGTCCGGATAGGCGACAACCTGGCGTGTCGGATCCTTCGGCGCGATGACGCGGTAGTCGATGCCGTTGCGCTGGGCATAGGCTTCGGCGAGTTCCTGCGCTTCGAAGGTAAGCTTGACCTGCTGGCGCATATCACCCGAAGAGGTGTAGCCCATGATCGGATCGATCTTGCGCGGCGACTCCTGATCGAATTCAAGCACCCAGAGATGGGTCTTGGCCTTGCCGGACTGCATGGCGGTCTTGGCTGGACGATAGATCTTGGCAGACATGACTGCAGCGTCTCCGACTATGCGGGCAGCGCCCGCCTTTCATGGTCTCAATCCCATTGCCGGCCCGTGCCGGGCCTTTTGCATCGCTGAGGATAACGCAAAGAGATGAATTTTGCTTAGCTGCGAATCCCCGCTTTTTCAAGGAAAAAGGCGGTGCACGACGACGCTGCCGACTCCGTTCGCATGACGGCCGACACCGCCTCCCCTTCAAATCCGGTGATTTCCGGCCGGATTTCGCAATATTTCCGCTTGTCTCACCTTGTGATCACAACCTGATTGCCGCTGCCTTCCCTCGGCACTAGTTTACGGCTCAATCGATTTCAGTGGATTTGCACTCATGATCAAACGTTCGGCGGAGTTCAATGCCATTGTGATAGGCGCTAGCATCACGGCGTTCTTCTACCTTGCCATCAGCTACGCCCAATATATCGGCCTGCTCGCCCGCGGCTAAGGTAGCCTTCAGCTGACGTACAATTGCGCCAAGCAGACCGAATTCGTGCGCCCGGCAAGCAGGCCGGCGACCTATCAAGATTTTTCTGTCTTGCATCCACAGGTCCGGCGAGGAATCTTCGGCCAGAGCTGGATTTATGGGTTGCGACGGCGAAGTGAACCGTGTATCTCCCCTGCCATTCACGGCACGGAGTGTAGCGCAGCCTGGTAGCGCATCTGGTTTGGGACCAGAGGGTCGGGAGTTCGAATCTCTCCACTCCGACCATCGACTTTCCCTGAAAACGCTGAAGAAGCTGATTTTCTTGGGGTTTCGGCCAACTTTCTGTTACAAAACATGTAACAAAATGGAAGTTGGGAATGTCAAAGAATCCGAAATACCTGCTCAATCGCGATGGCCGCTATTTCGCCCGCATCGTGATTCCGAAAGACCTTCGGCCTTTTCTCGAAAATAAGATCGAACTTAGGTCGCCGCTCGGCCCTGACCGCAGGACCGCGCTTGCGCAGCTTCACACCGCAGTTGCGGAACTACAGGCGCGGATCGCAGTAGCCGAACGCAAGGCCCAGGTATCGAAGGGCGAGGCCATCACGCCGGGCCGCTACCCGCTGCCTTTCGATCAAATCGCGCTTCGGAACTATAACGAGCGAATCGCCTTCGATACCGAACTCCGGAATATGGACGATCGGCACGCAAGCGGGCTTGTGGATGACGTGCTTGTTGAACTCTTGCGTGCTGGATTAGCTGGAAACCTCAATGACGACGCGCTCGAACCGCTCGTCGGAAAACGGATTGAGCGCTACAGACGCCTAGGCAACACGACCGTCGTCAAAGGTTCCTCGGAATGGCGAACGCTCGCCCGCGCCCTTTGTGTGTCGGAGCTGGAAGCCCTCGCCCGTGTCGCCGAACGTGACGAAGGTGATTTTACCGGTAAGCCTGAAAACCCCATGCTTGCCGCTGCCATAGAGCAAGACGAGATTGCAGCCGAAGTTACGGACGCGGAATTCAACGCGCTGACATTCGAGCAGGTAATTCAAGAGAAGGAACGGCTTACGGCTATGGGATTGGGCGGGCGGCAGAAATCCACCTCGACGCTCATCAAATACCGGAACACGGTTCACGACTTCGAACATCATCGCCGCAGCAAAAAGATTGCGACCGTGACGCTTGAGGAAGGCGAAGCGTGGCGCAACGCCATGCTTTCGGAAGGGAAGCTTTCAAGAAAGACCATCGGCGACAAGCTGGCGACGATCCGGGCAATCCTTGGATGGGGGCAGGATCAATGCAGGGGTAAGCTCTTCCCGACGACACCGAAGGGAACGCCCTTCGACTTCCTTGAAATGCCGACCCATGAGAAGGGCGATAGCGCCGACCGCACCTATAGCCTGAAGGACGCCCGGCACCTTCTGACGTGCGCCCGCACCGCGACCCGTGCAAGCAACCGCTGGATACCTTGGATCATTGCACACACCGGCGCGCGGGTGAATGAAATCACCGTTCTTGAGAAAGCAGACATATCTGAACTGGAAGGCCACTGGTTTTTCCATATCCGCGTCGGCGACGGCAGAGACACGAAGACGCACAAGGGCCGGAAGGTTCCTGTTCATCGGGCGCTCATCAAAGAGGGCTTCATTGATTGGGTGAAAGCCCAGCCTGACGGCAAGCTCTTCCCCGGTGGCAAGAACGAAGACCAGCGCATTCGCGAATGGATCAAAGAGAAGGTCTTTCCGGATCGCGAGGACATGCCCCCGCCGAACCACGGGTTCCGGCACCTGTTCGAAGACGCGCTATTCGCTGGCGTCTCTGAAAAGGCCGCGCTCTACATCACCGGGCGCTCGTCTGGATCCTCCGCAGATGATTACGGTGGTAGTGACTTACGCCTACTCGAAATCGCGGTCCAGATGGACAAGGTTCGCAGCATCATATGAAGCTCACTATCTCTACTCAGAAATAAAAATGAACGATTTATCGATTTTCGTTCACTTTTATTGAACAATAGGATTCACAAGGGATTCCTAATGTGAGAGAATCCGTCTCAAGTTAATTGAGGACGGATTGCATGAATTTTGCCGGAGTTGTTTCAAGTGCGAAGAAGGCGCTCGGCTTTCCGGTAGAACAGAAGGCATATTCCCTCAACAGTCCCGAATTCGCTGACTTGATCGGCTTGCGCCCTACTTACTCTGGCGTGAATCTCGGCGGGCAGTCGGCACTTTATGTTCCGGCTGTTCTTCAGGCTGTCCGGCTGATCTCTGAAACCATCGGCTCTCTTCCTTGCAAAGTCTATCAGGAAACCGCAGACGGGAAGGAAGCGGCCAAGGATCATTCCGCGTATCGCATCGTCCACAAGCGGGCAAACGAGTGGACCGGCGCGGGCGATCTACGCACCCGCCTGACTGCCGACGCGCTCATGCACGGCAACGGCTATGCGAAGGTGGTTCGCTTCGAAGATGGCCGGCCTTTTGAGCTTCATCACCTGAAGCCCGGTAGCGTTTCGTTGCGCGAACATGAAGTGACCGGCGCACCTGTCTATCGTGTGTCGGCAACGACCGGCACCCGCGAATATCCGCATACCGAAATCCTTCACGTCCAGTCATTTCTCGGCAAGTCGCCGATCTCGCTCGGCAAGGAAGCTATTGGCCTCGCCGCGATCCTTGAGCGCCACGGCGCGCAGCTCTTTGGTTCCGGCGCTCGACCTTCCATCGTCATCAAGACGAAGATCGCAGATAGCGACGCCGGCGCAAACAAGTGGAAGAACATTCGCAATGACTTCCGGCGCTGGCGTTCAGACCCCAGCGAGCCGCTGATTCTTCCTCCCGAAACTGACATCGATCAACCGGCAATGACCTCGACCGATGCGCAGTTCCTTGAGCATCGCCTTGAACAGGTCCGCGAAATCGCCCGCATCTTCGGCGTCCCGCCGACCATGCTTTTCGAGCTTACGCGCGGAACGTGGTCGAACACGGAACAGATGGGCGCGCAGTTCCTTCAGCTTTGCCTTCGCCCGTGGCTCGACCGCTGGCAGGACGCCTATTCGACCGTGCTTCTCAGCGAAGACGAACAGGACAGCCACTATTTCGAGTTTGTCGTGGACGACCTCATGCGCGCCGACGCGGCCAGCCGCACCGCGAACATGACCGCGCTCGTGACGAACCGCATCATGACGCCGAACGAAGCGCGCGCAATCCAGAACATGCCGCCCCTGCCGGGTGGCGACGAGCTCACCAATCCGCACACGACCAGCAACGCCGCGCCGACCATGGCCCCGGCGAAGGAACCCGCATGATCGAACACCGCGCCTTTTTCGGCGACGGCGAAAAGACCTTCGCCTTCCCGAACCGCGAACTTATCGCAGAGCTTGAGCACAAGACCGGCCAGCCTATCGGCGCTCTTTTTCGCCGGTTCCAGAGCCATGACTTTTCGTTCTCCGACCTGACCGAAGTTATTCGGCTCGGCCTTATCGGTGGTGGCGCTTCGCCCGCCGACGCCGACCGGCTCGTGTCTGTCTATTCCATCGGTCGCCCGTTGACCGAAAGCTTCCTTGTCGCGCTCGGCATCATCACGGCGCTGTTCCTCGGCACTGAAGAGGACAACGACGAAAAGCGCAGCATTTTCGACCTCGATCCCGCCGATGATGACTTCGGCTTTCCCCAGGACGAAAAGAGGGAGGCCGCAGCGACCGGCGATCTCGCAGCAGCGATCCGCGCCGCCTATGAGGACGACGCCGAATGAGCGAACGCCTCGAATTCAAGGCCGCGCTCACGGTTGATGACGCCGGCACCATCACCGGCATTGCATGGCCGTTCGGTTCCCCGGATCGCGTCGGCGACGTGATCGAGAAGGGCGCGTTCGCCTCGCCGGAAGTTTTGCCGATGCTGTTCGCCCACGATCAGGGGCAGGTCATCGGCGTTTGGGACCAGATCGAAGAAACGCCGGACGGCCTCACCGTCAAGGGCCGCTTGCTCGTGGACGACGTTGAACGCGCCCGCGAAGTCCGCGCGATGATCCGCAATAAGGCAGTATCCGGCCTGTCCATCGGCTTCCGCACGAAGGCAGCAAAGCCCCGCCAGCGCGGGCGCACGATTACCGCCCTCGACCTTCACGAAATCTCAGTTGTCGCCGTCCCCAGCCATCCCGGCGCGCAAATCACGTCAGTAAAGGCCGCTGATGGCACGGCAGACCAGAAGGAAACCATCTTGGAAAATGAAGCAGAACTTGAAGTGAAGAATGATCCGGTGATCTCGCCGGAAGACTTGAAGGCCCTCAAGGCCGACGTTGCGACGATCAAGGCAAAGCTCAATCGCCCGACCGCCGCAAATAACAATCACCCGGCGCCGGCCAACGACAACACCCTTGAGCGTAAGGCTTTCAACCTGTTTCTTCGCCACGGCGTCGAACGCATGTCTGCCGATGAAGTGAAGGCGCTCACGGTCGCCAGCGAAACGAACGGCGGCTTTCTCGCCCCGGAAGAAATCGGCAATGAGCTCATCAAGCTCCTTTCTGAATATTCGCCGATCCGCAGCTATGCCCGCGTCGTCTCGATCTCGGCAGAATCTATCAAGTATCCGCGCCGCGTGTCCGGCACCGCTGCAACGTGGGTGGACGAAACCGAAGACCGCACCGAAAGCGGCATGATCTTCGAACAGGTCAAGCTGACGCCGATCGAACTCGCGACCTTCACCGACGTTTCGAATCAGCTTCTCGAAGATAACGCCTACGGTCTTGAGGGCGAACTTCTGTCCGACTATGCGCAGTCGTTCGGCCAGACCGAAGGGCTTGCATTCGTCAAGGGCACGGGCGTCAAGCAGCCGAAGGGCATCATGACCGCTTCCGGCATCAAGGAAGTGAAGACTGGCGTTGCCGCTGCCTTCCCGACCGCGAACCCGGCAGACGTGCTGATCGGCATGTATCACGGCATCGCCACGACGCACGCCAATAACGGCGTCTGGCTCATGAACCGCACCACGCTTGGCACCATTCGCCAGTGGAAGGACGGCACGGGCCGTTATCTCGTTCTCGACCCGATCACCGCAGGCGGCGTTTCCACTTTGCTTGGCCGTCCGATTGTCGAAATGCCCGATATGGACGATATCGGCGCTGGCAAGTGTCCGATCTTGTTCGGCGACCTGACCGGCTACCGGATCGTTGACCGCGTCGGACTTTCGACCCTTCGCGACCCCTACACGCTCGCAACGAAGGGGCAGGTTCGTTTCCACGCCCGCAAGCGCGTCGGCGCGGACGTGACTCACCCTGACCGCTTTATCAAGCTGAAGGTCGCGGCCTAATCATGAATCTTCAGCGGCCCGCATACGAGGAGGTGACGATTGCGCACGGTGGCAACACCGTTGCGCTTCGCCCTAGCTTGCGGGCCGCTGCTACTCTTGAGGCACGTCATGGCTTGCCGGCACTGTTTCGCGCGCCGTTCGACCTCAACATGACGATCATTTCCGACATCATCCTGACCGCATCCCATCCCGGTCACGATGCAGCGACTTTCCTCTCTTCCCTTTCGGGAAAGCCGCTCTTCCCTTTCTTCATGGCCGTGCGTCAGCCGCTCGCCGATCTCGTGTCCATGTTCATGCCCGCCCCCGATCCGAAGGCACAGCCCTCGACCGGCACCGGCAAGCCTATGCCGTGGTCAGAAGTCTTTGCGACCCTCTATGACAGCGCGACCGGCTGGCTTGGCTGGACGCCGGAAACGGCCTGGAATGCGACCCCGACCGAAATCACGCGCGCCATGTCCGCGCACTTTGACCGGCTGGTAACGACGGGCGTTCTCGTGCGCGACAAGACGACCGCAAAGGCACCCGACCCCGAACAGGCAGCGCAGAACGAAGCGCTTGGCCTCGACCCCGAATTTGACCGCGCCGGGCTTCGTGCCCTCAAGGCGAAGATCTCACAAGGAACCTGAGAATGATCGATCCCTTCGAACAGTATGCCCGCCCTCACCCTGGCACCTTCGACAACGCTCTTGCGATCACCCCGGACAATGACAACGATTTGTCGGTTGCTCCGAGCCTCATCTGGCTTGGAACGCCCGGCGACGTGCGGATTACCGCAATGAACGGAGAGACGGTCACGCTCAAGAATCCGAACTTGCTGCCCTTCCTCTTTGCGAGGGCCAAGCGCATCCACGCGACCGGAACCACGGCCAGCGACATCGTTCTGTTGTGGTAATCATGAGCTTGCCGCCTCGCATCTGTTCCTGCAACAACATCGTGCCGCATGGCGAGCTTTGCGCTTGCCAGAAGAAGGCACGGCAGGAACGTGGTGCTCGCCACGATACACGGCGTCCTTCGGCCCGTGCCCGCGGCTATAACCATGAATGGCGCAAGGCCCGCTCAGAATACCTCGCCACGCACCCGCATTGCCGGGAGTGCAGCAATCACGGCGTCACCCGCCTTGCATCCGTCGTAGATCACATCATCCCGCATCGTGGCGACAATAACCTGTTCTGGCACCGCGCCAACTGGCAGCCCCTTTGCGCGCCTTGCCATAACAGCGTGAAGCAGCGGCAGGAGCGCGCACTATGAGGACGGTTCTCTATTCCTATCGCGGCCAGCGCTGGCTTATCGCCGAACTCGCAGACATCTCAGGAGTGCCCGCACCGACGCTGCATAAGCGGCTCGTGGCAGGCTGGACCTTGGAACAGGCCATCGCAACCCCGACCCCGAAGCAGCGCAGGCGGGGGGTGGTCTCCAATTTGGGAGCGTTTGAGGGGACCGGCGGGGGGAGCACCGCGCAAGAGAACCCGAATATAACTTTTTCAGGAAGCGATGCATGTCCGCAGTAAGTCTTGACCTCGCCAAAGCTCATATGAAGGTGGATGGAACCGCCGAAGATGAGCTTATTTCCCTGTATCTTGAGGCTGCACAGACGTGGTGCGGGAACTACATCGGCAAGCCGATCGCTGACCTTGACCCCGTTCCGGCAGACGTGAAAATCGCGATTTTGAAGCTCGTTTCCTTCTATTACGAGGTGCGCAGCCTCGCGACCTATGGCCTTTCCGTCGACATGGCACCGCAGGGCGTGACCTCGATCCTCGATAGCTACCGCGAAAAGTGGTTCACCGATGGCGAATAAGGACGGCCTTGACGATCTCATGAAGGCGTTCGATCGGGTGAAGAAGGCCCCGCGTCAGCAGATTACGAAGACGCTTGTGGCTTCCGCGAACGAACTTGCCGATGCTCAGCAGCACCTTGCGCCGAAGGATACCCACGCGCTTGCGAACAGCATCACCGTCACCGAACCCGGCGAGTTAACTCCCGCTTACTCGCAGCCGGGCGGCTCCCGCGTGGCCGGTGAAACGGAAGTGATTGTCACCGCTGGCAACAGTGAGGTGCGTTACGCGCACCTTGTCGAATACGGCACCAGCGACACCGAAGCGCAGCCGTATTTCTGGCCCGCCCTTCGCCTTCTCCGCAACCGACTTCAGCAGGGTATCGACCGCGCCGGGCGGAAGGCCGTGAAGGACGCATGGGATAACAAGAATGTTTGAACCGACCTTGGCCCTTCAGACTGCAATTCGCGGCGCGCTTGTGGATGCGCCGGGCGTGATTGCGCTCGTGCCCGCCGATCATATCCGTTCCGGCAGCACCCGGCCCGACAAGATGCCGTGCATCATCATGAGCGACGGCAACACCGCGCTGCACGGGCATGACTACCGCAGCCAGCGCACGGCATGGGTTTACCTCGACCTTCATATCTGGACGCTGGACGCTGGACAGGATGCGGCGAAGGAAATCGCGGGCGCTGTAATCGCAGCGCTCGACAAGCCCCTGAATTTTGAGGGATGCGACTGCGATCATTTCCGCGTCACGCGCTCGACCTTCCCGCGTGATCCGACGCCCGGTTATGGGCATGGCGTCCTGTCCGTCGAAGCCTTCATTCGGTGGATTTTGTAATGCTGAACATCGGCAACATGGATCGCCGCATCACTATTGAGCGCGAAACGGAAACCGTGTCACCGTCCGGTGATGCGCGAAAGGTATGGGCGCCCGTCGAGACCGTATGGGCCGAAGTCCTTCAGCAAACGGCCAGCGAATTCTTCACTGGCTACGGCGAGGCCGAAACCGGCACCGTGATTTTCCGCGTCCGTTATCGCCCCGGCATCACGACCGCCGACCGCGTGAGCTATGACGGACAGCCCTACGGCCTCACGGAAATCAAGGAACTTGGCAGGCGCGATGCGCTCGAACTTCGCGGCGAGGCGCTGAAGTGACGCACCTTCGCGGCAGGAAGCCGCCCATCTCCCGCGACAGCAACGCACTGACGAAGGTGCCGGCAGCGCCGAAGCATCTTGCGCCGTATGCGCGCGCCGAATGGAAGCGGATCATGCCCGGCCTCATTGAACGCGGCATCATCACGAAGGCCGATCTCAGCGGCCTTGAGGAACTTTGCGTCATTCGTGGCCTTGCCCGTGAATACGCCGACGCTCTTCGCGCCGACCCGCTGAACAAGGTTCTTTTCGGGATGCTGAACCGCGCCATGCAGACGGCCCGGCAGCTTGCGGCGGAATATGGTCTCTCGCCGGTATCGCGCGCCCGTGTCGGCAGCGCAGCCGCTGAAGACGACGAAGAACCGAACGCTATGATGATCGGTAGGAACCGCGCCCGTGTCTAAGAGCGCGTTCCCGCACTGGATTTACGACGGTAGCGCCATCGCCGACCCGCTCGGCTATGGACAGGATGCCGTTGACTTCATTCGGGCGCTGAAGCACCCGGCCAGCACCGCTCCGAAGGGCCGTTTCCAGCTTTACGACTTTCAGGAGCGCATGACGCGCCGCATCTATGGCCCGCGCAACGCGGATGGAAGCCGGATCGTGCGGACGGTTTTCCTCATGCTGCCGCGCGGCAATCGTAAGACCAGCATCGCCGCAGCGTGGGCGCTTCTCCATACCATCGGCCCGGAAGCCCGCCCGGCTGGACAGGCCATCTTTGCCGCGTCCGACCGTGAACAGGCCGGTATCGGCTTCAAGGAAGCCGCCAACATCGTGCGTGAGGATCGCCGCATCGTGGCCGCGACCCGCATCTATGACGCCCATAACTCGGCGAAAAAGATCACCTGCCGCCCGAACAAGGCCGAATTGCTCGCAGTTTCCAGCGATGGCGCGGCCCAGCACGGCAAGACGCCCAGCTTTGTGCTTGTGGACGAAATCCATGCTTGGAAAGGCCGTGACCTTTGGGAAGCCCTGAAGTCCGGCATGGCAAAGGTTCCCGATACTCTCATGATTATCGCCACGACCGCAGGCCGTGGACAGGAAAACATCGGTTTCGAGCTCTACGACTACGCCCGGAAGGTCGCGACCGGCGAGATTGACGACCCTGCTTTCTTGCCGATCATCTTCGAAGCCGATCCCGGTGATGATTGGCGCAATGAAGCGGCATGGCACAAGATCAATCCGGGCCTCACGCACGGCTTTCCCGATCTTGGCGGCTTGCGCACGATGGCGCGGGAGGCAGAACACCGGCCCGCCGAACGGTTCGCGTTCCAGCAGTTCCATCTGAATATCTGGCAGGCCGCTTCCCGCGATCCGCTGTTCGATATGGCCGTGTATGACGCCGGGCGCGATCCGAACTTTGATCTCGCCGAACTTGAGGGCCTTCCTTGCTATCTCGGCGTTGACCTGTCCCGCTCCGGCGATCTAACCGCCCTTGTGGCCGCGTTCCGTCATGAGGATGGCGGGATCTCGCTTCACCCGTGGTTCTATCTGCCGTCCGAGGGGCTGGACGACAAGGCCAAGGTCGAACAGGCTCCCTATCCTAGGTGGCGCGACGACAAGCTGTTGAACGTCATTGACGGCCCGGTGATCGAACCCGACGTGATCGCCGACCAGATTATCAACATTTGCGGCACCTATGACGTGCGCGAAGTTATCTTCGATCCGTCGCTTGCCGGGCCGCTCATGTCGAAGCTCATGGATCACGGCATCAACGTGCTTCAGCTTCCGCAGACGGCCAAGCACATGCACGGCCCGATTTGCGATCTCGAGCGCGTCGTGAACGGCCGTCGTATCCGGCACGGCGCGCACCCGATCCTTCGCAATCACTTCGAAAGCGTCGTGGTGAAGCGTGCGACCAGCGCCAGCGAATTGACCACGATGCACAAGGGCACCCGCCACAGCAACCACATCGACGGCGCTATTGCTTCCGCGCTGGCCGTCTTCCGGGCCGCTGCGAACGATAACCAGCGCTCAATTCATGACCTCGACCCCGAAGATTACGACCGGCTCTTTGAAGAAGCCGAAGCCGCATAAGGATACCTGCAATGGATGAAGGCCAGCGCCTTTTAGTCACCTTCGAAGCCCGCCTGAACAAGTATGAGCGCGATCTTGAGCGCTCCAAGGGCAAGAGCCGCACCAACTTCCGGGCAATTCAGAAGGAAGCAGAGACCGCTGCTTCCGGTATCGAGAAGGCTATGGGCGGCGCAATGAAGACGCTCGGCAGCTTCGGCAAGGGCTTGCTCGGCGGTATCGCCGGCGGGCTGGCCGTGGGCGGCCTGGACCAGATCATTGGCCGCGTCGGCGAGCTTGCCAAGGGTGTTGCCGAAGTCGGCGACATGGCAAAGATGGCCGGCCTGAAGGTGAAGGACTTTCAGGAACTCAAGTATGTGGCCGAACAGAACCGCATTCCCGTTGACGCCCTGACCGACGCCATGAAGGAGCTTTCCCTTCGCGCTGATGAGTGGATTAAGACCGGTTCCGGCAGCGGCGCGGAATCTTTCCAGCGCATGGGCTACAGCGCGCAAGAGCTTGCCCGGAAGCTCGAAGATCCGAAGGCCCTTTTGCTCGATATCATCGATCGAATGCAGCGCCTCGACAGCGCGGCCCGCATCCGCGTCTTCGATGAAGTCTTCGGTGGACAGGGCGGCGAAAAGTTCGTGCAGCTTATCGACCGTGGAACGGACAGCATCCGCGCGACGATCAAGGAAGCCAACGACCTCGGCATTGTCATGGATGAAAAGCTCGTCCAGCGCGCCGACGAATTTGACCGCAAGTGGTCCGCTGCCGCAAGCTCTTTCGGCGTCTATTGGAAGGAAGCCTTCCTTAGCGTGGCCTTCCTCGCCGACGACTTCCTCGACCGCTTTAACAAGGTTGACGAACAGACGACGCGCAACGTGCAGTCCGCTCTTGTATCGACCTATCAGAAGCTCGAAACGGCGAAGACGCGCCTTGCCGATCTCATGCAGGAAAAGGGTGCATTCCCTGACGACCCGACCATTGATCTAAACATTGAACGTCAGAAGCAGCTTGTCGAGGAACTGACCGGCAAGGCCATGAAGCTTCGCGACGTTCTCGACCGGCGCAACGGCTATAGCGAGAATTTCGTTTACAAGGCTGGAGAAGACGCCAAGGGCGCAACTCCCCCTGTGAACAACCTCAACAACGCCCTGTCCGGTAGCGGCAGTGCCGCAGCAAAGGCCGTTGACGGTATTAAGAGCTATTCCGACGCTATCCGCGCGCTGAAGGAAGAGGTGCCTGATTTGGCGAAGTCGCTCGCCGACCTCGACGCGAAGGCGAAGATTGATGCCATCTATCAGAAGGCCATTTCGCAGGCGGGCGGACAGCGTGAAATCGCCCTGGCGAATGAGATGCGCGGCAAGGCGCTTTCTTCGCTCAGCCTCCAGAGCGCGACGGACGACCCGACGACCTACCTTTCTGCCATTCTCGCAAATGGCAAGGGCAAGGATAGCTTGACCGGAATGCAGACGGCGTTCCGCGAGAAGCTGGCGAAGATGATTGCCAGCATGCCCGACGACCTGAAGGGCGGCGTCACCATCAATTCCGGCTTCCGCGATATCGCCCGGCAGCAGCAGCTTTGGCTTGACGCCTTGAAGAAGCATGGATCCCCGGAAGCGGCCCGCAAGTGGGTGGCACCGCCCGGCAACAGTCAGCACAACAAGGGCAACGCCGCCGATCTCGGCTATTCGAACGATCGCGCCCGCGACTGGGTGCATGCGAACGCTGGTAATTTCGGCCTGTCCTTTCCGCTCTCGAATGAGAATTGGCACATTGAGGACGCCGACGCCCGCACCAAGAATACCGCCGACGAAATCCAGCGCCTGACCGATGCGGCGCAGAAGCAGGCCGAAGCCTATGGTCAGATCACCGGCAGCGCCCGCGAATATACGGCGCAGCAGGGCATTGAACAGCAGGCGCTCGGCATGACCGCGCAGCAGGCGGCAGCGCTTCGCTACGAACAGGAAATGCTCAATGAAGCCCAGCGCGCCGGTATTGCGCTCACGCCGCAGCAGCGGCGGGAAATCGCCGGCCTTGCGCAAGGTATGGCTTCGGCTGAAACCAGCGTGGACAGCTTCCGGCAGAAGCAGGAGGACGCGGCGGAAACTGCCCGCTTCTTCGGCGAGGGCATGACGGATGCCCTGACCGGCATCATCACCGGCACGACGACGGCGCAGGAAGCATTGCAGTCGATGCTTCAGACGCTCGTGAAGGCGACTTTACAAGCCGCGCTCATGGGCGAAGGTCCGCTTGCGAACTTGTTCGGCACCGCGCCGAAGTCCGGCAGTGGCGGGGTTGGCTTCGGTGGACTGTTCGCCGGCCTGCTTGGCTCGCTGTTCGGCTTTGCCGAAGGTGGCTATACCGGCGACGGCGGGAAGCATGAACCGGCAGGCGTCGTGCATCGTGGCGAATTCGTCATGTCCAAGGCCGCAACGCGCCGGCTCGGCGCAGGCAACCTTGATGCCATGCATCGGGCCGCACTTCGCGGCGGGTATGCCGAAGGCGGCTATGTCGGCAGCGCCCCGGCGCTTCGCAAGCCCGATCTCGTGGCCGCGAACGGCAACGCCGCGCCGGTCCAGCAGATCACCATTTCGGCGCCCGTCACCGTGAATGCCAACGGCGGGACGCCGGAACAGAATAACGACCTTGCCGCGAAGATGGCCCGGGAGATGGAACAGTCCATGCGCGGCAAGGTCGCTGAAGAGATCCGTCGCCAGACTAGGCCGGGGAACTACATGAATCAGAGGGCGCGCTAACGACTCATAGCGAGTCACTGGCGCGTTTCGTGCGCCCGGACGTGCCTTTCCTCATCCGACACCGGGAACGACTCTCAGTGACTCGTTACGGCGGAAACGCGGAACGATCCATGTCCGACCGGAGATAGGTTCCGCGACCGGGAGCGCAGCGACCGGGCCGGAGCCCTCTCGTATCGGCATAGGATGCTTCCCGCCCGGAAGCACTCCCCATCCGCAGGATATCTAATCTTCCGGCCAGACGTTTCACCCGTTCGCGCCGCAAGGCGCGGGCAAGGCCGAAGGCCGCCGCAGGGGAGCCGCCGCAGGCGGCGAGTATGTCCGTAACGCTTATGGTAATTTTTCGTCTTTTATATGTATATTCTTATCTATGTATCTACGTGCATAACATACGGCCACTAAGCGTTACGGACATCGCGGGACGCATGACCACAAGCGTTACGGACATCTCTATGTCGACTTGACGCCATACTTATATACGTGTATATATCAACTATCGAAATCGGAGTTACCCATTTGACGCAGCCGCCTGTCACCGTTCGCCTTGATCCCCGCCGCCTCGACCAGTTGAAGGCCATCGCCTCAGCTATGAAGCTCACGAATGCGGGCGTTATCGCCGCCCTCATTCGCGACAAGATCGCTGAAGGCGTCATTCCGGCAGATATCCCCGGCACCGAAGTTCGCAAGGTCGCGAACGGCGTGACGGTTAGCCTTCGCGAAGGCGACGAAACCACGATGACCGCAGCGGGCGCACGTAAGCTCGCCACGACCATTCGTGAAGTAGTCGCCGGCAACGCGGCACCGACCACGATCAACCCCGGCTTTAATTTCTCGGTGCATAAGCAGGGCACGGGCTTGAAGGTAGTTCTGCCGTTCGGCGGCGCGAATGTTCAGGATGCCGTGGCGTTTCCGCCCGACCTTGCGCTCGACCTCGCCGACTTGATCGAGAAGGCCGCCGCATAAGGAAAAACCCCGGCGAGTGCTTAGGAGCGCCGGGGTTCAATGCCACAATCTTGATAAACCGATTGTTCACAATGAATACCAATATTAAATCAGACTGTCAACAAATACTGAACAATGGCGAAACTGATTTGTCCGTAATTGGTATGGACGATTGGAGCGACATCGTATCGAGCGCCGTTGTGCGCCCGGTCGCAACTGTCGTAGAAGACGTGCTTGCAGAGATTGACGCAATCCCGGTCACGGCGGAGTTTTTGATGATCCGCGACACGCCCCAGGAAGTGAAGACAGCGGCGATTTCCGCTGAAGCCGAAGCAGAACTTGACGCAGTTCTAGCTGACTTGGACCTCGGCGAAGCGCCGACCGAACGCCGGCATCAAAAGCTCGCGAAGCTCTACCACGACCAGCACCGGGCGGATATCGATCACCATAAGCGTTACGGACATATTGCGCAGGGGCTTGATGCTATCGATGAATGGCGCACGACCGAAGCTGGCAAGGAACACCGGAAGCTCACCCGGAAGGAGAAGCGGCACCTCAAGGCGCTTCAAGAGGGCCGTGTGATTAAGCCGCGCCGTTCGACCCTTTCGAAGGAAGAGAAGGACAAGGCCAATGCCGAACGGCAGGCGAAGCACCGGGCGACAGTCCCTGCTTCCAAGCGGAGCATCGACCGGCAGACGCGGCGCAAAAATGCCAAGAAGAAAACGCTAGCCGAAGCCGACGCAGCGCTTCAGGCGATCAAGGATAACGCCCCGTTCTGACCTCGCGCACGACCTACCGCGCTCGCCTTAGATCCCCGCTATAAATTGAGTGTCGGTTGTCGGGACCGATCTCGCCGGGTGCTTGTTGACACTGCCCCGGCGAGGGGCACCCCTTCTTAAAGCATGGCGAAGGGGTGCCCATCAAACCCCAAGATAGTAAGTAAGGATTTACTTATTATAATTTGAATTCAAATACTTAAACCAAAATCTTCTTGCCAAATCACTTGCATTGAATCATCGGTGTTTCTGTCAACAAGCAACAAGGAATTCCTCTATGCCGGATCAGTTCATTCACGCCGACACCTATCACCGGGCTCTCGACGGCCTCGAAGCCATCGCCCGGACCTTCGAACCGGCAGCGCCCGACGATCTCCGCACCCGGATTATCGAAGTGCTCGGCGATCTCGGCATTTGGCCGGAAGACTGCTTGGAAGAACAGCACGTCATGACGCCGCGTTTGGTCGCTTTTGATGATCGGGAGGCCGCATAATGCCGATGCCGAAGAACACGCCCGCCGTCTTTGACGAAATTCTTGCTGACTACCGGCATGGCACTATCGACGCTGACGCAGTCCGCAAACGCATCGCCGACGCGATCAAGGCCGATCCGGCGTTGCAGAAGTTCAAGGACGAGCATCTTGCGTGGACGGACTACGACGACACCGTCGAATGGCTCTGATTCAGCTTGGCCCGCCTTCATGGCGGGCCTCTTCTTCCCAAGGAAGTGCCATGACCAATAAATACCAGGGGCTCACGCCGAAAGAAGCCGACGACCTCATGACCGGCCTTATCGGGGTGATCGTTTGCGCAGAACTCGACACGGCCCGCAGAATGACGCCTGCCGAGTGGAACGGCCGGGACATTTTCCAATGGTCCGATAGCATTGCGAGCGCGATCTATGACGCGGTCCAGAATCGTCTTCGCGCGGTGCCATGAAGACGCGTGCTGAACGGCAGCGCGAACGTAGAAAACAATGGTTTGTTAAAGCCGAAGTCGAAGACTTCATTCGCCGAGAATATCCGGCCTGCCCAGAATTTGCCGTTGTCTACTTCGCGACCCGGATTTGCACCGTTCCGAAGAACTGGCGAAGCACACCGATCGCGACGGCCGTTGACGCTACGATGCAGAACGAACTTCGGCACCAACTGACCGATTACGATCAGCTAATGTTAGTGGGCGTCCAGCGAAAAGAAGCCCGGCGACGAGTGCAGCCGAAGGTCAACGCCATGATTGATAGCTGGAAGAAAGCGGAGTCCCTCGTGGCCCGCGCAGTTCAGGAGAGGACTGACCCGCGCGAATTTGCGGCCGAGCTGCTGGTCACCGACAAGATCATAATGGATCGCCTCGGTAAGTGATCGGCACTAGACGCGGACGCGTATGGCGAGGCGAGAATCTCGCCGTTACCGGCGAGTCTCTACCTGCCGAATGTTCACTTTATGGAATCGAAAGGCTTCGATGCGCGCTCGTCTATCGACGCGTCCGCGCCTTCACACGCCCCCTTGACGCCATCAACCAAAGAAGAGCGGAGCGACGCCGTGTTTTTCATAATACTTGTTATGTATTCTTTATTTGCTTTTGCTTTACGTTCGTCCAAACCAACAAGATCCAATGCGGAAATTCTCTCTGCGTCTGCCTCGACCAATCTTCCAATGTCGTCGCTTATTTGATTAACGGCCGGAATAATATTATAACAATACAATCCTTTCGTGCTTCTGAGCAGGTCGCCCATTATCAAGCCGTAGAGCTGCGCCTTTTGCAAATCCATGTTCGCACTGGGGCTGCCATGTGTTTTCAGAAAGAGTGTTATCTCGGATATAGCCCAACTCTTCAGGTCGGGACTTGCCTTGTCGTTAGCTACAACTTCGCTTGCATACCGGAACCGCTCAAACTCTTCCTTATCCGCGTTGAGAACGTGGCTTAAAAGGACCGTGAGAAGCGGAATTAAGATAAGCGAAATCGGCGGCACCCACCGCTCAACATGAGACCAAACCCCCGCTCTCACCTGTTTGTTGGCGATCGCATCATCGCCCTTGTTAGAAACAGCGCCCACAGAATCATCTCCACCAAGAATGTCGGCGATGATGCGGTGTTACGACGCTCGGGTGCAACCGGCAATTAACGCCAAGCAGAGAAGAGAACAACAGGGGATCCGCCGCGCGTTCAATTCGCGCTATGTCAATGACGCATATACTTAATCCACGTTATCCACATTGGACTCACAGATTTGTGCGCCAACGCAACGAATCCTGTGGGATTGCCGCTTGACAGCTATTGCTCAACCACCGTTTGCGATAAATTGGTCGTGTCTCGAATCAGTCGAGCACCCGACAGGATGACCTGCCGGGCAACTCGTGGAGCCGCACACGAATGGACCGGCGCGGCAGGCTGGCAACACTATGGTTACTCCCTGAACAAGATGACCCTAGCGCGATTTGCCATGCTGAACAAGCCGGGATGCCCCAAGGAGGGGCTTCCAGTATGTCGAAAGTATCACCGGCGGTGACGCCGGAAATGGCAGCTAAGATCAAGCACTACCTGATTACAGACATGGCGCAGCACGATATTGCGGCCATGTTCAAAATCAATCAGGGACGCGTGAGCGAGATCAAGACAGGCAAGAAGTTCGGTGATGTTGCGCCGATGGGCGGTGCGTGATGGCAAAAAAGCAGTCTTCATCACCCATTTCGAGCCTTGCCGGGAAGATATTGTCCGGCGGTAAGAAGGCGACCCAAGCCGATGTGAAAAAACTTGCTGCGTCCGTCCTTTCTCAAGACGAAAAAAAGGGCAAACGATAGTCTAGTTCGGCCCGCCGGCCAGTAACCGGCGGGCCTCCCCTCTCTCTCCGGTGTCCACGTGAAGAATTTTTATAGAATTTCATTCGCTATCTGCGTGTGTATCGCGGTAGCGTCCCTAAGTTATACGCTTTGGCTCAAGCATGACTATGACAATTTACGAGACAACCTAAAGCGAGAAGCGGCCTCTGCTGCTCGGGAATCTAAAACGGTGTGTGTGGAAACGGGTGCTCCGCCCGCTCAAACATGCATCGTCAAGCAACTTGATGACGACGACAAACTTGATTGGAATATTCAGGAGCAAACTGCAGACTGGACATTTGGGACGCTCCTGGTTGGGATCGTGGGGGCGCTTAGTGGGCTTTTGGGTCTCTTCTGGATTCGTCAGACGTTGCTAGCGGCTAATCGTGCGAACGAGATCAGTCGCGAAGCATTCGTTACAGGGGAGCGCGCTTGGATCTTCACCGAAATCCAACCGGATGGAGAAAGTGAGGTAGATGAACACGGGAACTGGAATTTCCCGATCGTGATCGTGAATACAAATTACGGCAAGACGGTCGGGCTGAAAGTTCACAGCAACATCGCCTCATGCCCAATGGGCAAGGAACGCGAGATTCTTGAGAAGTTGTGTGAAGAAAGCCGCCGCCTACCATTCGACGATGGCGTCCTATTGGCTCCTGGCGAGACATTCCGGAGGGAATGGAAATGGGGCTATCAACCCGGTGAATGGGAAGGAAAGCTAAAACCATATGAATACGTTGCAAGGATGCTCGTTGGTTGCGTCACCTATGAAACCCCTTTCGGCACAGGAACCCATCAAACAGCGTTTGTTTATATTGTTGAAGGCAACGAGCTAAAAAAGTGGTCAGGCGGGTTCGCGAACTAGACTGGGTAAAAATGAGCTTGTCGCGCAGATGCAGAAGCGATACTGGTTAGGCAACAGAAAGCCGACCGTAACAGCGTTACAAAGAGTGAAAATAACCATTGAATTTCAATGGTCTATGGGAGTTCGAATCTCTCCACTCCGACCATTCAAATATCCCGATATTGTTGAATTCCTTGACAGGCGCAGCGCAGCTTGCGGTTATACGCGCCGTTACTTCATCTTTTTCGTCGTCGTGGCGCTGACGATCCTGTCGCCAGGCTTGATTCCGAGTTTGGCAACGATGCCGGCATTGAGTTCGACGACGTATTTCACCGCGCTCATCGAATCGATGATGTCACGCGAATAGGGCACTGCCTTTTCCTTGATGTGGCGAATCGTGCCGGTGTCGTCGGCAAAGAGCATGTCGAGCGGTAGGATGGTGTTTTCCATCCACATGGTGACGCGCCTTGGCTCGTCGAAATCGAAGATCATGCCGGCATCGTCGGGCATCACCTTGCGAAACATCAGTCCGCGGGCGCGCTGATCCGGGGTCGAGGCAATCTCGACAGTGAAATGCAGCACCTTGCCCGCCGCGGTCTGGATGAGCAGCGGCTCCTTGTCGAACCGCATCTGCTCCTCGGCCAAAGCCGGCAGCGCGACCATGAAAAAAAGCGCCAATATGGCGCTTCTGATGGCATCAAATAGGATTAGGCCGCGCATGTTCAGTGCGACCGGCTTGCCGGGCTCGGAACGTCAGGATGGATCTCTGCGGCCATCAGGCCCTTTTCGCCGTCGCCGAAGCGGACGAGGACCACCTGGCCGGGGCGCAGTTCCGTCAGGCCGAAGCGGCGGAGCGTTTCCATGTGCACGAAGATGTCTTCGGTGCCCTCGCCGCGCGTCAGGAAGCCGAAGCCCTTGGTGCGGTTGAACCACTTGACGAGCGCACGCTCGAGCCCGCTCGTCGCGGTGACCTGCACATGGGTGCGCACCGGCGGCAGCTGCGAGGGATGAACCGCGGTCGACTGGTCCATCGAGAGGATCTTGAAAGCCTGATAGCCACGCTCGCGGCGCTGGATGAGGGCGACGATGCGCGTTCCCTCGAGAATCGTTTGGTAACCGTCGCGGCGCAGGCAGGTCACGTGCAGAAGAACATCCTGCATGCCGTTGTCTGGCACGATGAAGCCGAAACCCTTGGCGACGTCGAACCACTTGACGACGCCGGTGATTTCAACAAGATCGACCGCCTCTCCTGATAGCTCGTCGAGGTCGGAGTATTCGTTCGATGAAATCCTGTCAGCCATTGTCGCCAGCCCCTCGAATACGCGTCACACTGTTACGGTTAACTGATTCTTGAAATCAAGATTAACATCTTGGTAACGGATAAGCGCAAGTCCTAGTTTTCGGTTATTCCCAGGTGCACATTTTATAAAGATGACTTGCCCGAAGCTGACCTCGGCTCGCCGAAAAAAGCTAGCCCCAATAAAGGAGTAAATAGAATGCGTTATCTTCATACAATGGTTCGCGTCAAAGACCTGGACGCCTCGCTTGCCTTTTACACCACGCTGTTCGGGCTGGAGGAGATTCGCCGCCACGAAAACGATAAGGGCCGCTTCACCCTGGTTTTCCTGGCTGCTCGCGACGATCTCGACCGTGCGCGCAGCGAAAAGGCCCCCTGCCTCGAGCTTACCTACAATTGGGACACGGAAGATTATAGCGGAGGTCGCAATTTCGGCCACCTTGCTTATGAGGTCGACGATATTTACGCGACCTGCCAGAATCTGATGGACAACGGCGTCACCATCAACCGGCCGCCGCGCGACGGGAACATGGCCTTCGTGCGCTCGCCCGACGGCATCTCGATCGAAATCCTGCAAAAGGGCAGCCCACTTCCGGCCGCCGAACCCTGGGTCTCGATGGGCAATACCGGCGCCTGGTAAGGCTTTTCGCCGCAAGGCTTTTGCGAGGCTTGCGGTTTTTTCGATTTCGGGTCCGGCCAGTGCCTTGGCGCTTGCCGCGATCCGGCCCCGCAGGCAATCTCCTGGCGACTCGAAGCGGAAGAGGGCGTTTTTCGCTTATTTTCCGCATCAACTGGAGACTGTCGCTTGCGTAAGATGCAGATGCGGATGCCCGTGACGGGCGCTTTGCTGATCGCCACCTCGGTGCTGGCGCTGCCCGGCTGCGCGTCGGACAAGAAGGCGCTCGATTCGGCGGCGGTGGTTCCGGCTGTGCCGGCCGCAGCCACGGCGGCGCCTGCAGGCCCTGCCCCACGTTCGGTCTATACCGATCCCCGGCTCGTCAACGTCTCCGGCGCTCAAGCCGCGCCTCAGGTCGTGGCACAAGATCCGAATGCCGCCGCTCCGCCCGCCGATCCGGCGACAGCGGCGCCTGCCAATATCGGTGGGCTGGTCCTGCAGTCGACCCGGATCAACGCGCAGGCGATGAGCATCTTTTCCGATCGCCAGCCGGCGCCGCAGAACAACAGCACGTCCACCGTCATTCAGCCGCAGGCCTATGTGCCGGTGGAAGGTGCAGTACCGGCGCGAACCAGCGTCTACAGCCAGCCGCCCGTGCCCACACAGCCGGCAGAGCCGGTGCTGCCGCAGCAATCCTCACAGAATAACAGCACGCAGCTTGCGCCTGTGCAGACAGCGTCGTTGGCGACGGGCAGCATTCCGACCTCGACGATGAACGCGCTCTACAGCGCGCCGCAGCAGAACCTGCTCGGCAGCCTCTCCGGCCTGCTGCACCAGGCCGCCCTGCCCGGCATGACGCGTATCGCGCCGAACGGGTTGCATCTCCAGAACGACAAGGTCGAGGTCGGTTGCTTCAAGCCCGATTTGCTGAAGGTGATCAAGACGGTCGAAAACCATTTCGGCCGGCCAGTTATCGTCACCTCCGGCTATCGCGACGACGAGCACAACCGCCTCGTCGGCGGCGCTGACGAATCGATGCACAAGAGCTGCGAGGCGGCCGACATCCAGATCGACGGTGTCGCAAAATGGGATATCGCCGCCTATATCCGCTCGTTGCCGGACCGCGGCGGCGTCGGCACCTATTGTCATACGGATTCGGTCCACCTCGATACCGGCAAAAGCCGTGACTGGAACTGGGGCTGCGGCGGCAAACGCGCGCCGATGACGACCGCACGAGCGATCTGACGGCCGCGCGATTTTCGCATTACCTTACGGCAGCGCCACCTAGTCTCATTAAAGAAACAACCAGCAGCCTATTGATTCAGCTTTAATAATCGACTTCTCGAACGCGCTCGGATTTCCTGTCATTTTTTTGAAAGAAACCGCAATTGCCGCTTGCGGGATTCAAAAGGCCTGACTATAAGGGCGCCACCACGAAGGACGCGCCCTTCGTCTATCGGTTAGGACACCAGATTTTCATTCTGGGAAGAGGGGTTCGACTCCCCTAGGGCGTACCATTTTCTCTCCATAAAGAAGCCATTACTTCCGCTTGCAGAAGCCAGCGCGCGCTCCTATTTTAACGAGGTTGCCTGCGCCCTTCGTCTATCGGTTAGGACGACAGATTCTCATTCTGTAAAGAGGGGTTCGACTCCCCTAGGGCGTACCAATTCCTGATGATAGGCCATCGTCATCCGTTTCGATCGACCTTCGCCGATCCTATGAGTCCCCTCGAGGAGAACCCTTCGGGTTCGCGCGAGGCTGCCCATCCTAGCCCGCCGGCTTGATTTTTCTCCGCTCCACCGTGCCTTGCACATCGTTTCTCCACAGCCACAAATAAATCGGCGAAAACGATGATTTTTTCGCGCCTTGGCGCTTGCGGCCTTCGAAGGCGCTGACTATAAGGGCGCCACCACGAAGGAAGCGCCCTTCGTCTATCGGTTAGGACACCAGATTTTCATTCTGGGAAGAGGGGTTCGACTCCCCTAGGGCGTACCACTTTCTCTCCCTTGACACTTCACATCGTCAGCGCCTTGCGCAACCGTTCTATTTCGCCGGCGCAGCATCGCAGACGCGCAGCTGGATGCGGCGTGCGCCCTGGTAGTGGTCGGCACCGAGCGAACCGGCGACATGAAGGCTGGCACCGCGTGAATTGATGAGAAGATTGCCAAGCGGCGTATCGGCGGCGCGAAAAGCGATGCCGTCGAGCCGCGATCCGTCCATCGCCTCCAGCGTCACCTTCACATGTTTTTCGCCGACCAGGCGGGCGTCGCGCAGACGATGCGCCGGTATGGCAAAGAGCGGCTGTGCGTGACCGGAGCCGTAGGGGCCGGCGGCCTCCAGGCGGTCGATGAGTTCGAGAGTGGCGCCGCTTGCGCCGATCGCACCGTCGATCCTCAACGTCTCGTTGGCGACGAGGCCGGACACCGTTTTTGCCGCCTTCTCGGTGAAGAAGGTCCTCAGCCTGCCGAGAGCGGCGCGCTCGACCGTCAGGCCCGCGGCCATGGCGTGGCCGCCGCCCTTGACGAGCAGCCCCTCGTCGACTGCGGCCCGGACCATCCTGCCCATATCGAATCCGTTGATCGAGCGGCCCGAGCCGGTGCCGCGGCCGGAAGGGTCGAAGGCGATCGCAAAAGCAGGCCGTTTGAATTTTTCCTTCAGCCGCGCCGCGATCAGCCCGACGATACCAGGATGCCATTTCTCATGGGCGGTGACGATGACGGAGGCGCCCTCGCCGTCGCCATATTCGGCAAGCGCCTCGGCTTCCGCCTCCTGCAGCATGATCGCCTCCATCGCCTGGCGTTCGCGATTGAGCTCGTCCAAGCGCTGCGCGATCACATCCGCTTCTCCGGCGTCATCGAGCGTCAGCAGCCGGCTTCCGAGTGCCGCGTCGCCGATCCGCCCGCCGGCATTGATGCGCGGGCCGATCAGGAAGCCGAAATGATAGGGCGTCACCGGACCGGCGAGCCCCGCCTTGCGGAAGAGTGCTGCCAGTCCGGCATTGCTCTGGTGGCGGGCAGCGACCAATCCCTTCACCACATAGGCGCGGTTGAGACCTTTCAGCGGCACGACATCGCAGACCGTCGCCAGTGCCACGATGTCCAGCCATTGCAGCAGATCGAGCGCCAGGATGCGCTTGTTGCCGGCCGCGCGCAGCAGCCGGAGCGTCGCGACCAGCACCATGAAGACGACGCCGGCGGCGCAAAGATGCCCCTGCCCCGAGAGATCGTCCTCGCGGTTCGGGTTGACCAGCGCATGGCAGGGCGGCAGCTCATGTGTCACCTGGTGGTGATCGATGACGACGACATCGATGTTGCGCGCCGCAGCGGCGGCCAGCGCCTCGTGGCTGGTGGAGCCGCAATCGACGGTGACGATCAGCTCAGCGCCGTTGTCGATCAACTGGTTGATCGCCGCCGGATTGGGGCCGTAGCCTTCGAAGACGCGGTCGGGAATATAGATGGTCGCCCTGACGCCAAAATGGCTAAGAAAGCGGAACATCAGTGCCGAGGAGGCTGCGCCGTCGACGTCGTAGTCGCCGAAGATCGCGACGCTCTCGCCGCGCTCGATCACGCGCAGGAGGCGGGTCGCGGCCTTTTCGCAATCGGTCAGCTTATGGGGATCGGGCATCAGGCTGCGAATCGTCGGATCGAGGAATTCGATCGCCTCGTCCACCGTCACGCCGCGCCCGGCGAGCACCCGGGCGATCAGATCCGGCAATCCATGGATCTGCGACATGGCCAGCGCACGGT
Organism: Rhizobium leguminosarum; assembly: GCF_001652265.1. Classification (GTDB taxonomy): domain Bacteria; phylum Pseudomonadota; class Alphaproteobacteria; order Rhizobiales; family Rhizobiaceae; genus Rhizobium; species Rhizobium leguminosarum_D. Next base: position 26,831 of record NZ_LWBS01000461.1, read on the forward strand.
TCTGCCCTGCCTGGTCGAGCCGCGCCACCCAGCGATTGTCGAGCGCGGATTTCTCCACGCCGAGAAACGCGCGCTGTACGGGATCGACGAGATCTGCCATGCCACACTCCGCTGACTTCATCTGCTCTTTCTACAGGAGCAGCGGAGATAACATAGCGATGGATTTGCAGACACGGATTTTTACCAAAGCATGTCGCGCAAAAGTGTGGAGCGGTCTTGCGACAACGACATGCGTAAAAATAAAGACCTTAGGCGCGAGAGCGAATCGGAAAGATCGCGACACGCTTCAGAATACCGCCCAGACGATCAGGGCGATGCCGGCCAGCTGCACCAGGATGACGGAGAAGAGGGTGAGAAGAATGGCCCAGTTACGGCCTTCCGGGCTTTCGTCGTCGTCATAGGCCTCATTCGAGGCCGCGTCGGAGGGGTGGTCACGAACCTTAATACGGCTCGTCTCGGAAACTTCTCTAAACACACCCGGATGATCGGGAGGCTCCTCTTCCGGGCGACCATACCCCTTCTCGGCATGGCTGTCCTTGTTCACGATGTTCTCCAAAGCCGCCGACTCCCTCTCCCGGCTTATTTATATCAATGTTTCGGTATCTGTTAATATAAGTTTTCGTGAGAGCGGTTAAACAGGCAATAAAAAAACCCGCCCTGCGTGCACAGAGCGGGTCAGCCATCCCGGATTGTGGCAAAAAAAGAGGTCAGCCTTCCTCTTTCGGCCGCTCGATGCGAATCACCTGCGGTTCACCGAAGAGGTAACCTTCCGACTTGATCGAGGCGACCGCCTTGCGCACCGACTCTTCCGTCGTCGCATGGGTGACGAGAATGATCGTCTGGTGGTGCGATGGCGCCAGATGCTGCTTGGAGCGCTGGACGATCGATTCCAGCGAGATGTTGTTTTCCGCCATGCGGGTTGCGACGCTGGCAAAGACGCCGGTGCGATCGAGCACGGTCAGGCGGATGAAATAACCACCCTCGTGGCTCTGCATCTGCGCCTTGCGGTATGGCTCCAGCGTCGCTGCGGGATGGCCGAGCACCGGCACGCGCTGGGCGCCCGGCTGGCTCTTGGCGATATCGGCGATATCGCCAAGCACGGATGAGGCCGTGGCGTTGCCGCCGGCACCCGGGCCGACCATCAGCAGTTCGCCGAGCACGTCGGATTCGATCGCCACCGCATTGGTGACGCCGTCGACCTGGGCGATGACCGAATCGACCGGCACCATTGTGGGATGAACGCGCTGCTCGATGCCGGTATCGGTGCGCTGGGCAACGCCTAAGAGCTTGATGCGATAACCGAGCTCGGCGGCAGCGTGGATATCCTCGATCGAGATGTTGGTGATGCCTTCGAGATAGATGTCGTCGGCCGCGATCTGATTGCCGAAGGCGAGCGTCGTCAGGATGGAAAGCTTATGGGCCGTGTCGTTGCCCTCGATATCGAAGGCCGGATCGGCCTCGGCATAACCCAGCCGCTGCGCTTCCTTGAGGCATTCGGCGAAGGAAAGCCCCTCCTTCTCCATCTTGGTCAGGATGTAATTGCAGGTGCCGTTCATGATGCCATAGATGCGCGAGACGGAATTGCCCGTCAGCGATTCGCGTAGCGCCTTGATGACCGGGATGCCGCCGGCGACTGCTGCCTCGAAGTTCAGCAGCGAACCCTTCTCCTCGGCGATCGTCGCAAGCTCGACGCCGTGATAGGCAAGCAGAGCCTTGTTGGCTGTCACCACATGGAGACCACGCTGGAGCGCTGTGCGCACAGAGACGTTGGCCGCCCCTTCGGCGCCGCCCATCAGCTCGACGAAGACGTCGATATCGCCCTTTTCGGCAAGCTCTTCCGGCCGGTCGAACCAGGTGACAGTGGAAAGATCGATGCCGCGGTCCCTCGCCTTGTCACGCGCGGAGACCGCCGTGATGGTGATCGGACGCCCGCAGGTGACGGCAAGCTCGTTGCTCTTCTGCTGAATGATGCGGACAAGCGAGGCGCCAACGGTGCCCAAGCCCGCAATGCCGATTTTGAGGGCATCTGCCATGGATCGATCCTGAAATGTCTGTGTGGCGGCAGCCGCATGACGCGGCTGCCCAACGGTTGGATTAGCGGTGTGCGTTCAGCGAGATGACGTTGTGCATCGTCTCGTCAGCCGTCGACATGAACTTCTTGATGTTGCGCGCAGCCTGACGGATACGGTGTTCGTTCTCCACAAGTGCCAGACGGACGTAGTCGTCGCCCATTTCGCCGAAGCCGATGCCCGGGGCAACGGCGACGTCGGCCTTCTCGACCAGCAGCTTGGAGAATTCCAGCGAACCGAGATGACGGAACTTTTCCGGGATCTTCGCCCAGGCGAACATCGTCGCAGCCGGCGGCGGCACCTCGAACCCGGCCTTGCCGAAACTTTCGACCATGACGTCGCGGCGACGTTTATAGACGTTGCGGACTTCCGCAATATCGGAGCCGTCGCCGTTCAGCGCATGCGTCGCCGCCACCTGGATCGGCGTGAAGGCGCCGTAGTCGAGATAGGACTTGACGCGGGTGAGCGCCGCGATCAGCCGCTCGTTGCCGACGGCAAAGCCCATGCGCCAACCGGGCATGGAGAAGGTCTTCGACATCGAGGTGAACTCGACCGTCACGTCCATTGCGCCCGGCACTTCGAGAACCGACGGCGGCGGGGCGCCGTCGAAGTAGATTTCCGAATAGGCAAGGTCGGAAAGCACGATGATGTCGTGCTTTTTCGCAAAGGCGATGACGTCCTTGTAGAAATCGAGCGTCGCGACAAAAGCCGTCGGATTCGAGGGATAGTTGAGGATCAGCGCCAAGGGCTTCGGGATCGAATGCCGGACGGCACGTTCCAGCGGTTCGAAGAAGCTCGCATCCGGCTCCACCGACATGGAGCGGATCACGCCGCCTGCCATCAGGAAGCCGAAGGCGTGGATCGGATAGGTGGGGTTCGGACAGAGGATCACGTCGCCAGGCGCCGTAATCGCCTGCGCCATGTTGGCGAAGCCTTCCTTGGAGCCCAAGGTGGCGACGACCTGGGTATCCGGGTTGAGCTTGACGCCGAAACGGCGGGCATAATAGGCGGCCTGTGCGCGGCGCAGGCCTGGAATGCCCTTGGACGAAGAATAACGGTGCGTGCGCGGATCCTGCACGACCTCGCACAGCTTGTCGACGATCGACTGGGGAGTGGGGAGGTCTGGGTTTCCCATGCCGAGATCGATGATATCGGCGCCGCCCGCTCGCGCGCTTGCTTTCAAACGGTTGACCTGCTCGAAAACATAAGGCGGCAAACGCCGGACTTTGTGAAACTCTTCCATCTCATTCCCCATGGAAAGGCGGCATTTCGGGCCGCAGTCGAAGTTCGTTCCGTCTTCCGGCGGCTGCGACACGAACTTCAGAATCGCAACGCCGTATTCATCAGACCCAAGCGACGCGGCGAATCTTTGACGGAAAGGCTGCGTAACGCGCTTTATCGGGAAAATTGTATCTTCCGATCCTTGCCGAAGGCTTTGCGTCCAAATTGCCTGAAAGGCAAGGTCTATTTGGAGATTTCAGACAGCGTATCAGTGCCGTGCTCGGCGGCGAGACGCCGCATTTCGGCGACCTTGGCCTGATAATCGGCTTCCGAGATCGCGCCGGCCTTGCGCCGGGCGGCAAGTGCCGTCAGCTGGTGCTGCAGTTCGGCCGCCTGCTCGTCGCTCATCTGGACATTGGCGGCGGTCAGCGGCGCGCCGAAATTCGGATAGCCATCCGGGTATTTTGCCAGGCCGCCCTCGGCCGCCTCGCCCTTGGTGGCCGGCATGACGATGGCGGTCGGCGCCGCTCGCTTGGCGGCTGCTTCGGCCTTTTGTTCCGCCGTCAGATTGCATCCGGCAAGGGCCATCGCCGCCGCGGCGCAGATCAGTGCGGTGCGGTTGAAGGTTGCGATGCGCCGAATGCCGTTCTTCGTCATGCCTCAAAAATCCAGTTTTGACTGCGTCGACTGTTAAATTTGTCGCAGCCACAAAGCAATAGCATGAGCCGACGCGGGTGGAACTTGTTTTCTCGTTCGATCACGATGTACAACGAATGGATAAAAAGAGTGGTGCTGCCGCCGGAGGAAATGGTGACCGACAGCAAGCAGGAGAGTGGCGGCCAAAGGAATGGCGACAAGACCGGCTTCGACGCGACCGATCTCGATCCCTATCTGTTGAAGGATCCCGAGGCCATGGCGATGAATTTCGCCCGGGCGCTCGAAAACCTCGGTCAGGCTGCTTCCGCCTGGCTTGCGCCGCGCGAACGCGGCGAAATCAGCAATACCGCTGTCGATCCTATGACCGACATGGTCAAGACGCTTTCCAAGGTCACCGAATACTGGATTTCCGATCCGCGCCGCACCTTCGAGGCACAGACGCAGCTGATGTCCTCGTTCTTCGGCATCTGGATGCGCTCGATGCAGCGCATGCAAGGCGAACCCACGCCGTCGGAGCCGAACACCCGCAAGGACAAGCGCTTCTCGGACGAAGACTGGCAGAAGAATCCGTTCTTCGATTTTCTCCGCCAGGTCTATTTCGTCACCACCGACTGGGTGGAAAAGCTGGTGTTGGAGACCGATGGCCTCGACGAGCATACCAAGCACAAGGCCGGCTTCTACGTGAAGCAGATCACGGCAGCGCTTTCGCCGAGCAACTTCATCGCCACCAATCCGCAGCTCTACCGCGAGACGATCGCAACCAGCGGCGCCAATCTGGTGCGCGGGATGAAGATGCTGGCCGAGGATATCGCTGCCGGACATGGCGACCTTCGCCTTCGCCAGACCGACATGACGAAATTTGCCGTCGGCCGCGACATGGCGCTGACGCCAGGCAAGGTGATCGCCCAGAACGACATCTGCCAGATCATCCAGTACGAGGCTTCGACCGAAACGGTGCTGAAGCGGCCGCTTTTGATCTGCCCGCCCTGGATCAACAAGTTCTATATTCTCGACCTCAACCCGCAAAAATCCTTCATCAAATGGTGCGTCGACCAGGGTCAGACGGTCTTCGTCATTTCGTGGGTCAACCCGGATGCGCGCCACGCCGACAAGGACTGGGCAGCCTATGCCCGCGAGGGCATCGATTTCGGGCTTGATACAATCGAGAAGGCGACCGGCGAAAAGGACGTCAACGCTGTCGGCTACTGCGTCGGCGGCACGCTGCTGGCCGCAACGCTGGCGCTGCATGCCAAGGAGAAAAACAAGCGCATCAAGACCGCGACACTGTTCACCACCCAGGTCGACTTCACCCATGCCGGCGACCTCAAGGTCTTCGTCGACGAGGAGCAGCTTGAAGCGCTCGAAGAGCATATGCAGGCCGCCGGCTATCTCGACGGCACGAAGATGTCGATGGCCTTCAACATGCTGCGCGCCTCCGAGTTGATCTGGCCCTATTTCGTCAACAACTACCTCAAGGGCCAGGATCCCCTGCCCTTCGACCTCTTGTTCTGGAACGCCGATTCGACTCGGATGGCGGCGGCAAACCACGCCTTCTATCTACGCAATTGCTATCTCAAGAACGCGCTGACTCGGAACGAGATGATCCTCGACGGCAAGTCCGTGTCGCTGAAGGACGTGAAGATCCCGATCTATAATCTCGCCACCCGCGAGGATCACATCGCTCCTGCCAAGTCCGTCTTCCTCGGCAGCCGGTTCTTCGGCGGCAAGGTGGAATTCGTGGTGACCGGCTCGGGGCATATCGCCGGCGTCGTCAATCCGCCTGACAAGAAGAAGTATCAATTCTGGACCGGCGGCCCCGCCAAGGGAGACTACGAGACCTGGCTCGAGCAGGCGACGGAGACTCCGGGATCATGGTGGCCGCATTGGCAGGCCTGGATCGAGACACATGACAGTAGACGTGTGCCGGCCCGCAAACCCGGCGGCGACGCCTTGAACGCGATCGAGGAAGCGCCGGGAAGTTATGTGATGGAGCGCGCCTGAGAAGGCCCAACGCATCTCTTTTTGAGACGTCGTGAGAAACTGCAACGCCGCGTAAACAAATTAGAAACCATAATTCGTCATCCTTGCGAGACAGTCGGACGTCGTGGGTGGTCTAAATTCGGCCCATTTGCGCCTGTACCGGCCCCCGGCGAAGTGTAGTCAGTCAGTGCCGCCGGCCTGCGTAGCGAGTTTGAAAGACGAGTGTAGTATGGCGTGTGCGGTCGGGACGTTCGATGACGTCACCCCTCTTGGCGGATCTGCTTTCCGTTGGCGCAGATCTCGCGGTTTCCTTTACGGTGTTGTCGGCGCCGGATTTCTGACCTCCACATGGCTGATCGCGACCTTCGCGACGATGCACTCGATAGCCACTCCCTATTCTCCGCCGGATCGCCTGGCACAGGTGGCGACTGCACCGAAGGTGGCGCCTACACCGCGCCATGAGAGGCTGATCCATGTCGGCAAGGCCGACCGGCTAACCGCCTTCGATGCGAAGCCGACGATCCCGCTGACGGCAAGCCTCATTCAATCCCATGCCGAAAAGACCGCCGCCGCTGCAACGGCGCTCGCGGTTCTCGCCAAAAGCAATCGCCTCGCTATGGCTGCCGAACAGCCCGTGGTGGCTGCGATTTCTGACAGCGCCAAATTCCGCAAGGACGATGTTATCGCGCCGCCGGTTGAGCTCGCCTCGGCAGAGACCGAAGAAGACGACGGCGACCGGATCATCGTTCCCTCGAAGGAGGCGGTGGCTGCAGCCGAACTCACAGCCCTGCTTGCGCTTGCCGATGCAGGATCCCGGCAAATCGCGCCGGCTCCGGTCGAGCCAACCGCATCTCCCGTCAAAACCGCCTCAATTCCCGCCTCGGAACCTGCACCGGTGGTCGTTGCCGCCGCGGAGGACGCGCCACCCTTCGATCTCGTGCTGGCGCCGGACGAGGGTTCCGTGCCGCTACCGATGGCACGTCCTGATGGCCTCATCGGTAAACCGGCACTGGCCTCCAAGGGTTCGCTGCGCTCTGGCGAGCCTGCACTTGCCTATGCCCAGCCGAACTCGCCGATCGAGGATGACGAGGACGATGCAGTGCCGCGCTACGACAAGCCGGTGTTCTCGCCGAAGCTGCGCGCAGGCGTGGCGATCTACGATATCGAAAACAGCACCGTCTATTTGCCGAACGGCGAACGGCTCGAGGCCCATTCCGGGCTCGGCAAGATGCGCGACAACCCGCGTTACGTGAACAAGAAGATGCGCGGACCAACGCCGCCGCACACTTATGTCCTCACCGTGCGCGAAAGCCTTTTCCATGGGGTCGAGGCGCTGCGGCTGACGCCGGTGCAGGGTTCGGACGCCATCTATGACCGTGTCGGCCTTCTCGCCCATACCTATATGCTCGGCAAGAACGGCGATTCCAACGGCTGCGTCTCCTTCAAGGACTACCGCCGCTTCCTCGCCGCCTACAAGCGCGGCGACATCAAGCAGCTCGTGGTGGTGCCGCGGCTGAACAACAAACCGTCTTCGACCTTTGCTTCGCTGTTTTCGCGGCGCAGCTGAGGATTGGAGAGCGCACTGCCGATTGCCCGGCTGCGGGCGCTACTTCAACCAAGCTGCGATCCTCTCCACCGCCTCGCCGATCTCGGCTTGCGAGCCCGCATAGGACAGACGCAGCGTTCGACTTCCCTCCAGCGGATCGAAATCGAGACCGGGCGTTGCGGCGACGTCGATTTCCGCGAGCATGCGTTTGGCAAAGCCCATGCTGTCGTTGGTGAAGCGGATGACGTCGAGATAGGCGTAGAAGGCCCCGTCCATCGGCGAGGCGATCGAAAACCCGATCTGCGGCAGTCGCCGCATCAGCAAATCGCGGTTGGCGGCGTAACTGGCCTTGTAACGATCGAGCTCGGCGCCGGCGCTGAGAGCGGCCGTGGCGGCAATCTGGGAGAGCTCGGGCGGGGAAATATAGAGGCTCTGCGCCACCCGCTCGATCGGCCGAACCAGGCGCTCGGGAAGCACCATCCAGCCGATTCGCCAGCCGGTCATGCAATAATATTTGGAGAAAGAGTTGATGACGATCGCCTCGTCGGTCAGCTCCAGCGCGCTCGCCTCCTCGCCTGCGAAGGTCAGCCCGTGGTAGATTTCATCGGAGATGAAGGCGATGGAATGGGCCGCGCAGTAATCCGAAAGCGCCTTCAGCTCCTCGCGACCGGTCACCGTGCCAGTCGGATTGGCGGGGCTTGCGAGCAGCACGCCTTTCAGCGTGATGCCGCTTTCCTTCTGCGCCGCTTCGAGGCTTTGCGGCGTCAGGGTGAAGTGGGTTTCGGCCGTTACGGGCACTTCAAGAACCTTCAGGCCGAGTGCGCCGAGGATATTGCGATAGGCGGGATAACCGGGTTTTGCGATCGCCACCGCATCACCGGCATCGAAGAGCGACAGGAAGGCGAGATTGAAGCCGGCCGAGGAACCGGTGGTGATGGCGATACGCGTGGGGTCGATCTCCAGGCCGTGGCGATCCTTGTAGTGCCAGGCGAGCGCCGATTTCAGCCGCGCCGTACCCAGCGCATCGGTATAGCCGATCCGGCCTTCGGCAAGGGCTGCGCGCGCCGCTTCGAGAGCCGCTTGAGGTGCCGGATGCGAGGGCTGACCAACCGCCATCGAGATCACCGGATGGCCGCTCGCGCGCCGCTTCGTTGCCTCCGCCAAAACGTCCATGGCGTGAAAAGGCTCGACTTCGCTGCGTTTCGATATGGAAAACAAGATCGCTTCTCGCTCAGCTTCTGCAATGACGGCCCGACAATTGCCGCATTAATCGGCTCATCACAATCCCGCGAGGGCCGCGTGGGGATGAAAAATTCCTGTTTGAGCAGAACCGAACGCACCGTACCTTGACGCGACGCATTCAAGTCCATTAACCCGGCGACGTCATCTCGACGACGAGACGACCATACCGCCGATGACGAGGATATCATGGCATTCTTCCCGAAGACCTTCACCGCTCTGGCGCTTGCCGCATCGATTGCCCTTCCGCTTCCGGCGGCAGCGCTCGACGACCAGCAGAAGAAGGAGTTCGGCGAATTCATCAAGCAATACCTGATCGAGAACCCCGAGATCATGCTCGAAGTCCAGGACGCGCTGCAGAAGAAGCAGGAAGCCCAGCGGTTGGTGAAAGCCAATATGGCGATCGAAGAGAACACCACCGACATCTTCGAATCGAAGAACGACGTTACGCTCGGCAATCCCAAGGGCGATGTGACCGTCGTCGAGTTCTTCGATTATAATTGCAGCTACTGCCGGCATGCGCTGCCCGACATGCAGGCGATGCTTAAGAAGGACAAGAACGTCCGTTTCGTCCTCAAGGAGTTTCCGATCCTCGGGCCGGATTCGGTTGCAGCCCACAAGGTGGCCGACGCTTTCCGCAAGCTGGCACCGGAGAAATATGCCGATTTCCACGTTGCCCTTCTCGGCACCGAAGGCCGCGCCTCTGACGAAACAGCGATCGCGGTCGCCGCTTCGCTCGGCGTCAGCGAGGAGAAGATCCGCGCCGAGATGGCAAAGAGCCCGAATGACGGCATCGTCCAGGCGACCTACCAGCTCGCCTCCAGTCTCGGCATCAGCGGCACGCCATCCTATGTGATCGGCAACGAACTGGTGCCGGGTGCTGTCGGGCTCGATGATCTCGAAGCCAAGGTCAAGAACATGCGCAGCTGCGGCAAGACCGCCTGCTGAGCAATCAACCGCCAAACGATAGCCCATCAAATCGCCAAAATCGAAGTGTTTCAACCATGTGGACAAATGTGGCGCGATTGCCGCTGGCCAATCCGTAAGGGCTTTCATTCAGCTCTCGCGGAGTCTATAGGTTGCCGTCGTACATTTTACGGAACATTCGATGACGCAAACGATTTTTGTCCTGAACGGCCCCAACCTGAACATGCTGGGCAAACGAGAGCCCGGCATTTATGGCGGCAAGACGCTCAAGGACATCGAGGCGGACTGCAAGGCCGCAGGCCGCGAACTCGGCATCGATATCGATTTCCGTCAGAGCAACCACGAAGGCACGCTCGTCGACTGGTTCCATGAGGCCGACGAAAATGCCGCCGGGGTTGCCATCAATGCAGGCGCCTATACGCATACATCGGTCGCGCTACATGATGCGATCCGCGCCATTTCCATTCCCGTCGTCGAGCTCCACATATCCAACGTGCATGCACGGGAAGAATTCCGCCACAAGTCGATGATCGCGCCGGCATGCAAAGGCGTGATCTGCGGCTTCGGGCCTTACAGTTACATCCTGGCGCTCCACGCGCTGAAGAACATCACGGCATAAGAAGAAGACAGGGCAACACCATGGCTGAAAAGAAATCGGGTATCGACCAGGCACTGATCCGCGATCTCGCCAATATTCTCAACGAAACGGATCTGACGGAGATCGAGGTCGAGCAGGATGACCTGCGTATCCGCGTTTCGCGCGCCGGCACGCCGCAATATGTCCAGGCGCCGATCGCAACACCGGCCTTTGCCGCTCCGGCAGCCGCTGCCGCGCCGGCCGCAGCTCCCAGCCGCAACCCGGCCAATGTCGTCAATGCACCGATGGTGGGCACCGTCTACATGGCGCCGGCTCCGGGCGCGCGTCCGTTCATCGAAGTCGGCGCGACCGTCAAGGAAGGCCAGACGCTGATCATCATCGAAGCGATGAAGACGATGAACCAGATCCCTTCGCCGAAGTCAGGCAAGGTGACCGAGATCCTCGTCGATGACGGACATCCCGTTGAGTACGGCCAAGCCCTCGTCGTCATCGAATAGGCCGATGCCCATGATTTCGAAAATCCTCATCGCCAATCGCGGGGAAATCGCCCTTCGCGTGCTCCGGGCCTGCAAAGAGCTCGGCATCGCCTGCGTCGTGGTTCATTCCACCGCCGACGCCGATGCCATGCATGTGCGCCTTGCCGACGAAAGTGTGTGCATCGGCCCGCCCTCCTCGCGCGAGAGCTATCTCAACATCCACCAGATCGTCGCCGCCTGCGAGATCACCGGCGCCGACGCCGTGCATCCGGGCTACGGCTTTCTGTCGGAGAATGCCAAGTTCGCCGATATCCTTGAAGCCCACGGCATCACTTTCATTGGGCCGACGGCGGATCATATCCGCATCATGGGCGACAAGATCACGGCCAAGACGACGGCGCTGGAACTCGGCATTCCCGTCGTTCCGGGCTCGGACGGCGAAGTGAAGACCGAAGAGGATGCGCTGAAGACCGCCGCCGAAATCGGCTATCCCGTACTGATCAAGGCCACGGCCGGCGGCGGCGGACGCGGCATGAAGGTCGCCAAGAGCGAGGCCGACCTGATCGAAGCCTGGTCGACGGCGCGCACGGAAGCGGCAGCCGCCTTCGGCAACGATGCCGTCTACATGGAAAAATATCTCGGCAAGCCGCGCCACATCGAAATCCAGGTGTTCGGCGACGGCGAAGGCAATGCCATCCATCTCGGCGAGCGCGACTGCTCGCTGCAGCGCCGCCATCAGAAGGTCTGGGAAGAGGCGAATTCGCCGGCACTCAACGTCGAGCAGCGCATGAAGATCGGCCAGGTCTGTGCCGACGCCATGAAGAAGCTGAAATATCGCGGCGCCGGCACGATCGAATTCCTCTACGAGAACGGCGAGTTCTATTTCATCGAAATGAACACCCGCCTGCAGGTGGAGCATCCGATCACCGAAGCGATCACCGGCATCGACCTCGTGCACGAGCAGATCCGCGTCGCCTCCGGCGGCGGTCTCTCGGTGACGCAGGACGAAGTGCATTTTTCCGGTCACGCCATCGAGTGCCGCATCAATGCCGAGCACCCGCGCACCTTCGTGCCCTCGCCCGGCACCATCACGCATTTCCACGCGCCGGGCGGCCTCGGCGTACGCATCGATTCCGGCGCCTATCAGGGCTACAAGATCCCGCCCTATTACGACAGCCTCATCGGCAAGCTGATCGTGCACGGCCGTACCCGCGTCGAATGCATGATGCGCCTGCGCCGGGCGCTCGACGAATTTGTCGTCGACGGCATCAATACGACGCTGCCGCTGTTCCAGGATCTCGTTTCCAACCAGGATATCGCCAACGGCGACTACGACATCCACTGGCTGGAAGACTACCTCGCAGACACACCGGCGGCATAGGACAGGAATGGCAGGATCGCGCAGGAAGTCACCAGGCATAACCCCTGACATTCTCCTGCGCGCCTATTCTATCGGCCTCTTCCCGATGGCCGAATCCGCCGACGACCCGGAGATCTTCTGGGTCGAACCGGAACTGCGCGGCGTGTTGCCGCTCGACCATTTCCACGTGTCGAAAAGCCTTGCCAAGATGGTGCGCAAGAAACCCTTCGATATCCGTTTCGATCACGCTTTCGATCAGGTCATCGCCGCCTGTGCGGAGGAGACATCCGGGCGCCCGAGCACCTGGATCAACAGGACGATCAGATCACTTTACGCGACGCTCTTCGACATGGGCCATGCCCATACCGTCGAAGCCTGGGAGGGCGACAAGCTGGTCGGCGGCCTCTACGGTGTCTCGCTCGGCTCGGCCTTCTTCGGCGAAAGCATGTTTTCGCGCCGGACAGATGCCTCGAAGATCTGCCTCGTGCATCTCGTCGACCGGCTGCGGGAAAGGGGCTTCACCCTGCTCGACACGCAGTTCACTACCGAGCACCTGAAGACGTTCGGAGCGATCGACGTTCCGAAAACCGATTATGCCGCGATGCTTGCCGCGGCGATGGAATCGCCGCATCTGGAATTCTGAAGATCGTTTTCAGAGTAAAATCCGGCAGACAATATCATCCTTGCCCGTCGTGGATCACTTCGTTCCACGCGTCGGGTTGTGGAGGATGCGGCAGACCAGCGAAGACGCAGTTACTTCGCCTTGGAGCCGTCAGGCGCCGGGACATCCGAGTTTGCCTTGCAGTCTTTCAGCCAGACGTCGTAGATCGGGTGTTCGACGGCATTGAGGCCGGGGCTGGCGGCGAACATCCAGCCGGTGAAGATGCGGCGAATCTTGCGGTCGAGGGTGATCTCGTCAACCTCGACGAAACCATCGATCTTCTGCGCTTCCGACTGGTCGCGCGAATAACAGGCCTTCGGTGTCACCTGCAACGCACCGAACTGTACCGTCTCATTGACATAGACGTCGAACGTCGTGATGCGGCCGGTGATCTTGTCGAGGCCGGAGAAGACGGCAACCGGATTTTCGATGCGTGCGGCATTTGCCGCAACTGGCGGAAGCAGGGCCGAGAGCGCCAGCAGCGATCCGGCGGCACGCAGCACCTTGTTCCGCGTGAAGAGCTTCATATGTACCCGTCTCCAGACATTTTCAGTTCACGGCCGCGGTCAAGCGCGGCCGACCTGCGGGTAAAGGTCAATTGTGGCCAAAAGCCGGGTCTCGGTATCGCCCGGTCGGGCCGTCTCAGTTGCCCGGCGTCCAGGCGTCGTAATCGCCGGTGACGCGCGGACGCTCGCCCGGAACGGAAATGGAGCCCGGCGGACGATAGGCCTGTGGCGAACCGGTATGGTTGGGACGGTGCGGCTTCTGCCATTCCTTGGCGACGTAGCTCTCCTTGGACGGGGGAACATCGGTGCGATGATGCATCCAGCCATGCCAACCCGGCGGAATGGCGGAGGCTTCGGCATAACCCTTGTAGATCACCCAGCGCTTCGGCAGACCGTAGGAAGACATGCCGCCTTCGTAGTAGACGTTGCCGAATTCATCCTCGCCGACGCGCTTGCCAAAACGCCAGGTCGCAAAACGCGTGCCCATCGTCTGACTGTTCCACCAGGTAAAGGTCTGAACCAGAAGATTCCACATGTCTTTTCCTTGTGCCCGCCAGATGCGAGCCAAACCAGAATTCGTTTCCTCGCTTATGCCGTCGCCAAGCCGAATTGTCCAGCGATTCCACGAGGGCCACGGGTCATTTCAAAGCCATCTTGAAGCCCAGATGCGAGGGCTTGAAGCCCAGCCTTTCGTAGAAACGACGGGCGTCCTTGCGTATCGCATTCAAGGTCAACGCTAGCCCCCCGATACCGCGGCCTTTTGCCTCGGCAATGGCGAATTCGATCATCAGCGCGCTGACCCCCTGCCCGCGCATATCGGCGCGCGCCTGGACCGCCTTGATGATCATCGCCGAGGAGCCGCGGCCATGCGACGTAAAGCGTCTGGTCGGGCGAAGCCTCGATGGCGGCGAAGGCCCTGACATAGTCGGGAAAGGCTTCGGGATCGGTCGTATCGCCGTGACCGCCGAGCGCATCGGCGGCAAACATAGCCACCAGCGCCGGCAGGTCGTCCTTGCGAGCTTCACGGATATTCAAATCTTGTGGCACCACACTTTTCTACCTATGTAAAAATTGGACGATGATTGTGGCGGAAGGAAAAAGACGGATGTTCTTGAGCGATATCCGTGAGGTCAAATACTCCGCCAGGGATATTCGGCTTAGAATTGCACTATCAACGCTGGTGATAATTGTCTTCGGCTTCGGGCTTTTCGACAGGACTTTGAATTCGCTTTTCCTAACCCTTCTGTGTGGGCCGCCAATTGCGTACTACCTATTTCGCAATCTTTATGTCCTAATCTTTTCGCCCAATAAGACGATCATTGCGATAGGCCCAAATGGCTTCAAAGATCTTCGGCTAGTGCAAGAATTAATTCCATGGCCGGCAGTCGCACGCATCGAGGAGGCAGCACCGACGCTGGCGCAAAGGATTTTGCGGACAATTTTTCTGGTTCTGGGCAACCTGTTGTCCGCAACGCCGGGAACGGGCGCAGACGGCACCGAAGATACAATCGCGGTCTGGTGCCGGCCAGACGGCATTCGGGATCGCAAACCGGTGTTCTCACTATTCCATACCGCACGTTCCGCGAATGAACTTCGGCAACTGCGCATCGAAACAAGTGGTCTTACCATGAGCAAGGAGCGGCTGATGCAACTGCTCCAGACCTACCATGCCCACCACAACAAGGCACTCAACGATACAGGCGTTTAGCCCGCCAAGCGCTTCTCCAACACCAATGCCGGAATGCCGGATTGTCCGGCTCCGCTATTCTCATTGCGGCCGATCTCGGTGAAGCCGTGCGTGCGATAGAAGGCGATGGCCGCAGCATTCTGCGGTTCGACTTCGAGGCGCATGATCTCCGCATCCGGAAAGCAGGTTTCGAGTTCGGCGAAGATATCGCGGCCGATACCCTGGCGCTGCAGCGCCGGCCTGACATAGAGGAGATGCAGCATGACCGTTTTCGTCAATTGCTGCGACATTGCCGCATACCCCATGCCGCCGATATTGCGGCCGTCATCGGCAATAAGGAATTCGGCATCCTTTCGCACCAGGCGCGCCTTCAGCGCCGCCGGCGAAAAGAGATGGGCGATTAGATCCTCCACCCTGGCTCTGCCATGCAGGCCGACGTAGCTGGCATGAAAGCTCTCCACGAGCAGCGCGCGTACCTTCTCCAGGTCGCGCTCGCCGGCAGTGCGGACGAAATACACCGCTTATTCCTCGATGCCGAGCTTCGCCTTGACGAGGGCCTGGACAGCCTGCGGATTGGCCTTGCCGCCGGTCGCCTTCATCACCTGGCCGACGAACCATGCCGCCATGGTCGGCTTCGCCTTGACCTTGGCGACCTGGTCAGGATTGGCGGCGATGATCTCGTCGACGGCCTTTTCGATTGCGCCGGTATCCGTCACCTGCTTCATGCCGCGCGCTTCGACGATCTCGGCGGGATCGCCGCCTTCGGTCAGAACGATCTCGAAGAGATCCTTGGCGATCTTGCCGGAGATGGTTTCTGCCTTGATGAGATCGATGATGGCGCCGAGCTGGGCCGGCGAAACCGGCGTCTGCTCGATGTCCTTGCCGGTGCGGTTCAGCGCGCCGAGTAGATCGTTGATCACCCAGTTGGCGGCCGTCTTGCCGTCACGGCCTGCGGCAACCGACTCGAAATAATCGGCGATCGCCTTTTCGGAAACCAGCACCGAGGCGTCGTAGATCGACAGGCCGAGTTCGCGCACGAAGCGCTCTTTCTTGTCGTCGGGCAGTTCCGGCAGATGCACTTCGAGCGCCTTGATGAAGGCATCGTCGAATTCGAGCGGCAGCAGATCCGGATCGGGGAAGTAACGATAGTCGTGCGCATCCTCCTTGGAGCGCATCGAGCGCGTCTCGCCCTTGTTCGGATCGAAGAGGCGGGTCTCCTGATCGATCTTGCCGCCCTCCTCCAGAATGCCGATCTGGCGGCGGGCTTCATATTCGATCGCCTGGCCGATGAAGCGGATGGAGTTGACGTTCTTGATCTCGCAGCGCGTGCCAAAATCTTCGCCCGGCCGGCGAACTGAAACGTTGACGTCGGCGCGCATCGAACCCTCGTCCATGTTGCCGTCGCAGGTGCCGAGATAGCGCACGATCGAGCGCAGCTTCGTCATATAGGCCTTGGCCTCGTCGGACGAGCGCATATCGGGCTTGGAGACGATCTCCATCAGCGCGACGCCGGAACGGTTCAGATCGACATAGGACATGGTTGCGTGCTGATCGTGCATCGACTTGCCGGCATCCTGCTCCAGGTGCAGGCGCTCGATGCCGATCTCGATGTCCTCGAACTGGCCCTGGCGGTCCGGTCCGAGCGAAATGACGATCTTGCCCTCGCCGACGATCGGATCCTTGAACTGCGAGATCTGATAGCCCTGCGGCAGGTCTGGATAGAAATAATTCTTGCGATCAAAGAGGGAGCGCTTGTTGATCTGGGCTTTCAGGCCGAGGCCGGTGCGAACCGCCTGCTTGACGCATTCCTCGTTGATCACGGGCAGCATGCCGGGCATGGCGGCGTCGACCAGCGAGACGTTCGAATTCTGCGGCTTGCCGAATTCCGTCGAGGCGCCGGAGAAGAGCTTCGAATTGGACAGCACCTGGGCATGGACTTCCATGCCGACGATGACTTCCCAGTCGCCGGTGGCGCCGGGGATGAAGCGTTTCGGATCAGGCGTGCGGACGTCGACAAGGGTCATCTGATGCTCTTTGCAGGCTGTTCTTTTCCAATGGTGAGGTAAAGGAAATGGCGTGCCGGTGCAAGGCTTTCGCCATGGCGCGCTTCGTGGTTTTGCCGTCCATTAACGGAGCCGCGGTAGGGTTCTCCGATGACGATGATCGATATTATCAAATGGGCCTTGCTGTTTCTGGCGCTGAATCTCTCGGTATTCTCGATCTATTTCATAGACAAGCAGGCGGCGCGCCACGGCAGGCGGCGCATCAGCGAGCGCACGCTTCTCATCCTTGCGCTGATCGGCGGCAGCCTTGGCGCGCTGGCTGCACAGCAGTTGCTGCGGCACAAGACGAGAAAGGAGCCGTTCCGGTCAATCCTGGCGGCGATCCTGATCCTGCACGGCGCACTGATTGCTGTGCTGGTTTTCTTGCCGCTATGGAGCCCTCTCCTTCTTCAGGATTTTTGAAGCATCAGAATTCCAGCCCATACGCGCCTTGGCTATCCGAAACGAGCTGTTTCGTCAGTCCAACGGAGGGCACGTCGCGATCGAGCTTCGGATTGTAGGCGACCGAGAGCCAATGGATGCTGTAGCCGTGCTTCCGGAAGAAGCCGATCGCCTCGCTATTGCCGGAATGGGTCTGCATCGCCGCCTTCTCGAGGCCCTGATCGGCGATCTCCTTTTCGATGCGGACGAGAAGGGCCGAACCAAGGCCCTGACGGGTGAAGACGGGATCGATCCAGAAATCCGAGATGGTTTCGTCCAATCCCTCGCGCGCCGCCCAGCCTGCGACCTGGCCGTTCTGCTCGACGACGGTGATGGTCAGCCAGTCGTTTTCCACGAAGTTCCGAAAGGCGTTGCGCGCTGCATCGATCATCGCGTCCGATTCGCCGATCGACGCCATAGCATTTTGCCAGGCCCTCAGCCCGATCTCGCTCAATAGCTCCGCTTCACCGTCTCGGGCATTGCGAATGTGGATCAACGACACCTCCGCGTTACACCTCAACTAGACCATTGAGTCGCGGAATTTACCAGTACCTCCAAAGGGATGATCGGGCAAAAGTGAGGTTTTCGAGTGGTTTTGACCTGGGAACACGCTCTTGACCGAATTTTCCGGGCTGAATAATAGGTCTTATCGAGGTGTTTTATGTTGAGCCTGCCTGAGACCCGGTAAAGGCCCTGCCCGCAAGTTTGCTTGCGCGCATGGGCCCGAAAAAAACGAAGCCCTGACGTTCGAATGAGCGCCAGATCGTTTTTGTGCGCCCTGCCGGGCGCGACACCGGATCTCAACACATGGATATTTCTCGCACGGAGCAGCGCATCCTGCACCTGATGGCCCAAGGCGGCCGCATTGAAATTAGCCGCGACGACGACAGGAAGATCGAGGCGGTCAGTTGCTTCACCCGCGACGGCTGGCTCTATCCCGGCGTCGACCTCGATCTCTTCCGCAGGCTGAAGCGGCTGAGGGCGATCAAGTCCTCAGGCGGCCACCCCTACCGGATCACCGAAAGGGGGCTGAGGTTGGTCAGGTCGCAGCTGAACAACAGGTAAGTGGCACCCCGATCGCGTCTGGAACGGGCGCGATCGGGGGTTCGTCTCAAGCCTTTGCAGAAAGTTCCGTCCGCATCGCCGACCACTCGTCGGCCATCGAGCCTGTGCCGCGCCTCTTGCCGGCGCGGCGATACCAGTAGTCGGCGTTCCAGTCGTCGCCCTCGATGCGATGGCAAAGGGCGTGGCCCCAGTCGAACGGCTGTTCACCTTCGTGGCGCTGGCAGATGTCGTGGACCGCCTGCCACTCCACGCCCATAGTGAAACCGCCGGCAGAAAGGCGATCGAATGCCTCGATCAATCGCGCAAGATCGTTCCTGGCCATAAAACCTTCTCCGGGTTCCGGCTATCAATCAGTCAACCATGCCGCAAAGCCGACGGCGCCGACCGTTTTGTGGTCGGCAGCCGCTATTCTTCGGATCTTTAGATCCGTTACCACCACTTGGCCGGCGTAAACCGGCCGGCCGCCTGCTCGATGACATGAGCTGTCTTGAAGAGGGTTTCCTCGTCGAAGGGCTTGCCGATCAGCTGCAGGCCGAGCGGCAGGCCCTTGTGGTCGAGGCCAGCAGGCACGGCAATACCGGGCAGGCCCGCCATGTTGACCGTCACCGTGAAGATGTCGTTCAGGTACATCTTCACCGGATCGGCGGCGAGGTTCTCATCGGCAACGCCGAAAGCCGACGACGGCGTTGCCGGCGTCAGGATCGCGTCGACACCGGCGTCAAAGGCGAGTTCGAAATCGCGCTTGATCAGCGTACGCACCTTCTGGGCGCGGATGTAATAGGCATCGTAATAGCCGGCCGACAGCACATAGGTGCCGATCATGATGCGGCGCTTGACTTCCTTGCCGAAGCCCGCGGCGCGCGTCTTCTCATACATGTCGACGATATCCTTGCCGTCGACGCGCAGGCCGTAGCGCACGCCGTCGTAACGCGCGAGGTTCGAGGATGCTTCGGCGGGAGCGACGATGTAATAGGCCGGAAGGGCGTATTTGGTGTGCGGCAGCGAGATGTCGACGATCTCGGCGCCGGCATCCTTCAGCCAGGCGATGCCCTGGCGCCAGAGGGTCTCGATCTCATCCGGCATGCCGTCGACACGGTATTCGTTCGGAATGCCGATCTTCATGCCCTTCAGCGACTGGCCGAGGGCTGCCTCATAATCCGGCACCGGCAGATCGACAGATGTCGTGTCCTTGGCGTCGACGCTTGCCATCGATTTCAAGAGGATGGCGGCATCGCGGACGTCGCGGGCGATCGGACCTGCCTGGTCAAGCGAGGAGGCAAAGGCAACGGTGCCCCAGCGCGAGCAGCGGCCATAGGTCGGCTTGATGCCGACGGTGCCGGTGAAGGCGGCCGGCTGGCGGATCGAGCCGCCGGTATCGGTTGCGGTCGCGCCGGCGCAAAGATGCGCGGCGACGGCGGCGGCCGAACCGCCGGAGGAGCCGCCGGGAACGAGCTGCTGGTTTGAGCCTGCGGCGCGCCAGGGATTGATCACTGGGCCGTAATAGGATGTTTCATTCGACGAGCCCATGGCGAATTCGTCCATGTTGAGCTTGCCGAGCATGACGGCGCCGTCATCCCAGAGGTTCTGCGTGACGGTCGATTCATAACGCGGCTCGAAACCGTCGAGTATATGGCTGCAGGCCTGGGTGTGGACACCGACGGTGGCAAAGAGATCCTTGATGCCGAGCGGAATGCCTTCGAGGTCACCGGCCTTGCCGGCGGCGATGCGCTCATCGGAGTTCTTCGCCATGACGCGGGCGAGATCCGGCGTGATCTTGATATAGGCGTTCAGCCGGCCATTGGCCGCATCGATCGCCGAGATATAGGCTTCGGTCAGCTCGATCGCGGTGATTTCCTTGCCGCGCAGTTTCTGGCGGGCTTCGGCAATGGTCAGGCTGGTGAGTTCGCTCATCGTGTTTTCGCTTCAGATCTGGAAATGGCAACAGGGTCGGAAAGAGGCTGCGAAGCCTTATTCGACGACTTTCGGCACCAGGAAAAAATTGTGGTCGGTGACGGGCGCATTGGCGACGATATCGGCTGCCTTGCTGCCGTCGGTCACCGCGTCAGTCCGCTTCTTCATCGCCATCGGGGTCACCGATGTCATCGCCTCGACGCCGTCGACATTCACTTCGGAGAGTTGCTCGACGAAGCCAAGGATGCCGTTCAGCTCGCCGACCATGCGATTTGCCTCGTCCTCGGAGACGGCAATACGGGCAAGGCGGGCGACGCGCTTCACGGTGGCAAGATCGACGGACATGGCATTCTCCGGATAGGATTTTTCCTACCCGCTATAAAGGCCATGTCCGCCGTGTGCAACGGGGTTTCGTCAGATCGACAGGCTCTCGGAGGGCCTGATCGCCTTCACATCCGTCTTCGATCCATCCATGCCGGCAACGAATTTTTCCGCCGTCTGGTCGATGATCGGGAAGGTGCCGTAGTGGCAGGGGATCGCGGTCTTGAAGTTGAAATAGCGCCGGCAGGCAAGTGCGGCCACAGCGCCGCCCATGGTGAAGCGGTCGCCGACCGGCACGAAACCGATATCAGGCTGGTGCAATTCGTTGATCAGCGCCATGTCTGAGAAGATGTCGGTATCGCCCATAGCAAGGATCGAGGCTTCGTCGTCGAAATGCAGCATCAGGCCGTTGGCGTTGCCGAGCGCGTGCGAGACGCCGTCCTCGGTGATCTGGGCGGAGGAGTGCAGCGCATTGGTGAAGGTCGCCGAGAAGCTGCCGAGCGCGATCGTGCCGCCGGTATTGCCCATCTCGATCTTGTCGACGCCCTTGGAGCCGAGCCAAGCGGCGAGATCGGCATTGGCGAGAACGACGGCGCCGGTTTCCTTGGCGAGTGCTACGGTATCGCCGACATGATCGCCATGGCCGTGCGTCAACAGGATGTGAGTGATGCCTGCAGAAACATCCTTGATATCCTGGCCGGAAAAGGAGGCGTTATAGCTGAGGAATGGGTCGAGCAGGATCTTCGCCTTTGATGTCTCGATGCGGAAGGCGGAATGGCCGAGCCAGGTGATCTTCATGAAATGTCTCCTTTATTACGTGATGCAAAGCCGGTTTCGATGCCACATCAAAGAATGAGAGCATGATGTCGTCCGAAAACCGCTCACACTTTTCGGCGTCATGCCCTAAGGACATATCTTATGCGGCCGCAAAGAAAAGCGGCGGCGACTTCAATTTGTTTTGACGGGATGAAACGGCGATGACGGTGCTGACGATCGAGGAAATGGCCGAGACGCTTGCCCCGCGACAGGCAATTGCCGGCCTCGATCTCGGCACCAAAACGATCGGGCTGTCGATGTCCGATCTCGGACGGCGCTTCGCCACGCCGCGCACGGTGATCCGCCGCGTCAAGTTCACCATCGATGCGCAGGCGCTGCTCGACTTCGCACAATCGGAAAAGGTCGCAGGCTTTGTCATCGGCCTACCCATGAACATGGATGGATCAGCAGGTCCGCGCGTGCAGGCGACACGCGCCTTCGTGCGTAATATGGAGCAGAAGACGGCGCTGCCCTTCGTCTATTGGGATGAGCGGCTTTCGACGGTTGCGGCCGAACGGACGCTGCTCGAAATGGACGTCTCGCGCGCCAAGCGGGCCGAACGGATCGATTCGGCCGCCGCAAGCTTCATCCTTCAGGGCGCGCTCGACAGGCTTTCCTTGCTGGCAAGGTCTGATGGAGATGAATTCAGCGCCTGACGTGCCTTCCACCAGGCGATGACCGACTTGCGCTTGCGCAGACCGATAATGGCGAAGACGACGAGGCTGTCGACCGCGATCGCGCGGGCAACGAGCGGCGGGATAGACTCCGGCGGAATGCCGAGCGCCTTGCCGTATAGCTCGAACGTCAGGTCATGGACCTGCCGCGTGAACATGAAGATGCCGAAACTCATGTCGTAATAGGAGAGCCAGTACCATCCGCCCAGAAAGACGATGGGGCCGGCCCAGAAGATCAGAAACCACTTCATGCGGCCTCTCCTCCATGCTTGCGCGCCACGGGCAGATCGAGGGAGACCAACCAGGTCGACAATGCCATGATGCAAAGCACCAGCGTCGGAATTGCGATATCCAGCGCCAGGACTGCGAAAAACATCATCGCGGTCACCAGAAACGCGGCTTTAGCGATCTTGGTTCCCATGGGCGTCAACTCGGGCTCTACTCATACATCTCTGCTCACCGCCACACTGTCGGGTTAACCAGCCCCACGCAATGTAAACCATTCGTTAAGGTTAACGCGGCGCCCGCCCCCTGTGGATAGGGCAGGTATCAGCCGTAAACGCCACGCACGATGCGCTTCAGCGCCGTTGCCGCCTTCTCCCAGTCCTTGGATGTCTTCAACGACAGGCCTGCGCACTGCCCGCCGGATGCGCCGGCCAGCACGAGGTGCTGGATCGCCGCGATGACGACGGCGTTGACGGCTGCGGCATCCACGCCCTTCGGCGGCGCCAGAGAGCCGCGCATACGCTCCAGCCAGAGAGCGAGCGCCTTCGAACGCGCTTCGGAGAGCCGCCTCACCTGCTCGGTGTTTTCAGAAATCTCCCAGGCGAGGATGCGGCGCATCAGCGGATCGGTTCTCAAGGCGTCGAGGAGGAGAAGCGACAGCCGCTCCATCAGGTCGCCATAGGTGAGCAGGAACATGCCGCCGGCGTCCTCCGGGATGCGATCCTTCACCCATGTGCCGAGATCGGTGCCGATCGCCTTGACCAAGCCGTCGAGGCCGCCATAGTAGCGATAGATCAGCTGCTTGTCGCAACCGGCGCGGCGGGCAACCGCATTGATGCCGAAATTCTGGAAGCCTTCCTCGGCGAGCAGCCCCTTGGCGGCGGCAAGGATTGCGCGCTCGGTTGCGCCGCGATCACGCACGCGCCGTTCCGGCTCGCTGCCGGCCCCGGGTGAATTTTCGAGATTTACGGCTTCATTCAGCATGATCGACCCTTCCCCGCTGTCACCAATCGGTGAGTAGCGGGGAGACTTCACGCAATCAATCCTATCCCTTTGGGAAGATTGTGGATATTCCAGCCGGACCGTTGATTGTCCGTCGAACGCATGTGGAAAGCTGCACGTTGGACTGATCGGATCCGTCCAGAAATCTCGTCCTGGCAGTTGATCGTGATGGACGAACCCGGCATAGCTGCATTATGAACAAATCTAACAATCTCCGCTAAGGCCCTGCAATGGTGAACTATATCGAAGCCTCTACTGCGCCCCCGAAGAATACGGGCGCCATCCGGCTTTATGACGCTGAAGCATTCGAAGGTATGCGCAGGGCATGTCAGCTGACCGCGCGCTGCCTCGATGCGCTTGCCGACATCGTCAAGCCCGGTCTATTGACTGATGAGATCGATCGGTTCGTCTTCGATTTCGGCATGGATCACGGCGCCTATCCGGCGACGCTGAACTATCGCGGCTACACCAAATCGACCTGCACCTCGATCAACCACGTCGTCTGCCATGGCATTCCCAACGACAAGCCGTTGCGTGACGGCGATATCGTCAATATCGACGTCACCTTCGTGCTCGACGGCTGGCACGGCGATTCCAGCCGGATGTATCCCGTCGGCGTCGTCAAGCGTGCTGCCGAGCGACTGCTCGAGGTCACCTATGAATCACTGATGCGCGGCATTGCCGCCGTCAGGCCCGGCGCTCGCACCGGCGCGATCGGCGAGGCGATCCAGACCTATGCGGAAGCCGAACGCTGTTCGGTGGTGCGCGATTTCTGCGGCCATGGCGTTGGCCGGCTGTTCCACGATTCGCCAAATATCCTGCATTACGGCCGCGCGAACGAGGGGCCGGAGCTGCGCGAAGGCATGATCTTCACCATCGAGCCGATGATCAACCTCGGCCGGCCGCATGTGAAGGTGCTGGCCGACGGCTGGACGGCGGTCACCCGCGACCGCTCGCTGTCGGCGCAATACGAACATACGGTCGGCGTCACCTCCGACGGCTGCGAGATCTTCACGCTGTCGCCTGGCGGGCTCGACCGCCCCGGCCTGCCGTCACACAACGGGTGACGGTTCGATGGCGAAGGGCCCCGTTTCGACATCTTCCGACGACGAGCTGCCTTTCCCAACGCAAGAGTCCCTTGCCGCCGACGAACGCTCGTTCTTTGGCGGACGGCCGCAAAAATCGTCCGCGCCGAATGCCAGGACCGCCCTGCCCGCCTCGCTCGCCGGCCAAGAGCATTATCACGGCCATCGCGAGCGATTGCGTGACCGCTTCCGCGAGCTCGGCGACACCGCGCTTGCCGACTACGAAATCCTTGAGCTGCTGCTTTTCCGGCTGATCCCGCGGCGTGACACCAAGCCGATCGCCAAGGCGCTGATCGAACGGTTCGGCTCGCTTTCCGGCGTCTTTGGGGCGCCTCAGGCGCTGCTGATGGAAGTCAAGGGCGTCGGCGAGGCCGTGGCGCTCGACCTGAAGCTGATCTCGACTGTCGCCCACCGGACGCTGAAGAGCGAGCTCAGGAGCAAACAGGTCCTGTCTTCGTGGTCTTCGGTCATCCAGTATTGCCATGCCGCCATGGCGCACGAGACACGCGAACAGTTCCGCATCCTCTTCCTCGACAAACGCAATGTGCTGATCGCCGATGAGGTACAGGGCCGCGGCACGGTCGACCATACGCCGGTCTATCCGCGCGAGGTGGTCAAACGCGCACTCGAGCTTTCGGCAACGGCGATGATCCTCGTGCACAACCATCCCTCCGGCGATCCCACACCATCGCGCGCCGACATCGACATGACGAAGGTGATCATCGATGCCGCCAAGGCGCTCGATATCACCGTCCACGACCACGTCATCATCGGCAGGGATGGTCATGTCAGCCTGAAGGGGCTGAAGTTGATCTGAAAGGCACAGGTCCGGCGGAATCGGCGGTCGTAAAACAATCTGTAACATTGACCGGCTAACGATGGACGGGCGACATTTTGCGTCGCAATATGATTCCTTTCCAATCCGGGGCTTGATGATGCTTCAGTACGATCTCGTTGTGGTGGGCAGCGGTCCCGCAGGGCGCCGCGGCGCGATCCAGGCGGCAAAACTCGGCAAGAAAGTGCTTGTCATCGAGCAGGGCAAACGCGTCGGCGGCGTATCCGTGCATACCGGCACCATCCCTTCCAAAACGCTGCGCGAGACCGCGCTTAATCTTTCCGGCTGGCGCGAACGCGGCTTCTACGGCCGGTCTTACCGCGTCAAGGAAGAGATCAGTGCAGATGACCTGCGCCGCCGCCTGCTGATTACGCTCAACCACGAGGTCGAGGTGCTGGAACACCAGTTCGCCCGCAACCGCGTGCAGCATATTCGCGGCAAGGCGAGCTTCATCGATGCGTCGACGCTGCAGGTGATCAAGGATGACGGCGAGACCACGCAGGTCACCGGCGCCAGCGTGCTGCTTGCCGTCGGCACAAAGCCTTTCCGCCCCGATTACATCCCCTTCGACGGCAAGACCGTTCTCGACAGCGACGAACTGCTCGACATCCAGGACCTGCCGCGATCAATGGTCGTCATCGGCGCCGGGGTCATCGGAATCGAATATGCGACGATCTTCAGCGCGCTCGACACCGCCGTCACCGTCATCGATCCGAAGGCGACGATGCTCGACTTCATCGACAAGGAAATCATCGAGGATTTTACCTATCAGCTGCGCGACCGCAACATGAAGCTGCTGCTCGGCCAGAAGGCCGATAAGGTGGAGAGGCTCGAAAACGGCAAGGTCGAACTGACGCTCGACAGCGGCCGACGCCTGACGACCGACATGGTGCTTTTCGCCGCCGGCCGCATGGGGGCAACCGATGCGCTGAACCTTCAGGCCATCGGCCTCGACGCCGACAGCCGCGGCCGTCTCAAGGTCAATCCGGAAACCTTCCAGACATCGGTTGCCAACATCTATGCCGCCGGCGACGTCGTCGGCTTTCCGAGCCTTGCCTCGACCTCGATGGAACAGGGCCGCATCGCTGCCCGCGTCGCGGTCGGCGCGGTCGCCAAGGAGCCGCCGAAATATTTCCCCTATGGCATCTATGCCGTGCCGGAGATTTCGACCTGCGGCCTGACCGAAGAAGAGATGAAGGAGCGCGGTATTCCCTATGAATGCGGCATTGCCCGCTTCCGCGAGACGTCGCGCGGTCACATCATGGGCCTCGACACCGGGCTTTTGAAGCTGATCTTCTCGCTGAAGACCCGCCGCCTGCTCGGCGTGCATATCGTCGGCGAAGGTGCCACCGAGCTGGTCCATATCGGTCAAGCGGTGCTGAACCTCAAAGGCACGGTCGAATATTTCGTCGAGAACACTTTCAACTACCCGACGCTCGCCGAAGCCTACAAGATCGCTGGGCTCGATGCCTGGAACCGGATGGGCGACATCAAGTCAGAACTTTAAAACGCATCATGTAGACGGCGGAGCTGTCGTCTAAATCCGGCCGCCAAACGGAGCCCAATGACATTGCGCATCATTTCGCTGAACGCATGGGGCGGCAGGCTGCATGAGACCTTGATCGGCTATATCAGGCAAGCCGATCCGGATGTCCTGTGCCTGCAGGAAGTGCTGCGGGCGCCAGGTACGGGCGGCGGATGGTCGATCTATCGGGACGCGGGGCTGGAGCTGCCGCAGCGCGCCAATCTGTTTACTGAGATCAGCACCGCCCTGCCCGGCCACGACGGCTTCTTCTGCCCGACCTCGAGAGGCGAGCTTTTCGATGGCGATACCGCGATTGCCGCCGAATTCGGGCTAGCGACCTTCGTGCGCAAAACGCATTCCCTCATCGCAGAGGGGCTGGACTTCGTGCACGGCCGTTTTTCCGCCGATGGCTGGGGCGAACATCCGCGGCCGCGAAACGCCCATTGCATCCGCCTCTTCAGCCATGAGCACGCTTCTACCGTGACCATCGCCCACATGCATGGCCTGCGCGATCCCGCAGGCAAGGGCGATACCGCAGCGCGCAAAGAGCAGGCCGAGGCGCTGGTCAGGCTCATCGAGCGCGTCTGGCCCGGCGGCGAAAATCTCGTCGTCTGCGGCGATTTCAACGTGTTGCCTGACAGCGCGACCTTCACGATTCTCGCCAGACTCGGGCTTTCCGATCTGGTCACCGGAAACGGTCTTGTAGACACGCGAACCTCCTACTATCTGAAGCAAGGCCGCTTTGCCGACTACATGCTGGTGACGCCGGGGGTGAAGGTTGCCAAATTCGAGGTGGTCGAGGCGCCCGAAGTCTCCGACCATCGCGCATTGCTGCTCGATATCGGGTAGTATATTGAGGAGTGATACACTTCGCGAAGCGTTTGCGGGCCGTGCCGTTTTTTTACGCCTTAGTTTGACCTCCTAAATCGCATTGGTATGTCGTGCCTGTATATGCCTTCAACGCCATTTGCCTTCGGGCAAAAGCTTCTAGAGAAAGATAGATACTCTTGTCCCATGTCTTGGAAGCTGCGCGCAGACGTTTTCAGCTGATCTTGATCAAGCCGTCGCATTATGACGACGACGGCTACGTCATCCGCTGGTGGCGGGCGATGATCCCCTCCAATTCGCTGGCGGCGCTCTACGGCATTGCCGCCGAATGTGCCGAGCGCAAGGTGCTCGGAGACGATACGGCGATTGACATCACCGTGATCGACGAGACCAATACGCGGATCGATATCGCCGGACTGCTGGCGCAGTTCAAGCGTCACGACAATTTCGGCATGATCGCGCTCGTCGGCGTCCAGACCAACCAGTATCCGCGCGCCCTCGATATCGCCCGTCCCTTCCGCGATGCCGGCCTGCCGGTTTCGATCGGCGGCTTCCATGTTTCCGGCTGCCTGTCGATGCTGGATGGCAAGGCCGTCGGGCTCGACGCCTGCCGCGACATGGGCATCTCGATGTTTGCCGGCGAGGCCGAGGGCCGGCTCGACATGGTGCTGCGCGATGCCGCCGCCGGCGAGCTGAAGCCGCTCTACAATTTCATGAACGACCTTCCCGGCATCGGCGGCACGCCGGTTCCCTTCCTGCCGAAGGACAATATCCAGCGCACGCTCGGGCTCAGCACCAGCTTCGATGCCGGACGTGGCTGTCCCTATCAGTGCTCGTTCTGCACCATCATCAACGTGCAGGGACGCAAGTCACGCTTCCGTTCGGCCGACGACGTCGAAAAGCTGGTGCGGATGAACTGGGCGCAGGGCATCCACAAATTCTTCATCACCGACGACAATTTCGCCCGTAACAAGGATTGGGAAGCGATCTTCGACCGGTTGATCGAACTTAAGGAACGGGACGGCATTCCACTCGGCCTGATGATCCAGGTCGACACGCTCTGCCACAAGATCCCCAATTTCATCGAGAAATCCAGGCGCGCCGGGGTCACGCGCGTCTTCATCGGCCTTGAGAACGTCAATCCGGACAATCTGACCGCTGCCAAGAAGAACCAGAACAAGATCACCGAATACCGCAAGATGCTGCTCGCCTGGAAGGCCCAGGGCATCATGACGCTCGCCGGTTATATCTTGGGCTTCCCCGCCGACACGCCGGAGTCGATCCGCCGCGACATCGCGATCATCCAGGAAGAGCTGCCGCTCGACGTCATCGAATTCTTCATCCTGACGCCGCTGCCTGGCTCCGAGGACCATCAGGTCCTGTGGAAGAAGGGCATCGAGATGGATGCCGATCTCAACATCTACGATGTCGAGCACGTCTGCACCGCGCATCCCAAAATGAGCAAGCAGGAATGGGAAGACATCTACCACGAGGCGTGGTCGCTCTACTATTCGCCTGATCATATGAAGACGCTGCTGCGCCGCGCTGTGGCGACCGGGGTACCGCTGGCGAGGCTCGTCAAGGTTCTGGTCTCCTTCGCCACCACCGTGCCGCTGGAAAACGTGCATCCGCTGCAAAGCGGTCTGCTGCGCCTGAAGACGCCATCGGAGCGGCGCCCTGACCTGCCGCGCGAGAATCCGCTGGTCTTCTGGCCGCGCTTTGCCTGGGAAACCTTCCGCAAACATGCTTCGCTCGCCGGCACGATCATTGGCCTGACGATTTCGGCGTTCCTGATTTCAAGGGATGCAAAGTCGAAGACCTACATGGATCAGGCGCTGACGCCTGTCGCCGACGACGAAGAGGAAACGCTCCACCTCTTCACACAGACCGCAGGCGGCGCCGCAGCCGTGAGCCATGTCAGGAAAGTCGCGCAACTGACAGCGCATTGAGCGGTAATTCTTGAACGGCGGCTGACGCCCGAAAACATGGGCGGCATCAAACTCTAAAGCGCGTCGCATGAATCAACTTTGACAACGCTTCGAAGGCTCCGACCTTGGTGGCCGTTTAAGCGACTTGGATCATCTTGGCCGTCTCGGCCACTTGCAGCGTGTCGACGAATTCGACGATCTTGACCAGTTTCCCATCCCGGATATGGATCTTGTCGATGAATTCCGTATGGAAGCTCACGCCCGATGGGATGTGCCTGACCTCGCCTTCACGGTGGGCAAAGACCATATGCTCATCCTCGTCCACATAGATAGCTGTCCTGATATTCGATAGATCCCATACTGTGATAAGCTGCGTTATCGCTTGGCGAAAAGCATGCCCGCTTGATTCAGTCGAAAAAGGCGCCAGCCGTGTATTGCCGACCATGCGAAAGGTGCAACCCTCGCCGATCAGCGCCAGGGTAGCTTCGACATCGCCGCGGTCACGCACGGCATACATTTCTTCCACCAGCTTCTTCATGTCATGCTTTGCAGTCATTTTCAGGTCCTCCCCATCAGTAGAATCTGCATCGAATTATACTTTATTGCAACTCTTTGTTGTTCCTGGTGAATAAACACAAAGGAGTAGGCGGCGAGAATGAACTGCCCTGGATAATAGAAAAAGGCCCCGCACGATGGCGAGGCCTTCCAAACTTCTGAACTGAAAAGCGATTATTCGGCGCTTTCGTCAGCCGCCTTCTTCTTCGGAGCAGCCTTCTTCTTCGGTGCGGCTTCTTCGCCTTCACCGGCGTCAGCTGCTTCGGCCTTGGCGGCAGCCTTCTTCTTCGGCGCGGCCTTCTTGGTCTCGGCCTTGGCTTCGCCTTCTTCCTCGGCGAGCAGCTCTTCCTTCGTCACCTTCTTGTCGGTGACGTCGATTTCGGTCAGCAGGTGATCGATGACCTTCTCTTCGAAGATCGGCGCGCGGATCGAAGCGGCGGCACCCGGCTGGCTGCGGAAGAATTCCAGGATCTGCTTTTCCTGGCCCGGATACTGGCGCAGCTGATCGTAGATGGCGCGCTGCATTTCGTCTTCGCTGACTTCGACGCCGGCCTTTTCGCCGATTTCGGAGAGAACGAGGCCGAGGCGAACACGGCGCTCGGCGAGCGTCTTGTATTCCTCGCGAGCCTTCTCCTCGGTCGTGTCTTCGTCCTCGAAGGTCTTGCCGGACTGGGCGAGGTCGTTGTTCACCTGGCTCCAGATGCCGTTATATTCGGCGTCGACGAGCGAGTTCGGTGTCTCGAACTTGTACATCTCGTCGAGCTGGTCGAGGATCTGGCGCTTCAGCTTCTGGCGGGTCAGCGAGCCGTACTGCGATTCGATCTGGCCACGGACGATTTCCTTCAGGCGGTCGGCGGATTCGATGCCGAGCTTGGAGGCGAGTTCGTCGTTGATCTCGACAGCGGCAGGTGCTGCGACATCCTTGACGGTCACGTCGAAGGTCGCTTCCTTGCCGGCGAGGTTCTTGGCCGGATAGTCGGCAGGGAAGGTCACGGTGATGGTCTTCTCGGCGCCGGCCTTGACGCCGACGAGCTGATCTTCGAAGCCCGGGATGAAGCGGCCGGAGCCGAGCACGAGTTCTGCGCCCTGGTCGGTGCCGCCTTCGAAGGCTTCGCCGTCGACCTTGCCGACGTAATCCATGGTGATGCGGTCGCCGTCTGCGGCCTTGCCGGTCTTGGTCTCGTAAGCGCGGGCGCTTTCGGCGACCTTCAGGACCTGCTCGTTGACTTCGTCGTCCGAGATGTCGATGACTTCGCGCGTGACCTTGATGCCCTTGACCGACTTCAGTTCGATCGGCGGCAGCACTTCATAGGAAAGCGTGAATTCGAAATCCTGCTCGGCAGCGAGGATCTTGTCGGCTTCGTCCTTGTCTTCCGTCATGGCGATTTCCGGCTGCGTGGCCGATTTCTCGCCGCGGCTGGACAGGATGGCGGCCGGCTGCTCGCGGACGATCTCGTTGACGAGGTCGGCCATGATCGACTTGCCGTAGACCTTCTTGAGGTGCGCAGCGGGGACCTTGCCCGGACGGAAGCCGTTGATACGAACCTTGTCCTTCACATCGGCAAGACGCTCATTCATCTTGTCTTGCATGTCCTTGGCCGGGATAACGACCTTGATTTCGCGCTTCAGCCCTTCAGCGAGCGTTTCGATAACCTGCATGTCTTCCTACCTTCATTTCGTGGCGGCCGTGCCCAGACGCCGTTCGTTTCGATGAGCACGACGCCGGCGATCCTGCCGCGCGTGGCTTTTCCCAATTCCTGTATCATTCCGCCCAAAGGGGAACGGCACTCGCGGGCTATTCGGGACAACTCTCGGCTGCCCTAAGCCAACCGATTTCAGTCTCCCGCCTGCAAACAGCTTGGTGCGGGTAGAGAGACTTGAACTCCCACGCCTTGCGGCACCAGAACCTAAATCTGGCGTGTCTACCAATTTCACCATACCCGCGTTCACAAAACCGCATGCCTATGCCTGCGCATGAGGCCTTCCGGAGCGCGGCGTCTCTATATCACCCGATTTGGTCGAGGCAAAGGAAAAATGAACGGTAAATGACAGGGGATTTGCGGCCCTGGAGCCGCCCTGCCCCGAAGTGCGACGAGATCAGTAAAGCGGCTCGTCGTAAACCGGCTTGCCGTCAACGAGAAGGCTGCGAATCTGCGCGCTTCCATCAGGCGAGACACGCACTGCGATGGCGACGTTGCCGTCATTGCGGGCCTCCTCGATCGGCTTGCCCTCACCTTCAGGAACGTAGTAGCGCTCGATGCCGTATTCGACACGCATGCTGTCGCCGGCGGCAAGTCCGCCACTATAAAATGGCCGGCTGCGCAGGATCACGGTCTCCGGCTGCGGAGGCAGTTCGTGAAAGGACGATTCGATCACCGTACAGAAACCGTCCTCCTGCTTCTTCAACCGGACCCATAGCACCCGCTCGCCGGCCTCGGCCGGAATGCCGCCGGAAACCGTCTGCACAGGCACAGAGGAAATGTCGTAGTTCAAGACGACATAATCGCCGCGCAGGAAATCACGCGGATCGACGGGCGCCGTCTTCAGCAGCACTTCAGCGCCATCACTGAGGATCGACGCCCGGCTCTGGATGATTGTGCCCAGGATCAGGGTCTGCAGACCGGCGACGATGATCGCCGAAAGCAGATAGCCCTTGCCGGATTGCAGCTTTGCCAGGAACGAGTTCATGCGCCCTCCCCCTGTGCATTCGCCGAAAAACGCCGCTCGAGGCGGATGACGATCCAGGCGACTAGTGCCACCACGAGACCGGAGAAGAGGAAGAGGCTCGACGTGCCGAGGATCGAGCCGACGGTGACGGAGGCGAGATAGAGCATCTCCGCGGCAAAAGTCGTATAAGCGAGATAACGCACTGCGCCGTTATCCCTGCCATGCAGGGCGATCGCCAGCACCGAAGCGGCAAGTGTCGCCACTCCGAGCACCACCAGCCGCCAGCCGTCCTCGATCTCGATATGCAACAGCAGCAAGCCGATCCCGGCGACAAGGAAGCTGTAGAAGGCCGGCGCCGCACCGGCGCTCCTGACCAAGGAGGCAATAGGCCGGAGCGGCAACGCCGTCAGCACGAAGGCCGCCATGCCACCGATCGCGAAGGCAAGCGCCACGGCGATCTCCTCATAAAGAGTATAGAGCCAGGCGAGCCAGCCGATCAGCAGCAGATAGGCGAGATGGCGGGCCCGCTCAGCGCCGGTATAACGCACCAGCGCGATGACGATTACCGCCATGAGAGGCGCCATCCAGGGATCGAACCCTATCCAATGCGTGTCGTGGTTCTCAAGATAGACGGCAAACGACGCCCAGGAGAGGAAGCCCGCGACGACGGCCACTGCGCCCGAACGGAACAGGATCGCCGAGATCGTCGCGATGGCGAACCAGAGATACATCACTGTCTGTTCGTCGCCGGAGAGATGATACATCTGCCCGACCAGCGAGATGGCGCCGCCGAAGCTCATCGCGCCGATGACCAGCAACCCGCCTGCCGCCGCCGTCGCACCGCGGGCGAGCAGCCGGGCAGCGGCGATGTGCACCACCCAGATCAGGGCAAGGATGGCGCCGACGCGCACGAGGCGCGGGATGGCCTCCCAATTGGAGGCGACGACCAGCAGAATGGCAGCGGCAAGCAGCACCGCCGCCAGCGCCATCAGCACCCTGCCGAGGCTGAAACTTGCCGGGCGGCTGTCATATTCGGCGAGAAGCGCACCTGCCGTTTCCTGCCCGAGCAGGCCCTTGCCCACCCAGAGCGAAAGATCCCGCTCCAACCTGCCGCGATACATGCTCTACCTCTTATTTCCGCAACGCCGACTGCGGCCTGCGGCTCACGCCGTTATAGACGCAGGACCGGTGTTCGCAAACGCTCTGCAACAAATATACAAGTTCCTCACTGGTCTAAATAGTACCGAGTGTTAACCAGCCGCTAACGCCAGAAGCGGTAATATAAGTTTATGGACGGAGAGATATGCGTATTTCGCATATCCGGCATGAATTTATTGCACTGCACAATATTCATTAGTCATACTATTGATCAACACATCGAAGCACGGGGATGGCGCCCCGGCCCGGCATTAGCCGGACGCCCGCGGATGCTTTGTCCGTGACGAGATTCGCAGCCGCGCACTCCTCCTCCCAGCGCGCTGCGATAGACTGGCAACACTCCTCCTCCCAGTTGTCAGTCACCATAACACGCCCGCCGGATCCTCCCCCGGCGGGCGTTTTTCTTTAGCCAAAGCCTTATTAAAGCATTGGCGGTGAGAGAGTTTTCGTCGGATGGCGCCGTCATGCCACATTGTCGTCACGCCGCCCCACCAACTCTGCGACGGGATGGGCGGCTTCTGATCCGAAGCGGAACGCCTCGTTGTAGCAGAAGGACGGGCGGAACTGGCGGAGGGAGCAGCGTTTTTCCGCAGTGATCCCCCATTCGCCTCTCCAAATCGAATTGCTTTCTCAAAAGTCATTCTGCCTATTCATTGACCAAAAAACGGTAAGTCTGCGTCAAATACCCTTTGAGCATTGCAAGTTTCGCATAGGTGATCTGAAAACTTGTCTGTTTTAGTCTTTCGCGTCGCAACATATATTCCAGTCATCAAATAGAGGTCAGCGCGGATCGGTGGCTGCTGGCAGATCAAACCCTCGGAAAGGGGCTTAACATGAACTTCTCTCGCTCTTTCAATAACTGGCGCAAGTATCGTCAGACCATCACGGAACTCGGCCGCATGACCAACCGCGAATTGCACGATCTCGGCATCGACCGTTCGGACATCCATCGCGTTGCCCGTGAGGCTTCCCACCGCTAATTCTAGGCGATCGCTGCTCCTCCCAAGCACGATTGTTCTCGATCGAAACGCCCGCTGTACCCAGCGGGCGTTTTCTTTTGTCTGCCCGTGGTGGCCGCTGCGGTTGCAGGTTTTTCCCACTCGTTAGCCCGCTCAAAAAATATCCTCTGCTTAATTGAAGAGCATCGTAGTGCACAATTGCATGGCAGACGCCTTTTATTTGCACTGCACAATCGGACGGTTCTCGCCTATATAAACATCAACCGCAGAGAGACAGGCGATCCCGCCGTCCCGCGGACATAGGAAGAAGACAATGAACCCGATCCGCATTGCAAGAAGCTGGCTCAGCTACCGTCGTACGCTCAATGAACTCGGCGGCCTTTCGAACCAGACCCTGTCCGATATCGGCGTTAGCCGCTACGACATCCGGAATATCGCATCCCGCTCGTTCCGCTAATAGCGAGTACGATGCTTCCAAGACGGCGCCCCAGGGCGCCGTTTTTGATTCCGGGGTGTTGGATCGCACCTGCCGACATGATATCAGCCCGGAATGAACACGATCTCCTCCTATTCCCCTATCCACGTCGTCGGCGGCGGGCTTGCCGGTTCGGAAGCCGCCTGGCAGATCGCCAGTTCCGGCGTCCCGGTCATCCTGCATGAAATGCGCGGGGTGCGCGGCACGGATGCGCACAAGACCGACGGTCTTGCCGAACTCGTCTGCTCCAATTCCTTCCGGTCCGACGATGCGACCAGCAATGCCGTCGGCGTCATCCATGCCGAGATGCGCATGGCGGGTTCGCTGATCATGGCCGCTGCCGATCGGTGCCAGGTACCGGCCGGCGGTGCGCTCGCCGTCGATCGCGATGGCTTCTCCGAGGCGGTGACCAAAGCGGTCCATGACCACCCGCTCATCACCGTCGTGCGTGAAGAGGTCACCGGCCTGCCGCCGAAGGACTGGGATCTTGCCATAGTCGCCACCGGACCGCTGACGGCGCCGTCGCTCGCGAGCGCCATCCAGGCGGAAACCGGCGAGGATTCGCTTGCCTTCTTCGACGCCATCGCGCCGATCGTCTACCGCGAGAGCATCGACATGGATATCTGCTGGTATCAGTCGCGCTACGACAAGGTCGGGCCTGGCGGCACCGGCAAGGATTACATCAACTGCCCGATGGACGAGGCGCAGTACAATGCCTTCGTCGACGCGCTGATATCAGGCGACACGGTCGGTTTCAAGGAATGGGAGGGCACGCCTTATTTCGACGGCTGCCTGCCGATCGAGGTAATGGCCGAACGCGGCCGCGAGACACTGCGCCACGGACCGATGAAGCCGATGGGGCTGACGAACGCGCATAACCCGACAGTCAAGGCCTATGCCGTCGTGCAACTGAGGCAGGACAATGCACTCGGCACGCTCTACAACATGGTCGGCTTCCAGACGAAGCTGAAATATGGCGCGCAGGCGGACATCTTCCGGATGATCCCGGGTCTGGAGAATGCGGAATTTGCCCGTCTCGGCGGCCTGCACCGCAACACCTATATCAACTCCCCCACCCTGCTCGACCGGTCACTGACGCTAAAATCGCGGCCCGGCCTG
This sequence comes from Rhizobium leguminosarum, assembly GCF_001652265.1. Classification (GTDB taxonomy): domain Bacteria; phylum Pseudomonadota; class Alphaproteobacteria; order Rhizobiales; family Rhizobiaceae; genus Rhizobium; species Rhizobium leguminosarum_D. The sequence continues at coordinate 63,389 of NZ_LWBS01000461.1, forward strand.
CGTTTTGCCGGCCAGATCACCGGCTGTGAGGGTTATGTGGAGAGTGCCAGCGTCGGGCTGATGGCCGGGCGTTTCGCCGCCGCCGAACGCAAGGGCGAGGCGATCTCGCTACCGCCGCCGACGACCGCGCTCGGCTCGCTGCTCGGTCATATCACCGGCGGGCACCTCGTCACCGACGAGGAGCCGGGCAAACGATCGTTCCAGCCGATGAACATCAATTTCGGGCTGTTTCCGGAGCTCCAGCCGGGTTCGATCGTCAAGCCCGAAGGCGTCAAACGCTTCCGCGGCAAGGACAAGACGATCATGAAGCGGCAGTTGATCGCGCGGCGCGCCCTTGCCGACTGCGCCGCCTGGCTCGGTCAAGAATCGACGCTTGCCGAAAGCGCCTAACTGGCGTTTTCAAGCGCGCCGAATCGAACCGGCTCATGCGACCCGCTTGAAGTCTTTGCGTTTATGCATGCCGCCCTCGCAAACCGCTGCACACTTTTGGGCGACATGCATTACTGCTTGTTCGCCGCCAACATATTGCCGGGCGGCAGGTCCTTATCCGGCTCGGCGATATAATTGCCGAGCAGCCAGAGCGAAACCTCCGAGGCTTCCTTGGCGGAAGCGAATTCGAAATCACCGTTGTGATAAGGTGCATCGAGGAAGTCGACCACCAGTCCCCGGCCCGTTTCCGAGCCCACGACGCGCACCCGACCCGGCTCGATCAGATGGCAGGCGAAATGGCGCGACATGTTGCGCATGAAGCCCGCCTTGTTGTCATGCAGGCGCACGAAGACGGCCTGACCGTTTTCCGTCGCCTGCAACTGACGGATCGCCTCGTTCGGAAAGGCGCGACCGAATTCGATGATGGCGAGGCCCGTGTCATGCAGGCCGTCTTCCTTGTTCTGCGCGGCCATGCGCGTTGCCACAAAAGCAATGAAAATGACGATGGCGAAAAGAACGCACCAGACGATAATGCCCACGCCGAGTCTCCGTTCAAAGGGTAGCGGTGGAAGCCTTGTAACGCGCGAGACTTGCGCGAATTTGACCGATATCAGATTTTCCGGCGGGTTGCTGCCAGTCCCATTCGCAGCTGGCGGCGCCATTGCGGCGGCTGCAGTGGTCGGTCGAACAGCAAGGCGCCTCGTTTCTGCGCCCTGACGAGCACTGGTTCGGCAAGCGTCGCCGGCAGGAAGGCTGGAAAGACGGCCGGCGCAATCGGCCCCGCCGCCCTCGCCTTCACCAGATGTTCGCGACCAAGGCCGGCGAAGGCCTCGATGGCAGCAGAGATGCGCGGCCTGTCTTCGCCGGCAAGGAAGGCATCGCGGTCGAGACCGGTGGCGGAAAGGATCTGCAGCGGAATATAGACCTGGCCGCGGCGGCGATGCAGCGGCATCAGCAGCAGCAATCCGGCGACCGCCTGGGCGACGCCCGCATGGCCGGCGGCGTCGGCCGATCGTGCGGCCTCTTCCGGCGAAAGCACCAGGCTTGCGAGCTGGATCAGGGCCGATGCCGTTTCACCGGCATAGCCTTCAAGCGAAAGACGTGTCTCCATCGGATCGTCATAGAGATCGAAGGTGCGGGCCTCGATCATGTCGATCAGCGTCTTACGCGGCAGGCGGTGCGTTTCGATCGCGGTCAGAAGTGCTGCGGCAACGGGATTGGCTGCCGTCGAGCCATGCGCGCTGCCCTCCAGAAGATCGTGCCAATATTGCAGCCGCACCTCGCCGGGCAACGGCTCGTGCACGAGATCACGGATGCGGGCAAGCTCGGCATTGAAGGCATAAAGAGCTGCAAGCGCGCCGCGCTTTGCCTCCGGCGACAGCAGACAGGCGAGATAGCGGTCGCGATCGCTGTCACGCAGCATCGCCAGGCAGATCTCCTGGTTCGTCGCAATATTCGCTTCAGTCATCGTCAGACCGCAATCAACGCCGCGGCGACGGCACGTTGCTCGGCGAGCATGATATTGAAGGTGCGCACCGCCGCTCCGGTGCTCATCGGATCGGAGGAGATGCCGCGCGATTTCAGCGCCAGCCTCAATTCCTCGGGCAGGCGGCGGAGTTCGGTTCCAGTACCGACGAGCAGAACTTCGATATCGGCCGCCTCATCAAGCACCCGGCGGAAATTTTCAGGCGACAGCGGTTTCGACATATCCATGTCCCAGCCATGAATGCCGGACGGCAGGCAAAGGATCGAGCCGCGATGCGACATGTCGGCAAAGCGAAAGCCGCCATTGCCGTAAGCGTCGATCGGGGCGCGCCCGGGGAAATGCGCGGCGCGGATTTCTATGCCTTTTGCCATGTTTTCAAACCACCGTGCCGGATTTTACACCAGCATCCGTCTTGTTGCTCTCTTCCCCGTCGGGAGCCTCCGGCCGCAGCCGGAAGACGATCAAGACAGGAGCGGCGATATAGATCGAAGAGAAGGTGCCGAGAGCGACGCCGAAGAGCATCGCAAAGGTGAAGGAGCGGATGACTTCGCCCCCGAAGAGAAAGAGCGCGAGCAAGGCGATCAGCGTCGTCGCCGCGGTCAGAACGGTGCGTGACAGCGTCTGATTGATCGAGGCATCGATCAGGATCGGCAGCGGCATCTTCTTGTATCGCTTGAGATTCTCGCGCATTCGGTCGTAGACTACGACCGTATCGTTAAGGGAATAACCGACGATGGTCAGCACGGCGGCGATGCTCGTCAGGTTGAACTCGATGCCGGTAAGGACGAAGAGACCGAGCATGATGATGACGTCGTGCAGCGTTGCGACGATGGCGCCGACTGCGAATTGCCATTCGAAGCGGATCCAGATGTAGATCAGGATCGCCGCAAGTGCTGCAAGCACGCCGAGCGTCGCCATCATCGTCAATTCGCCCGAGATGGCGGGGCCGACGACGTCGACACGGCGAAAATCATAATCTTCCTGGAGCTCGCCGCGCACCAGCGTCGCCGCCGACTGCTCGGCATTCTCGCCGCCGCCCTGGGAAGCGATGCGGATCCGCGCGTTCGACGGCCCGCCCGTGCGCTCGACGCCCACGTCGCCGAGATTGAGATCATTGAGGCGCGAGTGGAGATCGGCGATGTCGGCATTGCCCTGCTTCGCCGTCACCTCAATGAGCGAGCCGCCGGTGAAATCGATGCCGAGATGCAGGCCGATGGTGGCAAAGGCGGCCATGGCGACCAGCGAGATGACCGCCGACGCCGTAAAGACATAGCGGCGGATTCCCATGAAGCGGATATTGGCGTGCTCGAAAAGATGGGTCAGGACGCTCTTCGGCAGATGCCGGGGATGGCGCGCGCTCAGCCAGACGGCAACGATCGAGCGCGTCAGCGTGAAAGCCGTGAAAACGGTCGTCAGGATGCCGACCGCCAGCGTCACCGCGAAACCGCGGATGGATTCGCTGCCAAGGAAAAAGAGGATGATGGCGGCAATGAAGATCGTCACATTCGCGTCGACGATCGTTGAAAATGCGCGCGAGAAACCGCGGCCGACGGCCTCCGCAAAGAAATGGGTGGTTTTTTCCTCTTCGCGGATGCGCTCGTAGATCAGTACGTTCGAATCGACCGCCATGCCGACGATCAGCACGATGCCGGCAATCCCGGGCAAGGTGAGCGTCGCACCGACAAGACTGAGCACCGCGACGATGAGGATCAGGTTGAGGAAGAGCGAGACGACGGCGATGATGCCGAGAATACGATAGAGGGCGATCATCAGTGCTGCGACCAGCACGACGGCGACAAGGCCAGCAACGAGACCGTTGAAGATGGAATCGGCGCCGAATCTCGGGCTGACGCTGCGTTCCTCAACGCTCGTCAGCGTCGCCGGCAAGGCGCCGGCCCGCAGCATGATCGCAAGATCGCGGACGCCGTCCTCGGAGAAGTTTGCCGAAATCCGGCCCTCGCCGCCGGTGATCGCCGCATCGATGACCGGTGACGACATCACCTGGTCGTCGAAGACGATGGCAAGGTGCTTGCCGATATTCTGCTCCGTCGCCTGCGCCAGCCGCTGCGTGCCTTCCGCATCGAGACGGTAGGCAATCGAGGTCTCCTGCGTCTGCGGATCGACGATGGGCTCGATATCGACCATGTTGCTGCCGGTGACGAAAGCCGTGCGGTCGACGAGATAGGGAATCGGCGGATCGTCGAGGGAATAAAGGACTTGCGACGTTGCAGGCCAGCGGCCGTTCAGCGCCTCCTGCCCCGACATGCTTTCGTCGATCAGATGAAAGGAAAGCTTGGCGGGCTGATTCAGGATGTTCTTCAGCCGCTCGGCGTCGACCGATCCCAGCACCTGCATGACGATGCGGTCGGCGCCATCGGGGCGAACGAGGAAATTTTCATAGCCGAATCCGGCGATGCGGCGGCCAACGATATCGAGCGACCGGCTCCGGGCGGAGGCGACGTCAGCGGTAATGCCAGCGTCGGAAATCTGCAGTGAGAGTTGCCCCTCCTCGCCCTGCTGAAGCGCGACCTCAGATCCGGAATGTCCACCAGCCGTCGTCAACGGCTTCAGGAGATCGACCGCCGCCTGTGTCTGGGCCGGATCGGTGATGCGGACGGTGACGGTCTGGTCATTGCCGGTCAGCCCGGTATAGCGGATGCCGGCGCCGCGCAGCGCGTTCCGCACATTGGCGACCAACTCCTCCAGGCGGTCCTTGACGACATCGGAACGCTCGACCTTCAGAACGATATGCGAGCCGCCCTGCAGGTCGAGACCGAGCGTCAAGCGGTCGTGCCCCAACCAGTCCGGCAGGGAAGATCGCTGCGCCTCAGTTAGCAGATTGGGCGCAGCGACAACGATGGCCGCAAACGCGACCAGCCAAATCAGAAGTGTTTTCCAGCGGGAAAAATGCAACATTCTCTCGACGATCTTCCGATCCGGCGGTCCTGCCGTTATCGCTTGTTACGCCGCGTCGGCCTTGACCGGTTCACCCTTGACGCGAATTTCGGAGATGCCGCTGCGGACGATGCGCACACGCACGCCATCAGCGATCTCAACTTCGACTTCCTTTTCGTCAACGACCTTGGTGACCTTGCCGACGAGACCGCCGCCGGTGACGACCTGGTCGCCGCGACGGATCGCCTTCAGGGTTTCCTCACGCTTTTTTGCCTGTGCGCGCTGCGGACGGATCAGCAGGAAGTACCAGACGACCATCAGCGGCACGAACAGGATGATCATTTCGAAACCGGAGCCGCCGAATCCCGTTGCGGTATCGGTCGCACTCTGGGCGAATGCCGGGGTGATGAACATGCTAAACTCCTCAGGCTTGGGCGGCGGAACTCCGCCTCTCTTTTCAGGTTGCCGGACTATAGTTACGGCTTCGATGAATGCAACAGAAACAGCCGGAAACAGTACCGATTCCGCTGCCTCATAACCTTTCCGCCGTCAAAACGCCATGCTAAAGCGCGTCGCATCGAACTTGATCGATGCGACGCGCTTTAGCTCTTTTGTTTTCAAGCATGTCGTTATCCCGGAACCGCTCCACACTTCCGGGCGACATGCATTAGCGGCATCGAAATATCAAAGCGGATTGCCGCAGTGAGAAATCAGGAGGCCACCGATGACCGAGGAAATCAACAGAGCCCTGCTCGCCGAACTGAGACGGCTTGCTGACGCCGTCGAACGTCTTGCCGGACCGGCACCTGCCGTCAACGACTGGGACGCTGCCGACTGTTTCGTCTGGGCGCCATTGCGCCAGCATCTGCAGCCGGTCAAGAGGCCGAACCGGGTAGCGTTGACGCTCATCCGCGGCGTCGATCATGTGCGCGACATCCTGCATGAGAATACGGTGCGTTTCGCCGAGGGGTATGCCGCCAACAATGTGCTGCTCTGGGGCGCGCGCGGCATGGGCAAATCCTCGCTGGTCAAGGCCGTCCACGAGGATGTCAGGCGCGAAAGCAGCATCTTGCTGAAGCTGGTCGAAGTCCATCGCGAGGATATCGCCAGCCTTCCCCATCTGCTCGACCTCCTGAAGGATACGCCGTACCGCGTGATCGTCTTCTGCGACGATCTTTCCTTCGATCACGACGACACCGCCTACAAGTCGCTGAAGGCAGCACTCGACGGCGGCGTCGAAGGGCGGCCGGACAATGTGCTCTTCTACGCCACCTCCAACCGGCGCCACCTCCTGCCGCGCCACATGATGGAAAACGAGCAGTCGACGGCGATCAATCCGTCGGAGGCGGTCGAGGAGAAGGTTTCGCTTTCCGACCGCTTCGGCCTCTGGCTCGGCTTCCACAAATGCAGCCAGGAGGATTATCTCGGGATGATCGACGGCTATGCCGATCACTTCAAGCTCGGGCTCGAACGCGACAAGATGCATGCCGAGGCGCTGGAATGGGCAACGACGCGCGGCGCGCGCTCCGGCCGCGTCGCCTGGCAATATATCCAAGACCTGGCCGGACGCATGCGTGTTCACATCGACCGGGACTAAACATCTAAAGCGCGTCGCATCGAACTTGATACATGCAACGCGCTTTCGGTCTTTGTTCTGTGCACGTCGTGCGCCCAAAGCGTTGCACACTTTTGGGCGGCATCCATCAAATGACAAAAGCCCGGCTGGCGGCCGGGCTTTTGCGTTTCCTGGTACGCTATACCTATTCCAGGAAAGTCATCGGGTTGACCGGGGACGCGTCCTTGCGCACCTCGAAATGGACCTGCGGCTGCTTGACGTCGCCGCTCATGCCGGAGACGGCGACGGTCTGGCCGCGCTGGATCTTTTGGCCGCGGGTGACGCTCAGCGTATCGGCGTTGCCGTAGACGGTGACAGTGCCGTCGTCGTGACGGACGAGAACGGTATTGCCGAGTTCCTTCAGGCCGTTGCCGGCATAAATGACGACGCCGTTTTCAGCGGCCTTGATCGGCGTGCCCTGCGGTACCGAGATGTCGATGCCGTCATTGCGGTTGCCGTTGACGTTGGCGCCGTATGAAGCAATGACCTGGCCGCGCACCGGCCAACGGTATTTGCCAATGCCGGTCGATTCCGGTGCAGCGGAGCTGACGTCCGACTTCTTCTCGGCATCGTCGACGGTCTGGGTAGCGGCCGGCGCCTTATAGGGCGCGGGCTGAACGGACGCCGTCTGCTGGGCAGCCGCCGGCTGGGTCGGCTTCGGATCGACTTTCTCGGCTGGGATCGAGGCCGTCTTGATATTGTCGGCGGTGCCGTTCGGGATCTTCAGGGCCTGACCGATGCGCAGCGAGTTGGCCGACAGATTATTGGCGGCCTTGAGGTCGTCGACATTGCTGCCAGTCGCCTTGGCAATCTTTGCCAGGGAATCACCTTGCTTGACGACATAGGTGCCGGCAGGCGCTTTCGGATCCTTGCCGGTGCCGGCGGGAATTTTGCCGGTGGTATCGGCACTCGCCAACGTCTTGTCGCGGGCTGAATTGGCGCCTGGAATGACGGCAACGTTCTGCTCAGGCGCCTTCGGCGCCTCCGGCATCTTGCCGGGCTTGGAAAGGTCAGTCGCTTGCAATGCCGCCTTGGCGGCATTGCCGCCGTTGAAGGTCGGGATCAGGATCGCCTGGCCAGGCTGCGCGGCAGATGCCGTCTTCAGAGCATTGACGCGCAGAATTTCTTTTTCCGGTACGCCGAAACGCCTTGAAAGCGTGGCGATGCTTTCACCCGGACGCAGCGTCACCGATGGAGCGTTGGTCGCGGACCAGCCGGAAACCTTCGGCGTCGTGCCGGTCGTCAGCGTATCGGGCGTCATCTTGGGTGCCGCCGGCGCAACCAATCGCGGCTTTTCAGCCTGCGGCGCAGACGGGAAAGGCTGGGCGAGCGCGACTTCCTTTTCCCGCTGCCGGGAGGGGGCAACAGCCGTCGGCGCGGCCAGCTCGGAACGCTGCACCGAGACCGGCGCCGAAGCGAGACGCGCGCTCGAACTCGACGTGCGGGTCGGATCGTAACCCTGGCGTGCGGGATAAGGCTGGTTCAGTGCGTCATTGCCGCCGCCGTAGCCCGACTGGCTGGCAACGGCCGAACCGCCGAGATCGGCGCGCGGCACCGGATCGCCCTGAGAACCGTTCATATTCCTGCGCGGAATGGAACTTGTGGTGACCTGGTCCTGCCCGGAGGAGGAAAACAAACCGCCAAACCGTGTCACATCGGAACTGCAGCCCGTTGCGGCACTTGCCAGCAGGCCAACAACCAGAAGATTACCGGCCGACTTCCCGAACTTTGGCGAAAGACTGAAACGCATGACTCGACCCACTGAGAACGCAACCATTTGTGAGTCTATTAAAACGCGTTAGTATTACCACGCGGTTAAGATGCTGGAATCAGTGCGATATTTTTGAGAAGTTGATAACCATAGCTTACGGGTGAAAAATCGCAGTCTGCCGAGCATGATGCCAAAAAGCCTGAGCGGCTTTCGCACAACCTCATGCTCTGCTTTTTTGATGGTCAGATTTCAGGCCGATGCGGCCCGAAGTCGTCCACATCTACAGCAGTGAGGCAAGGCGCGGAACGATCGGCAGATATGGAGCGTCGAACAGTTCCTCGCGTTCGAAACGGCTGCCGGTTTTCGTCAGCCGCACCATGCGACACTCGTTCTCGGAAATCATCAGCGGCGCGATCATCGAGCCGCCGGAAACGAGCTGGTCGGTATAAAAGCGCGGCATCGCGTTGAAGGCGGCCGTCACCAAGATGCGGTCGAAGGTGCCCTCACCCTGCATGCCGGCGCTGCCGTCGGCGTGGCGGATGATGACGCTGCGCAGGCCAAGCGATTCCATGCGCCGCTGCGCTGCCGTCGTCAGCGTCTTGTAGCGATCGATGGACAGGACACGCTCGGCCATGCGGCCCATGACGGCGGCGGTAAAGCCGCTTCCGGTGCCGATCTCCAGGACGCGTTGGCCGGGCTTGAGCTTCAGGTGATGCAGAATGCGGACGGCAAAATCGATGCCTTCGAGAAAAGAGCCGCATTCGATCGGGATCGTCCGGCTCGAATAGGCGTCGTCGGCAAATTGCGGCGGTACAAACTGTGAGCGCTGCGTCTGCTCGACCGCCGTCAGCAGATCGAGGTCGGAGATGCCTTCGGCACGCAATCTAAGGACGAGAGCAGCAAAGCCCTCCTTCTCCGCCAGTCTTGCCGTCAAGCTTGTGCTCCGTATCCCAAGGCCCGCGCCACGCGGTCCGTCACGGAATAATCGGTCAGATCCAGTTTCAAAGGCGTTACCGAAATCTTGTTATGCTTCAGGGCGTGAATATCGCTGCCTTCGATGAAGGCGCCGGCGCGTTCGCCAAACTTCAGCCAGTAGTAAGGAAACCCCCGGCCGTCGGAGCGGGCGTCGACCTGCAGGTTGAAGGCCAGCTTGCCCTGCATAGTCACCTCGGCGCCATCGACTTCGTCGGGACGGCAGTTCGGGAAGTTGAGATTGAGGAACGTGCCCTCCGGCAGGTCCAGGACCATCAGCTTTTCCAAAAGAGCCGGGGCATGGGTCTCACAGACCTCCCAGGGCACGATGCGCGCGCCGTCCTCATAGAGATAGGCCTGGCTCAGCGCGAAGGAGCGCACGCCCTGCATGGTGCCCTCGATGGCCCCGGCGATCGTGCCGGAATAGGTCACGTCGTCGGCAACGTTCGAGCCTGAATTGACGCCGGACAGGACGAGGTCCGGCTTGATATCCATCACCTGCCTGATGCCCATGATGACGCAATCGGTCGGCGTGCCGCGCAGGGCGAAATGCTTCTCGGAAATCTTGCGCAGCCGCAAAGGTTCGGAGAGGCTCAGCGAATGGGCCAAGCCGCTCTGGTCCGTCTCGGGCGCCACGATCCAGACATCGTCGGACAGCGTGCGCGCGATCCGCTCCAGTGCAGCCAAGCCTTCGGCGTGAATGCCGTCGTCATTCGTAAGCAGGATGCGCATCGCCTCAGGCCGCCCGTTCGATCTTGGTCAATCCGCCCATATAAGGCAGCAAAACGTCCGGAATCGTGACGGAACCGTCCTCATTCAGATAATTTTCGAGGATGGCAATCAGGCAGCGGCCGACGGCCGTGCCGGAACCGTTCAGCGTGTGCACGAACCTGTTGCTCTTGTCTTCCTTGCCGCGGTAGCGCGCGTTCATTCGGCGACCCTGAAAATCGCCGCAGACCGAGCAGGAGGAGATTTCACGGAAGGCATTCTGTCCCGGCAGCCAGACTTCGAGATCGTAGGTCTTGCGCGAGCCGAAGCCCATGTCGCCGGTGCAAAGCGTCATGGTGCGGAAATGCAAGCCGAGACGTTTCAGCACTTCCTCGGCGCAGGCGGTCATGCGTTCATGCTCGGCAACGGCGCTCTCGGCATCGGTGATCGAAACGAGCTCGCATTTCCAGAACTGATGCTGGCGCAGCATGCCGCGCGTATCGCGGCCGGCGGAGCCCGCTTCCGAGCGGAAGGACGGCGTCAGCGCGGTGAAGCGGAGCGGCAGCTCTTCCTGATCGAGGATTTCCTCGCGCACCAGATTGGTGAGCGTCACTTCGGCCGTCGGGATCAGATAGCGACCATCCGTGGTCTTGAAGAGATCCTCTTCGAACTTCGGCAGGCTGCCGGTGCCGAACACCGCTTCAGCGCGCACCATCAGTGGCGAGCTGACTTCGGTATAGCCGTGCTCGCTGGTGTGGAGATCGATCATGAACTGGCCGAGCGCGCGCTCGAGCTTGGCAAGCGGCCCGGTCAGAACCGTGAAGCGGGAGCCGGAGAGCTTGGCGGCGCGCTCGAAATCCATATAGCCGAGCGCCTCGCCGATTTCGAAGTGTTCCTTCGGCGTGTGGTTCCAGCGCGGCTTTTCGCCGACGACACGGGTAACGACATTGTCGTGCTCGTCCTTGCCGACCGGGACATCGTCGAAAGGTATGTTCGGGATGCGCGAGAGCGCATCGTTGAGTTCGGCCGTCAGTTGCCGGTCCTCTTCTTCGATCGCAGGCAGCAGAGTTTTGAATTCGGCGACCTCGGCCTTCAGCTTGTCGGCAAGCTCGCTATTCTTTTGGGCCATCGCCGCACCAATTTCCTTGGAGGCGAGGTTGCGGCGGGACAGCAAGTCCTGCGCCTTCTGCACGGCGGAGCGCCGCTTTTCATCGAGGGCAACGAGACTTTGGGCCAGAGGCTCCGCGCCGCGCTTGGCAAGGGCGGCATCGAGCGCTTCGGGATTCTCACGGATCCATTTGATATCGAGCATCGTCGTTCCAGGTCGTTGCAACAGAGATGACCCGGCCAAAGCCTGATCGGGCCTCGGCCGGATGTGAAACGGCGTTCACAAAGGGGGATTGGGATCGCCGCTCAGACGCTGTCCGTCTTGGCAACGTCCGCGGATCCGGTGTCCTTTTCGACCGCCTGCCGGGCACGCTGGCGCTCCACGAGTCGCGCCGCATAGATGGAAATCTCGTAGAGAAGGATCGTCGGTATCGCAAGGCCGATCTGGGACATCGGGTCCGGCGGCGTCAGCACGGCGGCGACGACGAAGGCGAGGACGATGGCAAACTTGCGCTTTTCGGCGAGCCATTGCGACGTCAGAAGACCGACACGGGCGAGCAGCGTGGTGACCACGGGAAGCTGGAAGACCAGGCCGAAGGAGAAGACCAGCGTCATGATCAGGCTCAGATATTCCGAGACCTTCGGCATCAGCGAGATCGCTATTTCGTCATGACCCGGCGCCTGCTGCATCGACAGGAAGAACCACATGACCATCGGCGTGAAGAAGAAATAGACGAGCGCGCCGCCCATCAGGAACAGGACCGGCGAGGCGATCAGGAACGGCAGGAAAGCCTGGCGCTCGTTCTTGTAGAGACCGGGCGCCACGAACTTGTAGACCTGGGCGGCAATGATCGGGAACGCGACCACAAGGCCGCCGAACATCGCCACCTTGACCTGGGTGAAGAAGAATTCCTGCGGCGCGGTGTAGATGAGCTGGGCCTTCTCGACGTCGAGATGCGCCCACACGACGGCTGTCTTGTAGGGAATGACCAGATAGTTGAAGAGATGCTTGGCAAAAAAGAAGCATGCGATGAAGGCGACGAAAAACGCGCCGATCGACCATATCAGCCGCGTGCGCAGCTCCATCAGGTGCTCGATCAACGGCTGCGGCTTGTCTTCGATATCACCGCTCATGCCTCGTCCTTCTTCGTCTGCGCCGGCTTCTTCGGCGTTGCAGGCTTCCTTGCTGCCGTCGTGCGTTTCGGTTTTTCCACAGGCACGGCAATAGCGGCCGCAGCATCGACCTTGTCAGTAGCCTTGACGCGCGGCTTGCGCACTGGTTTCGGCTTGGCGGCAACTGTATCGGCCTGCACGATCGCTGCTGCGACGGGTTCCGACGGCGCAGGCGTCGCTACCAATGGCGGCGTTTCCGGCAGGCTCATCGACGGCGTCGGGGCTGCGCCAGCACTTGGCGGCACCTCGGTCTTGTTTTCCGTGACCGTGGTCGACTTCTGCAGGTCGGCCTTGATCTCGTTGCCCATCTGGCGAAGCGGGTTCATCGCCTCGCGCAGGCTGTTGACCGGGTTGAGCTTCTGGGCGTCGCTGATCGTCTGGCGAACATCGTCAAGCTCGGCTTCGCGCAACGCTTCATCGAACTGCGCACGGAATTCACCCGCCACCTTGCGGGCGCGTTGCGTCATCTTGCCGAAAGCGCGCAGCATCGGCGGCAAATCCTTGGGACCGACGACCACGATCAGTACGACCGCGATGACCAAAAGCTCGGTCCAGCCAATATCGAACATGCAAGGCTCCTGGACGGGAAGCGCGGGGACTGCGCTTTTTCCCGGACTTGGTTACTTCGTTTCGTCGGCCTTGTGATCGACGGTTTTTGCCGTGTCCGGCGCGTCTTCGTCCGTCATGCCCTTCTTGAAGTTTTTGATGCCCTTGGCGACATCGCCCATCAGTTCCGGAATCTTGCCGCGACCGAACAACAACAGCACGACCGCCAGAACGATCAGCCAGTGGTAGATGCCAAAAGAACCCATTACGCTTACTCCCTGTTGTGATGTTCCCTGATGTAAGAATTTCCCACACCGTTTCCAACATCAAGCCGTTTGAACTGCGCTTAATGTCACGGTATCGCCCTTTGTGACAAGCCACAGATCCGTCGAAAAATGGTGAGCACTATTGTTTTCGTCATGCGTGGCAAAAGCAAGACGAAGTCCTTCAATCTTCGGAGGTAGAACGCGGGGCCAGCAACCCCAGTTCTTCGAGATCCATCTGGGTGATCGGATCTTCGTCCTCGGTCAATTCGTCGTTCATCAACGGCGAGGGAATATTGAAGTTCGCCGGGATGCGGCCCGACAGCAGGCCCGCCCCCTTCAATTCTTCGAGACCAGGCAGATCGCGCAGCTCTTCCAGGCCGAAATGGTCGAGAAAATCGCGCGTCGTGCCCAATGTCACCGGCCGGCCCGGTGTGCGCCGGCGGCCGCGAAACCGTACCCAGCCGGCTTCCATCAGCACGTCGAGCGTGCCGCGCGAGGTCTGGACGCCGCGGATATCCTCGATTTCGGCGCGCGTCACCGGCTGGTGATAGGCGATGATCGCCAGCACTTCCAGTGCGGCGCGCGAAAGCTTCTTCACCTCATTGTCATCACGACGGATGACGAAGGACAGGTCGGCGGCGGTGCGGAAGGCCCAGGCGCCTTCGACCTGCACGAGATTGACGCCGCGCGGCGCATATTGCTCCTTCAGGCGCAGCATGATCTCGTGCACGTCGGTCTTCTCAGGCAGGCGCTCAGTGAGGAAGCCCTCGGAGACCGGCTGCGACGAGGCGAAGACCAGCGCCTCGGCGATGCGCTCGGCCTCGATCTCGGCCTGCAGGTCGCGGCCCCGGTCTTCGAAATTGCCGCCGAATTCCTCTTCGCTCCTCGGATCGATCAAGCCGGCTGCTCCTGTTCCACCACCTGCAGCGTGGCATGTTTCGGACCGCGGCGCATATATATCGGCTGAAAGGCGCCGTCCTGGCGGATTTCGAGCTTGCCCTCGCGCACCAGCTCCAGCGAGGCGGCAAAGGCGCTGGCGATTGCCGTGACGCGTTCTTCGGGCGCGGCGAGATAACGCAGCAGATAATGCTCCATCGCCGTCCAGTCGCCGATCTCGCCGATCATCTGGGTCAGCAGCTCGCGGGCATCGGTCAGCGACCAGACGGTGCGCCGCTCGATCGTCACCTGGGTGACGGCATGGCGCTGGCGCAGCGCCGCATAGGCGGTCAGGAGATCGTAGAGGCTTGCCGCATAAGCGGATTGCTGCCGATCAGGAATATGCTCGGGCGCGCCGCGCACGAAGATATCGCGGCCGAGGCGGTTGCGGTTGACGAGGCCGTCCGCCGCCTGTCGCATGGCTTCGAGGCGTTTCAGGCGGAAGGCGAGTGTTGCCGCCAGCTCCTCGCCGGAAGGGCCGTCATCCTTGGCCTGCTGGGGAATGAGCAGCTTCGACTTGAGATAGGCAAGCCAGGCTGCCATGACGAGGTAATCGGCGGCAAGCTCGATGCGGATACGCCGGGCGCTTTCGATGAACAGCAGATATTGCTCGGCGAGCGCCAGCACCGAAATGCGCGACAGGTCGACCTTCTGGTTGCGGGCGAGATAGAGCAACAAGTCGAGCGGGCCTTCGAAGCCGGCAACGTCGATCACCAGCGCCGGCTCGTGGCTGGCGCGCTCGGCACCGTTATCCTGCCACAACTTGTCCATTGGCGTTGCCGCCCGCGGACGTTCCGTTCCCTTGACCGTGCTCACCTACCTGCTCCCTTACGATCAGACCGTCGCAAACATCGCCTCGAATTCCATCCTCAATTCCGCTTCATCTGAAGTATCCGGCGCCGCGAAGCCCGCTTCCACCGCTTTTGCGCGGGCAAGCGATATGCCGGCGAGCGGCGGAACATTTGCCACGACATCTAGCATCTCGTCCATATTGCCGTTGCAATGCAGCACGATATCGCATCCGCCTGCAATGATATTCGCCGCACGTTCACCGATCGTGCCGGAAAGTGCGTTCATCGAGCTGTCGTCGGAGAGCAGCAGACCGTTAAAACCGATGAGTTCGCGGATGATGCCGTCGATCACTTTGCGCGAGGTCGTCGCTGGATTGTCCGGGTCGATGGCGGCGAAAACGACGTGACAGGTCATCGCCATCAACTCGTCCTTCATCGCGACAAAGGGCGGGAAATCATGGAGCTCCAGCTCATCGCGCGAGACAGTGACGACAGGCAGCTCCAGATGTGAATCCGCAAAGCCGCGGCCGTGGCCGGGCATATGCTTCATTACAGGCAACAGGCCGCCGGCCTTCAGCCCTGCGGCAGCCGCTTTTCCCATCGCGATGACGGTTTCGGGATCGCCACCATAGGCGCGGTCGCCGATGACGTTGCTGCTGCCCTCGACCGGCACATCGAGCACCGGCAGGCAATCGACATCGATGCCGAGGCTCGAAAGGTCGAAGGCGTGCAGCCGCGACATCAGCCAGGCGGCGCGCAGGCCGAGCGCGCGATCGCGGCGATAGAGATCGCCGAGCGCCTGGCCGGAAGGATAACGTGCCAGAACGGGCGGACGGATGCGCTGGACGCGGCCGCCCTCCTGGTCGATCAGCACCGGCGCATGCCAGCCGACGCTGTCGCGCAGTTCGGCGACGAGATCGGCGATCTGCCGTGCTTCGGAGATGTTGCGCCCGAAGAGGATGAAGCCCCAGGGTCGCTCGCCCCGGTAAAAGGCTTTCTCTTCGGATGTGAGGGCAAGGCCGCTGCAGCCAAGGATCATCGCTTTTGATTCGGTCATATCGGAATCATAGACGGCGCCCGGCCAAATGCGAGCAAGGTCCGGCGCGATGCACAAAAAAGAGCGGCGGACCGATCCGGCCCGCCGCTCTTATATTCTATCCAGAAAAACCGATCTACTTGGAGATCAGGCAGCTTCCGCCCGCTGCGCGATACTGTTCGCAGAGTGCTGCGGCCTCGTCCTTGGAACCAGCCGGAATGCGGACACGATAGAAAGTGCCCTTGCCGGCGATATCGGCCCTGCGGATCTCATGACTGCGGCCACCGAGCACGCTGGCGAATTTCTTCGACAGGTTGGCATAGGATTTGGTCGCCTCGTCTTCCGAAGGCAGCGAGGCGATCTGGATGCCGTAGCCGCCGGCGGATGCAGCCTGCTGTGGCTTTGCGGCGACTGGCGCTGCGGCCGCGACTTCAGTCGTCTTCGGCTGCTGTGCGGGCGGGCGGACATTGCCCTTCTCGGTCACTGTGCCGACGACGTTGACGGGCTGATCGGCCGGACGGGCGGTGGGGATCGGAGCGGTATCGACAATCGCCGAGGTCTTGACCGGGCGCACCGGGGCAGCGACCGGAGCGGGATTTGCGGCCTGCGCGTCGGCACTGCCGGCGAGCGGCGGCTGTACCGGCGCGGTTTCGACGGGGGCTGCAGAACGAGCATCGGCGGAAGCGACCTCGGCGCTTGCCGGGAAGCTTGCGGCCGTTCCACCGACGGGAGGCACAGGCGGGGTCGATTGTGCGGATGGGGTCGACTGAGCCATCAACGGTGGCTGAGCCGGCGGCGTCGGCTGGGCAGACTGCGTCGGCGGGGCAGACGGCGCGGGCTGATCGACGGGCGCCGGTTCCTCGCGGGCGACCAACGTACCGTCAGGCTTGACGATCATCGTGCGGACCTTGCGCGGCGAAACGGACGGCGTCTTGTCGGCGTCGGTTGCCGGAGCGTTGTCGGCATTGTTCTGGGTTGGCAGCAGACGCGGATCTTCCGTCTCACCGACCGCAGTCGGCGTGACCTGATCGTCGGCGTTGGGGTTCTCGTCGTCCTCAGGCAGCGCTTCCGGTGTCAGCGTGCGCTGGACGACATCGACGGGCGCCTCGTCGGAAGAAACGAGCGCCTTCTGCTTCGGCTCTTCGGCAGAACCCGCAACGCGGTCGTAGACGGCCTTGTCCTGGTTCGGCACGGTCTTGCCACCAGGATTTTCCGGAACGACCTTGACCGGCTCCTTGTCGGCGGTGATCACACGCGGCTCACCGGACGCGACAATGCCGAGCCCCTCGCCGTTCCAGACGGAGGAATATACGCCATAACCGACGCCGGCAAAGACCACGAGCACGACGGCCCCGGCAAGCAGCCGGCGCATCGACCGGGCGCGGCTGAAATCAGCGGCCTGGCTTGCCGATTCGATCCGAACTTCAGAGGTCTCACGGCGCTCGACCGGTTCACGCACGCTGCGGCGGAAATCCTCCTCCAGCGCCCGTTCGAAATCATCGAGGCCGTCGGCGATGGTAGGCTTGACAGGCCTTGCCGCCGCGGCAGCCGTATCCCGGGCAGGCGCCGGTGTTTCCCGCGGCTTGGCCGGTTCGAAGAAACTGGCGATCTCTGCGTCGAGATCGAACTCGTAATCTGCGGTTTTCGCGACCGGGGCGGGCTGCTCCACTGGCGGCAGCGCCGGCACGTGCATGTCGTCGACGGTCTCGGGACGATCCTCCGGGTCAGAGATCATCGCCGGATCGAATGGCAGGTCGTCAGTTGACTCGCCGGCGGACGCCCAGTTGAAAGACGGAGCCGGAGCTGGAGCCTGCGGCTCGGGAACGAAGGCCGGAGCCGGCCGCGAGGGGGCAGCAACCTGTTGGTAAGCCGGAGTTTGCGGCTCAGGAGCAAAAACGGGAGCTGACCGAGGCGGGACGGCCGCTGCCTGCTGGGGAGCAGGCGCCGGCATCTCAAGCTGCGGCACGGGCTCGGATGGCTCGGAGAAATCGAGATCGGCGAGTTCCAGCTCGATGCCGGCAAGATCCAGCTCGAAATCATGGCCAGCGAAGGGGTCTTCGGCTTCCGGTACCGGCTGCGGCGCCCGCGAATATGCCGTTGCAGCAGGCTCTGGCGCCACGACCTCTGCAAGCTGCGGCGCGACTGGCCTTGCGGCTTCGGCAGCATAGACCGGAGCAGGCCGGACGGGCACTGCGGCGACTGGTGGGGGGGCGATCACCTCGGTCTGGACAGGCGCGTCTGCCACGGGGGCGGCAGGAACGGGCGCGGACTCAATCGATGCGGGCGGCGGCGTGACGGGCGCCGAATTGGCACGTTGCGGCACAGGATAACGCGAGACGTCGGCGAGCAGATCGTCAAGATCGAAAGTGCCGGCGGTGTGCGGAACATCAGGCACGACCTCGGTCAGCGCGGCATCGGCCTGGATCTCGCCCTCGACGGCGGCGGCGATGAGATCGAAACCGGCATCGGACCCGAAATCCTGCAGTTCTTCCTCGACTTCGACGAATTCTTCGGCCTCGGCAGGCTCTTCCGGCGCGATCACCTCATCATGGCGGTCGAGTTCGGCGGGGAAGCCAAGCGACGGAGAAGCGGATTCGAATTCTTCGGAAGGTTCGATAGCGGCGACAGACGCCGGCGGTTCGATGACAGGTTCAGGCTCCAGGACAGGAAGATCGACAGACGGCACTTCAGCTGCCGGTGCTACGACCGTTTCGGCCACAGGCTCCGGCAAAACAACCGGTTCTTCGCGTTTCGGAGCATGGAAATTGGCAAGCGGCAGCCTGATGCTGGCAGCCGACCATTGCGGCGCCTTGGCGGGCTGCGCCAGCGAAGAGACGGGTGCGGCGCCGATCGACAGCTCAAGCTCCTCGATCAGATCGCGTGCACCGCCGAATGCTGATTGCAGCGATGCCTCGGGCTCCGGGGAAAGCTGCTCCGCCCAGTCGGCGGCTGGCGCTTCCCCATTCCCTGTCGCAGGCGCAGCTGCTTCTTCGGCCTCAACCGCGGCGACGGAAACCGGCTCAGGAACCTCCGCATTTTCGGCAGCCGGAGAAGCATCGAGAACCGGCTCGACGTAATCTTCAGGCATGCCATCAGAGATCGGCTCGGCGGGCCGGTCGAGCTCTGCGAGCGGACGGGGCGAATCGTAACGGTCGAACTCACGCCCCAGCTCGTCCTCGAGATCGAGGGCGGGCTCGCGGCGTTCGGCCTCGGTCACCGTATTCGCTGCAACACGCGGCTCGAAGCCGACGATACGGGCAAGTTCAGCCAACGGATCATCGTCGGCAAACAGATCGTTTTTTCCGCGCGTATCATACGCAAGTTGTTTATCAGCCATGCCTATCCCACTCGCAAACGCCAACGCTCAAATGCCAGCGCATTGTGGGGAAATGGTGACGTTATCGCATTTCGTCCGGTGCGGCAGTGCCTGTAATGGCGAGTCCCGACTTCAAAACCGACGCGACGGCGTACACCAGCCCAAGTCTGGCAATACTTGATTCTCGGTTTTTATCATTAACAAATCGTAATTCCGTCTGATCTTTACCTTTGTTCCAGTGCGCGTGGAAGGAACTGGCGACGTCGTAGAGGTAAAAAGCGATGCGATGCGGCTCCTGCGACTGGGCCGCTGCCTCGACGACACGCGGGAATTCAGCAAGCTTGGCGACAAGCTGCAATTCGGCCGGATCGCCAATGCCTGCAACGGTTTTCGCGAGTTTCTCGGGCGAGACATCGAGGTCGAGAAAAGCCTCCCTCGCCTGCCGGAAGACCGACATGCAGCGAGCATGCGCATATTGCACGTAGAAGACTGGATTATCTTTCGATTGTTCCGTCACTTTGGCGAAATCGAAGTCGAGCGGTTCGGAATTCTTGCGATAAAGCATCATGAACCGGACCGAATCACGGCCGACTTCTTCGACGACGTCCCGAAGCGTGACGAAATCGCCCGAGCGTTTCGACATCTTCACCGGCTCACCGTTGCGATAGAGCTTGACGAGCTGGCAGAGCAGCACTGTCAGCTTCGCCTTACCGTCCGAAACGCCACGTGCAACCGCTTCCAGGCGCTTGACGTAACCGCCATGGTCAGCGCCAAGCACATAGATCATCTCGTCGAAACCACGGTCGAACTTGTTCTTGAAGTAGGCGACGTCGGCGGCGAAATAGGTGTAGGAGCCATCCGACTTGATCAGCGGCCGGTCGATATCGTCGCCCACTTCGGTCGAGCGGAACAGGGTCTGTTCGCGATCCTCCCAATCCTCGGGCAGCTGGCCCTTCGGCGGCGGCAGCGTGCCCTTATAGACATAGCCCTTGAAGGTCAGGTCGTTGATCGCGGTGCGGATCGCGGCCGCGCCATTGGCATGCAGGGTGCGTTCGGAGAAGAAGACGTCATGATGGACGTTCAGCGCCGCCAGATCGTCGCGGATCATCACCATCATCGCATCGATCGTGCGGTCCTTGACGATCGGCATCCATTGGTCTTCCGGCATGTTGTGCAGCCGCACGCCGTAATCGGCAGCAAGCGACTGGCCGACGGGCACAAGATAGTCGCCGGGATAGAGACCCGAGGGGATTTCGCCGATCTTTTCGCCGAGCGCTTCGCGATAGCGCAGGAAGACGGAGCGGGCGAGCACGTCGATCTGCGAGCCGGCGTCGTTGATGTAATATTCCTTCTCGACGCCATAACCGGCAAAAGCGAGCAGATTGGCGAGCGCGTCGCCGACGACAGCGCCACGGCAATGGCCGACATGCATCGGGCCGGTCGGGTTGGCCGAGACATATTCGACGTTGACCTTGCTGCCCTTTCCGAGCGTCGAGCGGCCGTAATCGGTACCGGCGCCGATCATCGAGGCGAGCAGCCGCTGCCAGTAGCCGACGGCAAGACGGATGTTGATGAAGCCGGGACCCGCGACCGAGACATCGGCGACGTCGGAATCTTCTTTCAGCTTGGCGATGATGACATCGGCCAGCGCGCGCGGGTTGGTTCCGAGCGGTTTTGCCAGCACCATTGCGGCATTGGTCGCGACATCGCCATGGCTCGCGTCACGCGGCGGCTCGACAGTGATGCGGCCGAAATCGAGCTCGGATCGCTTTTCCCTGACCAGATCGATCTGTTCAAGGGCGGTTTTGATCCTGGCTTCGAAGTCGGTAAAAAGGTTCATCGCACTCTTCCATGCATAGGCTGTGCCAAAGGCTCAAATCGGCCCCCGGCGTGGGCGACCGCTGCCTATCGCAAATCAGGAGTGTGGTCAAACAACCGCCTGTGGGCACTGATCGCATAGGTGTCGGTCATGCCGGCGAGATAATCGCCGACATGGCGGGCCTTCGGCGCATCGGACAGGCCGGCGATATGATCGACCCAGTAATGGCTTTGCATCTCCTTCGGATTGGCCATGTAGGCGGCAAAGAGATCGGTGACGATCTGGGCAGCACCGGCACGGATGCGCATGATATCGGGATTGCGGTAGATGCGCTTGAAGAGCATCGCCTTGATCTGCCTGTCGGTCTCGGCCATCCCCCCGGAAAAGGTGGCAATAACCTGGCCGGCGCCGCGGATGTCGCCCGCACTCTCAGGGCGCAAGAGGGACAGGCGCTGCTGCGCTACGCCGATCACGTCTTCGACCATGCGGGTGATCTGGCGGCGCATGATCTCATGGGTGAAGCGGCTCGGCTCCAGGTGCGGATATCGCTCCCTCACCTCGGCCATTAGCCCGGCAAGAAACGGGATTTCCTCCAGCATGTCGAAAGTCAGGTAGCCGGAACGCAGGCCATCGTCGATATCGTGGGTATTATAGGCGATGTCGTCGGCGATCGCCGCGACCTGGGCTTCGAGGCTGGCATAGCTTGCAAGCTCGAGATCGTGCAGCTCGCAATAATCGAGGATCGGCTGCGGAACGGGACCGTGCGTACCGACTCCATCCGGCGTCAGGAGCGGACCATTGTGCTTGACGAGACCTTCCAGGCTTTCCCATGTCAGGTTGATGCCGTCAAATTCGGCATAACGCCTCTCCAGCTTGGTCACGATGCGCAGCGATTGTGCATTGTGGTCGAAGCCACCATAGGGCAGCAGCACCTCGTGCAGCGCATCCTCGCCGGTATGACCGAACGGCGTGTGGCCGAAATCGTGCACGAGCGCCACGCCTTCGGCCAGATCCTCGTCGAGCTTCAGCGCGCGGGCCAGAGCGCGGGCGATCTGCGCCACTTCGATCGTATGCGTCAGCCGGGTGCGGTAATGATCGCCGTCCTGGGCGATGAAGACCTGGGTCTTGTGCTTCAGCCGGCGGAAGGCGGTGGTGTGGACGATGCGGTCGCGGTCACGCTGGAAATCGGAGCGGGTCGGGCTTCCGTCCTCCTGATAGAGACGTCCGCGCGTCGTCCAGGGGTCGGCCGCATAGACCGCCCTTTCACTGCTGCCGAAACCCAAAGCACGCGTATCGATCGTCATTCTTCACCGTCATCCTGCAAGTTGCCGCATCTGCCCATTGACGCCGCTTTGTGCTCTTCATACCTATAGGTCGATGAAACGGCAAAGAGGCTCTTCCCTAATCGCTTCGACGTATCATCGCCTTTTCGCGAAGATTATGTTAAGTTTCTTTGATATCAGGCATTTGAACATTCAAGTGCCAAAACCCATTCTCTCCGGATCTTGACCCCGGCAGGAGGAAATATGACGGATACAAGTGTAACCCTTTCAGATGCCGCGGCAAAGCGTATCGCTGCGATCGTCGGCGCCGAAGCCGGCAAGAGCGCCTTGCGCGTTTCCGTCGAAGGCGGCGGCTGTTCGGGCTTTTCCTACAAGTTCGATCTTGCCGACAGCGCAGCGGACGACGACATCATCGTCGAGAAGAACAATGCCAAAGTGCTGATCGACAGCCTGTCGCTCGTCTACATGGCGGGCTCGGAGATCGACTTCGTCGACAATCTGCTTGGCCAATCCTTCCAGATCAAGAACCCGAATGCAGTGGCAAGCTGCGGCTGCGGCACCAGTTTCTCGATCTGAACGTCTAAACGCACGGACTCCTCATCAAACCGGCCGAAGAATTCCTTCCGGCTGGTTTATCGTCTTGTCCGCCGGTGAAAGACCGCGATAAAAGAAGCGCACTAAAGTGCGCTGCATCGACGCTGATTCATGCGGTGCGCCTTAGCCCTTTGTTTTTATGCCTGTCGTTATCCCAGAACCGCTGCACACTTCTGGGCGACATGCATTATGCGGAACGGGACGGAGCCATGAAGATCGCGACCTGGAACATCAACGGCGTCAAGGCGCGCATTGACAATCTCACGCAATGGCTGAAGGATTCCGATCCGGATATCGTCTGCCTGCAGGAGATCAAGACGGTCGACGAGGGCTTTCCACGGCTGGAGATTGAGGCGCTCGGCTATCACGTCGAGACGCACGGCCAGAAAGGCTTCAATGGCGTGGCGATCCTCTCCAAGAGTTCACCTTTCGAAGTGAACCGCGGCCTGCCCGGCGATCCGCTGGACGAACAGGCGCGTTTCCTCGAAGCGGCGTTCACGCTGTCCGATACGCGCATCCTGCGCGTCTGCTGCATCTACCTACCAAACGGCAATCCTGTCGAAACGGAGAAATATCCCTACAAGCTCGCCTGGATGGAGCGTCTACGGACGTTCGCCGCTGAACGGCTGGCCTATGAGGAGATGCTGGTTCTTGCCGGCGATTACAATGTCATCCCGGAACCACACGACTGCTTCGATCCCAAGGTCTGGGAAAACGACGCACTATTTCTGCCACAGACGCGGGAGGCGTTCCGCAGGCTCGAAAATCTCGGGCTGACGGATGCGGTGCGTGCGACGACGGATGCGACGCAGTTCTATTCCTTCTGGGATTATCAGGCCGGCGCCTGGCCGAAGAACAACGGCATCCGCATCGACCATCTGCTGCTGTCGCCGGAAGCTGCCGACCGAATGACATCGGCAGCGATCGAAAAACATGTGCGGGCCTGGGAAAAGCCGTCCGACCACGTGCCTGTCATCGCCTATTTCGATTTGGCGGGCTGAGCGTCCGATCGGCGCTTAGAGCGGTTCAGCTTTTAACGGAAGCGCAGGACCGCTCTAGCCTTTTGTTTTTACGCAATTCCGGACGGAAAACCGCTTCGCACTTTTCCTGGAATTGCTCTAGTCGTCGGACCCGCTCGCGATGGTGTGCGACAGCGATACCGCCGTGCGTCGGTCGGATTCGTTGGCAACCGAGAAGGCCTGCTCCTGCAGCGCTTCCATCCAGCCGCAGTCCTTGGGCTTGCAGCGGTCGAGTGCTGCCGTCATCAGCGCCAGGCCGCGAGCCGTCTGGCCTTCGTCGAACAGAATATTGCCGAAGACTGCCATGGCGCCAGGATGGCCACTCTTGCGGGCCTGGTTTAGCCATTTCTTGGCTTGCTGCGGGCTGGCATTGCCGCCCTCGCCGGCCAGCATCATCTGCGCCAGCTGGAACTGCGCCTCGGGCACGCCAAAGGTGGAGGCCACCTGAAAATAAAGCTGGCGCGCCTGGCTGAGGTCGATCCTGACCGGGCTGCCGGCAATGCCATGCTTGTAATAACTGGCGAGCGAGAGCAGCGCGTTGACGAAGAAACCCGTATCTTCCGAACCAGGTTCGACGCCCTGCTGGGCGATCTCGCTATAGATCTTGAAGGCTTCAAAATCATCCTGCGTGACACCGTCGCCGTCGGCATACATATTGGCGAGCGCCCAGCGCGAGCCGGTGTGCCCCTTTTCGGCGGCGTATTTATAAGCTTCGACCGCCTCTTCCTTCTGGCCGTTCTTATAGGCTTTGAAGCCGAACTTGAAGAGATCGAAGGGTCCGGATTCCTTGCTGACGCCGCCTTTGATATCGAATGCGCGGCACGGACCGGACAGCGCCAGCGCTACGGCTATCGACATGCCCACCAGCATGAATTTGAACAGTTTGAACTCGGACGTCACCATTTCAACCGATTTCTTTCGTTCATCCCAGGCAGGCGGCAACGGCGCTGGCGCCGTGCATCCCGCGGATGTATTCCTTCGAGGCGAGCGATCCCGCGGCGAGCTCCATGGCTCCTTTGCCCGCGTCGCATCCAGCCCACTGGCCTTTTCTCAAAGGCGATATTCTCAGCACATCCTTCAGAGCCACCCGGCTCCCTGCATGGCCCGACTGCAATTTCCGTGGCACTCTTTCGGCAGGTGCGGCATCCGCCTTCCCGCCCTCATCGCATTCGTAAACAGTAAATGTGACGAAACCGGTATCGACATTTCCGGCAAAGCCGGGCTGCTCATCCGAGCGGGTCGAAAACAACGACAATGAATGGATCGACGACTTCGTCGCGAGGCCGGATTGTCGGCCGGAACAGCCTTGTTCCAAAAGCGAAACGACCGCAATCAAACGATTATCGCCAATCGCGCCGTACGATCTGGTGTTATCGGAAAAAAATCGACCCATGCTACTCTTTACACGCACCGTATGCCTGCCATCTCCCCGCCCGCAAATAGCGCTGCGCCCTCTTTGTGGCGGGAAATGGACAAATTCGCCCCACCACCACCATACGCCAAACGTCGTAAAAATGTGTTGCTGAATCGTCACAAAACGGGACCGGGAAATGGCATGATTAACGGGCGCGAATAAAGTAGAGCCCGGCACTGCCGGGCTCTTCAATTCTTCAAATGGGAGAATTAGAACTTGATCTTTAGGCTCGTCGACAGCGCAGCGACCAGATCGTTGCCAAAAGAATAGGAGACATCATCTCCAAACGTGACGCCGTTCTGGGTCACGACGCCGGACGAACCGCTCGTCAACACGCCCACGGCACCGGCGACGCGCCATTCGATATATTCAGTCGGCGTGAAGGCTGCACCGAGCCCCAGCGTCCAGCTATCGGTCTGCGCGCCATAGCCCTGGCTGGTGCCGCGGTCCCAGGTGAGGCTGACTGCACCTGCCCACTGGTCGTTGAACTTGTGGCCGACACCACCGGAGATCGTCCAACCGTCCTGGTAAAGAAGGTCGAGCGAAGTTAGACCACCCGCTGGGCAAGGCAACCCGTTGGTCGGGCAGAATGCTACCGACTGCAGGACGCTCCAATTCGTCCATTTAACCGATCCGAATGCAAGCCAATCCGGTGCGATACCGCTTTGTAACTTCAGCTCCAGCGAATCCGGCGCTTCGGCGGAACCGGAAACAGGTGTGACCTGGCCCCCATATAGCGGCACAATTGGAACCTGACGCAGATCAACAGTCCCGGTCAGGTTATCGTAGTTGACACGGCTGTTATAGATGAGGCTCGCACGCATCGCATATTCCGGAATCTCGTAGGCGAGACCGGCGCGCCAGCCCCAGCCGCTATCGTCGATATCGAGGCGGCCGACGCCAGTTCCGGTACCGAGCAGAAGCGGAAGCGTTGAAACCAGACGTTCCTTGAAGCCTTCGACTTCCTGATAGAAAGCACCGCCGATGAAGCGAAGCTGCCCAGGGCCAACATCAAAACGATAGGAGCAGGTGCCGCCATAGTTGCGGGTTTTGATCTCTGTCTCAATGTTATTGTTGGCGCCAGCCCAGTTCACACCGGGGTCGGTATGCCCGCCGAAGGGCTCTGAATAGTCGACCAAGCAGTCGATTGCGTCGCCAAATCCAGCCTTAAAGCCAATATAAGGGATGGTGTAATTTGAGGTATCGTCAGCTGTGTTTGGACGGCTGTTCAGATTGCCGCCGCCTGAGAATATCGACGTATCCGTATCTCGGACATCCTTCAGCCTGCGTTGCGGTGTGACGTAGGTCACGCCGGACTGAAACGTGAAAGGCGACGTGTCGAACAACTGATCGATGTTATAGCCGCCGCGCTCCAGCCCCCCGGCGAAGGACGGCGACGCAAGCGACGAAAGAAGAACGAGCGATGTTATGCCCTTGGAAAACCTACGAGATGCCATTGTGTCTCCCCCACTCCAGCAATTGATGTGACCCCACTCTAGTAAGTGTTCGCGTGATATGGCAACGCGCCCTACGGCAGCGCTCCCGGGCATTGCAAGGACCAACTTACGTAAAGAAATTGACGGACACGTCAAAAAACCTGGTTAATAAAATTTTATTCTAGACTTCCCTAGTTTCAGGTGGGCTTTTGGGTTTTCATTCCAAACATTGCAGAAGCTGTATCAATCCCACAACAGCGGCAGTTTTCGCCCTCTGGACGCCCGTTCAGCCACAATCCACAGGTTCCGCGCCCGAAACTAGCCGTTTTCACGACCGAATCGCATGCGCCCAGAACGACAAAAAGACGCGCCGGCGGAGGGCGCGTCTTTGAAATAACTTACCAAAATAGGTCGGCGAAACTTACCCGGCTTCGCTCACCCTGGAAAGAGCGATCCTCAAGCTTGCGATCTGACCCTGCAGTTCCTCGAGACGATCGCGCTCGGCCTCGACCACGTCGGGATTGGCGTTGGCGACGAACTTCTCGTTGGAGAGCTTGCCATCGATGCGGGAGATCTCGCCTTCCATCCTGGCAATCGCCTTTTCCAAGCGAGCCTTTTCGGCGGAAAGGTCGATCAGATTGCCGAGCGGCAGGCAGATGGTAGCTTCGGCGACGACGATCTGAGCGGCACCCTTGGGCGCATCCTCAGCCAGCGATATCGCCTCGACGCGCGCAAGCCGCTTGATGGCGGCGTCGTGGCGGAACAGCCTTTCGCGTGTCAGGTTATTGGCCTTGACGACGACGAGCGGTGCTGTCGCCGACGGCGGCACATTCATTTCGGCGCGCACCGAGCGGATGCCGGAAACGAGGTCGATCAGCCAGTTGATCTCGTCGGCGGCCCCGTCGTCGGCATAGGACGGCGCCGGCCATTCGGCATGGCAGACCAGTGTGTCGCGCACTTTGCCTTCGCCTGCCGTATGCGCCCAGAGCTCTTCGGTCATGAAGGGCATGAAGGGATGCAGCAGCTTGTAGATCTCTTCGAGAATATAAGCGCTAGAGGCCTGGGCTTCAGCCTTGGCGCCCTCGTCTTCGCCATTGAAAACCGGCTTCAAGAGCTCGAGATACCAGTCGCAGACCTCGTTCCAGACGAAGCGATAGAGCGCGCCGGCGGCATCGTTGAAGCGGAAGGCTTCGAGCGCTTCCGTAACGTCACGTTCCGTTCGGGCAAGTTCCGTCAGGATCCAGCGGTTGATGGTGAGTTCGGCGGCCTCCGGCACGAAGTGCGGGTCGCTCTTTGCCCCATTCATCTCAGCGAAGCGCGTGGCGTTCCAGAGCTTGGTGCCGAAATTCCGGTAGCCGGCGATGCGGGCCGGATCGAGCTTCACGTCGCGGCCCTGCGCCGCCATGATCGCCAGAGTGAACCGCAGCGCGTCGGCGCCATATTCGTCGATCAGCTCCAGGGGATCGATGACGTTGCCCTTCGATTTCGACATCTTCTGCCCATTCTTGTCGCGCACCAGCGCGTGGACATAGACGGTCTGGAAGGGCTCGACGGGTTCGCCGTCCTCGTCCTTCATGAAGTGCAGGCCCATCATCATCATGCGGGCAACCCAGAAGAAGATGATGTCGAAGCCGGTAACGAGAACATTGGTCGGGTAATAACGCGCCAGTTCCGGCGTCTCGTCCGGCCAGCCGAGCGTCGAGAAGGGCCAGAGTGCTGAGGAGAACCAGGTGTCGAGCACGTCCTCGTCACGCGTCAGGATTTCGCCCGGCTTGAAGTTTTCGAGCAGGTCCTCGACATAGGCCTTCATCGGCCCTTCGTGTGAGAGGTAATGCTGGATCGCCGCCTGCAGCGCCTCTTCCTCGGTCTTTTCAACGAAGACCTGGCCGTCCGGGCCATACCAGGCGGGGATCTGGTGACCCCACCAGAGCTGACGGGAGACGCACCAGGGCTGGATGTTTTCCATCCATTCGTAATAGGTCTTGTCCCAGCTCTTCGGCACCATCCTGGTGCGGCCTTCGCGGACCGAGGCGATCGCCGGCTCGGCAAGCGTCTTGGCATCGACATACCATTGTTCGGTCAGCCGCGGCTCGATCGGCACGCCGCCGCGGTCGCCGTGCGGGACCATGTGCTTGTGCGGCTCGATCTTGTCGACGAGGCCCGCCTCTTCGAAAATCTCGACGATGACCTTGCGCGCATAGAAGCGGTCCTGCCCTTCCAGGCGGTCCCAGGCGCCGTGCAGCGCCGCCGGATTGTCGAGACCTTCGAGAAAGTCCTCATTGTCCTTGATGGTGATCGTGCCGTCGCCGTTCATGATATTGATGACGCGAAGACCTGCGCGCTTGCCGACGTCGAAGTCGTTGAAATCGTGCGCTGGCGTTATCTTCACCGCGCCGGTACCGGCAGCCGGATCGGCATAATCGTCGGCAACGATCGGAATCCTGCGGCCGACGATCGGCAGAATGACATGCTTGCCGACAATGCCCTGATAGCGTTCATCCTTCGGATTGACGGCGACACCGGTATCGCCCAGCATGGTCTCCGGTCGTGTCGTTGCGACGACCAGATAATCGCGCGTCTCGAATTCGGTCGGCTTGCCTTCCTCATCGAAAGCGATCGGGTATTGGTAGGTTACGCCCTTTTCCAGCGGATAACGCAGGTGCCAGAGATTGCCCTTGACCTCGTGCTGCTCGACTTCGATATCGGAAATCGCCGTCAAGAGCTTCGGATCCCAATTGACCAGACGCTTGTCGCGGTAGATCAGGCCCTGCTTGTAGAGCGTGACGAAAACTTCGAGAACGGCCTTCGACAGACCCTCGTCCATGGTGAAACGTTCGCGCGACCAGTCGCACGACGCACCCAGGCGTTTCAGCTGGTTGAAGATCAGGCCGCCCGATTCAGCCTTCCATTCCCAGACCTTGTCGATGAAGGCTTCGCGGCCCATGTCGCGGCGGCCCGGCAGCTGCTGTTCCATCAGCTTGCGCTCGACGACCATCTGCGTGGCGATGCCGGCGTGGTCCATGCCCGGCTGCCAGAGCACGTCCTTGCCGCGCATGCGCTCGAAGCGCACCAGGATGTCCTGCAGCGTGTTGTTCAGCGCATGGCCCATGTGCAGCGAACCGGTGACATTCGGCGGCGGGATCACGATGGTGAAGGTCTCGGCCCCGGCTTTGGCGTTCGCGCCGGCGCGGAAAGCGTCCGCCTCATCCCATATCGCGGCGATTTTCGGTTCGACGGCGGCGGAATCATAGGTCTTGTCGAGCATTTTCTGACCAATTTCGAGGTTCGAGGATGGGCGTTTGTAAATAGGATGGTCACGGCCAAGTCAATAAAAAAGCCGCCCCGGAGACCGGAGCGGCTTTTCAGGAAAAAGCAATCCGATCAGCGGCGCGGGCCGCGGGCCACGCGCTCGATTTCCTCGCGCACCAACCGCTCGACCAGTGTCGGCAGATTATCATCCAGCCATTCGCGCAGCATCGGGCGCAGCATGTCCTCTGCGATCTCGTCCAGCGAACGGCGCTCGGCACCGTCGATCGCGGCGGCGAGCTCCTCGAAGGAGCGGCTGATCTGCAGGCCGGCATCCTCCGAAAGCAGCGTCGGCTGGACCTCGTCCATAACGCTCGGCAGGAAACGGTCAGTCGACGATTGAGCGGGCGCCATAGCCGGCGGCACTGTTCCGATAGCAGGCGCTGGCTCGGCGACGGCCACCTCAGGCGCTTCCATAACAATCGGCTCTGCCGGCTGCTGGGTTGCAACATGCTGAACGGGCGCTGCGGCAGCCGCGAAAACAGGCTGCGGCTGTGGTGCCGCGGCGCGCGGCGGTTCCGGCATCACGGTCGGCTGCGGTTCGGGCTGGCGGAAACCGCTCGGAATTTCACGCAGGGCCTGACCGGCTTGCACGGCGCTGCGCTCGGAGGCAGCGCGCACGCGGGCGGCGACATCGGCAAGCGACAGCGCGCGGGCCGGCATTTCTGCTTCGGGAGCGGTGCCTGCCGAATTGGCGGCGACGAAACGCGGATCGGAGGAGCGCATGACCGGTTCGGGGAACTCCACGCCGGCATAGGTGTCGTCGACCGTCAGATGAATTTCGGAGCTGTTGTCATCCTCGTCGGCGCCGTAGACCGGTGGCAGGGATGCGGAAATCGCCTTGCCGGCGCCGGGCTCATTGCTTTCGATGATCTGACGGATGGACGCCAGAATTTCTTCCATGGACGGTTCACGCGCTACACTTGGCTGAGCCATATCTATCCCCGTTATTCCAAAACAACGACCGGATGGTGTGGAGCGTTCATCCGAATCACCACGATCTTAGAATACCCCAGGCGTGAAAAAAATCATCGCGAATCAAATGAATGGGGCCATGCACAGTTTTGTTACCTGAAGTTTGCCACCCGCAAAGCCTGTTGCAATTTTGCGGCGGAAACATCCCTCGAAACAGAACTTGAAACGCACAGCCTCCATCCGGTCCGGTGTGGCGACGTCAGGATAAATGATGTTTGTGAAGGCTTTCCAGCGGCGCGGATAAAAAACGGGCGCCGATGGCGCCCGTCGCTGAATTTCGTCGGCAAGAACGATGTCAGAAAACGAATTCGCGCGTCTTGGCGAAGCCCGGCAGCGGCTTGACCGAGGCATTGAAGAAGACGTTTTCCGAAATGGCGCCGCGCTCGGCGACGAAGACCTTGGCGCGGGCGGCATTGCCGTAACCTTCGACCGTAATCAGACGGCCACCATCGCGCAACTGAGCGAGAAGGCCGGCCGGAACCTCTTCGACTGCGCCGTTGACGAAGATCAGATCATAGGGAGCGCCGGCAGCGTAGCCCTTTTCGAGCGGGCCGGTCACGACTTCGACTTTGGCGTAGCCGGCCAGCTGCGCCTTCGCTTCAGTGGCTAGCGTCTCGTCACATTCAAGCGCGATGACGGAGCCGGCAATGATCGATAGCAGCGCCGATGTGTAGCCGGTGCCGCAACCGACTTCGAGCACGAAATCATCCTTGGTGATCGCGGCCAGCTGCAGCAGCTTGGCGAGCGGCGACGCTTCCATCAGGAAACGGGCCGGCTTTCCCGGTGCGGCTGCGGAGATCTCGACATCGTTATCGATATAAGCCAGCAGTTTCGCCTTCTCCGGCACAAAAGCCTCACGCGGCACCGTGAGAAACGCCGTCAGCACGGAATGCGAGGTAACGTCCGTCGTGCGAACCTGGGTATCGACCATCTTTGCGCGCGCTGCTTCGAAATCCATCATGTCCTCTCGCTCTTAAAAAGCGGTTCCTGTCCCTCGTCTCTTAATCTCCGCCACGGATGCTTTCAAGGCTTGGCAGCCGCCGGCGAAAAGAATCCGGCCGGCGCCTCTTCCGCGCCACAGGGGCAGGATGGACGCTGCAACCCCAGCGTGGAACCTTCCGCTCCTTCATGTTATGATCTGCATCGGAGGAATAGGAGGAGCAGGCCATGTCTGCGATTTTCGAATATTTCACGCTGTTCGATTTCTTGATCGTCGCAGCGCTCATCGGCATATTCTGCTGCGGGCTGCTGGACGGCGAAACGACCTGGAGGCGATAGGGCGCCGAAGCGCACTCGGAGATATCCCGCATGACGTCTGCGGCAATCCCATGTCGGCGGACGCAATTTTGAGATGCGCTCCCTTCCCATGAAATAGCGGGGCGTCCGCAAGCGGTGCGCATTTTGCCAACAGCGGCGCGCACGTCCAGCCCTTGCTAGCCGCATGCGCATTAACGTTACGTCAACCATTTTGTTGCGGCGCCCTCACCTTCCACTATGGGTGTGCGCATGCAAACCTTTCTGATCCAATCGCGCGGCATAGAAGCCCTTCACTACAACGCCAATGCCCGCCTGCTGCTGATCAAATACAGCAATGGCGACATTCGCAGCTTCACCGGCATTTCGCCGCAGGGTATGCGGCGGCTGCTTGGCGCCGGCCCCGAAGTCGATGACGGGCCTGAATTGAGCGATCTGGAATATCAGGCTGAAATTCGCAAGGGCGGCCTGAAGGCGCTCTACCGCCTCACGGGAATCAATCCGTCACAATTCGATTTTTCGCCCGGCCAGCGGGTCTGGTAGCATCGAAAATGCCGATGCTGCATCGCTGATGCCTGCAGCATTTCGCACAGATTCTGTCATGTGGAAGATGTTGGAGGCCTCGCCCGGAATTGAACCGGGGTACAAGGATTTGCAGTCCTCTGCGTCACCACTCCGCCACGAGGCCTCACCTGTGACCGACATCGAAAAATATCGTGTGGTGGCCGCGATTTAGACCAGGTCTAGAATGAGCGCAAGACTTTTCATTCTGAATGCGGTCCTTTTTTTATTCTGAATAGCCGTTTGCTGAACGTTCCGGAACCGCCCTGCCCGATCTCGTAAACTGCCGCGTTGTCGGACGCGGCAGCGGGCCTTTGCCGGTCGACTGTTGAACAACCGAACGCTTGGTAACCATTGTCACAAAAGTCCAGAAATAGTGCTTGCGTCATTACTCGCGTGAGCTGTAGCTAATTACTTAGGGTGGGGAACATTCATGAACATAATAAATCACGCGGGCATGGCCCCGGCGGCTGCTATAGCGTCGCCGGACGAGGAAGTTATTCAGCTTCTGTATATGACAGCGAAGGAAGCTGATCTCTGCTGTCTCATGACTGACGGGGAATGGGAAGATTACGACAAAACCGTTGTAAATCGCGCATGCGATCTCGGTCTCGTCAGTATTCATAGCCCTGGTGGCGGGTGGAGTTACGTGACCGGTTGGCGGCTTACAAAACTCGGCAAGCGGACAGTCGGGATCCCGGTAAAGTCTGGCATCCTATCCCGTCTACTGGCCTTCTTCATCCAGCCTTGAGCGCTAAGTCGACTGCGTAAACGGCCGCGGTATCCTGCTCCTCCCGCAGCCCCTTATAAGACGCGTGCCGGAGCTTCCCGTCATGCGTCCAGGCTCGATATTCGATCTCAGCAACAAGCTCCGGGCGGACGAAGACGGCATTTCGCTTCCTTCCTGTGTCGATGGCGGGCTTGGCGATGATCAGCTTGTCCATCTGCTCCCGCAGATCAGCGGCGGATCGTTCGTTAAACCCGGTCCCCACTCCCCCAACATAGACGAGTTCATCTCCCTTGCGCGCGGCGAGCAGAAGGCGACCGATGCCTCCGAACGATGCCGTTGACTTCTCATAGCCGACAATCGCGAAGCCGTCGCTCTGGATGCACTTGATCTTCAGCCATTCGCCGCCGCGACCGCTGCGATAGGTGCTATTCCGGTCTTTCGCGATGATCCCTTCGAGCCCATGCTCGCAGGCGATACACAACAGCACGTCACCATCAGCCTCGATCTCCTCGGATAGCCGGATGGCTTCTTCGCCGCCGGCGGGCTCGTCGAACACGACTGCCTCGCCGTCCAGAATGGCTGTGGCGACAGGAAGGCGCCTTGCTTCGGCGGCGATCGCGGGGAAACGATCCGTCCAGTCGTGGCCGCCGCGGGTCAATATCCTCACGCCGGATGGCTCGATGTGGACGGCCAGGCGATAGCCGTCCCACTTCACCTCGAAGGCCCACTGCGACCCTTTGGGCGGCTTCGGCTTGAGGAGAGCGAGACAGGGATCGATGCGATCCGGCATTGACCGATGATCCGGCGGCCTGCCCTGCCATTGGGGACGTTTGTCCAGAGGACGCCGATCGATGCGAAGCGGAGATGAGCGTGATCCTCGTTTACGAGGTCAGCCGCCTCATCGATGAAGGATGACCGCGCCCATTCGAGAAGATCAGGCGCCGGCTCGAACCGGATGCTGGTGTCATCGATCATGTCTTCGGGCGGCATCGGCCGCTGCTGAATAGCCGGTCCACCACGCATCTTTTGATTTCCGCTTTGATTAAATTCAATTTTCTGTGGAACCTATGCATCCACCTCGCGCCCCGGCTCACCTTATCGGATGTGCCGGATCACTCCGCCTTGTCGAAGGTCAGTCGGTAGACGCCGCCGATCTCGAACTGCTCGATGGCGTCCGGGTTAATCACGGTCATCGAAAGTTCGCCTTGGGGCGCTCTCACAAGGTGGTTGCGCTGGCGACCGCGGGCGGTATTGCATCTACCTCGGTCCTAATAGCTGCATGAGCCGTCGCCCTTGGCCTGGAAGCCGTCCGTGCAGCCGAGGTTCAAAGGCTCGTTCATCGAGCGCGCCCCCGGCCCTCCGGTGCTACATGACGAAATGATAGCGGCGAGCAAGAGGAAAGCGATAGGTGCGATTGTCTTGTGCGCGGATCATGGGACTTCTCCAAATTGAGACCGGAAAGAGCCTGACCGGCGAAACCTTCCGACTCCAAGTAAATCGGTGTTTGTTCCATGGTCGGACCTGCTGAAACAGCTAAGCGGCGTAAGCATCTCTGTCCCCAATAGGCAATGTTATCAAAGCGACGCGCAAAAAGGTCTAGGGACAGCCAAGGACATCATGAACCTGTACTCGCCTTTTGGAAAGAGTAGAGGCAGGAATACATGTTTCTGAAGACTTCTCCTTGTTGTGAAGGTTGTGGAGGCTTGCAGACCTCTGCCTCTCGTTCGCGCCCCGAGAGCTTACAGCGGGCTTGGTTGCTCTGGTGCCTGGCGCTTGCAGTTGGCTTTCCGCTGCACTTCCTTCCGGCTTCATGGCGCACCGGCGATCGGCTCTTGGAAACGGGGCCAGGCACTTTGTGCCACCTTTGCGACGGAAGCGACCGGCCATCAGCCGGCTTGCCCTTGGCCCCTCTGGGAACTGGTTGCGGAGGGAGGATGCCACACCATCCCCGACGCCCTGCAGGTCGACAAGTCCCGCAAGCTGACGGCTGACGACGGAAAGCTCCTTGGCGTCGAGTGCTGCCACAAACCAAAGACGGTCATCGACCAGGGCGTCATAGCCAAGGCAAAGCGTGTGGAGGAATCATATTTCCGCATGCGCGCGCCGAAGCAGAAGATTAAATCTGCCGGGTTCCCCAAGGCAGATCGCTCCGAGAAGACCGCAACCAAGATCATGCCGGGATACCGAGCGCTCTTCGCGCCGTCTGCCCAGCTTGAGAAGATGAAGGCCGCAGATAGCGCGCCTGCGGATGAACAGCGGGGGAATCGGGGATAACATGGCTCGCCACGCTGAAATCCCTGTCGGATGCTGGCCTGCTGTGCTTCGGGACGAGCATGCGGCCGCCTATGTCGACGAGAAGACGGTTGAGGCGTTTCTCAGCCGTGTCGGCACGATCTGGCCCAAGCCGTTCATCGAAACCGGGACCGGCAAGGGCAGATTCAGAGCGTGGCGGAAGATCGACCTGGACAAGGCTACTGGCGGAAACGTCGAAAGCGAGCAGTGGGAGGTACTGTAATGGTGCCCATCGCTATGCCGCAATACACCTCGTTCAAGACGCTCGCTAATGGCTCGACGGGCTATTACTGGACGTGCCCCACGCTCTACCGGAAAGCCGGCTGCCCATATCGGAGCGCCGCGCTTGGCGTCAACCTATCCCAGAAAGAGCTATACGAGGCAGCAGGCGTGTGGAACGCTCGGCTGGAGGAATGGGGCGTCGGGAACGGTCTTCCGCGCGCGTGGAGCCAGATGTGAGCCGCTACGGCACTGTCGAATGGCTGATGAACGCCTACCTGAAACATTCGTCATTCCTCGAACGCGTCGCCGAGTTCAGTAGGCCAGATTACAAGCGCGTGCTTGATCGCGTCTGCGATGTGTTCTGAAGGCCGACAAGACTGGAAACAGCGTGCGCGTCGGTGATGCGAAGGTTGGGCAGATCGGCGTCAGCACGGCTGAAAAGATCTATGCCGAGATCGGCGCCACCCGCACTGGCGAAAAGGTTCTCACCTACTGCAAGGCCATGTGGAAGCGCATGCAGCCGCACCATCCCGAGCTCTTCCGGCCGGACACGCCGAATCCTTGGGAAGGCGTCACGCTCAAGCGGCGGGTGAAGAAGAAAAAAGGCCATGTGGACCGAGAGATGGTCTACGCCTTTGCCAACGGCGCGATCGAGCATGGCCGGGGAGAGTTGGCCGCGGCGGCAGTGCTCGCGTTCGAATGGCTCATGCGCCCATCATCGATCGGCGCCGGCTACGCGCCTTGGACCGGGTACCGTGCCTCCGACCACCCCGATAAGATTCGCCTGAAGCACCGCAAAAACGACGAGCTCGCCTTGCATCCGCTTGAATATACCGAGGTCGACGAGGAGACCGGCGAGGAAGTGCTGGTCAAGCTATACGAGGATGCCGAGAAGATCCTTGCCCAAACACCTCGGTACGGAACATCGATAGTCTGCAAAAAGAGCGGGGTGCTCTTTGGGGATGGGACATTCCTGGCCCACGAGGTCCGCGAGATGGCGGACAAGATCAGAAAAACCGATAAGAGGGTTCCCGAGGGCTTCAGTCTGGACAAGTGCAGGCATGGCGGCATGACGGAATTGGAGGAAAGCGGGCTCACCGAAGGACAGGGTCGATCGCTGTCGAAGCACAAGACGGCTTCGGCCTATCGGGGCTACGCGAAGGAGACGGAAAAGCGCGTCTTGGAGGCCACGAAGAAGCGCTTCGGCCGTTCTGAACAGCAGAAAAATATGAATGAAATCAAGGGCAGAAAAATAGTAAAAAAGGCCTGAATTCGCGTTCTTATTCAGAACGCCCATTGATTTTGCTCATCTTGCGGGGATTTGCAGTCCTCTGCGTCACCGCTCCGCCACGAGGCCTCACGCGCTCGTTATCTGAGCCGTGGCGAGCGTTTAGAATGATCGTAAGGAAATCGCAAGGGGGCATTTCGGAAAAACGCCATTCCGCGGCTGCCGAAACGGCCATTTTGTCATCCCGAAACGGCACGCGCGCGGGGCCAGAATTTCCATGGCCATGACGATGCCCCATTTCCTGCCAATGATGGCATTTGAAACAAATTCTTGACTTGACTTCGATCCTCCTCCGGGACTCAATTACTCTCGGGGGGTATAGGAGCTTGCGATGGATTGGGCTGCCCTCAAATCGAAGCACGTACATGCGGCATACGACGCCGAAACCCGGGATCTCTATGTAAAGTTCCCCGGTTCTCCGCCTGTGAAGCATGCGGATATTCCGTTGCACGTCTACCAGAACCTGCTGGAAACCGATGATCCGCACTTCTACTACAAATATTATATAGCGCCGTGTCGCGTATCACCGGGCCGTCGACAACCGGTCTCCCTGGCGTCCTATGCAGTCAAGCTCGTCCTCCTCCTTGCCGCCTGCAGCTTGTTGATGGCGACAGGTCTCGATCCGGACCATGGCGGGACTTTCGAGGAAAGCGAACTCAGATCGAACTAGATGTGCATAGGCTGCACGCCCAGCTCAATCACAGGGCTTGCGGCAAGGCGATTGATTCCCGCGTCGAAATTGTCACTTCTGTTCTGAGAACGGTAGCGGCGATCGTTCCGCTCGCGGTCGTTACTGCCATCACGCTCGTTCCGGCCGTTAAAATTGCGATAATTGCGAGGTCCGTTGTAGCCGCCGCCTTGACCGTGGTCGACCACGCAGCCTTCGGGACGGCGACAGATGCCACGAGCGTCAAATCCGCGGCTGTCGATGGCTTGGGCCTCGGCGGAAATGCCTGAGAGAACAGCCGCTACTGACAGGGCGACAACAAAAAATGCCTTCATTTCCTCACCTGGATCATTGTGACGCAATTTTGCATTTTACATTCCATAAACCACGAATGCGAAAGGCGATCCCCTGTTCCACAAAACTTCTCCCGAGGTGGCCGTCAGTCAGCCGGTTTCCGCCGCCTGTGCCACCAGACCGCCAGTCGCCGCCGCAGCCGGCGCGCGAACGGCAGATCGTGCGAGAGCACGAGGAAACCGAGCGGCAGCATCCAGAAGCCGAGGATGGGCAGGAAACCTAATACGCCGCAGAAAATAAGTCCCACACCGAGTGCCATCCGCGCGATGCGCGAGCGCGGCATGCCGATACTGAAGGAGCCGAGCACAAGCCTGCCGCTTGCATGATCGATGCCGAAGCGCCCTGCCCGTGCCTTGCGCTTTTCGCCGCTACTTGTCTCACTGCGATCATTCACGTTTGTCATTGCCCAGAGATGGGCGCAGGCACCCCAAATACAAGTTCATTTCATTTTTTTGAAAAAACCGCTTGGCAAATCGGGAAAGCGTTTGTATTAGCCCACTCACACCGCGCCAAGCAGTGATCCCTGGTAGCTCAGCGGTAGAGCATTCGACTGTTAATCGACAGGTCGCCGGTTCGAATCCGGCCCGGGGAGCCATTTTCAAGTAAGCGCCTGTTGTCGTTGATAAATCCGAAAGCAGGCGCTTTCTTTCCCATTCCCTTCCCGCTTTGTGGCACGATGAAAACCCGCCGGTTGGTGAGACCAACGGCGCGCTGATGATGGCTTCGGTGGTCACGGCGGACAACGCGCTTTTACGATGGGTAGGCAACCGCTGGCCAAAAAACTGCCGGCGGTGTACAGCAAATGTCATGGCGCTAGATCCCGAAAAAGCATTCTTAGATTACAGTACGGCGGACTGCAGCGTGCAGTTCTGGACCGCCAATGCACCGGCGGTGCAATTCACCTCTTTGGAAGCCGCCGTCAGGTTCGCAAAAGACCATGGCGGCAGG
Organism: Rhizobium leguminosarum; assembly: GCF_001652265.1. Lineage (GTDB taxonomy): Bacteria > Pseudomonadota > Alphaproteobacteria > Rhizobiales > Rhizobiaceae > Rhizobium > Rhizobium leguminosarum_D. The sequence goes on from NZ_LWBS01000461.1 coordinate 102,538, forward strand.
TGGCAAGAGATCGAGATAACAGTCCATCTGCCGCGCGAGGACATCGCCTTCGCTACCGGAAAAGTGCATCAACTTATTGACGCTTTGCCCGGTGACCTCCGGAAAAAACGATAATGAGGTGGATTGGCAGTCAATAGAACCAGCCGGCGCGCCTAGGAACGATGCTCTTCCCGGCGCGGTCGGTTGGAGATATGGGCAAGGTGAGGCCAGAGCTACCGTCGATTGCGACGTCACATACTATCGCCACAGCACCTGGATAGGGTCACGGCCATGGCTCTCGGTATGGCGATAGGAATCGGAATAGGCGCCGCAGTCGGCCCGATGCTGTTTGATGACACCGCGATCGGCATCACGTTCGGTGTCGCGATCGGCGCTGCCGTCGGGGCTGTCATCAAACGGAAATGACATCGGGAACCGGTCGCTTACTGCCTGCCCGCCGATATGTGAAGCCATCCATTCACCAGAATCGGCCGGTGCAATCTCATCTAGTTGGAATCATCGAACGATCACTATCAACACAGCGGCGGACGTCTGACAGGGCATTACCCTATGGCCGCGTTTGACCGATAATCGACTGGCAGCTATGGGGCCTCGGGCGGACCTGCGGCGGCGTCTCCACCTTCACCACCGCTTTCTCGTGCTTCCCATTCCACAAGAACCGCTTCGAAGTCCCCGTTATTAAGGTGAATGTTCGATTTGATCGAGTGGATGATGTTCCTGGCCGCTTGTTTTTCCGGATCGGTTTCGAGAAGGGCATAAACTCGACGGATAATCGACACAGGAGATTTGAAAAAGCTCGCTAACCCATCTAGCGAGAGTGTGGAGCGGGGGCCATATAGCTTCTGAATGAATGTCAGAAGCCACGCTTCATCCGACGCACGTGCGACGACCAGTTCGATCAAGTCATCGCGTCCCCCCGCCTGGGACCAAGCGTAAAGCATGCTGGTAGCACGTTGCTCTTCCATCACTTGATCGAGGCCAACAGCGCTATAGCGTTTTAGCATGGTGGCACGAACCGCGTCGAACCCATCCCGCGAGGTCAGCCGCTCATTCGGATCGGGTCGGTTGCCAAAGAACCCATGCCCGAACGTTTCGTCACGCAGAAGGTAGGTTAGGAAGCCAAGTGACGTGCTGGCTTGGAAGAGTGCCTGTAGCGCTGCGTCGAACCTCTCTTCTGGAAGCGCCACCTTCAACCGTCGCAGCAAATCCTTCGCTAGATACCATATCCGCGGATACCCCCAGTCATCGCCACTGGCATCCTTCGCCAGCTCATCTGCCGCGTTCGAGAGCCCCATAATCAGTATCTCAACAGGCCAGCCAAGGAGAACATCTTGCTCCATGTAGCGTAGCTGGTCGAGCAGGCGTTCGACTTTCGTTGCCCCGGTATCACCTTTCTGCTCACCCATGTTAATGAGGAGAAGCGCGACTGCATTCACGCCATCGCGCGCCGCCGCTAGTAGGTCGGTGATGTCGAGATCCGTCACTCCGTCCGGCGGGTCGATCAGCGTGAAGTACAGGCGGGCGTGGCTCGGGCTCGCTAATAGTTTGTCTTTGGCATCCTGGGAAGGCGAGGCTCGCTTTGCACGAGAGAACAGCCGTTCATCCTTATTTTTGTCGAAGCTCTGAAATTGAATGCCGGGCAGATGCCGCTCGAGTTCGAACTGGTGCTTCTCCCAGTCGAGGCAGTCGAGCTTCATGGCCTCGTCCATTTGCTTCGCCATGGCCTCTCGCTCTTCGCTAGAGACATGCACACGCCCTCCCGCCAGCGCAACGAAAGTCACGAGATACTCCTCAACCCAGCGATAGAAGTTCGGCGAGCCGACAGCGATCATGCGAAGCCAGACAAGGTCGGCCAGATCGACACGCCCCATGAGGCTCGGCCAATAAACACGCAAGCTGTCGAGAATGCGGACCACCGCACGCGGATTCTCCAAAACCCGCCCGCCCGTCTCGTCGATGACCTGCTGAAGATATGGAATCCGCTCCTCGCTACATTCTGCGAACAACTGCAGCTCGCTGGAGAACCAGCGCCGCAGGGCGAAGGATTCCGGCCTCGGCACAGCGACCTCGGTCTGGACAATCTTCTCCAGATACGCCGTTCCGCTCGCAACACCGGTTCCGGTCTCGATGGCGCGCGACAGCGCTGTCGCATCGTAGCAGAGGAGATAGGAGACGTTCGGGAAGTCGGCGACGGATCGAACAAGCCGCAGAAGCTCCGCAACTTCCTTCGGTTCTAGCCGATCGACGTCATCGATAGCGACGACAATGCGACAATTGAGGTCGAGCAAGGCCTCCGCCAGCTTTTCCTTCTGGGCGACCAAGGTTGGGCCATCCGCTTGCTCCGCTGCTGCCGCGGCAATTTTTTCAAGTAGTTCGCCGGCAATCGATGCTCCTGGAACGAACATACCCAGCGCGCCGGCGAGCTTGCCGACAGGCCCGAGATGACGGGCGAAGCTTTTTACCTGCTCAGCTACATCGTTTGCTGCCAGCTTCGTTGCGCCGGTGGCGTCCCCAGCGGCATGCTGCAGCTCAGCGATCGCTTTGGCCAGATCCTCGAACAACGCTGATAGCAATTGATCGCGGTCGCCGATCAGCCACGGCCGGAACTCCACCGCTGCCACCTTTGCTGAATTCATGCCGCGAAGTCGCAGTAGAGTCAGGGCAAGCAGGCTGGACTTGCCTGAGCCCCATTTCCGCTCAAGACCGAAGACAAAGCCCTTGTTGGCCGCTTGCGTCGTCAGCGATTCGGCAACGCGGTGGGCCAGGGCCGCAAATCCGAAGCGATCTTCGTTTTCAGATTGGATCGGACGGTCGCCATGAAATATTGGTTCGCTCATGATACTATCATGAGCTTACCGACGGGGTCATGGCGAGCAAAACCTGACCTTCGAGTGTGTATTTGATGCTATGCAAGGTTCCAAGACGCCGCGCAATTTGGAACGCAACGGGGACAAGCCCCCCTCTAATAGCTGCACGAACGGCCCTCGCGGGGGCGGAAGCCATCGGCACAGGCCGGGTTCATCGAATCTCCCGGCTGATATCCCGATGCCGAGCCATATGAATTCGGCGGCGTCGAGCATGCCGAGGTTATGGCGGCAAGACTGATTGCTCCGGCTGCTACAAATGCCCGAAATCTGTTCATCGATGCTTCTCCCGTTTACGCTGCGACCGAGTGATGAGAGCCTCTCCTCTCTCCTCGCAGATCACATTCGCTTCAAGATATAGGCGCGCTCTTCGGCTGGCGTTAGCTCCGAGCGCGCAAGAATTCTCGTCGATCCGATCAGCTCCGCATGAAGATCGTCGATGACCAAGCCGGCCGGGAACAAAGACCGCGGTTCAAAGTTGAGTGGCATCAACCACGTAACGTCAGTTTCTGACAGGAGGTCTTTCATGGGTCGCGGAATTCTGCTTTGGCTGCTTGGTGTTCCACTGCCGATCATCATCCTTCTTGCTCTGTTTATGCGATAGGGACGGATCATGTCGGTTTCAATGACAGGTTCCGGAGAGATTGCCACTCCGGTCGAATCCTCCAAATCCGCTATGACATGGGGGCCCATCTTCGGAGGCGCCGCTGCTGCCATCGGCGTGACCCTCATTCTTTTGCTGCTTGGATCCGGGGTTGGGTTGACGATGGTGTCGCCCTGGTCGGGGCAAAGCAGCTCGCTCGGCACGGTCGGGGTGACGGCAGCGATCTGGCTCGTTGTCGTCCAATGGCTCTCCTCCGGGCTCGGAGGCTATATCACCGGCCGGCTGCGCACGAAGTGGGCGGCTGTCCACACCGACGAGGTATTCTTCCGCGACACCGCGCATGGCTTCATCAGCTGGGCGCTGGCGACGATCTTTGTCGCCGGATTTCTAGCCTCGTCGCTGACCTCTCTTGCCGGTGCGGGCGCATAAGCCGTCGGCTCGGCAGCCACCGCCGCAGGTACGGCGGCGTCATCGACGGCATCGGCCGCGGATCTGCCCACCGCCTATTTTACCGACGCTTTGCTGCGTCCTGAACAGGCCCGTGCAGGAGCAACATCCGATGATACTGCTGCAACGGCCGAGGTCTCCCGCATCCTCCTCAATGGTGCTGCCGCCGGCCAGATCCCGGATGACGACAAGGCCTATCTTGCCACCATCGTCTCTGCTCGCACCGGTCTTTCCGAAGCCGATGCGCGCACCCGCGTCGACACTGTGCTGAAGCGCATCGACGACGCCAAGGTCGCCGCGCAGAAAGCCGCCGATGAAGCACGCAAGGCTGCCTCCACCACAGCATTGCTCGGCGCGTTGTCACTTTTGATCGGGGCTTTCATCGCTGCTGCCGCTGCAGCGTTTGGTGGGTCGCAACGCGACGAAGAGGAAGATCTCATCGTTACCTCCCGGATCTAAGATCGACGGAATCGGGGCGCAGGGTCGAAAGGCCACGCGCCCCATTTATGTCGGGCCATCCCGGCTCTGCTGTGGTTGGATCATCGTCCGCCCCAGGCCTTTTTCTCAGTGGCGGTTTATTTCGCATCAAGCGGAACATGTGGCCGTCGTGGAGCTTCGGTTAGGTAAACCCTTTCCGGAGAATATAGATGGCCAAGAAGACCTCCCAAACCTCGCCCTCGGACAAAGCAACGATCCATGATCAGAAACTGTACCGGGGTGCAGGCGGCGAGCTTCATCAGTTTGCCGAAGACGGCATGCCGGTGCTGACCACGGCGCAAGGTGGGCCTGTTTCCGACGATCAGAATACGCTTCGCGTTGGCGCCCGTGGCCCTGCCCTCATCGACGACTTCCACTTCCGTGAGAAAATCTTTCATTTCGACCACGAGCGCATTCCCGAGCGGGTCGTGCATGCGCGTGGCTATGGCGCCCATGGCTACTTCGAAACATACGAATCCCTGGCCGCCTATACCCGGGCCGATCTTTTCCAGCGGCCCGGCGAAAAGACGCCGGCCTTCGTCCGGTTTTCGACCGTTGCCGGCAGCAAGGGTTCCTTCGATCTGGCGCGCGACGTGCGTGGCTTCGCAGTGAAGATCTACACCCAGCAGGGGAATTGGGATCTCGTCGGCAACAACATCCCGGTCTTCTTCATTCAGGATGCGATCAAGTTTCCCGACGTCATCCATTCCGTAAAACCGGAACCCGACAAGGAATTTCCGCAGGCGCAGTCGGCGCATGACAATTTCTGGGATTTCATCAGCCTCACGCCCGAAAGCATGCACATGATCATGTGGGTGATGTCGGACCGCGCCATTCCGCGATCGTTCCGCTTCATGGAGGGTTTCGGCGTTCACACCTTCCGCTTCGTCAATGCGGCGGATGAATCAACCTTCGTCAAATTTCACTGGAAACCGAAGCTCGGTCTGCAGTCCGTCGCCTGGAACGAGGCAGTCAAGATCAATGGTGCGGATCCGGATTTCCATCGACGCGACCTCTGGCAGTCGATCCAGTCGGGAGCCTTCCCGGAATGGGAGCTCTGTGTGCAGCTTTTCGATCAGGACTTCGCCGACACGTTCGACTTCGATATCCTCGATCCGACGAAGATCATTCCGGAGGAGGTCCTTCCGGTCAAACCGATCGGCCGTCTCGTGCTCGACCGAATGCCCGAGAACTTTTTTGCGGAGACCGAGCAGGTCGCCTTCATGACGCAGAACGTGCCCCCTGGCATCGACTTCAGCAACGATCCCCTTCTGCAGGGACGAAACTTCTCCTATCTCGATACGCAGCTGAAACGTCTGGGCGGGCCGAATTTTACCCATCTGCCGATCAACGCGCCGAAATGTCCCTTCCACAATTTTCAGCAGGATGGCCATATGGCGATGCGCAATCCTGTTGGACGCGTCAATTACCAACCGAATTCCTGGAATCAGGGGCCGCGGGAATCGCCGGTTCAGGGCTATCGCCACTTTCCGGCCGAAGAACAGGGTCCCAAGGTTCGGCTGCGGCCGGAAAGCTTTGCGGATCATTACAGCCAGGCCCGGCAGTTCTACATTAGCCAGACTCCGCCAGAGCAACGCCATATCGCCGCGGCGCTGAATTTCGAACTGAGCAAGGTCGAAACGCCGGTCATTCGTGAGCGTATGGTCTCGCATCTGATGAACATTGATGAGACGCTGGCCAGCAAGGTCGGCCACGCACTCGGCTTCAAATCGATGCCGAAGCCTGCCGATGCTGCCATGCCGACGCGGCAGGATCTCGAGCCGTCGCCGGCGCTCAGCATCATCGAGCGCGGTCCGAAGCGGTTCGAAGGACGCAAGCTCGGCATTCTTGTCAGCGATGGCACCGATGCCGCGATCTTCAAGGCGCTGCTTGCCGAGATCACCGAACAGAAGGCAACTTTCGAAGTGATCGCGCCGAAGATCGGCGGCGTGACACTCTCTGACGGCAATTGGATCGAAGCACATCAGATGATCGACGGCGGACCTTCGGTGCTTTACGACGCTGTCGCCCTCCTCCCCTCGGCCGAGGGGACCGGCGATCTCTTGAAGGAGGCAACGGCCCGCGATTTCGTGGCGGACGCCTTCGTACACTGCAAGTTCATCGGCTATGTGGAAGCAGCACAGCCGCTGATGCAGAAGGCCGGAATCGCCGCTTCACCGGATGAGGGCGTGATTGCGCTCGCAGCGGCGAAGGATGTTCCGGCTTTTATCAAGGCGCTTGGCAAACTGCGTGTCTGGGGTCGGGAGCCGTCGGTCAAATTGCATTGACCGTCTTATCGCCGCCATCCGGGCACGGGAACGGCCTGTCGTAACCATAAAACCCGCGGAAACGCGGTTACTCCAAAAATATTGTGCACTGCAGCAACCTTTCGCTGGCTGACGCGTTTAGGTAAGCATCACCGCCATCCCGGCTGCTGATTGGCGGAGACTTTCATGAGATCCATGTCAGATACCCTCGCACGCCTTGCTGCGCTGCGAGGAACCCTTCGCGCCCAACCCGCGCAGGACAACCCCGACCTCGTCGCATTGGAAAGGTTTGGCTCGAACCCGGGCGCTTTGGCAGGCTATACCTATCTGCCGTCAAAGCGCGGGAAAAACATGGCCCTGGTCGTTGTCCTACACGGCTGCACCCAGAGTGCCGCCGGCTATGATATTGGCTCCGGGTGGTCGCGACTGGCCGAGGACTACGGCTTCGCGCTGCTGTTTCCCGAGCAGCGAAGGGCAAATAATCCAAACCTCTGCTTCAATTGGTTTAACCCGGAGGACATCCGCCGGGATCACGGCGAGGTCCTTTCCATTCGTCAGATGATCGCAAAGGTCGTTGCCGAACACGGTATCGACAGCAGGCGCCTGTTCGTGACCGGGCTTTCGGCCGGCGGTGCGATGGCCGCCGCCATGCTCGCCACTTATCCCGAGGTTTTTGCCGGCGGCGCGATTATTGCAGGCCTGCCATATGCCAGTGCTGCAACCATTCCCGAGGCGTTCGACCGGATGCGCGGCCACGGCGGCCCGACCGGCAAAGAGCTGGAACTGCGGTTGAGAAACGCTTCAGGGCATAAAGGCCCGTGGCCGACATTGTCACTCTGGCAGGGAACCGCAGACGGAACCGTCGTGCCATCCAATGCGAATGCGATCGTGGAGCAATGGAAAAATATACACGATGTCGACGCATCGCCGGGCCGCGTCGAAGATATCGGAAGACACCAGCGAAAGGTCTGGACCGATGCTCACGGTGTCGACGTGATCGAGCTCTATACGATTGCCGGGATGGGTCATGGCACACCTCTCGATGTCGGCACCGGCTACGGGGCAAGCGGCCCCTTCATGCTTGACGTCGGAATTTCCTCGACCGTCGAAATTGCCAGGTCCTGGGGTCTGGTCCCCTCGTTTGAAAAACGGCGCAACGCGAAAGCCTCTGCTGCTCAACCGGAAAGCGCTGCAGATCCATTCGGCGCGGACAGCGACCGTGGCAGCATTCAGAAAATCATTGAAGACGCCCTTCGGTCCGCCAGACTGCTGCGATAGTCGCAAGGCATACGACGGCCGTCAGAACCCGCGAGATCGGCGCTATCGGTTTTGAGACTTGGGCAGTGGTCCGTTTTGATGGCGGAAGACGAGTTCGCTCTGGACATCTTGCTGAAACTGCAGCACCCGCTGACCGACATCACTCTCCGGCATCCCGGCCGCCAGAAGCTGATCGGCAAGCCTGCGGCATTCGGCCTTCCAGAATTCTATCGCATCTGCGCCATGCCGCCGGCCGAGTTCGCGAGCGCAACGCTCGACATTGGCAGTTCCGGTTCCAGCGGGAAAGGCAATAATCCTGCCTTCATTGTCGCCGGCAGGCCGGCGGGTCATTTCAGTAGCCATCGAACACAGGTTCCTTTGATCCTGTTCGTTGTCTACGGGACTATGGTTAATGCTTTCTATTTGCTGCAGTAAGAAGATCAATCAGGTGGAAATTTAGCGGGCCGCAATGTCACCAGACAATCGGATGGGTTTTGCCGGTGAGTACGTTCACGAACCCCTCCGGCGCCAGCGCCGACGGCGCGACCAGGACCCAGCGCCAGGGCGAGCAGGTCAGCGTCGCAAACGACAGGCGTTCGGGAAAGCCCGGCCACCAGCGGGGTGAAAAGGTCGGCTCGTACATCCAGTCGATCCCGGCGCCGGCGGCATAAAGAGCCTGCATCTCCGCATCGAGAACTTCGGCCGAACGCGCCGTCATCAGGCCGCCGACCTCGTAGCGGACGCGGGCGAGAATCTTGCCGCCGGATACCAGCACCCAGCCGCCCTGCTGCTCGTTCAGGGCATTGACTGATATCGCCATCGCCTCGTCGGATGAGCCGACCGTCCAGATATTGTGCTTGTCGTGCCCCAGCGTGGAGGCGAGTGCCGTCTCCGGCGTGCGCGGTCCGGTGCCCAGCCAGAACATCCTGGAGACCTTCGCCTCCCCGGAAAACCGGTCGACAATGGCGAATTTGGTGACATTACGCGCGGGATCCCGCTGCACGGCACCCTCTTCCACCGGCAATTCCATGGTGATGAAATCGTCGTGCCAGTGAAACGGCCGCAAAAGTGCAGCATTGACCGTCGTCCGGTTCGGCGGCGCCTCAATGCGGAAATCCGCTGATGTCACCGTCCTGTCGATTTTCACGGTGCGCGTCGCCCATTGCGGCCAATCGATTTCAGGACGCGCGCCGATGAATGTCGACCCCTCGGATACCGGGCGCCCATCCGCCCACACCTTTGCGATCGACAGGCTGGCGACATCGTCCAAAAGAACGAAATCGGCGAAACGGCCTGGCGCAATCGACCCGACCCAGGGTGTCAGCCGCATATGGCGCGCCGGATTGAGGGTGACGCACTGGATGGCGATCTCCGGCGCAAGGCCGTTTTCGATGGCGAGGCGGACATTGTGGTCGGTCGCACCGATTTTCAGCGTGTCCGAGGCGCTGCGGTCGTCGGTCACCAGGGCGATCTGCGACCAGTCCGTCAGCCCCTTGTCGATCAGCCCGCGGATGACCTCCGGCAGGGAATGCGGCCTGAGCTCGATGAAAAGACCGTGGAGAAGCTTCTGCCAGATCTCATCGAGAAACCAGCCTTCGTGATCGGAGGCGAGACCTGCTGCGGCAAAGGCATTGATCGAGGCCATGTCGCGCAGTCCGGCACCGTGGCCTTCGACCACGCCGCGCTGCTCGAAGGTCGCGCCGATCATGCCCCACAGCCGATCGTAGGAAGGATTGCCGGGATCGGATATGGACGGCCAGTCCATGACCTCGTCGAGCCCGGCGACCATCAGGCTTTCGGAAAGGAAGGCCTTCTGCTCGTCGTAGCCGAACCAGCCGCCACCCCACTCGTAAGCGGTCGGCGGGACGGCTGAGCCAGGCAGGGGAAAGATTTTCATCGGCGATCCGCGCCGGCGCGCTTCCAGCCAGAATTCCAGATTGCGGGCGCCGTTGACGTTGGAAAATTCGTGGCTCGCCTCGCATGTCCAGGTCACGCCATGCGGCATCACCAAAGCCGCCTCCCATTCAGGCGTCAGATGGGAGCTTTCGATATGTTTGTGTGCCTCGCCGAACCCCGGCACGGCCGCAAGATCCGGCTCGGAGAACCGCTCGTTCACCTCGCCTGCGTAACTGCCGGCGGGGCCGACATAGGCGACGCGGCGGCCCTTGATGACGATCTCCTGATCGTCGAGCCATGTCCTCGAATGGACATCGAGCAACCTGCCGACCCGCAACAGCCTGTCGGCGGGCCGGCGTCCGAGCGCCGTCAGCACGAGATCCTGGCGCGTCAGCACCTCGTCGGACGCGTTGATCAGCAGATCGTCGGGAAGGGCAGTGCACGAAGTGGCCATGAATGAAATGCCCGTGAGAAGCTGGAACCGCCGGACCGTAAAGACCACAGGCCGATGTGTAAAGCGATGCTCCGGTCTTGGAAAATTCCTCGCACAAGGGCGTATTTGCTCAATTATTGAGCTTGCGACCCGATCGATCAAAAAATAGTATCCCTCAAATCCTGGGGGTATCATCCCGATTGCCAACGCCGTTTTTCACAGAAGGACATTGCTCATGAAGGCCAGACGTTTTGCCCGAATCCTGTCTCTCGCGCTGCTTGCCGCCGTCGGCAGCACCGCAGCGGCACATGCGCAATCGAAGACGCTGACTATCTCCTGGTGGGGCTATAACGGCGAGAAGATGAATGCGAACATCATCACGCCCTTCAAGAAGATCTGCGGCTGCGAGATCGTGTTCGAGACCGGCAACAATGCCGACCGGCTCAACAAGCTGAAATTGCGCGATGGCAAGGGCGTCGACGTCATCTATCTCACCGACAGCTTCTCGCAGCTCGGCATCGAACAGGGATTGTTCCAGGAGATCGATGCGTCGAAGATCCCCAACCTCGCGGATATCTACGAGTTGGGCAAGGCGCCTCAGGGCAAATACGGCCCCGCCTACACGATCGGTCGCGTCGGCATCGTCTATGACTCCGCCAAGGTCAACCCGCCGATCACCGCCTGGGGCGACCTGTGGCGCGACGATCTGAAAAGCTCCGTCTCCTTGCCCGGAATCACCACCACGGCCGGCCCGCTGGTCGTTCTGGAAGCCGGCAAGAATGGTGGCGCCGATGCCTATGAAGACACCGACAAGGCCTTCTCGGAAATCGAGGCACTCAAGCCCAATGTCGTCAAGAACTACAACACCGGCTCGGAGCTGGTGAACCTGATATCAACAGGCGAAGTGCGCGTTGCGCTGGCCCAGGACTTTACCCTGGCATCGATGCAGGCGGCCGTTCCGACGATGACATGGGCCAAGCTCAAGGACGGCGATATCGCCACCCTGAACACCGTGAACATCCCGAAGGGTTCGGAAAATGTCGAACTCGCCCATCAATTCATCAACTTCATCCTGTCCAAGGACGTCCAGCAGGCTGAAGCCGAACAAGGCGTCGATGCGCCGATCTCGACAAAGGTCAGCCTGACGCCGGACCAGGCGAAGATCTGGACCTATGGCCCGGATATGGTGGCAGGCCTCACCCGCATCGACTATGCCAAAATGAACGCAGCCAAGGCCGACTGGATCGACCGCTGGAACGAAGTCTTCGGTCAGTAAGTTGCGCGATATCGGCCTGACTTGAGGCCGGTTGATTGCCAGACATGGAAGCGCCGCAGATTCGAATCCGAGATGCGGCGCTCCTGATATCAGGACATGCCACGAGTTTTGAGATGAAGCATTTTGCCAGATGGGGATTGACGATGCCGGCGACGATTGCCGTCGTTGTGCTTCTCATCGTTCCCGTCGCCATCACCATCGCGGCGACGTTTGCAGAGCCGAAGGGCATATTTGCGCCCTATGTGACATTCTTCAGCAGCGGCTTTCGCCGGGCGGTTCTTTATCGGACGCTGGAGGTCGCCCTAGTCACGACCGCGATTTCGCTGACCGTCGGTTTCATCACCGCCTATGTGATCGCGCAGATGCCCGGTCGCGCAAAGAGCATCATGATCATCGCGGCGGTCTTTCCGCTGCTGACAGGTGTCGTCGTCAGATCCTTCGCATGGCTGATCATTCTCGGAAAGAACGGCATTCTGAACGCCATGCTCATCTCGACCGGCGTGCTCAGTGAACCGCTTTCGATGCTCTATACCGAAGGTTCGGTGATCGTTGCCATGGTCTACCTCTTCGTTCCCCTGATGATCCTGACGCTCGTCGGCGTCCTTGAAGGCATCCCGCGCGATCTGATCGATGCCGCCGCCTCGCTCGGCGCGAAACCGCTGATGACATTCTTTCAGGTGATCCTGCCACTCGCGACACCCGGCCTCATCGTCGGCGCGGTCCTGGTCTTCACCGGCAGCTTCACCTCCTATGCGACACCGCAACTGCTCGGCGGAGAAAAGCAGATGATGATGGGGACCTTCCTCTACCAGCGCGCCATGGTGACCTTCGATTGGGTCGGTGCATCGACGATCGCCGCCATCATGGCGGTGCTAACGCTCGGCGTCGTCCTTATGATGAGCCGCATCGCACGCCGGCTCAATCCGATGGCGGTGTGATGGACAGGCGCGTTCACCCGATCCTCGCCGCCTTCGCGGCCTGCGTTTTCTTCTTCCTGCTCGCACCGCTGGTCATCATCATCGGTGCGGCCGTCAGCGACACGACCTACCTGACCTTCCCGCCGCAGGGCCTGACATTGCGGTGGTTCGTCAATATCTTCCAGATCGAGGCCTTCCGCACGACCGCGATCACCAGCCTGCAGGTCGCCTTTCTCGGCACGGCGCTCTCCCTGCTGATCGGCGTCCCGGCCGCCTATGCGATCAATCGCTATCGGGTGGAATTGCCGCGCTGGCTGTCCACCATCTTCGTACTGCCGATTCTGGTGCCGGAGATCGTCTTCGGATTCTCGCTGATGAAATCGGTGACGATCGGCCTCGGGCTGCCGATCTTCATCAGCCTGCTGGTCGGCCACGCCCTGTTGATCCTGCCCTATTCGGTGCGTGTCGTCGGCGCCAGCCTGGCGGCCTTCGATTTTTCCGTCGAGGAGGCGGCGATCAGCCTCGGTTGCCCGCCGCTGAGAACCTTCCTGACCGTGGTCCTGCCAAACATCCGCGCCGGGGTCATTGCCGCCTTCATCCTCGCCTTCATCACCTCGATCAACGACGTGTCAGTTTCGGTCTTCCTGACCGGGCCGGGCATCTCGACGCTGCCGATCCAGATCCTCGCGCATATGGAACAGTTCTTCGATCCGACAATCGCGTCGGTCTCGGTACTGCTGATGTTCGTGACAGTCGGCGTCATGGCCATCATCGAGGCCACGCTCGGCCTCACCTTCCTGACAAAGTAGAACGCTCTTGACCGTATCCCTCACCATCGATTCCATCTCCGCCCATTACGGCAGCACGCAGGTGCTCAAGCACCTGTCGATCTCAATCATGGCCGGGGAACTGGTCTCCTTGCTCGGCTCCAGCGGCTGCGGCAAGACGACGACATTGCGCCTCGTGGCCGGTTTTCTGCAGCCGAGTAGCGGCAGCATCAAGCTCGGCGAGCGGGACCTGACCGGCCTTCCCGCACATGCGCGCGACATCGGCCTGGTCTTTCAGAACTACGCGCTTTTTCCTCACCTGAGCGTACAGGACAATGTCGCCTTCGGCCTGAGGCAGCGTCGTATTTCCCTGCCGGAACGGACGAAAAGAACGATGGCCATGCTGGAGCGTGTCGGTCTTGCCGCCCTCGCCGACCGCCTGCCGTCGGCTCTGTCAGGCGGCCAGAAACAGCGTGTGGCTCTCGCCCGGGCCCTGGTCATCGAGCCGCCGCTTCTGATGTTCGACGAGCCGCTGTCCAACCTGGATGCAAAGCTCCGGATCGACATGCGCGTCGAGATCAGGCAGCTCCAGCGCGCCAACGGCACGACCTCGCTTTACGTCACCCACGACCAGGAGGAGGCATTCTCGATCTCCGACAGGGTGGCGATCATGAATGCGGGGCGCATCATGCAGCTCGATGCGCCTGAGGTGCTGTATCGCCAGCCGGCCAACGCCTTCGTCGCCCGCTTCGTCGGATTCGAGAACCTGATCCGCATGAAGGTGACCGCGCGCAACGGCGCGCTTGTGACCGCCGAAACAACGGGCGGAGCACGGCTGCAGCTGTCGCAGGACACATTCGGGCCTATCAAGGACGACTTCGTCCTGGCCTGCCGCGCAGACGGTCTTGCCGTCAGCCGTGGCGGCGATGGCATCGCGGCCGTGCTCGGCACGCGCACCTATCTCGGCCGGGCCTATCAGTACAAATGCAGGACATCAGCTGGAGAGATCACCGCCAATGGGGCGCTGTCCGATCCGCTGGAAACGGGGGCGTCCGCGGTGCTGACGCCTTTAGCAGAGCAATGCTGCATTCTCGATCCGGAAGATTGAAACGCTGAGGAGAGACGATGACTAGTGCCATGGACCAAGATATCGATGCCGTTCTTGCCCATGTGGACCAAAGCCTCGATGGCAGCCTGGCGCGGCTTTTCGAGCTGATCCGCATTCCGAGCATCTCGACCGACCCGGCCTATCGCGATCACTGCCGGGCTGCTGCCGAATGGCTGAGCCGGGATCTGGCTGCCATCGGCTTCGAAGCATCGGTGCGCAAAACGACCGGCCATCCGATGGTGGTCGCCCATGAAAAGGCGGCGTCCGGACCGCATCTGCTGTTTTACGGCCATTACGATGTCCAGCCGGTCGATCCGCTGGCGCTGTGGACGAGCGATCCGTTCGAGCCGCGCATGGAAGCCTTGCCGAACGGCGATACGGCGATCGTGGCGCGCGGCGCGTCCGACGACAAGGGACAGTTGATGACCTTCGTCGAAGCCTGCCGCGCCTGGAAGAGCGTCACCGGGAAACTGCCGGTGCAGGTGAGCGTGCTGTTCGAAGGCGAGGAAGAGGCCGGCAGCCCGAGCCTCGCGCCCTTTCTGGATGCCACGGCAGACGAGTTGAAGGCCGATGCGGTTTTCGTCTGCGACACGGATATGTGGGACCGCGAAACGCCTGCCGTTACGACGATGCTGCGCGGTATCTTTAGTACGGAAATCGAGGTCACCTGCGCCGATCAAGACCTGCATTCCGGCATGTTCGGCAATGCCGCACGCAATCCGCTGCAGGTGCTGTCAGACGTCGTTTCAAGCCTGCGGCGCGCCGATGGCGGCGTCGCGGTCGCGGGTTTTTATGATGGCATGAAAGAGCTTCCCGACGCCATCAAGGCGCTGTGGAAAAGGCTGCCCTTCGATGAGGAGGCCTTTCTCGGCGATATCGGCCTGAGAGATCCGGCCGGCGAGGCAGGCCGTTCCGTCCTCGAACAGATCTGGGCGCGGCCGAGCTGCGAGATCAACGGCATGAGCGGCGGTTATACAGGCGAAGGCTTCAAGACGGTCATTCCGGCGAAGGCAAGCGCCAAGATTTCGTTTCGCCTGGTGGAAGGACAGGATCCCCAGGCGATCCGCGATGCCTTCCAGCGGCACGTGCGCGCACGTATCCCTCAGGATTGTTCGGTCAGCTTCAGGGATTACGGGCTTTCGCCGGCAACGGTCATGCCGATCGACAGTCCGTTTCTCACCAGAACGCTTCAGGCGCTTTCGACAGAATGGCAATGCGAAGCGGCTCTTGCCGGCACCGGAGGCTCGATCCCCATCATCGGGGAATTCAAACGCCGGCTCGGATGCGATGCCCTGCTGGTAGGCTTCGCCCGCTTTGACAACCGCGTCCATAGCCCGAATGAAAAATACGATCTCTCCAGCTTTCATAAAGGCATACGATCCTGGGTCCGCATCCTGGCGGCCCTCGCCGACTGACGCGAGTGTACCGCGCCGCGCAGCCTTTCGGGAGCCGCAAAAGACGCTGTAACACTTTGAACTGCTGCATTATGCAGTAGGCTATGGTGCAGCAAGCGCCCCACATCACCATCGATACCGAGGCAGCAGAGACCACCGATGACGATAACCGCCCCCCGCGATTTCCTGAAAGGCCTGTTTGACGCGGCGGTTCGCGCCGCCGATCCGCTGACCGGCATCAAGGCACATCTGCCTGAAAGGCCGAAGGGAAGGACCGTGGTGATCGGCGCCGGCAAGGGCGCGGCGCAGATGGCGCAGGCGCTCGAAAGCGTCTGGGACGGACCGCTCGAAGGTGTCGTGGTCACCCGTTACGGCTATGGCTGCGAGACACGCGGCATCGAGATTATCGAGGCCGCCCATCCGGTGCCGGATGCGGCTGGCCTTGCCGCCGCAAAGCGGCTGACGGAGACGGTAAACGGGCTGACGGAAGACGATCTGGTGATCGCGCTGATCTGCGGCGGCGGCTCGGCGCTGCTGCCCGCCCCACCGGACGGGCTGACCCTTGAAAACGAGATCGCACTCAACGAAATGCTGCTTGCCTCGGGCGCGCCGATTTCGGCGATGAATGTCGTGCGCAAGCATCTCTCCACCATCAAGGGCGGAAGACTTGCGGCAGCGACCGAAGCGAGGGTCGTCAGTCTGATCGTCTCCGATATTCCCGGCGACAACCCGGCCCATGTCGCCTCCGGGCCGACGGTGCCTGATGGTTCGACACGGCACGATGCGCTCGAGATCATCATGCAATACGGATTGCAGCTGCCGCAGGCAGCACTCGACCATCTGAACTCGCCGAAAGCCGATGCACCGCGGCCGGACGATCCGGTCTTCTTGCGCCACGCGCATCACATCATCGCCTCCGCCAGCGTTTCGCTGGAGGCCGCCGCGGCCTTGGCGAAATCGCAGGGGATCGAGCCGGCGATCCTTTCCGATGCCATCGAGGGAGAATCGCGTGACGTGGCGCTGGTGCATGCGGCGATCGCCCGCGAGGTGTTGGGCCGGAACAGGCCGTTTTCCAGGCCGGTCGTCATCCTTTCCGGCGGCGAGACGACGGTGACGCTGAGAGCCAGGGGTGGCAAGGGCGGACGCAACGGCGAATTCGCGCTCGCCATGGCGCTTGCGATCGACGGACACGAGGGTATTCATGTCCTCGCTGCCGACACCGACGGGATCGACGGCTCGGAGGATAATGCCGGCGCCTTTGCGGATGGCGGCACGGTGAGGCGCTTGCGCGCCGCCGGGCTCGATCCACGCCGGCTGCTCGACGGCAATGACAGCTATTCGGGCTTTGCAGCGACCAGCGACCTCTTCGAAACCGGCCCGACCGGAACCAATGTCAATGATTTCAGGGCGATCCTGATCCGTTAAGCGGCGACCGCTACGCGCGGCGCTGGCGGATCAGGTCTCGATCTGCCCCTGTTCGACCAGCCAACCCACGGACTCCTGCACCGCCTGCAGGGAGGTGTATCTCGGAGTGTAACCGAGCAGGCGTCCGGCTTTTGCGATCGAACAATTCGGGCTGCGGGCAATATGTTCCCAGGTCGCCTTCGCATCCTCAGCCGTCTGACTTTCGGCCCAGGCGTCGAATGGGGCGAAGCTGAGCTTCGGCTCGTGCCCGAACCAGCGAGACATGGATTCGGCATAACCGCGAAGGGTCAATGCCTGCTCCGAAACCGCGTGGAAACTTTCGCCCGTCGACGCACTCCAGTTGGCGATCGCATCCATGAACATCGCCGCCACGTCATCCGCATGGACGTGATGAACGGTCTCCAAGCCGAAATGGGGCAGCGCCAGGGTCTCTCCGCGGGCAAGGGTTGAAAAGACCTGCAGGTTGAAATTGCCGGCCGGATTGAGCGGCGTCCAGCCGGGACCGACAATGTGCCCGGGATGGATGATGGTTGCCGGAAATCCGCGAAGCCTTGCCTGCTGCAGCAGATAGGTTTCGATTGCCGCCTTCTGCGTCCCGTAGTCGCCGAAGGGAAATTTCGGCGTCTCCTCCAGCGTGGGCACGACCGTCGAATGGCCATGCGTCCAGATCGTGCCGGTATGCAGGAAGTGACCGACATGCCCCGACAGCGCCGTCACCAGATGCTCGGCACTTTCCAGCGTGAAGCAGATCATGTCGATGACGATGTCGGCTTCCAATGCACGCACGGCCGGGCCGAAATCACCCGTCCGCTCCATGGCTGCCCGATCCATCCGACGCTGATCGACGGCAGCCCAGGCATAGTTTGCCGTATAAGGCTTTGCCGTGCCGCGGCTGATCGTGACAACGTCGTGACCGGCTTCCACCAGACGGGGAACGAGATAGGTTCCGACATGGCCCGTTGCTCCGATTACCAAAACCCGCATCATCGTTCCTCCCTTGGCATTTCCGTGTTGAATATGCTGCGCTTAGGTGATCCTGCAAGCAGACTTTTCGTGATCAAGGGGCTGGACAGCCCCGCTATCGATTCTTGAAAACCAGACAGGTGCCGCCGTGGTTGCGGATCTGGTTGCAGAGGTCGTTGGCTTCCATGCGCGTCTGCCGGCCGATGCGGACAGCATAACGCGGCCGAAAACCGAAGCTGCGATCGGGCTGGCGCAGGATCAGCGGCTGCTCCGCATTCAGCGGCGCAGGCAGATCCTGCACGGCATCGAGAAACATGCGCCGGGCCACCGCGACATTCGCATTCGCCGCAAGCTGGACGCCCCAGGCCGCCCATTCACCCTCCTGACGCCAGGGCGTGTCCTTCAACGTCCGTCTCTCCGCAAGCGCCACGCAGCCATCGAGGAAGGACTTGTCCTTGTCGAGCGGGGCGGCCGCATCTTCCGGTGGGTTATCCTTCCATTCCTCGACCGTATGCGCGGTGATCGCCATGACGTAGCCACGCGTCTCGTAAGGTAATCTGCCTGACGCGAGGTAAGTGGCAAGGCCGTTTTCACCGGCATTATAGGCGGCGGCGGCAAGGCCGAGATTGCCGAAACGATTGCGCAATTCGTCGAGATACTCCGCCGATTTCCGCAGCGCTTCCAACACCTGGTAGCTGTCTTCGAGACCGCGCAGTTTCGCCGTTCCGGGCATGAACTGCGCGATCCCCTGGGCTCCCTTGAAGCTGACTGCATCGGGGCGAAAGGTGCTTTCTCGCCAGATGAGACGGGCGAAATAATCCGCTGGCAATTGATTGGCGCTGGCGAAATGCTCGATCGCGACGCAAAGGTCGTAGTTGAAACTGTCTTTCCGGATGCAGAGCGTCTCGCCCGATCTCGCCGCCGAAGGTCCCGAATACAAGCAGGCCGGCGGCCCGGCGCTCCCCTCAGGCTGGGCCTTTACTGTGTGCACGGCAGGAAACAGAAGACAAAGCGAAAGCATGGCCTTCGCCGATCTCCTCGCAATGTCGGACTGACGCTTTCGACGTATCATCGGATCTCGGCAGGTTCGAACTTCCATCGCGACGCTGGATTCTAGATACCATCGATGAAGGCGTGACGCCTCCCCCATTTCCATACCTGCACCCGAATTGGAGCCGGGAACGCTCACAGGTTTCTAATTTCGCCATCGATTTTGGAACAAACATATTCGACCTGCCATGGTCGTAGCGTCATCCTGTTTACCAGGAAATCCCGAGCGAACGAGGATAAGCAGATGATTGATCTCCACTACTGGCCGACGCCGAACGGCAAGAAAGTTTCGATCTTCCTGGAGGAAACGGGCACGCCCTATCGGCTGGTGCCGGTCAATATCGGCCGGGGCGACCAGTTCAAGCCTGATTATCTCAGACTCAACCCCAATCACCGCATGCCTGCCATCGTCGATCACGCGCCTGCCGATGGCGGCGGTCCGTTGAGCGTCTTCGAATCCGGCGCGATCCTCTTCTACCTCGCCGAGAAGACCGGAAAATTCTGGCCGCAGGATCTGCGCGGCAAATACGAGGTCACGCAATGGGTGATCTGGCAGATGGCGAACCAGGGGCCGAAGCTCGGCGAAGCCGGTCATTTCCGTCGCCTTGGCGATCGTGAAGGCGATCAGTCCTATGCGGTGCGGCGCTTCACCGACGAAGCCAACCGCCTTTACGGCGTTCTCAACATGCGGCTTCGCGACCGGCGCTATCTTGCCGGTGACGAATTCACCATCGCCGACATCGTCAGCTACCCCTGGACCGTCAACTGGCAGGCACAGGGTCAGGAGATCAACGAGTTCAAGCATTTCAAGCGATGGTTCGAGGAGGTTGGCGCAAGGCCCGGCGTCCAGCGCGGCCTTGCGGTCGGTGCCGATCTCGGCACCGACAACAGCAAGCTCTCCGAAGAAGAACAGGCGCGCATCCGCAAGATCCTCTACAACCAGCGCGCCCTTCCCGTTCCGGATTGAGCACCGGCCCGGCCAAGGAAATTCGCTTCTCCGAGCTTCGCCTTGTTCAGGCTTTTAACGGACTTGCCTTGGCGGTCGCAAAAGCTCTTGCACCTGCATCGCGACCAAGGATAACCATATAGTGACAACCGAACCGGCAGTCAGCCCGAGGCCGGTTCCGGTTTCGCGGCGTTGCAAATCACCTGCCCGAGGGGCCAGGCGGCTTGGGTAGCAGGCGTTGCGACTTGGGGTGTGACAAGCAATGGCAAGACCTGTAATCGGCATCATCGGGAACGCCCGCATCATCGAAAGCCGCTTCTCGACCCAGCTTGTCGGAGAAAATAATTTGCGGGCCGTGGCCGATGTCGCCGAAGCGTTGCCGCTGATGTTTGCCGGCAATCCTAAACTGGCCGATATCGCGGATCTGCTGGCTGTCGTCGACGGCATTCTGCTGACGGGTGCCCGAGCCAATGTCCATCCCAGCCGATTCAACATGGTGCCGGATCCCAAGCATGAGCCTTATGATGAGGATCGTGACGGGCTGGCGCTGCCATTGATCGAAGCCTGTGTTGCTCAAGGCGTTCCTGTTTTCGGCATATGCCGCGGTTTTCAGGAAATGAATGTCGCCGCCGGGGGCTCGCTGCATCCCGAAATCCGGGAATTGCCCGGACGCATGAACCACCGGATGCCGCGCCTTGAGACCGGCGAGATCCATCCCGACCCCGCCATCGTTTTCGGCGATCGTCACGATGTTCGACTTATAGAGGGCGGGATGTTTGCACGCATCCTCGGCCGGGAGACGATCCGGGTGAACTCCCTGCATGGACAGGGCATCCTCGAACTTGGTGAGAGGGTCGTTGCCGAAGGCATTGCCGAGGACGGGACGATCGAGGCGATACGGTTCAAGGACGCGCCGGGATTTGCTCTGGGTGTGCAATGGCATGCCGAATATGATCCGCAAACCAACCCTGTTAATCGTGCGCTGTTTCAGGCATTCGGCGATGCGGTGAGAGCCCATAAAGCCATCACTTAGTCTGATCAGTAAAAAGCCCCCGCGAAGTGCTTTCGCGGCGGCTTTTGGAATGGCTTGAAAGCAGTAGTCAGGCCGTCGGCTGCTTGGTCTTCCTGAGATAGGGCAGAACCGTATCGAAGGAGCCGAAACGCGTGATTGCGTCTTCGTTGGAAACCGCGGCGGTGATGATGACGTCCTCGCCCTGGTTCCAGTTCGCCGGTGTCGCCACCTGGTGCTTGGCCGTCAGCTGGATGGAATCGATGGCGCGCAGGATTTCATTGAAATTGCGGCCCGTCGTCATTGGATAGGTCAGGATCAGCTTGATCTTCTTATCGGGACCGATGATGAAGACCGAACGCACGGTGGCGTTGTCGGCAGGCGTGCGGCCTTCCGAGCTCTCGCCGGCGCCGGCCGGCAGCATGTCGTAGAGCTTGGCGACCTTGAGGTCCTTGTCACCGATCAGCGGATATTCGACGTCGAAGCCGGTGGCGGTCTTGATGTCGTTCTTCCACTTGGCATGACTTTCCACCGGATCGACGGAGATGCCGATGACCTTGGCGCCACGCTTGGAAAATTCCCCGGCCAGGCCGGCCATGGCGCCGAGCTCGGTCGTGCAAACCGGCGTGAAATTCTTCGGATGCGAGAACAGGACGGCCCAGCCGTTGCCGATCCACTCATGGAAGCTGATCGGTCCCTGGGTGGTGTCGGCGGTAAAATCGGGGGCAATATCGTTGATGCGTAAGCTCATGGTCGGCCCTCCAAAGCCTTGATGTTCAATGTTGTTTATCTCAAATCGATGCCATGGGATCCGTCCGCCGGCAGCGGTAGCGACATTGCGGTCAAGAGGATCGCACCGGCCGAAGGTAAAAACTTCCCATTCCAGGATTTTAAGTAAGTTATATACCACGATCATCGAAGGCATGCTCTTTCGATTTCCGGCCTGCTCCGACATTATTTTTCCGGCAAGTGCACGCGATGAAGAGACCGATGGTTTTCCATCGGTCCCCGTTCAAAGCTGCAGGAGAACCGTCCGCCGCTTGCTCAGGCGGCCTGGATCGATTTGATCCTGTCGATGCCGCCGACAACCGGCGCGAAATCGTCCCACACACCCTGGGCGCCCTTCTGCCATTCGTCGAAGGCTTCCGGCGTCAAGAGCTTTCCGCCGTTGGCAAGCGCCGTCTCGACGGATTTAGATTCGTCATCGACGATCAACTGGTTGAAATAGGCAGCCCCCTCGCTGGAGGCCTGCTGGAACACCGCCTTCTGCTCGTCATTGAGGCCGGCCCAGAAGGTCGAGGCATAATAGATGACGCCTGATGCCCAGATGTGGCCGGTCTCCGTCATGTCTGGCACGACCTCGTAGAGCTTGAAGCCGGCATAGGCCGATTTGGTCAGATCCATCGCGTCGGCGACGCCGGTTGCGAGCGCATTATACGTCTCGGTGATCGGAATGCCGATCGGCGTCGTGCCGAATGCGCTCCAGAGCTTGGTGTGCAGCGGGCTCTGGATGACACGGATGCGCTTGCCCTTGAGCTGCTCCGGCCGCGTCACTGGTTCCTTGGTCAGGAGATGGCGGGCGCCGTAATTGATGAAATCGCCGACGACGAAATTCTGCGCCTGCAATTTCTGCTTAAGATCGGCGCCGACATCGCCACCGACGGTTTTGCGAACATGGTCGGCATCGCGGAAGAGAAAAGGCAGATCGAGGATCTGCACTTCCGGCGCCCAGCCGGAGAGCGACGAGACCGTCGAAAGGCTGGCCTGGATGGAACCGAGACGCACGCCCTCGGCCACTTCCTTCTCGCCGCCGAGCGCACCGTTCCTGACGATATTGAACTTGAACTGGCCGGGAAGCTTCGCTTCGACCAATTCGCCAATCTTCACCCAGATCTTCGTCTCCGGCTTGTCGTCGCCGAGCAGCGAAGCAATCGTGATCGTCGTCGTGCGGGCAGCGGCCGTGCGGACGAAGGCGGGCGCTGCAAGCGCCGTTCCGGCGAGAGCTGTCGTCTTCAGGAAATTGCGTCGGTTGAGATTGTCCATGGGGTTGTCCTGTTTACGAGAAGATGATGGCCCAGGCGCAGAGGATTGCGAGCGAGACCAGGAGAGCGAGCAGATAGGGAACCACCGCCCGAAAGAGCTCCGAGGCAGGAATGCGCGTGACGCCGCTGACGACGAAGATCAGCATGCCGAGCGGCGGCGTCAGCCCGTGGATCATCAGGTTGACGACGATGATCACGCCGAATTGGATGGGATCGATGCCGGCGGCAACCGCTGCTGGCAGCAGGATCGGACCGAAGAGCAGGATCGCGGCGCCGATATCGAGAACGAGGCCAACGACCAGCAGGATGACGTTCGACAGCAGGATGACCGCAAGCGCACTGCCGCCGAGCACCGTCGTCAGATGCGAGATCAACCCGGACACATCGTCGACCGCCAGTAGGAAAGCAAAGGGGCCGGCCGTGCCGATGAGAAGACCGATCGCCGCCGCTTCAACGGCCGCCTGGCGAAAGGCGGCGTAGAGCGAGAGGATGCCGAGCCGCGCACCGATGCCGAGCAGCAACGTGTAGAAAGCAGCAAGTGCTGCGGCTTCCGTGGTGGTGACGATACCGATGCGGATGCCGACGACGACGATGACGCCGAGCCCGAAGGCCGGGATTGCCTGGACCGCCGATTGCCAGCGCTGTCTCGCATTTGCGCGTGGCAACGGCACCTGTTCGCTGACCGTCAGATGGATTGCGACCGCCAGGCATATGGCCATCAACCCGCCGGCAAAGAAGCCGCCGACGAGCAGCGAGCCGACGGAAAGATTGGTGGCCGTCGCAAGAATGAGAAAGGCGATCGACGGCGGGATGACATTGTCGAGAACCGATGTCGAGGCGATGATCGCCGCTGCCTGCGCCGGCCGGTAGCCGTGTTTGACCAGCTCGGGCTGGAAGGTCGATGCGCCGAAAGCGGCATTTGCGACCGACGAGCCGGAGGCGCCGGAAAAGAGAACGCTGGTGAGCAGAGTCGTCTGTGCCAGTCCGGCCCGGCGATGGCCGACCATGGCGGCGGCAAAGCGCACAAGCTGGTTGGCGACTCCGGAGGCCGTCAGCAGGCCGCCGGCGAGCAGGAAGAAGGGAATGGCGAGCAGCAGGAATTTCGAGATTCCGGTGACGGTCGCGGAGACGATGGCCGGCTCCGGCAGGCTGCTGCCGAAGGCGATGACGACATAGGCCGCGGCAAGAAAGGCGTGCGGCAGCGGCGCGGCGAGCACGAGGCCGACCGCGGCGATCAGTCCAAGAAAAATGCTCGGCGGCCAGTCGAGATCGAGCGCGACATGCGGAATGCCGGCATAGAGCCCGACACCGACGGCAAGCGAGAGCAAAACCGGCAGGATCTTGCCTTCCACGATGCGTTGCAGAAGCAGCACGACGAGGATCAGCGCGCCGCCGCCGCCGAGGAAGCCGAAACGGATCCATTCCGGCACGCCGAGCGTCGGCGACACGCCGCCAAGCATCGTCATGATCTCGCTGCCGCCGAAGCTCAGGATCAGCGCCGAAAGCACGGTGAACACATCAGCGCCGACCGGCGTCACCTTCTGCAGGCTTTCCGGCAGCATTTTGACGAAGACGTCGAGGCGCATGGCAAGCGCGCTGTTGAGGCTGAGCGGCGCGCCGAGCGCGATCAGGCCCACATGCAGCCAGATGCCGAGATCCTCGGCGCCGACGAAGCCGGCGCTGAAGAAATAACGCAGGCAGACGGTGACGAGCACCATGAAGAGCAGCCCGGCGAGAACGAGTGCCGCCGCAATGCCGAGAACCGCTTCGATCGCCCTCAAGGCGCGCGCGGCAAGTCCGTCATCCAGAGCAGTCCGTTCGATCGGATGAAATTCGCTGGTGGCCACAAAACGTACCTTCTGACTTCCCTGCTGACATCGAGCCGCGGCAGCTCCTTTTCGCCGAAACGATAGGTTTCCTCAAGCAGCGGATGCTGGAAAAGATGAAAGTATCGACAACGGCCGATCAGGCCGGCTTCTGGCGGCCATAGAGCAGGAGCATGCCGATGATGACGGCGCCGTAGATGAGCTGGCGGCCGGCCTCCTCGATCTGCATCACCGAGAGGATGGATTGCAGCAGCGTGATCAGGATGACGCCCGCCACCGTTCCCAGGTAGGAACCCTTGCCGCCGAGCACATGCGTGCCACCGAGAACGACGGCCGCGATCGACGGCAGCAGATAGGCGTCGCCCATGGACTGCGATGCCTTCGACGCATAACCCGCCAACAGAACGCCGCCCAGCGCGCTCAACCCTCCTGAGATGACGAAAGCCAGAAGCGTGATCCGGCGGGTGTCGATACCGGACATGTAAGCGGCGCGCTCGCGGTTTCCGATGGCGTAAAGGGATCGGCCGAAGGTCGTGCGCGTCAACATGAAGACCGCAGCCAAGCCGACGCAGAGCCAGACGAGAACGCCGTTCGGAAGTCCCGGAATGGTGTAGCCGGTGGCCAGGAACCGCATGGCCGGCGAGGCCGAATCTTGCGGGGAGAAGCCGCCGGTGTAGACGACCATCAGTCCTTGCGCGACGGCATTGGTCGCCAGCGTGATGATCATCGAGGGAATGCGGAGATAGGCCACCGCCAGGCCGTTGACGAGACCGATCGCAGCGCCGCAGAAAATGCCGAAGGGGATCGCCAGAACCGAGCCGGTCGTGCCGTAAGCGGTCGCGGCGCAGGCCATCATCGCGCCTGACGTCACCACCCAAGGCACCGACAGGTCGATCTGGCCGAGCAGGATGACCGCCATCATGCCGGTGGCGATGACGCCGAGGAACGAGGCCACCTTCAGCTGCTGCAGCAGATAATCCGGCGACAGGAAATTCGGCGAATAGATCGATCCGGCGAGCAGAAGCAGGATGATGCATCCGAAGGCGGTCGCCACCGCCGGATCGACGCCGCGCAGGCGCGTGGGAATTCGAAGCTGCCGCATGGATGATGCGTCCTCGCTCATTGAAACCACTCCAATCGATTGCGGACCCTGGAAAGACCGAGGCAGCCGATGCCGATCGCCAGCATCAAAACCACACCCTGGAACAGCGGCTGCCAAAGCGGATCGAAATCGAAGACGAAGAGCAGATCGCCGATCGTACGAAAGGCCAAAGCTCCGAAGACAGCGCCGACGGCGCTTCCCTTGCCCCCCGCAAGGGAAACGCCGCCGAGCACCACCGCCGCGATCGAATAGAGCGTGTAGGCGTTGCCGCTCGCAAACGCCGCTTCGCCGGTATAGGAGAAAAAGGTGAGATAGAGCCCGCCGATCGCCGAAAGTAGTCCGCCCAGCGCATAGGCTGTCAATTTCGCCCGCTTGACGGGCATTGCCGACATATAGGCGGCGTTCTCAGCCGACCCCACCGCATAGGCCGCCCTGCCGATCGCCGAGCGGCTGAACGGCACCCAGATGACGACAATCACGGCGAGAAGCACGACGAGGCTTGCCGGAACGACCCCTAGGAGTTTCGAGGTGAAGGCATCGGCCAGATCCTCGTTGACAGAACCGCC
This sequence comes from Rhizobium leguminosarum, assembly GCF_001652265.1. Classification (GTDB taxonomy): domain Bacteria; phylum Pseudomonadota; class Alphaproteobacteria; order Rhizobiales; family Rhizobiaceae; genus Rhizobium; species Rhizobium leguminosarum_D. The sequence goes on from NZ_LWBS01000461.1 coordinate 129,174, forward strand.
GGGTGTCGGTCGCAGCAGGAGCGCCAGCCCGTAGAAGATCGCGCTGGTCGCGATCGTCGCCACGATAGGCTGCAGCCGGCCGAAGATGATGATGAGCCCGTTCAGCATGCCGCAGCCGAGCCCTGCGAGCAGCACGACGACGACACCCGCTCCGGTTTGCAACGGCGTGCCAACGACAAGCCAGGATGCAAGACAATTGCAGAGCACAAGAACCATGCCGGCTGAGAGATCGATGCCGGCGGTGATGACGACCAAGCACTGCGCCATGGCGACGAAGGCGAGCAGCGTCGCCTTGTTCGAAGCCGTCTGCACGACGTTGGGCGTGAAGCCCGCCGGGTGGTTCGAGACGTAGAGGGCGAACATGGCGACGAAGAGGAGTGCTGCAAACAGCGTTCCCTTCTGCTGCGCATACCAGAACCGCCGGTCGCCGGAAGCATGCTTGTTCATGGGGCAATCCTTTGCGCTACGTGGTCGCCGGCGATGTTGAGAGCTGCGCCGATCAGTTCGTGCTCGTTGATCTCGGCGCCTTCGAGCTCGCGGATGATGCGGCCGTCATACATGACGAGCACGCGGTCGCAGCAGCCGATCAGTTCATCGTAGTCGGTGGAATAGAAGATGATCGCCGCGCCCGCATCGGCAAGCTTGTGCAGCAGCAAATAGATTTCCTGCTTGGTGCCGACGTCGATGCCGCGCGTCGGATCGTTGAGCAGGATGATACGCGGCCGGTTCATCAGCCATTTGGCGATAACCACCTTCTGCTGGTTACCGCCGGATAGTGCGGCAACGGGCATGTCGATCGTCGCGGCCTTGATCGCCAACAGCTTGAACAGATCGTCGATCTCGCGTCGTTCGGCCGCCCGATCGATGATGCCGTTGCGCGAGACGCGGTCGAGGGCTGCAATCGACAGGTTCTCGCGCACCGTCATCGGCAGCATCAGCCCCTCGGTCTTCCGGTCCTCGGGGATCAGCGCCATGGATATGCCGCCGGACTTGGCATCACGGGGGCTTTTCAGCGTCACCGGCCTGCCGTCGATCGCGACTTCGCCCTTCACGTCGCGCAGCACGCCGAAGAGGGCCAGCAGCAATTCGCGCTGTCCCTGCCCGTCTAGCCCGCCGACGCCGATGATCTCGCCGGGCCTGATATCGAAAGTGATGCCAGAAAGCCGGTCACCCCAGGAAAGGTCGAGGCAGGAAAGGACCGGTTTTTCCTCTCCGCGATGGGCCGGTTTCGGCGGAAAGACATTGCTGTATTCGCGGCCGATCATCAGTTCAACCACCTGCTGGTCGGTCTTCGTGCCGGCCGGATAGGATTCGATGCTGCGGCCGTTGCGGAAGACCGTGCACTCATCCGCCAGCTGGGCAATTTCGTGCATGCGGTGGGAGATGTAGATCAGCGCCATTCCCTCGGCGCGCAGGCGCTTCAACACGGCAAAGACCTTTTCGACATCCGATTGCGTCAGCGCCGAGGTCGCCTCGTCGAGGATCATCAGCCGTGGCTTGCGGGCAAGCGCCTTGGCGATCTCGACCATCTGCCGCCGGGACAGGGGTAGATCCTTGACCAAGGCGGACGGATGAATGTCGGAGGCACCGGCGCGCGCCAGCGCTTCCTCGGCGATCCGCCGCTGCCGGCGCCGGTCTATCATGCCGAATCTCAGCGGCGGATTGCTGATGACGATGTTGTCGGCGACGGAGAGGTCGGGGATCAGCGAAAGCTCCTGGAAGACGCAGACGATGCCCGCCGCATTGGCGGCGGCCGGCGAGGCGAAGGCGATCTCCTTGCCGTCGAGCAGCATGCGTCCTTCATCTGGCGCCACGACGCCCGCCATGATCTTGATCAGCGTCGATTTGCCGGCGCCGTTCTCGCCAAGGACGGCATGGATCGCTCCCGGCCGGATGGCGATATCGGCATCCTTAAGCGCGACAGCACCGCCATAGCGTTTCGATATGCCTTCCGTGCGGAAAAGCGGTTCGGACAAGGTCATGCGTCCAGCCTCCATTCGGTCTATCACCTTCGAGATTGCGGGTGCGAACACCCGCAATCAGATCCGGAGGACGGCTGCTATTGGTTCTCTTTGGACTGCCCCATGATTTCCTGAGCGCTGAAATTGATGCCGCAGGTGGGGAAGGAATTGCCGACGAAGAAGTTGTCGGACTGGTTGGGATAGTAATCCTCGCCTTCCTTGAAATCAGGATCCGAAACAATCGCGGTCGGCAGCTTGACGGCCTGCGGCACAACCTGACCCTCGAGTGCTGCGATCGCCGTCTTGATGGCGACGGCGACCTGGGCCGGGCCAGTGCCGGCGGACGAGCACTTCAGGCCGTCGGCGGCATGGGCAGCGCAGAATTTGCGGAAGCCATTTTCCGTCTCACCGCCGAAGGGCACGAAGGGATGTTTGGCATCGATCATCGCCTGCACGACGCCGGTATCGCCGCCCTGCGCAGTGATGCCATCGAACGGGCCGTTGGTGGCGATCGCGTCAGCCGTCGCCTTCTGGGCAACACCGTCATCCCATTTTCCGACGACCTCGGTTACCGTGAACTTCTTGCCCGAGGCGTCCAGGGTTTCGTGGATGCCGTTGTGGCGATCCGTATCGACCGACGTACCGGCGACGCCACGCACTTCCAGCACCTTGCCGCCGCTCGGCAGATGTTTCATCAGCCAGTCGGCCCAGAGGACGCCGAGACCCTTCTGGTCGACGTTGACGTTGATCGCGTCCTTGGTATCGAGGATGTTGTCGAAGGCGACGAGAATGACACCGGCCTCTTTGGCGCGCTTGATCACCGGCCCGAAAGCGGTCGGGTTCTGCGCATTGACGACGATGGCATCATAACCGGCATCGATGAAGTTGTTGATGGCGGAAATCTGCGCCGGCACATCCTCGCCTGTCGAGACGACCTTGAACTCCTTCAGCTTGGCTGCGACGTCGGGCTGGGCGGCATAGGCCTTGGCTGTCTGCACCATCTGGATTCGCCAGGTATTGGCGATGTAACCGTTGGCGAGCGCGATGCGATAGGGGCCGTCCTTCTTTGGATATTGCAGGAACTGTGTGTCGGCGGCCCACGGCACCATGCAGCCGGGCTCGGCGGCCGGGCCGGACACGACCTTCGGTTCCGCGCTGGCCGCGCCACAGAGCAGGGCAAGCGCGGACACGGAAAACGCGGCAATGCGAGCCAGTTTGGCTTCTTTCACCTTAAACATGAATGTTCTCCTCCTCAGGCGGACCGAGCCGCCTCTCCTATGCTTTGATTTGCATACTTGGTCCCGGAAGGCTCCACCCCGTCCCTTTCCGGTACAATTTTAGGTTAACATAGTTGACAGCGCTGTCAAATCGTATCTGCTAGCGCTGTCAACAACAGCAATGAGCAAATATTCTCTATTTTTAAAGAATATGAGAATCAATATTCTGGAACGAATGGCGGGACTTGCATGCCGCGGATAACACTTGATGACGTGGCAAATCTTGCCGGCGTCAGCCCGATCACGGTTTCGAGGGTGCTGCGCAAGCCCGATGCGGTCTCGCCAGGCCTGCGGCTGCGCGTCGATGCCGCCGTCAAGGAACTCGGCTATGTGCCGAATATTGCCGCGAGCCGCCTCGCCTCCTCGCGCACGCATGCGATCGGCGTCATCGTTCCGACCCTCTACAACGTTATCTTCGCGGAATATCTGTTTGCGCTTCACGAGGGGCTGGTCGCCGCCGGCTTCCAGGTGATCGTCGTCAACAGCCGCTATTCCGAGATCGAGGAGGAAAACGCCATCAAGGCATTACTCGGGCAAAGGGTGGAGGCGATCATCATCGCCGGCACTCATCACACGCCGCTCTCGCGTCAGCTTCTCGCCCAGGCTCGTCTGCCCGTTGTCGAGACCTTCGAGCTTTCTCCAAACCCGATCGACCTCAACATCGGCATGTCGCAGGAGCATGCCGGGCAGACGGCGACGCAGCACCTGATCGAACGGGGTTTCCGCCGGATCGCCTTCCTAACCGGCAATCTCGACCACCGCGCCCAGTCGCGTTTCGACGGCTACCGGCTGGCAATGCAGGAGGCGGAGCTGCCGAATCTGGAGATCATCGCCGAGAGGCCACGCCATAGCTCCGTGGTACTCGGCTCCGACCTCTTCGCCATGACGCATGAACGTGGCGACGTGCCCGAGGCGATCTTCTGCACTGACGACAATCTGGCGCTCGGCGCCATGCAGGAATGCCGCAAACGCGGCATCCGTGTGCCCGATGACATCTCGATCATCGGATTTCACGACCTGGAATTCGCCGCCTGCGCCGCACCCTCCCTCTCCTCGATCGCGACTCGGCGTTTCGAAACCGGAAAACTCGCGGCCGAAAGGGTGCTTGCCGCTTTGAATTCCTCCGTGGTATCGAGGGCCGAGCAGATCGACCTCGGCTTTGCCTTGATTCCGCGCGAAAGCACGGCAATCCGATCATATTTTGTGCATACTTAGTTTTTGCACACTTTTCAGGCTGGCGCGCTTGCCAAAATTGCTGCAGTGCGTCATGAATAGAACAATGACGCATCTCGATCTGACAATTCTGGTGATCGACGAAAATGCCATACGCGCCTCCATCATCGAAGAAGGACTGCGCGAGGCAGGGCATGTGCGCGTCACCGTGGTCCACGAGGTCAACGGCATCGCGCGAATCATCGAAACGCTGATGCCCGACGTGATCATCATCGATATCGAGAATCCAAACCGCGACATGATGGAGCATCTGTTCCAGCTGACGCGCACGGTCAGCCGCCCGATCGCCATGTTCGTTGATCGCTCCGACACGGCCTCGATCGAGGCTGCCGTCGATGCCGGCGTCTCGGCCTATATCGTCGACGGATTGAAGAAGGAACGCGTCAAACCGATCCTCGACATGGCCGTCAGCCGCTTCAATGCCTTCAACCGGCTACGGCGGGAGCTTGCCGATGCCCGCTCCGCGCTAGAGGAACGCAAGCTGGTCGAGCGCGCCAAGGGCATATTGATGAAGATGCGCGGCCTGTCGGAGGAAGAGGCTTTCGCCCTGCTGCGCCAGACAGCGATGAACGAAAAGAAGAAGATGTCGGAAATCGCCCAGAGCGTCGTCACTGCCGCGGGGCTGTTGATGTAATGGCCGACCTGATGAATTTCCGGAGGAAACCGGAGTGGATATGATGACAACGACCTCCAACGCCGGCGGCGAGCTGCCCTCGCCCGTGCGGGTGAACAACGAAGGACCGAAAGTGCTGCGGGCCGGTTTCATTCCGCTCGTCGATGCATCGGTGCTGATTGCGGCGGCGGAATTCGGCTTTGCGCGGAAGGAAGGCCTGACGCTCGATCTCGTCAAGGACGTCTCCTGGGCGAATGTGCGCGACCGCCTGGCATTTCGCCAGTTCGACATTGCCCACATGCTGTCGCCGATGCCCGTCGCCTCCATGCTTGGTCTCGGCTCCAATCCCTCACCGACGATCACGCCATTTTCGCTGGGGCGCGGCGGCAACGCGATCACGCTGTCGACGCGGCTCTTCGACAGGATGCGGAATGACGCGGGATTGCCGGAAACGGCAAGCGCGCTCGACAATGCCGGCGCCCTGGCAAAAACATTGGCAGCAATGAAGGCGCGCGGCGAGCCGCTGCCGACTTTCGCGGTCACCTACCCCTTCTCCTCGCACAATTACGAATTCCGCTACTGGCTGGCAGCCGGCGGCATCGATCCCGACAAGGATGTCAAGCTCGTCGTCGTGCCGCCGCCCATGACTTCGGATGCGCTGGCAGCCGGTGCGATCGACGGTTTCTGCGTCGGTGCGCCGTGGAACATGGTCGCTTCAGAGCGCGGCGTCGGCCGCATCGTCGCCGCCAAACAGGATATCTGGCCGTCGGCACCGGAAAAGGTGATCGGCATGCGGCCGGACTGGGCGGAAAGCCATCCGGAAACCGTTTCCCGGCTGATCGTGGCGCTCGATGCGGCAGCCCAGTGGTGCGACCAGCCGGAAAATCACGACGCGCTGGCGGCAGCTCTTGCCGACCCGCGCTATATCGCTGCCCCCGTCGAGATCATTCGGCGTGTACTCGCCGGCGAATTCAGCCTCGACGCAAAGGGTAACCGCCGCATCATCACCGATTATTTCATGTTCCATTCCGGCTTCGCCAATTATCCCCGACCGAGCCAGGCGCTGTGGATCTACAGCCAGATGATCCGCTGGGGACAGGCCGAGATCAGCCTCAACATGGCAAGGGCCGCAGCATCCGCCTACCGCCCGGATCTCTATCGCGCTGCTCTCGGTGACGACAACGCACCCGAAGATGCCGATATCCGCATCGAAGGCAGTGACGAGGGCGACCGTTTCATGGACGGCCACGTCTTCGACCCGGCCAGGCTGCCGGACTATGTCGCAGGTTTTGCCGTCAAAAGCGCCCTCGCCTTCGTTTCCGACGACGAGGTCTAACCGATGCCGGCCTGCACAAAACGCCAGCAAGGATCTGCCCGCCTCACGACAAGCGCACAAAATATTTGCATGATTGGGTGGCGGCCTGAAAAACAAGCAGCCGACAAATTTCAGAAGACGTCATTTATATTCAGCAGCTTGCATGATGGACGCCAAACTGGCACGCAGTTTGCATCGCCTTTATTGCACCGGTCAATGGCGATCAGCGCAGCATGAGCGTGCGATAGACGCTCACCGAAGACACAGAGATTACTCTTCAGATTGAAGAGGTAGGTTTTAGCCTGAGTGATCTGGCCAACAGATTGCCTCCAGGCAAGTGGGCAGAAGGCCCAAGAATTCGGCGTCCAACGGCGGGCGCCACCAGCAAAGCCGCTGATCAGGATATTTCGCGCACCTCGTCTATGCGCGTCCTGACCAGCGGCTTTTTGTTTTAACCCTCAGCGATGGATCGGCACGACCTTGTCGGGCCCCGGAGAAGTTATGTCTGTCATCGAGAAATCACAGCCAATGTCCGCCGGCGAATCAGCCAAAGCATTGTGGATCTCCACTGTAGCCTTCACCCTCTGTTTTGCCGTGTGGACGATCTTCGCGATCATCGGCATTCGCATCAAGCAGGATCTCGGATTGAATGAGGCCGAGTTCGGATTGCTGGTCGGCACCCCCGTCCTTACCGGTTCGCTCGTGCGCATCGTTCTTGGCATCTGGACCGGGCGCTACGGCGGCCGTCTCGTTTACACGCTCACCATGCTGGCTGCCGCGTTGGCGACCTTCCTGCTCTCCTACGCCCAGACTTATACGCAAATGTTGATCGCCGGGCTCGGCGTCGGCCTCGCCGGCGGCTCCTTTGCGGTCGGTGTCGCCTATGTCTCGCCTTTCTTCCCGGCGGAGAAGCAGGGAACTGCGCTCGGCATCTTCGGTGCCGGCAATGTCGGCGCGGCTGTGACCAAATTCGCCGCCCCCTTCGTGCTGCTCGCATGGGGCTGGCAGGCGGTTGCCGAGATCTGGGCCGTCTGTCTGGCACTGATGGCAATCGTCTTCTGGTTCACCACGACCGATGATCCGGCCTACCGTCTCCGCCGCGAACGCCGCGTCGCCACCAAGAGTTTTGGCGAGGAATTCGCGCCGCTGCAGAACGTTCAGGTCTGGCGCTTTTCGCTCTACTATTTCTTCGCCTTCGGAGGCTTCGTCGCCCTGTCGCTGTGGCTGCCGCGCTACCTGGTCGGCGTCTATGGCTTCAACCTGGAAACTGCCGGCATGATCGCGGCTGCCTACTCCATCCCCGGCAGCATCTTCCGCGCCTTCGGCGGCGTGCTGTCGGACAAGAAGGGCGCGCGCAGCGTGATGTACACGATGCTTGCCGTGTCGGCCGTCGCCACCCTCATTCTTTCGCTGCCGGCTGCTTCGCCCGGGACGGGTCCGGCGTTCGGCATCACCCCCGTCATTTTCATCGTCGTCATCTTCGTGCTCGGCTTCTTCATGAGCCTCGGCAAGGCTGCCGTCTACAAGCACATTCCGGCCTACTACCCCGAAAACGTCGGCGCCGTCGGCGGCATCGTCGGGATGATGGGCGGTCTTGGCGGCTTCATCCTTCCGATCGCCTTTGGCCTCCTCAAGGATATGACCGGCCTTTGGTCCAGCTGTTTCCTGCTGCTCTTTGCAATCGTCGTGATCTCTCTCATCTGGATGCACCTGTCCGTCAAGCAACTGTCGCGCCAAGGGCACTCGGCGCCCGTGGCTGCAACCTGATCTAAGGACCTGGAAATATGACCGAAAAACTTGTCATCATCGGCAATGGCATGGCGCCTGGGCGCATGCTGGAGCACCTCTTCGAGCAGGCGCCGGGTCGCTATGAAGTTACGATCTTCAATGCCGAGCCGCGCGTCAATTACGACCGCATCATGCTGTCGCCGGTTCTCTCAGGAGAAAAGGACTACGAACAGATCATCATTCACGGCGACGGCTGGTACATCAAGCATGGCATCATGCTCTACAAGGGCCACAAGATCGTCAACATTGATCGCGCCGCCAAGACCGTCACCTCCGACCACGGCGTCACCGAAAGCTACGACAAGCTGGTGATCGCAACCGGTTCCGTGCCCTTCATCATTCCCGTTCCCGGCAAGGATCTGCCCGGCGTCATCACCTATCGCGATCTCGACGACGTGCAGGCGATGCTGCTTGCCGCTCAGTCGCGCGAAAAGGCTGTCGTCATCGGCGGCGGCCTGCTTGGCCTCGAAGCAGCGGCCGGCCTTGCCCAGCGCGGCATGGACGTCACCGTATTGCACGTCATGCCGACGCTGATGGAGCGCCAACTCGACCCCGCCGCCGGCTATCTGCTGCAGAAGGCAGTCGAGGAACGCGGCATCAAGGTCATCTGCAAGGCCAATACCAAGGCGATCGTCGGCAATGGCAAGGTCGAGGGCATCGAGCTTGACGACGGCCGCATTATCCCGGCAACGCTGGTCGTGATGGCCGTCGGCATTCGTCCGAGTGTGGGCCTGGCGAAGGACGCCGGCATTGCGGTCAATCGCGGCATCGTCGTCGATGCCGGCATGCAGACCTCGGACGGCGATATTCTCGCGCTCGGCGAATGCGCCGAGGTGGGCGGCATGGTCTATGGCCTTGTTGCGCCGCTCTATGAAATGGCCCGTATCGCTGCCGCGCATCTCTCCGGCGATCGCTCGCCTGCCTTCGTTCACGCCGATACGCCGACCAAGCTCAAGGTCACCGGCATCGAGCTTTATTCACTCGGCGATTTCGCTGATGGCGACGACCGCGAGGAGATCGTGCTGCGCGATGCCAGCGCCGGTGTCTACAAGCGCCTGGTGCTGAAGGACAATAAGATCATCGGCACCGTGCTTTACGGTGAGACCGCCGATGGTGCCTGGTTCAATGACCTGAAGAAGAAGGCGACCGATATTTCGGAGATGCGCGAGACGCTGATCTTCGGACAGGCCTATCAGGGAGGGTCGCCGCTGGACCCTATGGCGGCCGTTGCAGCCTTGCCGGATGACGCGGAGATTTGTGGCTGCAACGGCGTATGCAAGGGGAAAATCACCTCAACGATTTCAGGCAAGGGGCTGACGTCGCTCGACGACGTGCGCGCCCACACGAAGGCATCCGCCTCGTGCGGCTCCTGCACCGGCCTCGTCGAACAACTCATGGCACTGACGCTCGGCGACAGCTACAATCCGGCTGCCGTCCAGCCGATGTGCACCTGCACCGAACTCGGCCATGACGATGTCCGTCGCCTGATCAAGGCCAAGGGTCTGAAGAGCATCCCTGCCGTCATGCAGGAGCTCGAATGGAAGACCTCCTGCGGCTGCGCCAAATGTCGGCCGGCGCTCAACTATTACCTCGTCTGCGACTGGCCGGATGAATATGCCGATGACTACCAGTCGCGTTTCATCAATGAGCGGGTGCACGCCAACATCCAGAAGGACGGCACCTACTCCGTCGTTCCGCGCATGTGGGGCGGTGTCACCAATTCGAACGAGCTGCGCGCCATCGCCGATGTCGTCGACAAGTTCGAGATTCCGATGGTGAAGGTCACCGGCGGCCAGCGCATCGACCTGCTCGGCATCGAGAAGGAAGACCTGCCGGCCGTCTGGGCCGATCTCGGCAAGGCCGGTTTCGTCTCCGGCCAAGCTTATGCCAAGGGTCTGCGCACGGTGAAGACCTGCGTCGGCTCGGACTGGTGTCGTTTCGGCACGCAGGATTCCACCGGTCTCGGCATCCGCATCGAGAGATTCATGTGGGGCTCCTGGACGCCGGCCAAGCTGAAGATGGCCGTCTCCGGCTGCCCGCGCAACTGCGCGGAAGCAACCTGCAAGGACATCGGCGTGATCTGCGTGGATTCCGGTTTCGAGATCCATTTCGCCGGTGCAGCCGGTCTCGACATCAAGGGCACCGAGGTCCTTGGGCTTGTCCGGACCGAGGACGAGGCACTGGAGCATATTGTGGCGCTGACGCAGATGTACCGCGAGCAGGCCCGCTATCTCGAGCGCATCTACAAGTGGGCCAAGCGCGTCGGCCTGGAGGAAATCCGCCGCCAGATCATGGGCGATGCCGAAAAGCGCAAAGCCTATTACGAGCGCTTCGTCTTCTCCCAGAAATTTGCTCAGGTCGATCCCTGGTCGGAGCGTGTTTCCGGCAAGGACAAGCATGAGTTCAAGCCGATGGCGACGATCGGCTATCCGCAGGCTGCAGAATAAGGAGATGGACATGAACTGGATCGCAATCGGTGACATCTCCGATATCCCGCTGCGCGGGGCGCGCTGCGTGAAGACGCCGCAGGGCAAGATCGCCGTCTTCCGCACGGCCGAAAACGAGGTCTTCGCCATCGAGGATCATTGCCCGCACAAGGGCGGCCCGCTCTCCCAGGGCATCGTCCACGCCAAGTCAGTCACCTGCCCGCTGCACAACTGGGTGATCTCGCTGGAAACCGGCAAGGCGCTCGGCGCCGACGAGGGCGAGGTCCGGACGATACCGGTGCTGAATGAAGACGGCAGGCTGTTCATAGCCTTGGAAAGCCTGATGATGGCGGCGGAATAGATGGCGGTTGAGATCAAGACCACCTGTCCCTATTGCGGTGTCGGCTGCGGCGTTCTCGCCACGGTCGACGAGGCAGGCGCAGTCAGCGTCAAAGGAGATCCCGAGCATCCGTCGAATTTCGGCCGGCTCTGCTCGAAGGGTTCAGCCCTTGCCGAAACCATCGATCTCGATGGCCGGCTTCTCCATCCCGAAATCGAAGGCGAACGGAGCGGCTGGGACGAGGCGCTTGATCTGGTCGCCCGCCGTTTTTCTGAAACGATCGCCGAACACGGGCCTGACGCCGTTGCCTTCTACGTCTCCGGCCAGTTGCTCACCGAGGATTACTATGTCGCCAACAAGCTGATGAAGGGCTTCATCGGCTCCGGCAATATCGACACCAATTCAAGGCTCTGCATGTCCTCTTCCGTGGCGGGGCATCGCCGCGCCTTTGGCGCCGATACGGTGCCCGGGACCTATGAGGATATCGAACTTGCGGATCTGGTGGTCCTGACCGGCTCCAACCTTGCCTGGTGTCATCCCGTCATCTATCAGCGGCTTGCCGCCGCAAAGACGGCGCGGCCAAACATGCGGATCGTCGTCATCGATCCGCGCCGGACGATGACCTGCGATATCGCCGACCTGCATCTCGCTATCCGCCCGGACGGCGACGTCGCGCTGTTCATGGGACTGCTTGCCCATCTCGCGACCAGTCCGGCAATCGACCAGAATTATATCGCCGCCCATACCGAAGGTTTCGGCGACGCTTTTGCGGCCGCCGCCGCGCTTGATATCAACGATCTCCTGGAACGGACCGGCCTGCCGGCCATGCAGATCAGGGAATTCTTCCGCCTGTTCGAGACGACGCCGAAGGTCGTGACCTGCTACAGCCAGGGCGTCAATCAATCCTCCTCCGGCACCGACAAGGTCAATGCCATCCTCAACTGCCATCTGGCGACCGGCCGCATTGGCCGTCCCGGCATGGGACCGTTTTCGCTGACCGGCCAGCCGAACGCCATGGGCGGGCGCGAAGTCGGCGGTCTTGCCAATATGCTTGCCGCCCATATGGCGATCGAAAATGCCGAAGACCGGGATCGCGTACAGCGCTTTTGGAACTCGCCCGTCATCGCCGCAAAGCCCGGCTTGAAGGCGGTCGACATGTTCCAAGCCGTGGCCGACGGACGCATCAAGGCGCTCTGGATCATGGCGACCAATCCCGTCGTCTCGATGCCGGATGCCGACAGTGTCGAAAGCGCGATCGCCGCCTGTCCCTTCGTTGTCGTCTCCGACATCCTGAAAGAGACGGATACGACCCGGCACGCAGATGTGCTTTTGCCCTCGCTCGGCTGGGGCGAAAAGGATGGCACCGTCACCAATTCCGAACGGCGCATTTCAAGGCAGCGACCGTTTCTCGACGTCCCCGGCGATGCAAGGGCCGACTGGTGGCAGCTTGCGGAGGTGGGACGCCGCATGGGATTTGCGGCCGCCTTCGATTTTGATGCGCCGGCCGCAATCTTCGACGAACACGCCGCGCTTTCCGCCTTCGAAAATAACGGCAGCCGCGACTTCGACATCGGCGCGCGCGCCGGCATGAGCGGCGGCGCCTATGACGAACTGTCGCCCTTCCAGTGGCCGCAGGCGGCAGGGACAGAAGCAAGCATCACCCGCTTCTTCGCCGAAGGTGGTTTCTTCCACCCCGATCGCAAGGCGCGTTTCGTCGCGGTCAAACCGCCCGCAACCGATCGCACCAATGCGGAGTACCCCTTTACGCTGAATACCGGGCGCATCCGCGACCAATGGCACACGATGACGCGAACCGGAAAGAGCGCGCGGCTTTCCGCCCATATCGCCGAACCCTTTGCCGAGATCCATCCGCGCGACGCGATCGAGACCGGTATATCAAGTGCGGGCCTCGTCGAGATCGACAGCCCGCACGGCAAGGCAATCGTCAGGGCGCTGGTCACCGATCGCCAGGCGCGCGGCGGCATCTTTGCGCCGATGCACTGGAACGACCAGTTCGCCGCAAGAGCGCGGATCGACGCCGTGGTCGCACCGATAACCGATCCTGTTTCCGGTCAGCCGGCGTCGAAGAACGTTGCCGTCGCCGTCCGGCCGTTCCGCGCCACCCATTACGGTTTCGCCGTCTCTGCCACAAAACCTGCCACACCTGACGCCGCCTATTGGGCGCTGGCAAAAGCCGCCGGCGGCTGGCGGCTGGAGCTTGCCTTCGGCGAAAACGTCGAAGACTGGACGGCCTGGTGCCGCGCGGTTTTCGCCATTCCGGCAGAGATCGAACCGCTTGGTTATGCCGACCGGCAATCCGGCGACCTCAGGCTCGCCTTCTTCGATGGCGAGGTCTTGCTTGCCGCGCTGTTTCTTGCTCGCGAGCCCGTCGCTGTCGCGCGCAACTGGGCGATCTCACAGCTTTCAGCCTCGCATGGCGACCTCAGGAAACGCTTTGCGCTCGTTGCGGGTCGTCCCGGTGCCGGTAGGCCGGATCCGGGCGCCACCGTCTGCTCTTGCTTCAGTGTCGGGGTCAACCAGATCGCCGCTGCCGTGCGCGGCGGATGTCACAGCGTCGAGGCGGTCGGCAAGGAAACCAGTGCTGGAACCAATTGCGGCTCCTGCCGCAGCGAAATCGGCAGCATCATCGATCGCTGTCTTGCCGCAGCCGCGGAGTGAACTGCGCAGAAGCAAGCAGGACGCAGCCGGAGCACCGTCAGGCCGCGTTCGGGACGATCAGCATCCGGTGATCGGAAGAGATGCGGACCGAGATCTCGTCATAGGATGAAAGGGTCGGGTGCGGCGTCTCCATCTTTTGGTGATGTGTTGCCGTGATGACCATGACATCGGCACCCGCCGCCTCGCCGGCGGTAATGCCGGCTGCGACATCCTCGAACACCAGGCAATCCTGCGTGCTGACGCCGAGGCGCTCGGCGCCCAGAATATAACATTGCGGGTCGGGTTTTCCGACCTTTACGTCCTCCGCCGTCACCATGAATCTCGGCACCGGCAGGCCTGCCGCCTCCAGCCGTCGGTGAGCAAGGCGCAACGGCGAGGAGGTGACGATCGCCCAGCGATCCGGGGGCAGCGAGCTCAGAAAGGTCGCGGCGCCGGGAATGGCCACGACGTCGCTGACATCGGCGATCTCGGCCTCGGTCACCAGCTTCGATTCATGTTCGGGATCGACTCCAGGCAGGTTCAGCCGGGTGATCGTGTCAATGCCGCGCGATCCATGCATCTTCGGTAAAAAGGTGGCGACATCGAGCCCCTGACGCCTCGCCCAGTCGCTCCATACACGCTCGGCCGCACGGATCGAATTGAGGATGGTGCCGTCCATATCGAACAGGAAGGCGGCATAGGGCTTCTCGAAGCCACGGGGCATCGGCATAGACAAAGGCTGAATCCTTCAGGGAAAGAGTCGGACGGTGGTCGCTATCGCGATGAAACGGCAAATTATTGGGTTTTGCAAGCTTTCGGGAGGATGGCAGTGACGCCTCCAAACCGCCTTCACCAGCATCGGCCCGAAAATCGGGATCGATTTTCGGCAAGCACGATGCGAGGATTGAAAGAGTTAGAGCGTCCTTTGTGCGTCCGAAAGGACGCACGGCGCTCTAAAAAGCCGCAGTACCGGAGGTGACGTTCAAGACGCAGGAAAGCCGGAGGCCGATCGGGTCGTTGCACAGGTCATCGGCACTATCGGCGAGTTCCAGTGCGGCCGAAGCATCGGCGCGCACGTGGGCCTGCGTAGCCGGATCGACGCGCATCGGAGCCGCGGTCCAGAGCGAGGGACGGCTGACGTCGATCGCTGAAATTATAGGCTTGTCATTCCTGACGGCGTAGGAGGCGACCGCAATGCCACTCATCGTCAAGGTGAGTGCAAGTACGATCTGGAGACCGAGATCTGCGGCTTCGCGAACGGAGATGAACATAGCGGCCTCATGCCACGGTTTTTTAGTATCTTCGCATGCAAGTAAGACATGCGCTGGCGCCGATCCAGCGACATCGCCCGTTAAGGTTTACGCATAACCATGCTGGGATGCCGCGAGGCTTGAATGCAGGTTTTCGGTAAATTTCGGAACAATGATTCCATCAGGCAGTTACCCCTGGGTCATCCAAGATGAAAATCCAAGGAGGATATCCCATGTCTAAGTCCCTTATCGCCGCTTCGCTGCTTGCGATCGGCATGGCGTCGTCAGCCTTTGCCCAGTCGAACCCCGATCCAATCGGGCCGACGAATGGCGGCTCGACTGATCCGAGTTCGGGTACCTATTCATCCGACTACACCAACGATGACAACGGTTTTCGTCCGGTACCTGGCTCGCCGGTCGATCCAACGACGACACAGAGCATCGGACGACCGCAGACGATGGAATGCCCCGGCATGCCGCAACAGATGTCCGGCGTCGACACGCGCGGCGGCGAGAGCGGCGCATCGATCAGCGAAGCCTGCCGCGAATACGACAACTAAGCGACAGACTGCCGCTCTCAGAAAAGGCCGGTTCACGCCGGCCTTTTTCATGTCGCCGACACCCGCCGGATGAAACTCTTGATCCGGGCGGTCCGTACATCCGTAGCGGGTTGAAAAGAACACAGGCGGGAACGGCTTCATTGGCAAAGGGCGCGGCAAAACCGGTCATCCTCTGGCTGAAGGGTGCGCGCTACCTCAGGCGTCCGGCGCCTCCACCTGAAGTCAGCGTCCGGCAACCCCGCCCGCTTGCGGACGCGGCGGAATGACATTAGCCTTCAATACAATGGCCGGGGCCGGTCGAGCGCATCGTCACGGATGTATCGCCGTCCCTAACCGGCAAGAAAACGCTGGAGGAGGAGAGATGAGCAAGGCGCAGGACTGGAATCTGCTGGCCCGTGACGCGGTGACGCTGACGGGGGAAAACATATCCCGTCTGGTGAAGGGTCTGCCCTTCAAGGCGAAGCTGGCGCTGCGCGGGCTTCTGCGCATGCAGCACGGTTCGCTTGCCGTCACCCTCCCCGACGGCCGCAGGCTGCTGATGGAGGGCAAGCAGCCCGGGCCGAAGGCGGCGCTCAGCCTCAACAACTGGAACCTTGCCTATCGGGCGCTGACGAGCGGCACGATCGGGGTCGCCGAGACCTATATGGACGGCGATTGGGACAGCCCCGACATCACCGCCTTTCTCGAACTCTTCCTCGTCAATGGCGAGGCCGCGCACGGCTATGCACACGGCAGGGGCGGCGTCGGCCGCCTCTTCGAGCGCGTCCGCCATTGGATGAACGCCAATACCAAAACGGGCTCGAAGCGCAACATTTCCGCCCATTACGATCTCGGCAATGATTTCTACAGGGAATGGCTCGATCCGAGCATGACCTATTCCTCGGCGCTCTATTCCACAGGCGCCAACGATCTGCAATCGGCCCAGGATGCCAAATACCGGGCGCTCGCCGAGGCAACCGGCATCGGGCCCGGCGATCACGTGCTGGAGATCGGCTGCGGCTGGGGCGGTTTTGCCGAATTTGCCGCAAGCGAGCTGAACTGCAAGGTGACGGGGCTGACGATCAGCCGCGAGCAGCTCGCCTTTGCCGAGGAGCGTATCCGCAAGGCCGGCCTCGACGACCGCGTGGAATTCCGCTTCCAGGATTACCGCGATGAAGCAGGGCTCTACGACCGGATCGTCTCGATCGAGATGTTCGAAGCGGTCGGCGAGAAATACTGGCCGTCCTATTTCTCCAAGCTCCGGCAATGTCTGAAGCCGGGCGGCAAGGCTGGCCTGCAGATCATCACCATCCGGCCGGAATCCTTCGACCAGTATCGCAGCAACCCCGACTTCATCCAGAAATATGTCTTTCCCGGCGGCATGCTGCCGACGCGCAACCATCTGGCCGAACTCGCCGGCAAGGTCGATCTGTCGCTGGTCAAGGATTACGGCTTCGGGCTTGATTACGCGCGGACGCTTGCCGAATGGCGCGAGCGTTTCTGGTCGGTCTGGGAACGCATCCGCCCGATGGGCTTCGACGAGCGTTTCAAGCGGCTCTGGGAATTCTATCTGTTCTATTGCGAGGCCGGCTTCCGTGCCCGCAATATCGACGTGCGCCAGGTCGTATTCTCGCGCCGTTGATCATTCCGCCGCATGCGGTGTCACCGGATGGCGACCCGCCAATGACGGCCGCTCCCGCCAGCCGGTCACGCGGTTCACCAGCGTGAAATAAGCGCCATATGGGAGCAGCCGCGCGAGCTTCAGTATGGTAGTGAAGCGCTTCGGGAACGTGATCTCGAAGGCCTGCGATTTCAACCCGGCGGCAATCTCCCGCGCGGCCTCCTCGACCGATACCAGAGCCGGCATCGGAAAGGCATTCTTCCTCGTCGCCGGCGTGTCGACGAAGCCCGGGCTGACGAGCTGGATGCGGATGCCCATCTTGTCGAGATCGAATTTCAGGCTTTCGGCCATATTGATCAGCGCCGCCTTGGTGGCGCCATAGGCAGCCCCCGTCGGCAAGCCGCCATAGCCGGTGACGGAGGAAACGATGGCGATCTGTCCCTGCCCCTTCGCCTTCATATGGCGGATCGCCGGCAGCAGGCAGTTGACGACGCCGGAGAGGTTGACGGCAAAACTCTTCTCGAAATCGGCGCGGTTCAGATCCTCGGCATGAACAGGCAGGTAGACGCCGGCATTGAGGATCGCCATGGCGAGCGTGCCGTGCTCATATTCGATCGAGGCCATGGCATGCTCCATGTCCTCGGCGTCGGTGACGTCGCCGTCGAGCACAATGATACTGCCCGAAAGGTCATTGGCCTCGGCTTGCAGTTCGACCAGCTTTTCGTGGCTTCTGGCGGTGACGGCGACCTTGTATCCTTCGCCGGCGAGCTTTAACGCAAGCGCCCGGCCGATGCCTGAACTTGCGCCCGAAATCCAGACGATTCCATGTTCGGGATGGGCAATGAAATCACGCATGACATGTTCCTCCGGGCTGCCTGATCAATGCGAAAACAGGTCCGGAAGTTCCTCAACCCCTCCGGATTTACGGCTCTATCACACCATTGTGGCTGCTTTCAGCCGATCAGGTCGCCGATCATCTGACGAAAGGATCCGGTGAGCTTGACCGGTCCGTCCGATACGGCAAAGGCGATGCACGGCCCGTCCTTTTCGGCAATCGGCCGGTGGTCGACCGTCTCGTCGGCGATGGAGATGTCGCCGGGACCGAAATGACCGCGTTCATCGTTGAAGGCGCCGTCCAGAATGAGGATCAGTTCCATGCCTTTGTGGGTGTGCGCCGGCAAGGCGCGACCCGGCCGGATCCACATCAGGCTGACCTCGCAGCCGTCCATGTCGAGCGAATATTCCCTGAAGCCCGGCAACCGCTTGCGCCAAGGCACGTTCTCAGCCTCGAAGCCCAAGAGATCGCGCAACGCTTGTGGAAACAGCGCATTTTCCGGCCGCGCGGCCGTCTGTGGCGCCGGGACGGGAGACGTAGAGGAAAAGATCGCCGCGAGCCGCCCGTCGCGATCGGCAATGGCAACTTCAGGCGCGCTTTCCAAAGCCTCCCCGGCCAGCAGCTCGAGGCTGTTCACCAGGCTGCGATTGTCCGGTTTCATTTCCAGATGAGACTGTACCAGCACACGCGCCGGCTCGGGCAAGGAGCCGGCAACATAATGCGCCATCAATGCATCAATCGTGTCGATCTGCTCGTGAACCATGTCGGTTTCGGTCACGCCCTGTTGCCGCGCTCCGTTTTCGCTTTGTCGTCATCCGTACGGGGAAAGTCAATCTTCGGATCACCCCTCACACGGCGGGATTGCGGGCCGTGCGTCATTTTGGGGGAGGAAAGCAAATTTTATCGTGTCCGCCAGAGGCGTGGAATAGCATTTCTTGCCAACTCAGCCTTGTGAAGGGAAAAGACCGTTCCTAAAGTAAGAGTTCGAATAGAGGCAGATTCCATGACCTTCCACCCCTCCGTCCTCGAAGCCATCGGCAACACGCCCCTGATCAAACTCAAGGGCGCCTCAGAGATGACCGGCTGCACCATTCTCGGCAAGGCGGAGTTCCTGAACCCCGGCCAGTCGGTAAAGGATCGCGCCGCGCTCTACATCATCCGCGACGCAGAGCGGAAGGGATTTCTTCGTCCGGGCGGCGTCATCGTTGAGGGTACGGCCGGCAATACCGGCATCGGGCTGACGCTGGTCGCCAAGGCGCTCGGTTACCGCACCGTCATCGTCATCCCGGAAACGCAGAGCCAGGAAAAGAAAGACGCCCTGAAGCTGCTCGGCGCCGAACTCGTCGAAGTGCCCGCCGTTCCCTACAAGAACCCGAACAACTACGTGAAGGTATCCGGGAGGCTTGCAGAGCAGCTGGCAAAGACCGAGCCGAACGGGGCAATCTGGGCAAACCAGTTCGACAACATTGCCAACCGTCAGGCGCATGTCGAAACGACCGCCAGGGAAATCTGGAAAGACACCAACGGCAAGGTCGACGGCTTCATCTGCTCCGTCGGCTCCGGCGGCACGCTGGCAGGCGTGGCTGCCGGCCTCAAGGCTTTCAAGGCAGACGTCAAAATCGGCATCGCCGATCCCGACGGCGCCGCACTCTATGAGTTCTACCAGAACGGCGCGCTGAAATCCGAGGGATCCTCGATCACCGAGGGCATCGGCCAAGGCCGCATCACCGCCAATCTCGAGGGTTTCACGCCTGACTATGCCTATCGGATCCCGGATGCCGAAGCGCTTCCCTATCTCTTCGACCTCGTCGAGAACGAGGGCCTCTGCCTCGGCGGCTCGACAGCGATCAACATTGCCGGCGCGGTCAATCTCGCCCGGGATCTCGGACCTGGTCACACGGTGGTGACGATCCTCTGCGATTACGGCAACCGCTATCAGTCAAAACTCTTCAACCCGGATTTCCTGACGTCGAAGGGACTGCCCGTTCCGGGCTGGATGGCCAAGTCGCCCGATATCCACGTTCCCTACGAGCCCGTGTGAGACCCCATGCCCGTCAATGCCCTCTACCGCGACGACTTCTATCTCTCGACGTGCGAGGCGATCGTCACCGCCGTTCACGAAGACGGGGGCATCGAACTGGACCAGACCTGCTTCTACGCGACATCAGGTGGCCAACCTGGTGACACCGGCCTGTTCGAACGCGCCGACGGCAGCAAGATCGCGCTCGGCCAGACGAAGCATGGTCCAAGCAAAGATGTCATCATCCATGTGCCACTCGAAAACGAGCCACGGCCTGTGGTCGGCGAGACGCTGGTGCTGCACGTCGACTGGCCGCGCCGCTACAGGCTGATGCGCATGCACACGGCCTGCCACCTGCTTTCCGTCGTCTGCTCCTATCCGATCACCGGGGCTGCCGTCGGCGAGGAGGAAAGCCGCGTCGACTTCGACATGATCGAGACGATCGACAAGGACGCGGTGACGGCCAAGCTGATGGAACTGGTCGAGCAGAACCATCCGGTCACTCTGCAATGGATCACCGACGAGGAGCTTGTGGCCAATCCCGACATCGTCAAATCGAAGAACGTGCGCCCGCCGATGGGTCTTGGGCGCGTCAGCCTCGTCTGCATCGGCGAGAACTCCTCGATTGACAGCCAACCCTGCGGCGGCACACATGTTTCCGAGACTCAGGAAGTCGGCCAGATCCATATCGCCAAAATCGAGAAGAAGGGCAAAGAGAACCGGCGCTTCCGCATCCGCTTCGGCACGCCCGGCGACGAAGCCTGACCATCAAGGGAGACCATCATGAGTGAGACCAAGAGCCGTTTCGTCGTTTCGGCCGACTGGCTGCAGTCCGAGCTCGGCAAAGCTGACCTGCGCGTGCTGGACGCCTCCTTCTATCTGCCGGCGCAGAAGCGCGATGCCGATGCCGAATATGCGGCCGGCCATATTCCCGGCGCCATCCGCTTCGATCAGGACAAGATCGCCGACCATTCGACGTCGCTGCCGCACACGATCCCCTCGCCCGATTATTTCGCCGCCGAAGTCGGCCGGCTCGGCATCAGCGAGAATGATCGGATCGTCGTCTATGACGGCATCGGCCTGTTCGCCTCGCCGCGCGTCTGGTGGCTGTTCCGGGTGATGGGCGCGAAAAATGTCTTCGTGCTCGATGGCGGTCTCGACGGATGGAAGGCCGAGGGCCGTCCGCTGGAAACCGCAGCACCCAATCTTGCATCGGCGACCTTTACGCCAAATTTCGATGAAAGCCGCGTGGTGACGCTCGATAGGATGCGCGACATCGTCTCCAGCGGCGCGATGCAGATCGCCGATGCCCGCAGCGCCGGCCGCTTCGCAGCCGCCGAGCCCGAGCCGCGTGCCGGCATGCGCTCCGGCCATATGCCTGGCGCCCGCAGCCTGCCCTCCGGCGTCTTTGCCAGCCAGGGCCGTTTCAAGTCGCTGCCCGAACTCAAGCAGACGATCGAGGATGCCGGCATCGATCTTTCGAAGCCTGTCGTCACCTCCTGCGGCTCGGGAATCACCGCCGCGATCATCACGCTGGCGCTGGAATCGCTCGGCCATCACGATAACAAGCTTTATGACGGCTCGTGGAGCGAATGGGGCAGCCGTGACGATACGCCCATCGTCACCGGTCCGCCGACGCCGGTCAAAGCCTGATCGCCATGGGGAAGACACCCGCTTCGCTGAAAGCTCACATCACCCGGCTCGAAATGACGGCGCCGCCGAAGGCGAGCATGCCGGTGCCCGTCAATATTCAGACGGCGATCATGCGCGCTCCCGAGATCCCATTGCCCTACTACCGGTATCTCTACCGGCAGGTGGGTGCGCGATGGCAATGGGTGGATCGGCTGCGCATGAGCGACGAGCAGCTTGCCGAGACATTGAACGACAAGCGCAACAATATCAGCGTTCTCTACGTGAACGGCGCGCCCGCCGGCTTCTACGAATATTTCTGCGAAGACGAGGATATGATCGAGCTCAGCCATTTCGGGCTGATCGAACATGCGCTCGGTCTCGGCATCGGCAAATGGTTCCTGCTGCAGGCGCTCTATGCCATCTGGTCGCTCAATCCGAAGCGGGTCACCACCACCACCAATAATCTCGACCATCCGCGCGCGCTGCAGCTCTACCAGATGTACGGCTTCTCCCCCGTCTCGACCGGCACCGGCATCGTCCGGCCGCTCAGTGACAAGGAGCTTCTGGAGATTGCGCGGAAAAGCTGACGGCTTCTTTCCCGACGTAAGTGGAGGTGACTAACGCTGCGTCAGGCTGTTCGGGCGGCGTGGGTCGTTGCGTCGCTCGAAATCGAGCGTGCGGCCCGACTGTTCCTTCAGTTCCGCCACTTCCCGCCGCAGAGCCCTGAACTCTTCCAGTATTTCTGCGTTCTGTTGCGCCAGCAGCGCGAGATCGATGTCGGCCAAGGCCTTCTCCTTTCGCCTTACAACATACGCCCAGAAGATACTCCGCTTTTCACTCTCCGGCGATCTCATATGTAGACGCAGGCAAGAATCGGGTGGCTTGCCCACTCGTCCCGGTGCATTTCATGGCAATCACAAAGGAGATCTGCCATGACCGCCATTCGTTTTGTCGCGATGCCGACGACCGACGCCGAACACCTCTGGAACGGCGGCCGCGACGCCTATGACAGGCTGCCCGAGACGATCGTTTCCGACGGTCCCGGTCATCCCTGCCGCCATTGCCTTCAGAATATCGATGCCGGCGAGGAGTTGCTGGTCTTCGCCTGCCGGCCCTTCCCCGAACTGCAGCCCTATGCCGAAACCGGCCCGATCTTCCTGCACAAGCAGCCTTGTGCACGCTATACCGCCGAAGAGATCATGCCGCCGGTGCTGACGACGAGCCGTGACTTTATCGTCCGCGGCTACAGCGAGAACGACCGCATCGTCTACGGCACCGGCGCGGTGACTGCTATCGGCGATATTCCAGCCTATGGCGAAGAGCTGCTGGCCCGACCTGATATCGCCTATGTGCATGTGCGTTCCGCGCGCAATAACTGCTTCCAATGCCGGATCGACAAGGTAAAGGCGCCGGCCCTCGCGGAGACCGGCGCCTAACCTAGAGTCAGCTAGCTTACGCTACGTTCAGCACGCTTTCCGGCGCGAAGGCCTCGTAGCCCAGCGCATCGGCGACCGGCTTGCTGGTGATGCGGCCCTTGTGGACGTTGAGGCCGTTCCTCAGATGCCTGTCTTCGGCGATAGCGCGCAGGCCGCGGTCGGCAAGCGCCAGGCCATGAACCAATGTGGCATTGTTCAGCGCGTGCGCCGAGGTGACCGGCACCGCGCCCGGCATGTTGGCGACGCAATAATGCACGACGCCGTCGACTTCGTAAGTCGGATCGGAATGGGTCGTCGCATGCGAGGTCTCGAAGCAGCCGCCCTGGTCGATGGCGACGTCGACGATGACGGAGCCCTTCTTCATGCCGGAGAGCATCTCGCGGGTGACGAGCTTCGGAGCGGCAGCGCCGGGGATCAGCACCGCGCCGATAATGAGATCGGCCGAGAAGACTTCCTCCTCAAGCGCCTGGATGCTGGAATAACGCGTGTGGATGCGGCCTGCGAGGATATCGTCAAGCTGGCGCAGGCGCGGCAGCGACTTGTCGAGGATGCTGACATCGGCGCCAAGGCCGGCGGCCATCCTGGCCGCATGCAGGCCAACGACGCCGCCGCCGATGACCGCGACCTTGGCCGGCAACACGCCGGGCACGCCGCCGAGCAGGACGCCGAGGCCACCATTGGCCTTCTGCAGGGCGGTCGCTCCTGCCTGGATCGACAGGCGTCCGGCGACCTCCGACATCGGCGCCAGCAACGGCAGGCCGCCGCGCTCGTCAGTCACCGTCTCATAGGCGATCGCGGTGACGCCGGAGGCGATGAGACCCTTGGTCTGTTCGGGATCCGGCGCCAGATGCAGATAGGTGTAGAGAAGCTGGCCGTCACGGAGCTGCGCCCATTCGCCAGGCTGCGGCTCCTTCACCTTGACGATCATGTCGCACTTTTCGAAGATATCCATGGCGGAGGCGGCGATCTTCGCGCCAGCCGCGGCATAGGCGGCATCATCAGCGCCGATACCGACGCCTGCCTTGGTCTCCACCCAGACCTCGTGGCCGTGGGCAACATATTCTCGCACCGAAGCCGGCGTCAGGCCGACGCGATATTCATGATTCTTGATTTCCTTCGGGCAACCGACACGCATGCGCGTTCCTCTCATTTTATCTCCGCGGCCGCGGATCTTTTCAGATGAGGAATCCAACCATCAAGACAGTGAAATGTCCTTGCAAAGACGATTTGCGGAGACGCGATTTTTCGGCGATTATTGCATTCATTCTATCTTTTTTCGAAGGTTCTTCGAATGGCTGATCTCGACACCATCGATCTTGCGATTCTCCGGGCATTGCAGGCCAATGCCCGCATCACCAATGCCGAACTTGCCGAAAGGATCGGATTATCGCCTTCGGCCTGTTCGCGCCGGCTCGACATCTTGGAAAGAAGCGGCGTCATCGGCGGCTACCATGCGCGGCTTTCACACAAGGCGCTCGACTACAAGATGATCGCTATCGTGCATATCTCGCTCTCCGGCCAGTTTGCCAAGACGCTGGCGGAATTCGAGGCAGCGGTGAAGCTCTGCCCGAACGTGCTCGTCTGTTATCTGATGTCGGGCGAATACGACTATATCCTCAGGGTCGCCGCCCGGGACCTCGAGGACTATGAGCGCATTCACCGCGACTGGCTGTCGGCCCTTCCCCACGTCGTCAAGATCAATTCGAGCTTCGCGCTCAGAGAAATCATCGACAAGCCGAATGTCGGCCTTTGAGGCCTTGCATCTTTGCCGAAAGCCTGCCCAGACTTTTCACGCTCGCGGGCGTTTCCCGCTCATTGGCAAGTCATGACATCGAAGACCCAAGGCTATATTTTCGTTCTGCTGGCGCTCACCATCTTTTCACTGCAGGACGCCATCTCAAAACATCTGGCGACGGCCTATCCGCCGATCTTCGTGACGATGATCCGCTATTGGGCCTTTGCGCTTTTCACGATCATCCTCGCGTCGAAGATGCGCGGCGGCCTAAAGGCGACGGCCCGCACCAAACGCCCCTTCCTGCAGGTGACGCGCGGCGTTCTGCTTGCGATTCAGGTGGTTCTCGCCATCACCTGCTTTGCCGTGATCGGCCTTGCCCGTTCACAGGCGATCTTTTCCGCGACGCCGATCCTGATCGCACTGCTGGCGATGCCGATCCTCGGCGAACGGGTCGGGTGGCGGCGGTGGTCAGCGATCGGCGCCGGACTTTTCGGGGTGCTGCTGATCCTGAAGCCGGAAGGCGAATTTTTCGACGTGAAGCTGCTTCTCGCCGTCATTTCCTGCTTCAACTTCGCCTTCTACGTCATCGCCACCCGTCTGGTCAGCCGGGACGATTCGTCGATGACCAGCTTCTTCTATACCGGCGTCGTCGGTGGCGTCACGATGACGCTGGTCGGGCCGTTCTACTGGAGCTGGATGGCGCCGGGCGACTGGGGCTGGATGGCGCTGGTCTGCATGACCAGCATCTCCAGCCATTATTTCCTGATCCGCGCCTACGATGTTCTCGATGCGGCCGCCGTCCAGCCGCTGACCTATCTGTCACTTGTCTACGCTTCTATCTTCGGCATGGTTATCTATGGCGAAACGCTCAGCTTCAACATGATCGTCGGCTCGGCGATCGTGGTCGCCGCCGGCATCTTCACCGTCTGGCGCGAACATGTGGTGGGACGCAGGGCCACTGCTGCCAATTGACGTTTCACTGCAATTTTAGCCAAGCCCCTAAAACCATTTCAATTTTCCGGCGCTATGCTCCCTGGCTATATCAAGGGAGACAGTATGACCCGCAACTTGAAAATCACGGCCCGAAAGGCCGATCGGAAAAACTGCCGCGTGTTCGGCCATGTCAAATACCTGAACAGCCAGGTGGATGCCCGCATCCTCAACCTATCGCCAACCGGTGCCGCCCTGGAGATGAAGGGGCCGCTCCATGCCGCCTCCGGCAGCAAGGTGCGCATCGAGGCCGAAAACCTCGGGCTGCTCGAAGGTGTCATCCGCTGGAAGCATAATGGCCGCGTCGGCATCCAGTTCGACGTGAATTCGAATGCGCGGGCGCAGATCTCCTCCTATTTCCGCTTTTTCCATAAGGAGATGCGGCCGGTACTGGCAGTACGCCCGCTGGTTAGAACCGCCGTCAATGTCGAGCGGACTCCTCACTTAACAACATCGACACCAAACTCGTAAGGTTGCCTGGCCTTTGCGCCGAAGGAGCGGCTGAGATCGCTCCAGTAGCTGCGGTTGACACTGACGCCGAGGATGACCGCGCCTTGCGTTTGCGGCAGCCTGACGCCGAGTGACTAAACCATAAATTGCATTTCAGAGCCATGACGCTTTTCCGGCGGATTGTTTTGACGTCCTGTCATTTTCGCAGTGTACTCCTCGCCAAATCGTCCTAATTCTGACGGGCCGGACGATGCATGACCCTGAAGGAGAGTTTCCATGTCTTCCATTTTCGATGTTGGCGTAATGAGCCGCCGTTCCCTGCTCGGCGGCCTCGCCGCCACTTCCGCCCTGGTGCTGCTGCATCCTTTCAGCGCCCGCGCCAGCGCCAACCAGGCGCATCTGAGGCTGATGGAAACGACCGACATTCACGTCAATGTCCTCCCCTATGACTATTATGCCGACAAGCCGAACGACACGATGGGTCTTGCGCGCACCGGCACGATCATCGACGGCATCCGCGCCGAGGCTATCAACTCACTGCTGATCGACAATGGCGACGTGCTGCAGGGCAATCCGATGGGCGACTACATGGCCTATCAGCACGGCATGAAGGACGGCGACGTCCATCCGGTGATCAAGGCGATGAACACGCTCGGCTATACGGTTGGCACGCTCGGCAATCACGAGTTCAACTACGGCCTCGACTTCATGTTCAAGGTACTATCAGGCGCGAACTTCCCCTTCGTCTGCGCCAACCTGACCAAGGGTCAGCTCGCCTCGGACCCGAAGCAGGACGATCTCTTCTTCAAGCCCTACATCATCTTGGAAAAACAGATCAAAGACGGCGCCGGCAATGAGAGCCCCGTCAAGATCGGCTTCATCGGCTTCGTACCGCCGCAGATCATGCTCTGGGACATCAAGAACCTCGAAGGCAAGGCGCAGACGCGCGACATCGTCGAGGCCGCCAAGGCCTGGGTTTCTGCCATGAAGGAAGCCGGCGCCGATATCGTCATTGCGCTCTCGCATTCCGGCATCGACGGCAGCGCACCATCCGAAAAGATGGAGAACGCCTCGCTGCATCTCGCCGCCGTCGACGGGATCGACGCGATCTTCACCGGCCACCAGCATCTCGTCTTCCCCGGCCCGAAGAGCTGGGACGGCGTCAACAATGCCGACCCCGTCAAGGGCACGCTGCACGGCAAGCCCGCCGTGATGGCCGGCTTCTGGGGCTCGCATCTCGGCCTTATCGACCTGCTGCTCGAAAAGGACGGCAACAGCTGGAAGATCGTCGATTTCACCTCGGAAGCACGGCCGATCTATCATCGCGACGACAAGAAGAAGGTGGTCGCCGACTACGCCGACAGGAAGGACGTGATCGAAGCCGCCAAAGCCGAGCACGAGGCGACACTTGCCTATGTCCGCACCCCGGTCGGCAAGACGTCCGCGCCGCTCTATTCCTATTTCGCGCTGGTTGCCGACGATCCCTCGGTGCAGGTCGTCAGCCAAGCCCAGACCTGGTACATCAAGCAGATGCTCGCCGACACCGAGTTCAAGGATCTGCCGGTGCTTTCGGCGGCTGCCCCCTTCAAGGCCGGCGGTCGCGGCGGCGCCGACTACTATACCGATGTTCCGGCCGGCGATATCGCCATCAAGAACGTCGCCGACCTCTATCTCTACCCGAACACGGTGCAGGCTGTTGCCATCACCGGCGCCCAGGTGAAGAACTGGCTCGAAATGTCGGCCGGCATGTTCAATCACATCGAGGCCGGCTCGAAGGATGCGGCGCTGCTCAACACCGATTTCCCGTCCTACAATTTCGACGTGATCGACGGCGTCACCTACCAGATCGACCTGTCGCAGCCGCCGAAATATGATTCATCAGGCAAACCGATCCATCCGAACGTCAACCGCATCCAGAACCTCACCTTCAACGGCAAGCCGATCGATCCGGCTCAGAAATTCGTCGTCGTCTCGAACAACTACCGCGCCGGCGGCGGCGGCAATTTCCCTGAGATCACCGCGGATAAGGTGATCTTCCAGGCGCCTGATACCAACCGCGACGTCATCGTCCGCTATGTCCATGACCAGGGCACGATCAATCCGTCGGCCGACGCAAACTGGACCTTCAAGCCGCTCCCGGGCACGACCGCAACCTTCGAAAGCGGCCCGAAGGCGAAGCAGTTCCTCGCCGAGGTCAAAAGCGTGAAGATCGAGGATGCCGGCGAAGGGGCCGACGGTTTCTCGAAGTTCAGGCTGGTTCTTTAGGCGAAAAAAATGTCGACGAAGGCGCGGCACCCGCGCCTTCGTCATTCTGCCGCAAGCGGCGTAGCGGGTTCAGAAAGCTCCGCCATCCGAGCATGGAAATCGGCCTGGCTCGGGCAGGCGGAAAGCCGCGTGCGGAATGCGTCGATCATCCAGGTGGCGGCAGGTCCGGGCGGGTTGGCGAGCTGGCGCACCGAATATATCGGATACTCCCCCTGTTCGTAGGCATCCAGATCGAGATGGACGAGCGTGCCACTGACGAGATCGTCATGGATCACGGAAGCCGGAAGGCCGCCCCAGCCAAGGCCGGCCTTGATGAGCTGGTGCTTCGTCGCAATATCGCTGACGCGCCACGTCTTGTAGGAGAGAACGTTGAAATCGCGCCCCTTCGTCCGGCCCGAGGCATCGGTGACGACGAGTTGCACTTCCTCGCGCACGTCGCCCAGCGTCAGCGGCCGACCGATCTCGGCAAGCGGGTGGTTGCGCGCGGCAACGGGCAACATGAAGGAATGACCGATCCGTTCCGTGACGATCGAATCGTCCTGCTGGACGACTGCACCACCAATTCCGACGGTCGCCTTGCCGCTGAGGACGAGATCCATGACCATTCCGAGCTCACCGACATTGAGGCTTAACGAAACGGACGGAAACATCTCGCGAAATTCGCGCAGGACCTCCACCAAGGCTCGCGAAGGCACCATGACGCTGATGGCGACGGAAACCTCCGCTTCGAGCCCTTCTCTCAGGCTCTTGACGCGCGCCCGCATGACTTGCAGGTCGCCGAGAATGCGCCGCGCATCCTCCAGCATCGCCTTGCCCGCCTCCGTCAGCTTCGGCTGGCGCGCGCCGGAGCGCTCGAAAAGCGGCACTTCGAGCTGCGCCTCCAGATTGGCGATCGTATAGCTCACGACCGACTGCGCACGGTTCAGCGCCCGCGAGGCGGCCGAGAAGCTGCCGGTCTCGGCAACGGTCAAAAACACCTGCAATTGGTCCAAAGTCGGGTTCGGCAGCATCTTCTATCCATTCCATCGATAGTCTTGATCGACATTATCACCGTTTTTTCGATAGCAGGCCAGATCTATTTTCCTCATCGAGACTGCGGCTCGCCTCCCAGCAACGGGCCGTCAAATTCCATTCGAAAGGAAATGCACCATGTCGTCCATCCTTCTTCTGACGTCCAGCCCACGTGCCGAATCGCTCTCGACGCCGATCGCCGTCGATCTCGCCGAAAAGCTGAAGAGCCAGAATCCGGGCAGCGTCGTCGTCCGCCGCGACCTTGCCGCCAACCCGCTGCCGCATATCGATGACCTCTTCACCGGCGCGATCCGCAAGCCGGCCGAGGCCCGCACTGCTGAGGAAGCCGCAGCCGTCGAGACTTCCGACGAACTCGTCAACGAACTGCTCGCCGCCGACACGATCGTCATCAGCACCGGCCTCATCAACTTCAACATCTATTCGTCGCTGAAGACCTGGATCGACAACGTCGCCCGCGCCGGCCTGACCTTCAAGTACACGGAAAGCGGCCCAGTCGGCCTCGCAACCGGCAAGAAGGTTTATGTCGTGCTCGCCTCGGGTGGCGTCTACTCGCAGGGTCCGGCCGCCGCCTTGAACCATGCCGTGCCTTACCTGAAGTCGGTTCTCGGTTTCCTCGGCATCAGCGATATCGAGACCATCTATGTCGAAGGGCTGGCCTTCGGTCCGGAAGCTGCCGAAAAGGCGATCGACGCCGCCAAGTCGCGCGTCCAGGAAATCGCGCTGGCCGCCTGATCGGCTCGTCGACGCTCCATGGAACGGCCGGCTTTTGCCGGCCGTTTTCATTTGTCGATATCGGCGACAAAATCCCGGACCGTTGCCAGGATTTCGGCCGAGAGTTCTTCAGCGGACGAGATCCTGGCAAGGCCGACGCCGCCGGCCATCATCGCGAAGGCCATGATCGCCTTTCGCCGCCTTTCTCCTTCGTCCGCTCCCGCAGCCTTGCTCGCCAAACGCGAAATTACGCCTGAGCCCGTCCGTCGCTATTTCTCCTACGGACGCTTTCTTTCGTTCTTGCGTTGCACGGTGGGCAACACGAAATAGGACGATTGCCAAATTCAGGACGGCAAGCAGGAGCAATTCACAGAGCATGGTCTGGATTCCGGAGCCACGGGCTAACTGAGTTTCGCCACGCCAGAGCGGCCGACGACGCAGTTGCGGCCGCTCTTCTTTGCCGCGTAGAGCCTGCCGTCGGCAGCCGTCAGCACGGCGGTAAAATCGACGCCGTCCTCGTTGGCAGTCGCAACGCCGATGCTGACCGTGATCGGCCTGTCATCCGGCGTCTTGACGCTGGTTGCGATCGTCCAGCGCAGGCGCTCGGCAAGCAGCAGGCCTTCTTCGTGATCGGTGCCTGGACAGACGGCCACGAATTCCTCGCCGCCGAAGCGGAAGACACGATCACTCGAGCGCAACGTCGTGCCCAATCGGGCGGCGATCGCCTTCAGCACCTCGTCGCCCTGGAGATGGCCGTAGCCGTCATTGACATCCTTGAAGTGATCGGCGTCGATAATGAGGATGGTGGCGAATGACCCCTGCTTCAGTGCCTCGAGCAGCATCAGCGGCGCTTCCATTTCCATGCGCGTCCGATCATAGACGCCGGTGAGCATGTCGCGGCCGGTGCGCTCCAGAAGATCGTTGTAGCGCTCGCGGAACGTCAGGTCGCCGAACACGTCGCTGATGGAGCGTGCGGACCCGCCCGCGCCGACACGGCGAATACGGTATTCATAGAATGCGAACATCGCCGCGTAGAGGCAGACGGCAAGCATTTTCGCCTTCCATCCGCCCCAGAATGCGCCGATCGGCACATCCAGGAAGTAATGCAGTGCGGCGAAGAAGCCGATCTGGTCGAAGGTCAGCAGCACGAAGCCCGAAATCAGGAAACGCAGGACGACGCGGCGGCGGAAGAAATCGCCGAGTTTTTCGTAAAGCAGGATGATGCCGAGCGAATCGACATAGAGCAGCGCCGTGCCCCAGACCATCAGCCAGCCCATCTCCTTGAGGAAATCGACGTCGGGCATGTGGTTGGTCGATATCTGCAGCGGCTGGTGCAACTGCAGCACCCAGGCAATAGCGACGGTGAGCAGGTTGCCGAGGAACAGGCCGTAGATCGGCTGGCGCACCGTCGCGGCATCTTCCTGCAGGTAAAGCATCAGGATCATCATCAGCTTGCCGGAGAAGAAGATGGATGAGCCCGGCGACACATCCCCGAACGGCAGCGAGACGTAGAAGACCGCCGCCAGATAGGTTTCCATGAAATGCATGACGCCGAGCGCTGTCAGGAAAACCCCGAGACCGAGCCGATGACGGAAATGCAGAAGCGTCACCATCAGCACGAAATAGGCGATGGCTTCGACGACGAAGAGAAGGAGGTTGAACGTCTCCATCATGAGACCTCGGCTCCGGACGCTCGGCCTCCTGCTCGCGCGGCGATCGCGACGGCGAATCCTTTGGTCAATCGTCCGAAACAGTCAAACACGGGGGTGTCCTGCAAATTCTGCAGGCGATACCTTTCACCGCAATCCTTTAAGATTGCGTGAGTGAGAACGCGCTCGCTGGAGCCCACCCCGGTCACACACCGGAATAGTTGCAGCCGGTATTTAGGAGCTATGCCAGGATCCCGATTCAGACCTGACGAAGCTTCTCCCCGTCACCAAAGAGCGACGAACCATGCTGATCGATGATCTGCTGCGCCTTGCGCACCGTGCATTCGATCGCATCGTCTGTGGACGTAAACAGATCGGCGCGGATGAAATTGCGCACCAGCACCTCGTCGCCGACCTTCTTTTCGATGCGGCCGGCAAGGCGATACTGGCTGCCTTCCCTACGCGGCTCGGCATAGATCGTGCAATCGCCGTAAAGCTGCGGCTCGCCGGAAGGGCCGGCCGCCTCCGAAGCCGGTTTGCCGCCGCCGGAGAACATCGAAAAGATATTTGAAATGAACGAAGCCATGCTCCGCCTTTAGCACGGCGATATCGCTGTCGCCAAGTCAAATGATCAGGTTGGCGAGGATCTCGTTTTCGGTAATATCCTCGTAACCCATGCCGGCTGCTTCGAAATTTCCGATCAACCGGGCGAAATTCTCCGGCGCCTTGGTTTCGATGCCGATCAGGATCGAGCCGAAATTGCGCGCCGATTTCTTCAGATATTCGAAGCGGGCGATATCGTCGTCGGGGCCGAGCAGATTGAGGAAATCCCGGAGCGCACCGGGGCGCTGGGCAAGCCGCAGGATGAAGTATTTCTTCAGCCCTGCGTAACGCATGGCTCTTTCCTTTACGTCAGGTAGACGCTCGAAATCGAAATTGCCGCCGGAGACGACGGCGACGATGGTCTTGCCGCGGATCGCTTTGCCGTCCATCGCGGCGATCGCCGTCAGCGACAGGGCGCCGGCCGGCTCCAGCACGACGCCCTCGACATTCAGCATCTCCTGAATGGTGACGCAGATTGCGTTCTCCGGCATGAGTTGCACTTGGCTTGCCGGAAAATCGCGAAGAGCCGCAAAATTCAGGTCGCCGATGCGCGCCACTGCAGCGCCATCGACGAAATTGTCGACCTTGGGAAGCGTCGTCACCTTGCCCGCCTCGATGCTGCGCTTGAGACTCGGCGCACCGGCTGGTTCGGTGAAGACGAAAGCCGATTTCGGCACGGTGCCGTCGAGATAACTGGTGATGCCGGCGGCCAGTCCACCGCCGCCAACCGGCAGGACGACCATGTCGGGCACGGTTCCTTCCGGCAACTGCTGCATGATTTCGGCGGCGACGGTTGCCTGGCCTTCGATGATGTCGGCATGGTCGAAGGGCGGCACCATGACTCCACCGACCGCCTCCACATGTTCGCGGGCGGCTTGGTAGCATTGGTCGAAGAAGTCGCCGAACAGCCGGATGGTGATGAATTCGGCGCCGAACATACGGGTCTTGTCGATCTTCTGTTGCGGTGTCGTCACTGGCATGAAGACGACGCCCGGCACGCCGAAATGGCGGCAGACGAAGGCAAAGCCCTGGGCGTGATTGCCAGCCGAGGCGCAGACGAAGGTCTTGCCGGCAGCACCCTGCCCGATCGCCTTGCGGAAGAAATTGAAGGCGCCGCGGATCTTGTAGGAGCGCACCGGCGACAGGTCCTCGCGCTTCAGCCAGATATCGGCTCCGTAGCGGGCCGAAAGGTGATCATTGAGCTGCAGCGGCGTTGCCGGAAAAAGGCTGCGCATCGCCTCTTCGGCGCTTTCGACATCAAGTCTCGTCACGGGCGTGGTCCATTCTCTCAATTAGCCACCGCCGCTATTGCACAGGCCGGCCGGCAAAAGAAAGTCCGTTTCGGCCGTTTCCGGTTCGCTCCCGGACCGGTTTGCTCCGAGGAAGGCTTTCTTAAGCCAATCGCGAAATTGGCGGCACATGAATTGATTTTAACTGTCAATGAAAAGGGCGGCCACTTATATGAAGCTATGATGATCTTCAAATTCGCAAAACCGCTCGCCTGGCTGCTGCTCGCCTTCATCATCTTCGTCACGGTTTCGCCGATCGGAGAGAGGCCGGATACGGTCACCACGGTCGATGTCGACCGTGCGGCCGCCTATCTTCTCGTCGGCTTCGCCTTTGCGCTTGCCTATCCGAAACAGTGGAAAACGGTGGCGGTGCTGCTGATCGTCGGCGCATTCGCCATCGAATGGCTGCAATATTTCGCGCCGACCCGCCATCCGCGCCTGCATGATGCGAGCATCAAGGCGATGGGTACAGCCCTCGGGCTGCTGGCCGGCTGGGTGATCAACAAATGGCGCGATACGAAGGCGCCAAACGCCCTTCCGTTCGCAGAACGCTGATTATCAGCGGGATCGGCTAGAAAGCGCGCAATTGCACCGCCCAGAAGAACAGTGGTATCGCGGCCATCGCAGTTGCGAGAACAAGCGCGACACTGGTCTTGAAGACGCGGATGCGCCTAGTCCTTGCCCCACTCCAATCGTAAACCATCGTCTTACTCCCACAAGACAACACTTACTCAACCGCCGCGGCGCAATCCTTGCACCGAAAATGCCATATGCAAGCAATAGTGCGCTTTTATCCACAATATACACGCATAATACAAGCATATTCGAACGGGATTATGAAGGTGGTGCGGGCGACGGGGGTCGAACCCGTACAGCCAAGGCCGAGGGATTTTAAGTCCCTTGCGTCTACCAGTTTCGCCACGCCCGCTTGCGGCGTTTTCAATATCTTGCGTCATGGGCGATGGGAAGAGCCGCAAGCCGTAAAAATCATGCTTGTTTTGGCCAGTTGCACCGCCGAATGATCCGTCACACATTTTCCGCCCAAAAGCCGCGGCCGATCAAGGGGCACTCGGTCTGTCGCGAGAGAAACGGAAAAGACGCGGCGAGCCTCACGCCCGCCGCGCCTTTATCATTTCAGTATCAAAGATCAGGCGAGCTTGGCAGCAAGCTTGGCGACGTGGGCGCCCTGGTATTTCGCGCCTTCCAGCTCGATCTCGGAAGGCTGGCGCGAGCCGTCACCATTGGTGATGGTGGAGGCGCCGTAAGGCGAGCCGCCCTTGACTTCCTCGGTGCCCATCTGGCCCTGGAAGGCATAAGGCAGGCCTGCAACGACCATGCCCTGGTGCAGGAAGGTCGGGATGAAGCCGAGGATGGTCGATTCCTGACCGCCGTGCTGGGTGGCCGAAGAGGTGAAGACCGAACCGAGCTTGCCAACGAGTTTGCCGGCGAACCAGTGGCCGCCCGTCTGATCCCAGAAATTGCGCATCTGCGAGGCGACCGTGCCGAAGCGGGTGCCGGCGCCGACGATGATCGCATCATAGTCCGCCAGTTCGTCGACGGTGGCGATCGGAGCCGCCTGATCGACCTTGTAATAGGAAGCCTTGGCGACATCTTCCGGAACCAATTCGGGAACGCGCTTGACGGTGACCTCGGCACCGGCCGACTTCGCGCCTTCGGCAACGGCATAGGCCATGGTTTCGATATGGCCGTAAGCCGAATAATAAAGGACGAGAACCTTCGCCATCTTCAATCTCCCTTGGAGCACTGGTTGAATTTCCTGAGGGAGTTCTATCAGCGCCTGTTCCGGAACACAGCCATGCCTTGAAGAACTCAGTGTTCAACATCCGTAGACGAAAATTCACTTGCGTTTTCATTTCAGCAAAAATGAACGTATGCGCCGAACCGCATTCAGGTTTCAGGCTGGCTCGGCCTAAAACCTGAATGCGGTTCGCAATCAAAGAGTGAGAGCATGATGTCGTGCGAAAACCGCTTGCACTTTTCGGCATCATGCTCTGGCTGTTTGCAAAGCGGCCGAACGGCACTACCTATTCACCAGCCTCAGATCACGGAACATCTCATGAGCCAAGACATCGTCGTCACCGCCGCCATGCTCGCCATCGGCGACGAACTTCTTTCCGGCCGCACCAAGGATAAAAATGTCGGCCACCTCGCCGATTTGCTGACACTTTCCGGCATCGACCTCAAGGAGGTGCGCATCGTCGCCGACGACGAAGAGGCGATCGTCGAGGCGCTGAACGCGCTTCGCGGCAAATATGATTACGTCTTCACCTCGGGCGGTATCGGGCCGACGCATGACGACATCACCGCCGATGCCATCTCCAAGGCTTTCGGCGTGCCCTGCGAATATGACGAGACGGCCATGACGCTGCTTGCCGAGATGTACCGGCGCCGCGAGATGGAATTCACCGAAGCGCGCCAGCGCATGGCTCGCATGCCGCGAGGGGCTGTCCATATCGCCAATCCGGTCTCGACGGCGCCCGGCTTCATCATTGGCAACGTCCATGTCATGGCCGGCGTGCCGCAGGTCTTCCAGGCAATGGTCGACAATGTGCTGCCGACGCTTCGAACCGGCACGCCGGTACTTTCGCTCGCCATCGCCTGCCCTTACGGCGAAGGCGAGATCGGCACGCCCTTGACCGCTATCCAGAAAGCACATCCGGAAACCAGCATCGGTTCCTACCCGCGCTATATCGGCCAGAAATTCTCGACAGAGATCGTCGTACGCGGCCGCTCGCAGGCGGCAATCGATGCGGCCGGCGCCGAGGTGCAGGCGATGATCGACGCCATCCGCCGGAGGAAGGACATCGCCGAAAACTATTCCGCGGAGGCTTGAAGGAACGCCGGAACTCAAAGGCCATCCTTGATCCCTATCAAGGAACAGGAGAACGGTCCGGTGCATTCCTTCCCTCGCGCACGCCATTTCAGCGCAAGGAGAATTGATATGTCTTACAAAACCATTCTCGCCATTCTCGATACATCAGACAATAGTGCTGCGGTTGCCGATTTCGCCTTTGCCATTGCTGCTGAAAGCGGCGCCTATGTGATCGGCCTGCATGCCGAAATCATCTCCGCCGTGCCGCTGGTGGCGCCGATGGAAATCCCCGATCCCGTTGCCGTGCAGGCGCTGCAGGACATGGCGCATAGCGAAACGATTGCCGTGGAGCGCATCTTCAGGGCGAAAGCGGAGGCGGCTGGCGCCTCCTTCGAATGGCGCAGCTTTGCCACATCCACCGGATACGGCTCCGCACCGCTGATCGAAAGTGCCCGCAGCGCCGACCTCTTGATCGCCTCACAGGCAGACCCGGCCAGACCTTCCGACAGCCACGTCGACGTCGACAGCTTTCTCTTCGAAAGCGGCCGTCCGGTGCTGATGATCCCCTATACCATCCGCCAGCCGAAGCCGATCAAGCGCGTGCTGATCGCCTGGAACGGCTCGAAGGAGGCGGCGCGCGCGACCTTCGACGCGCTGCCGATCCTCAAAGCCGCCGACGAGGTCGAGATCTTTTCGGTCGATCCGGCCGACACAGCGCTGCAATCGCCGCTGACGGCTGGCGCCGACATCGCCGCGACGCTTGCACGTCATGGCGTGAAGACGACGCTTTCGACGGCACAAAGTGTGGACAAAAGCGCATCGCATGTCATCGAGAACCGGCTTTCGGACAGCAGCATCGATCTTCTCGTCATGGGCGCCTATACACATTCCTGGCTCTGGCAGATGATCTTCGGCGGCACGACCAAGACCCTGCTGCAATCGATGACGGCGCTGACCCTGTTATCGCGTTGATTGGCTGCTCTTGCCTTTTGCCGGCAAATCCCGCTAATTGCGGCGACCGATGACAGCTTCGAGCCTCGGCCCATCTCGCGCAGTTCCGGCTGCGCGATTTGCGTTTTGCCAATCGCCGCTTCAAGCCGTCCGGTCGCCGACAAACGGCGTGTCGTTTTTTCATGCCGCGGAGCAGCCCGATGTCCCTTCCCGATAAAGCCTTTCCCGTTTCCTGGGATCAGTTCCACCGCGACGCGCGCGCCCTTGCCTGGCGGCTTGCCGGCCTTGATCAAACATTCAAGGCGATCGTCTGCATCACCCGCGGCGGCCTCGTTCCGGCTGCGATCATTTCGCGCGAACTGAATATCCGGCTGATCGAGACCGTCTGCGTCGCTTCCTATCATGACTATGTGAACCAGGGCGACATGGTGCTGCTCAAGGGAATAGCGCCCGAACTTATGGAAAATGGCGGCGAAAGCGTGCTGGTCGTTGACGATCTGACGGATACCGGCAAGACCGCCGCGCAGGTGCGCACCATGCTGCCTAGGGCACATTTCGCCTGCGTCTACGCCAAGCCGAAAGGCGTGCCGACCGTCGACACCTTCATCACCGAGGTGAGCCAGGATACCTGGATCTATTTCCCCTGGGACATGGGCTTCACCTATCAGGAGCCGATCGCCAAGGGCGCGGGCTGATTGCCACCGATCAAAACGCGCAACCATCGTATTTACTACTTGAAATTGTTCCAGATTTTGTCGGCGAGGTTTTCGGAATCCGCTATCCGGATCTGCACATCTATTTTATCTTTTGCTCATAAGCTCGACAGATGCGAATCGTGTCGGGTTGCGCCCCAAGCGTGCGGCGAACAATACGGGTATAGGGAAGCAAGATGGCTCGATGGGGGCATATAGGAGCGGTTGTGACTGTCGGGCTGGCGACTTTTCTGTTGCCGCTGGCGCGCGTCCAGGCTGAGCCTGCCTACATTCCCGTCGTGCATGACTATGTCGAGAAGCGGATCCGACCAATGGTGGAAACGCCATTGGTGCTGAAGGCCATTGCCGAGCAGAACGCGAAATTCGGCAATGTCAGCGAAATGGATATGCGGGTACTCGATGAGACCTACCGGTCGGAAGTCAATCAGCACCACCTGCAGATGGTCAAGCTGCTGCTCGACAAATCCGTGTCGCAGTACCTGAGGGAAAGACAGGATGCTTCGCAGGGTGCGATTCTCGAATTTTTCGTCACGGACTCGCATGGGCTGAATGTCGGGCAGAGCACCATCACCGCCGACTTCTGGCAGGGCGACGAGGAGAAATATCTCCAAACCTTCGCCAGCGGCTCCCGCGAGATCTTCATCGACCGGGCGGAACGCAATGAATCCACCCAGAATCTCGAGACGCAGGCGAGCTTTGTCGTCATGGACGAAGAGAACAGGCCGATCGGCGTCGCCATCGTCACCATCGCCATCGATGCGCTTTAAAAGCATGTCGCGCAAAAGTGTGCAGCGGTTTGCGACAACGACATGCGTAAGAACAAGAGCGCTGATTTCACCGGCGAATCGGCATGCTCATTTGCGCCGGAAATGCCATCATAAGATTTGCCGCAGGATGATTTTTTGCCATTCAGAGGTTTTCCTTAGCCGGCAACGCCTGCAAGCCATTGTAATTTCAGCGCTCCCCGGCTTTCCCCAATCTCCACAGGCGCATCCACAACATGTTGTGGTTAGCAATCAATTAAAAGCCAGCCCTTGACGGAATCAGCTGTTTCAAACTTTACTGATCCTGATGTTGCGGCGGCGACAGGACCGGAGGTAACGAGCCCGGTTCCCTTTTGAAAATTAGGACGCGGAATCAGGGCGATGGACCGGGAACGGTTCAGGCCCGACAGGATTTTTGCGCGGTTTTCAGCCTCCAAAAAAAGTGACATCGGGGCTGGCGATAATAAGCTGTTAATACTATATTTAGTGTTTGCAGCCACCATCACCACAAGATACAGGAAGGACATCTCCGGATGACACCCCTGTCACAATACGGAAACGAGACTGGCTGCGCGACGACAAAGTGCCGCCGGATAGAAATTTTGCGCCTGAGGTCGCGGGGACCGGGCGCCAACGCGAGGTCAAGACAATGCGCATCGAACGTCGTTTCACGAAGGCCGGCCAAGGCGCCTATGCGGATATCGAATTCCGCAAGGCGACGAGCGAGATCAAGAACCCCGATGGTTCGGTCGTGTTCCGCCTCGAGAATATCGACGTTCCCGCGCAGTTCTCCCAGGTCGCGACCGACGTGCTGGCACAGAAGTATTTCCGCAAGGCCGGCGTTCCCACCCGGCTGAAGAAGGTCGAGGAAAACGATGTTCCCTCCTTCCTGTGGCGCTCCGTTCCCGACGATGCTGCGCTGAAGACCCTGTCCAAGGACGAGCAGACCGGCTCCGAAATCGATGCGCGCCAGGTCTTTGACCGCCTTGCCGGCACTTGGACCTATTGGGGCTGGAAGGGCGGCTATTTCTCCTCCGAGGAAGATGCTTCGGCCTTCAAGGACGAACTTGCCTATATGCTCGCCACCCAGCGCGTCGCCCCGAACTCGCCGCAGTGGTTCAACACCGGCCTGCACTGGGCCTATGGCATCGACGGTCCCGGCCAGGGCCATTTCTACGTCGACCCCTTCACCGGCAAGCTGACCAAGTCGAAGTCGGCTTACGAACACCCGCAGCCGCATGCCTGCTTCATCCAGTCCGTCGAGGACGATCTCGTCAACGAAGGCGGCATCATGGACCTCTGGGTGCGTGAGGCGCGCCTGTTCAAATACGGCTCCGGCACCGGCTCCAACTTCTCGATGCTGCGCGGCGAAGGCGAAAAGCTTTCCGGCGGCGGCCGCTCCTCCGGCCTGATGAGCTTCCTGAAGATCGGCGACCGTGCCGCCGGCGCCATCAAATCGGGCGGCACGACGCGCCGCGCCGCCAAGATGGTGGTCGTCGACATCGACCATCCGGATATCGAGGAATACATCAACTGGAAGGTCAAGGAAGAGCAGAAGGTTGCGGCTCTCGTGACCGGCTCGAAGGTCGTCGCCAAGCATCTGAAGGGGATCATGAAGGCCTGCTTCAATTGCGAAGGCGGCGACAACGGCGATTGCTACGACCCCAACAAGAACCCTGCCCTGAAGCGCGAAATCCGCGCCGCCAAGAAGGACCAGGTTCCCGAGAACTACGTCCAGCGCGTCATCCAGTTCGCCCGCCAGGGCTACAAGGATCTCCAATTCAAGACCTACGACACCGATTGGGATTCGGAAGCCTACCTCACGGTATCCGGCCAGAACTCCAACAATTCCGTCTCGATCAAGGACGACTTCCTGCGCGCCGTCGAGAATGATGGCGAATGGAACCTGACCGCCCGCAAGGACGGCCGGGTGATGAAGACGCTGAAGGCCCGCGATCTCTGGGAAACCATTTCCTACGCTGCCTGGGCCTCGGCCGATCCCGGCATCCATTTCAACACGACGATGAACGACTGGCACACTTCGCCGGCCGGCGGCCCGATCCGCGGCTCGAACCCGTGCTCGGAATACATGTTCCTCGACGACACGGCCTGCAACCTTGCCTCGCTGAACCTGCTGCAGTTCAAGGACAAGGCCACCAAGCGTATCAACATCGCCGATTACGAACACGCGGTTCGCCTGTGGACCGTCGTGCTCGAAGTCTCGGTGATGATGGCGCAGTTCCCGTCGAAGCGCATCGCCGAACTCTCCTACGAATACCGCACGCTCGGCCTCGGCTACGCCAATATCGGCGGCCTGCTGATGTCAACAGGCATTCCCTACGACTCCGCTGAAGCCCGCGCCATCGCAGGCTCGCTGACTGCGATCATGACCGGCATCTGCTATGCGACCTCGGCTGAAATGGCTGCCGAACTTGGGCCCTTCCCGAACTTCGCGCCGAACCGCGAGAGCATGCTCAAGGTCATTCGCAACCATCGCCGTGCAGCACATGGCGAGAGCTCCGGCTATGAGGCGCTGTCGATCAACCCGGTCGCGCTGATCCATTCGGAAAACCCGGACCAGGATCTCGTCGCCCACGCCAAATCGGCCTGGGACAAGGCGCTCGAGCTTGGCGAACAGCATGGCTACCGCAATGCCCAGGTCTCGGTTATCGCGCCCACCGGCACGATCGGTCTCGTCATGGATTGCGACACGACGGGCATCGAGCCCGACTTCGCCCTCGTCAAGTTCAAGAAGCTCGCCGGCGGCGGTTACTTCAAGATCATCAACCGCGCCGTGCCCGACGCGCTGCGCACGCTCGGCTATTCGGAAAGCCAGATCGCCGAAATCGAGGCCTATGCCGTCGGCCACGGCAACCTAAACCAGGCGCCGGCTATCAATCCGTCGACGCTGAAGACCAAGGGCTTCACCGACGAGAAGGTGGAAGCCGTCAACGCCGCGCTGAAGAGCGCCTTCGACATCAAGTTCGTCTTCAACCAATGGACGCTCGGGGCCGACTTCCTGAAGGAGACGCTGAAGGTTTCCGACGAACAGCTCGGCGACATGAGCTTCAGCCTGCTCGACCATATCGGCTTCTCGAAGAAGGACATCGAAGCCGCCAACATCCATGTCTGCGGTGCGATGACGCTGGAAGGCGCGCCCTTCCTGAAGGCGGAACACCTGCCGGTCTTCGACTGCGCCAATCCATGCGGCAAGATCGGCAAGCGCTACCTCTCGGTCGAAAGCCATATCCGCATGATGGCGGCTGCCCAGCCGTTCATCTCGGGCGCGATTTCCAAGACGATCAACATGCCGAACGAGGCGACCGTCGAGGATTGCAAGAACGCCTACATGCTGTCGTGGAAGCTTGGCCTCAAGGCCAACGCGCTCTATCGCGACGGCTCGAAGCTGTCGCAGCCGCTCAATTCCTCGCTGATCGAGGACGAGGACGACGAGGATGCGCTGGAGGAACTGCTGCAGGCGCCGCTGGCCGCCCAGGCCGTCACCATCACCGAGAAGATCATCGAGCGGGTGGTCGAACGAGTTTCGCGCGAACGCGAAAAGCTGCCGAACCGCCGCCAGGGCTATACCCAGAAGGCCGCCGTCGGCGGACATAAGGTCTATCTGCGCACCGGCGAATTCGGTGACGGCCGCATCGGCGAGATCTTCATCGACATGCACAAGGAAGGCGCTGCCTTCCGTGCGATGATGAACAATTTCGCCATCGCCATCTCGCTCGGCCTGCAATATGGCGTGCCGCTCGAGGAATATGTCGAGGCCTTCACCTTCACCAAGTTCGAGCCGGCCGGCATGGTCATCGGCAATGACGCGATCAAAAACGCCACCTCGATCCTCGACTATGTCTTCCGCGAGCTGGCCGTCTCCTATCTCGGCCGCCATGACCTGGCGCATGTCGATACGTCGGACTTCTCGAACACGGCGCTCGGCAAGGGCATCCAGGAAGGCAAGACCAACCTGCTCTCCACCGGCTGGACCCGCGGCTACAAGCCGACGCTGGTGTCCGGCACCGGCGGCGAACGCCAGGCGGGCGAACCCAAAGGTGCGGCCACCGCCGCCCCTGCCCGCGCCGCTTCCACCGGCTCCGTGACCGCCTTTGCCGGCGCGGCTGCCCGCAAGCTGGAGCCGACGGCCGCCATCGCCACCTCCGAAATCGTCGCCTTCAAGCGCGATTATGAAGAGCGCGCCAAGGAACTGGCAGAAGAGATCGCCGAAGAGGTGACCGAGGAACTCACCAGCGACGCAACGGCCCTGTTCTCCGACAAGGCGGCAGCCGACGCGGCATCGGCGAAATCCGAAGCCAAGAAGCGCGAAGCCGAACGCCGCCAGCGCTCGATCATGCAGGGCTATACCGGCAACATGTGCTCAGAGTGCCAGAACTTCACGATGGTGCGGAATGGGACGTGCGAGAAGTGCGATACGTGCGGTGCGACGAGCGGGTGCAGCTGAGTAGGCTTCTTGTCGTTCGACTGGACTGCGTCCGCTGAAGCATTGCAGGGCCAATTGATTGGATTCTTCCGTTCAAACCCTCTGAGACGCACAAAATTTAAGTTTCAGGCGCTCAGGCGCCTGAAAATAGCCGGAAGAACAAAACAGGACCAGCAATTCAGTCTTGTTCATAAAGTCTCCAGGCGGACGCAGATTCAGCCCTCACCATGAGGGGCAGGCGCACGGCGTAGTAGCTGCGGCTATCGATGAAATGGCACCGGCTACTGCGCCGCCATCTTTTCGGTTCAGTTCGTCGCCTTCCGGGGCGCGAGTTCCGTCTCGATCAGGATCGTCACCTCGTCGCTAACTGCCGGCACATAAAGGCTGAGGCCCCATTCGCTGCGTTTGATCTTGGCAATGGCAGAAAAGCCAAGCTTCGGCGTCTTGTCCATCGGGTGTTCAGCCATCGAGCCGTTGAACGTGACGTCGATCGTCACTGGACGTGTCTGGCCGCGAAATGTGAGGTCGCCCGTCACCTGCCCCCTGTTCTCAGCAGTCAACTTGACCTCGGTCGAGAGGAAACTGATCGGCTGCGCCGCGAGAAAGTTGCCGTCATGGCCGATCTTTTTGTCAAAATCCTCGACCTCGGGAAATGGGAAGTCGGTGCGTACCGAGGTCGGATCGATACTGGCCGACACTCTTGAAGCCGCCGGATTCTCCGCATCCCAGATGAGTTCAACGTTCATCTTGGTGAAGCGAGCCGTATAGTTCGACAGCCCGAAATGACCAACTTTCCAGGTGACGCTAGAATGGGCAGGGTCGGATACATAGGCGCCCGAAGGCGCCGGCGCCGGCTTGCTCTGGGGGAAGGCAGGCGTGGCGAACAGAGCCCAAAGCGTCAGAAGATGCAGGTATCTCATAAACATAGCCTTTCTGGGTAGATTTGCATGGGCCAATGATTGAAGTGTTCAAGCCGCCGTCTGAACCGGGCGAAGCTTGAGGAGTTGGCGTATGCCCTC
Organism: Rhizobium leguminosarum; assembly: GCF_001652265.1. GTDB lineage: Bacteria > Pseudomonadota > Alphaproteobacteria > Rhizobiales > Rhizobiaceae > Rhizobium > Rhizobium leguminosarum_D. Next base: position 173,566 of record NZ_LWBS01000461.1, read on the forward strand.
TTCTTCTGCGGTGAAATCGTCGGTTATGATCGCCCGGAAGGCGGCGGCCGCAGCCTTTGTCTTTGGCGGCGCATCCGGCAAAGCGTCCGGCCCTTGCAGACGAAAGGAGATCGGCGACAATGGCCCGAAGAGCAGCGCCCGTTCGAGGTCCGGCCAAGCAGTTAGGTCCGGCTCTACACCGGCATTGCGGGCGAAAGTGAGCGCCGCCACATGCATCGGTAGGTTGATCGGCCCCGAGCGTGTGGCGCGGCTGCGTTCGACCCCAACATACATTGCCGCCCGTGCCGGGAGTAACTGGCTGCTTCCGAAGCACTGGGCTACCCAGCGCGCCTGCAGTTCGAGAACTGGGAAGGCCGGCCCAATCAGATCGAACAGGCCGAGGAAGGCAAGCCCTGGCAGATCAGGATGGAAGGTGTGATCGTGAAGATCGGCGCCATAACCATCGAGCCGGATCGTCCGGATGATATCCTCCGAAAGCCAAGGCATCGACAGGCGGTAACCGGTGCCAAAGAGGATGGCGTCTACATTGACGCTCGTCCCATCGCGGAACCAGACGGTGTGACCATCGACCCGCTCCATCCATGGCGTCACAGCGATGCGCCCCTCCGCCACCGCCGGCAGAAAACCCTGCGATTGAGAGATGCCAGCCACAAAGGCATTGCCTTCCGGCCTCGGTGCGCCGAACTGGTCGGGGGAGCCGGCCATTTTGAGGATCTTCATGGTCAGGCCTTCAGCCAGCATTTCCGGTGGCAGCACGCTTTCCATCAGCACGGCAGCACGACTGAACATCACGTGATCTGTGGGCACCCCGGCGATCACTTTCGGTAGGATATAGCGCTGCCGGCGGTTACTGGAGACCACCTGGGCCGCACCGCCGAGCGCGATATCGGAGGCGATTTCCAACGCACTGATCGAGCAGCCGGCCACAAGCACCTTGCGGCCGCGATAACGCTCCGAACCGTTATATTGGGCAGTGTGGACGGCACCTAGAGCTCCTGCGAAACTATCGAGGCCAGGTACTGCTGGCAGATCGGGCAGGTTCTGCCGTCCCGTCGCGACGACCACCCGCTGGAAAACTTCCGAACGCACCTCCCTGTCTTCGGCCGAACGGATCAACCAGCCATTGTCAGCCCGCTCGAGCCGCTCGACCCGCGTCTTCAGTCTCAGATGCGGCAACAGGCCCAAGGTGAAGGCATAACGTTCGAGGTAATCAAGCATCTCCTCCTGCCGCGGGTAGGCGGCGCTTTCGGAGGTGTGGTCGAGATCGGAAAAGGCCGTCATCACGCGGCTGGTATTGCTGCGCATGCCGGGCCAGATAGCGCTGGCTGCCGAGGCGGAATTCCATTGGCCACCGAGGCGGGACGAGGCCTCGAAAATGATGGGCACCAGCCCGCGGGCGATGAGGTAACGCGCGGCAGCGAGGCCGGCGGGACCGGCGCCAATCACGGCGACCGCATTTTCAGGCATGTTGACATGGTTCTTGGTAGACATCAGCTTGCTCCTTGTTCGATGGAAGCGCTTTAGCCGGTTCGGAAAATATCGTTTCCTAAAAGCTCATTAAGTTGCGTCGTGGGAATCTTAAAACCTGCCTAACTGCGCTATGAACAGTCGAAGGGGACGTTTGATGTTCGGGGACAAAATCGCAGGCTTCATAGGGAGCCCGGTGATGCAGATCATCGGTAGTTCGAACGCCGCACGCCGGCCGGAAATCGGCCGAGCCGTGGGTGCATGGACTTCCGCCGAAAGCGACACGATCGACCTCGTGACCTCCGCCTTGCAATGGCCCGAAACCATCGCCAATCTGCGCGAGAACGGGAGAATTGCCGTCACTTTTGCCCGGCCGGCGGATTACGTCTCCTATCAGCTAAAGGGACAGGCCACTATACGACCCGCAGAATCGCACGAGGTGGAGCGCTCTTCGCAATACATCGTCGCGATGGTTTCGACACAGATGAGACTTGGCCTGCTGCCGGAACTGATCATGCCGGTGCTTTCCAACCGGGACCCGATGCTGATCACGATGCGCGTTGCCTCAGTCTTCGTTCAGACGCCAGGCTCGCACGCCGGCGAGCGTATCTGGAGCACGACCCCATGACGCGGATGTCCAGTAAGCTGACCTTGGCTGATCTCGAAGCCTGTTTCGAAGGCGTCATTCCCTCGATCATCTCGACGGCGGATGCCGACGGTCTGCCGAACATTTCCTATCTCTCGCATGTCGCAATGGTCGATGATCGGCATGTGGCGCTTTCCAATCAGTTCTTCGCCAAGACCGCCGCCAACATCCGCCTGAACCCACACGCGATGTTGCTTCTGGTGGATGCCCGCAATTCTGCACAATTCCGGTTGCAACTGGTTTTTGCCCACACCCTCGAAACAGGGCCGCTGTTCGAGCACATCTCGCTGCAGATCGACGCAAGCAGCGCTCAGGTCGGCATGGCGGGCATTATGAAGCTGCGCAATCTCGATGTCTTTCGCGTCGTGAGCATCGAAGCGATCCCCTCCCAGGTCGAGGCCGCCGAACCCCTAGGGCTGAAACGGAACCGGTTGATCGCCGCGGCCAAGATTGCCGACGCAATCGCCGCGGAAGCGGACGCGGACGGGATAATCGACGCCATGCTGGAAGGTCTTCGCACAGAGTTCGGTTTCGAGCACGGCTTGTTGCTGCAACTTGATGAAGGGCGCAATCAGCTCATCACCATCGGCAGCATCGGCTATGCCCCGTCCGGCATTGGATCGGATATTCCTGTCGACGAAGGCGTGATCGGCGCCGCTGCCGCCGGTAGGCGCCTCGTCAAGCTCAGTGACATGAGCCGCATCCGCCGCTTCGGCGCGGCTGTGCGCGACTCCTCTGCCGACGAAAACCGCACGCGGGCGATCCCGCTCCCTGGCATGCCGGACGCGATGAGCCAGATCGCCGTGCCGCTGATCGCCGCCGGTTCGATACGCGGCGTCCTCTTCCTCGAAAGCCGCGACCGTATCGCATTCACAGGCGAGGATGAGGCGGCACTTTCGGTAATTGCTAGACAGGCGGCCATGGCACTGGCCCTAAGCGAGAAACTTTCGCTCGAAACCGAACCGCAGCAATTGGTCCGGGCGGAACTTCCGACGTCCGAGAAGACGGTACAGGTTGTCCATCATCGTTTCGACGACAGCGTTTTTGTCGATGGCGATTACGTCATCAAGGGGATTGCGGGCAGACTGCTCGCCTCGATGCTGGAACAACACCAGGAAAGTGGTCGCGTGGAATTCACCAACCGCGAGATCCGGCTCGACGCGGCGCTGAAACTGCCCGACTTCAAGGATAATCTGGAAACACGGCTGCTGCTTCTCCGCCGGCGGCTTGACGAAAAACGGCTTCCGATCCGGCTGAGCCGCCTTGGCCGCGGCCGGATAGGCCTTCTCATTGAAGGCGCTCTACGGCTCAGCAAGGACGTCGTATGAAGGGCTGAGTGGCTAATGACGATGAGTGTGTTCGACTGTTCCTGGCTGATTATCGAAGTCTGTGCAATGAGTCCGTGAGCCTCAATGCGACGAAGCCCGTGACAATCACGGGCGCGACGATCAACAGCTTTGACGAGAGCATTTCAGACTACCCAGCAGCAGCCAAATCAATGCACAAGGGACAATCTTCTGGCAAGCGGCACAATCAGAAGTGTTGATACACGGTAACCGCGGGTTCCTTGCCGCGATCGTCAGACCCCAGTCCACCGGTGCGTGCCGGCCATGGATGCGAGAGCCGGAGGAAGAAGGGAACGCTTCTTCGGATTCATCGCCGTCGGTCTGCCGTTACGGTTTCACGCGGTCGGGATGCGCCGCCTGGAAGACCGGCAGGTCTGCGCATCTGGCGTCGATATCGACGATGCGTTTGAAAGCGGTCAACTCAACGCCCCAGCGGCGGGCGTTGTAGACCTGGGGAACAAGGCAGAGGTCCGCCATGGTCGGCGTGTCTCCAAAGCTGAACGCGCCATCGGCTTCGCCGATCATGGCTTCCAGCTTGCCCAGCCCGTCTGCGATGAAATGTTTCATCCATTGCTCGCGAGCATCGGCCTTCTCGGTCATGCTCATCAGATGCGACACGACATGCAGGTTGCAGATCGGATGGATGTCCATGGCGACCGCATATGCGAGGGCGCGGACTTTCTGGCGATCAGCAATGTCAGGTGGCAGCAATCCGCATTCCGGCCGAAGCTCGGCCAGATATTCGACGATTGCCAGCGATTGCGTCAGTGTTTTCCCGTCGATCACCAATGTCGGCACCAGTCCCTGCGGGTTGAGGGCCAGATATTCCGGGGTCTTGTGCGCCCCTTCCAACAGGTTGACGGACACGGTCTTGTAATCGACGCCCAAGAGATTGAGCGCGATGCGGACGCGATAGCTCGCCGATGATCGCCAGTAGTCGTAAAGGACGACCTCGTTCATTGCGTCCCGGCCCCTTGGTATTTTTCGACCGTCTGCTCGATCGCGCCGAAGATCGAATGGCCGGCCTTATCCTTCATCTCGATGCGGACCTGATCGCCGAACTGCATGAAGGGACTCCTCGGGGATCCGGCATCGATGGCTTCGATCATCCTGATCTCGGCAATGCAGGAGTAGCCGTCTCCTCCCTCTTCCACCGGCTTGCCCGGTCCGCCGTCCAGCTTATTCGATACCGTTCCCGAGCCGATGATCGTACCGGCTGCGAGATTGCGGGTTTTGGCGGCATGGGCGATCAGTTGACCAAAATCGAACGTCATGTCGATGCCGGCGTTCGCCTTGCCGAATGGCTTGCCGTTCAAGCTTACCAGCAGCGGGAGATGCAGCTTGCCGCCGTCCCAGGCATCTTCAAGTTCGTCCGGCGTCACCGCGACCGGAGAGAATGCCGATGCCGGCTTGGACTGGAAGAAACCAAATCCTTTCGCCAGTTCGTCCGGGATCAGACCGCGCAGCGACACGTCGTTGACGAGCATCACCAGGCGGATGGCATCGCGCCCGGCCTGCGGGCTGGAACCCATGGCAACGTCGCCTGTGATGACGGCGACCTCTCCTTCCATGTCGATCCCATAGGCCTCGTCGGCCATCGTGATCGGGTCGCGCGGCGCGACGAAAGCGTCCGACCCGCCCTGATAGATCAGCGGATCGGTCCAGAAGCTCGCCGGCATCTCGGCGCCGCGTGCCTTGCGCACCAGTTCGACGTGGTTGACGTAGGCGGAACCGTCGGCCCATTGGTAGGCGCGCGGCAAAGGTGACGTTGCGTCATGTTCGTGAAACCGGATCGTCGGCTGAGCGCCCGTCTCGACGCCTTCGGCAATGAGCGCGAGCCTCGGAGCCACATGCTCCCAGTCGTCGAGCGCCGCCTGCAATGTGCGGGCGATATGACCGACCTCGGAACAGCGGGTCAGGTCGCGGGAAACGACGACGAGCCGGCCATCCCGCGTGGAGTCTTTTAACGTCGCAAGTTTCATGTCCGAAATCCCGTGCCGGAGGACGACTTCACTTGATGCATCATTTGATGCCGGGGGTTCCGTCAAACTTGCGTTCCAGGCCATCCCAGCATTCCAGGTAATTATCCTGCAGCGTTTCGAGCTCGGCTGCGTATTTCGCCAGTTGCTGCGGGTACCTGGTCTCGAACATGAAGGCCATGGTGTGATCGAGCTTCACCGGTTTGAGCTCGGTATTGGATGCCTTCTCGAAGGCGAGCGCGTCCGGCCCATGGGGAAGCATCATGTTGTGCAGGCTCATGCCGCCCGGCACGAAGCCCTCCTCCTTGGCGTCATACTGGCCATGGATCAGACCCATGAATTCGCTCATGATGTTGCGGTGGTACCAGGGCGGACGGAACGTGTGTTCGGCGACCAGCCAGCGCGGCGGAAAGATCACGAAATCGACATTCGCCGTACCGGCATCTTCGGTCGGCGCGGTCAGCACCGAAAAAATCGACGGATCGGGATGATCGAAGCGGATCGCTCCCACAGGAGAGAACGTCCGCAAGTCGTATTTGAACGGGGCATAGTTGCCGTGCCAGGCCACCACATCCAGCGGCGAATGGCCGATGTCCGTGACATAGAATTTTCCGCACCATTTCACATGCACGCGGCAGGGCGTTTCCTTGTCCTCGAATGCGGCAACAGGTGTCTTGAAGTCGCGCGGGTTTGCCAGGCAGTTGGCGCCGATCGGTCCGCGGTCCGGCAGGGTGAATTTCGCGCCGTAGTTCTCGCATATATAGCCACGCCAGACCGTCTGCTCGCCGCCCTTCAGAATCTTGAACATCATGCCGCGGGGGATGAGGCATATTTCCAGGGGCTCGACATCCATGATGCCCATTTCGGTGAACACTCTGATGGCGCCGAGCTGCGGCACGATCAGCAGCTCACCATCGGCGTTGAAGAAATAGTCGTCGACCATGTCCTCATTGAAGAGATAGGCATGGGCCGACATCCCCACCTGAGTGGTGGCATCGCCTGCCGTCGTGATGGTCCGCACCCCCTCGAGAAACGTCAGTCTCTCCGAGGGTGCGGGGATGGGATCCCAGCGAAGCTGGCCGAGCGGAAGCGAATGTTCGTCAAGGCAAGGCGCGGTTTTCCAGAGCGGATAAGACGCGTTGGAGAAGCGGCGGGTATGGCGCACGCTTGGGCGAATGCGGTAAAGCCAGGACCTTTCGTTGGTCCCGCGCGGCGCGGTGAACGGCGAGCCGGAAAGCTGCTCCGCATAAAGACCATAGTTGCATTTCTGCGGGCTGTTCTGGCCCTGCGGCAAGGCGCCGGGAAGCGACTCGGTTTCGAAGTCATTGCCGAACCCCGGCATGTATTTCAGCGTGTTTGCCGTCGCGGCCTCACCATCCGACGTCTGGATCGATGTCTGGTCCATGCTCACTCCTCCCCGAAAACTCCAGCGCCGCGCGGAAAGATGCGCGGCGCTAGTGAGTTTACTCCGCTGCAGTCCCGATGACACCACGCTTGATCTGATCGGCCTCGATCGACTCGAAGAGAGCCCGGAAATTGCCTTCGCCGAACCCCTCGTCGCCCTTGCGCTGGATGAATTCGAAGAAGATCGGGCCGATGACGGTCTTGGAGAAGATCTGCAGCAGGATTTTCGTCATGCCGCCATCCACCACACCTTCGCCATCGATGAGGATGCCGTGTTTCTTCATGCGTTCGATCGGTTCGCTATGCCCGTTCACGCGTTCATAGGACATGTCGTAATAGGTCTCCGGCGGACCCGGCATGAAGCGCAGACCGTTGTCGGCAAGCCTGTCGGTGGCGTCGTAGATGTCCTCCGTTCCAACGGCGATATGCTGAATGCCCTCGCCCTTGTACTTCTTCAGATATTCCTCGATCTGGCTGGTGTCGTCCTTCGATTCATTCAGCGGAATGCGGATTTTGCCGCAGGGCGAGGTGATGGCGCGGCTCACCAGACCGGTGATGCGCCCATCGATATCGAAGAAGTGGATCTGCTTGAAATTGAAGAGGTTGCGGTAAAAATCCCACCACTTGTCCATGTTGCCGCGGAAGACGTTGTGCGTCAGATGGTCTAGATAATAGAAGCCGATCCCCTGGGGATGCGGGTTGCGCTCGCCGAGCCAATCGAACTCGGCATCGTAAGCCGATCCCTTGGCACCATAGGTCTCGACGAAATAGAGCAGCGAGCCGCCGATGCCGACAATCGCCGGGACGTCGAGCGTCTTGTCGTCCCCTTCATAGGGAACAGCACCTTTCGACACCGCGTGGTCGAAAGCGTGCTGGGCGTCGACGACGCGCCAGGCCATCGATGGGGCGCAGGGACCATGATTTGCGACGAACCGCGCCGCATGGCTGCCGGGTTCCGCATTCAGCAGATAATTGATGTCACCCTGTCGCCAGACGGTGATGTCTTTCGTCTTGTGTTTGGCAACGGCAACGTAGCCCATGCGTGTGAAGAGCTCGCGCAGCGTCTCGGGCTCGGGATGGGCGAATTCGACGAATTCGAAGCCGTCGGTGCCGGCCGGATTGTCGGCGGTGATTTCCGAGGGCGGCGCATCATGCGGGAACGGACCCATTTTCTTTCCTCCAGAGGAGATGGCATTTGATATGCAAAGTGTGGCCCAAAACGCGTGCAAAGTTCTTGCATTCTTCATACCGGCGGAAGATATTCTGCACGATCCGTGAGTGTTTTGGAGATTTGGTGCAATGGATGAACCGCTCGACAGATTGGACCTGCGCCTGCTTCAGGAACTTCAAAAGGACGGCAGGCTGACGAACAACGAGCTGGGCGAGCGGATCGCGCTTTCGCCGTCGCAATGCTCGCGCCGGCGGACGAGACTGGAGGCTGAAGGATATATCCGCAGCTACCGGGCTCACCTCGATCGGCAGAGGCTGGGTCTCGACATGCTGGTGGTCATTTCCGTGACGCTTGCGACCCACAACAGAGACAATGCCCGCCGGTTTTCGCAACTGATCAACGGACTGCCGGAAGTTCTTGAGGCCTATGCGCTGACCGGTGAAATGGATTATCACCTGACGGTGGCGACCCGTGGGCTTGCCGACCTCTCGAAATTCGTCAACGACGTGCTGTTGCCCCACGAGTCGGTACAGCACGTGAAGACGTCAATCGTCCTCGATACGCTGAAGACATTCGAAGGCTTTCCGATACACATGCCAGGCGGTTGGCATGGTGACAGCACGCGGTAATCCGGGTTGTAAGCGTCAGTCAGAGCGGCAGTTCGGTCGAGAATTTTAGCTCGCGCAGCACGAAGCTCGAGACGACGGTGCGCACATGCGGGTTGCGCATGAGATAGCGGGTCATGAAGGCTTCGTAGCTTTCCACATCGCTTGCCCTTATCTTCAGCATGTAGTCGAAGGCGCCTGACAAAGCGTAGCACTCCATGATCTCCGGCCGCTCCAGCACCATCGAAGCGAAAGAGGCGACCGCCTCCTCGTGGTGATCCTCCAGCGTCACATGCGCGATCACGCAGAGCTTGAGATCGAGTTTTCCAGGATCGAGCAGCGTCACACGCTTGCGGATGACGCCGTCGGCTTCCAGTTCCTGGATCTTTCGCCATGCCGAGCTTTGGGACATGCCGGCCTTTTCCGCCAAGTCGGCCAGCGAAAGGCTGCCGTCGGCCTGAACGAGCTGCAGAAGCTTGCGGCGAAAATTCCAAGGTTCTTTCATTTTCTGCATCTCATTCGGGAATATTTGCCACCATTATGGCGATAGCCAGCATGAAAGGAAAGAAAATCCTCCAAACTCGGATCATAATGGCAGCAATAGCGCCGTGCCTAGGAGGATCAGCACATGACCAAGGAAAGCAGCTACACAGCCAAACTGCCCGGGCCGGATGGCTTATACGATTACACCCCTGATGAAGATGCGATCTGGGGCGAACTTTATCGGCGTCAGATGAAACTGCTTTCCAATACCGCCTGCCGCGAATATCTGGACGGCGTCAAAATGCTGGGGCTCAAGCCCGATAAGGTGCCTCAGCTTCTCGATGTGAACAGACGCCTAAACGAGACCACCGGCTTCGGTGTCGAAGGCGTGCCGGCGCTCATTCCGCCCTCGCGCTTTTATGAACTTCTGTCGCAAGGCAAATTCCCGCTTGCAACCTTCCTGCGCCGTCGCGAGCATATCGACTATATCGAGGAACCGGACCTGTTCCACGAGGTCTTCGGCCACTGCCCAATGCTCACCAACCGGAGCTATGCCAATTTCGTCCGGCATTTCGGTGAAACAGCCGTCCGCCTCGGCAAGGGCTATTCATGGCATCTCTTCCGGATCTTCTGGTTCACCGTCGAATTCGGCCTGATCAATACGCCGCAGGGACGCCGCTGCTTCGGCGCGGGCATCGTCTCATCGCCCAGCGAAGCGAAGGCGGCAATGGAAGGCAAGGCCTGCGAATTCCGGCCGTTCGATCTGCTGAGCGTGCTGAGAACGCCCTACCGGATCGATATCCTCCAGCCGATCTACTATGTCATCGACAGCTTCGCCGATCTTGAAGCGATCGTGGAGCAGGATATCGAGGCCACGATCCTCAAGGCAAAATCGCTGGGAGATTTCGCCCCCGCATTCGAAGTCAAAGCGTCGTGATAGCGGACGATGGACAGCGCGATCTGATTTCGCCCGCCAAGTCACGCAACGGCGATTTCGGCAAACAGGGGACCTGTTTCCATGGTCGCAATGAAAGCCCTGCGACCACGCTTCTTGCTGTCTCAGTTGAGCCACCTCCGGGGGTGACTTACGCGGCGCTCGAACCGACCGCGGGCTGTCTGGCGGACAGCAGTTTGACCAGGGCCTGCGCTCCGGCAGTCGAAGAAGCCGGGTTCTGTCCGGTGATCAACCGGCCGTCCGTGATGGCAAAGCTCTGCCAGTTCGGCGCTTTTTCATAGAGTCCGCCGAGCCGTTTCAATTCATCTTCAACCAGGAACGGCACGACATCGGTGAGCTGAACCTCTTCCTCTTCGCTGTTCGCAAACCCTGTGACGCGCTTTCCCTTGACGATCGGCGCGCCCTTATATGTCACCCGATGCAGCACGGCAGGTGCATGACAGACGGCGGCAACCGGCTTGCAGAAATTGTAGAAAGACTCGATCAGGGAGATTGAATCCGGGTTGTCGACCAGATCCCACATCGGTCCGTGGCCGCCCGGATAGAACACCGCGTCGAAATCCTCCGAGCGCATGTCCGCCAGCTTCAAGGTGCTGGCGAAATCCTTCTGCGCCGCTGCGTCCTGCTTGAAGCGAGTCATCGCCTCCGTCTGGTTTTCCGGCAGATCGCTCTTCGGGTCGACCGGCGGCTGACCGCCCTTGGGCGAGGCGAGGACGAGTTCAACGCCGGCATCGCGAAAGACATAATAGGGTGCAGCACCTTCTTCGAGCCAGAAGCCCGTCTTTCGGCCGGTGCTGCCAAGAATGTCATGGGACGTAAACACCATCAGGATCTTCATCTGTCGACTCCTTCTTGTTCGACCGCAGTCAGAACCGGCTGCGTGAAGAGAAATATGGCAAGTTTCCGCTCGTACCACAGTTACACCTTGGTATCGGCGGTACCTTGGTATTGGCTGCCTTTCACCCTGCTCCCAAAGATCAAACGTTGGTAGTCCGCAAGCATCTTGGGGTCTTCGACGGAACCATGGTGGTGGAGTTGCCGCCAGGTGTCGTTCATTCGAACGAACCAGCGTGTCGTGCGAAAGGCGACATCGAGCCTCTCCTCAGGTGTCTCGCATCGGCCTTTTTCGCGGCCGACAAAGAGGTGCCAGTCTTCTCCGCCCTGGCTCGTGAAGTCGTGGAACGCCACCTGCACCTTCGCCTGACCTTCGAAAAGCCTGGAATACCCCTCGGCAATCGCGCTCCAGCCGCGTCGGATTCCGCCGATGGGATTGTCCATGCTCGGAGCCTCGCCCTCGACCCAGACAGCTTCCAGCGCCCTCATGTCGGCAGCGTTGAACGCCCTGTAGAACTCTTTCAGCGCGTCTAGAGGACCGTCGCCGGTCTTCGCCTCGTTTCCCGTTATCTCTCGGAGATGCGTCTGCATGTCAGAACCTCTTTCCGCTTGGTTTCAAAGGAGCGCCGGCCCGGGCCGGCTTGCTGAAGATGCGGAAAGGGGAAAGCGGATTCCATTAGACGATGGTGTCGTCAACGCGCGGGCTCGGTTTCCTCCGGTGATCAGCGCTCGGTCCCGCCATCCGACCCAAAGGTATCGGCAACACCTTCGTACAATAGGCGGCAACCGTTTTTGGCGAGATGTTCGTAGCAGAACGGCAACGGAGACGTCGAAACCGTTCCCGGCTGAAGGCCGGATCAGCACACAACTCGCGATCGAGGCAGCACCCGGCAATTGGTGGGGGGCGGCTGGTCGATGCGTACCAGTAACGGAGGCGGAAATGAGCCTGCACAAGACAGTGGTGATCACCGGCGCATCCCAAGGGATTGGCGCCGGCCTCGTGAAGACCTTCCTCGACAAGGGATACAATGTCGTCGGGACATCAAGACGCATCAGCGAGACGACGGTGTTTGAGCGCAATGACAGGCTGGCGTTGATCGATGGCGACGTCGCCGATCCGGAGACCGCCGAGCGTGTGGCGCAGCGGGCCGTCGAGCGGTTCGGGTCGATCAACGCGCTGGTCAACAACGCCGGCATCTTCGTCACCAAGCCTTTCCTCGACTACACGATCGATGACTTTCGGCGCCTCACAGCGACCAACGTCGAAGGCTTCCTTCACTTCACCAAGTGCGCTGTCAGGCAGATGCTTCGTCAGAAGTCTGGAGGAAGCGTCGTCACCATCACGTCGTCGCTGACGGATCATCCCATCGCCGGCGTGACGGCGTCCGTGCCGATGATCACGAAAGGCGGCCTCAATGCCATCACCAAGAGCCTGGCGCTGGAATTCGCCAGGGATAACATCCGGGTCAATGCGGTGTCGCCGGGTGTGGTCGATACGCCGCTGCATGCGACGAACCCAAAGGATTATCTCAAGTCGCTTTCGCCGATGGGAACAATCACGGCCGTCCAGGAGATCGTCGACGGCGTCGTTTATCTGACCGAGTCAGCGAATATCACCGGGGAGGTGCTGCACGTCGACAACGGCGCACATTTGGGAAAATGGTAGGCCGCGACCCGGAGGGGCGCCTACAGGAACTGGGGATCGTGCTGCCTCCCCCGCCGACGCCTTTCGGCGCCTATGTCGAGGCGATCCAGTCAGGGCCGCTGCTGTTCCTGAGCGGCATGCTTCCGGTGGTCGGCCACGATCCCGTCTACTTCGGGCGGGTCGGCGAGGAGCTTTCCACTCTTCAAGGCTATGATGCCGCGCGCACCGCCTGCCTCAGCGGCATAGCGGCCGCGAGGTCGCACCTGGGATCGTTGAACTCCGTTCGTCGCATTTTCAAGCTCGGCGTCTATATCGCGACATCCGACACGTTCCGCGAACATCCGAAGGTGGCAGACGGCGCCTCCGAGCTTCTGCTCGACATCTTCGGAGCGGAAATGATTCCGCCGCGCATCGTTCTCGGCGTCACCAGCATCCCGCTCGGAATGCCCGTCGAAATCGAACTCATTCTTGAAATCGAGCCCTAGCGAGGATTTCGCTGGCCAACCCCAGACATGGAGACAATCATGACACTCACATCATCGAAAAGGTTGCAGTCCCGGCTCGCTCTCGCCGTCGTCGCCGCCTCATCCACATTTCTGACAGCCGCGGCGCTCCTAATGCTGCCGGCACTTGCGCTCTCCGGCCAGTCGCCGGTCAAGCCGGACAGCACGGCACAATCAAAGCCCGAGTTCGAAACGCCACATGAATCCCAGATCAAAGTGGACAGGCGGACGCCGGCCTATTGGCGCGTGACATTCGAAAACCCTCCGTTCAATATTTTCGGTCCGGAGACCATTCCGCAACTCGAGAAGGTTATCGCCGACATCGAGACCGATCCGAACCTCAGGGTCGTCGTGTTCGACAGCGACGTGCCGGGCTTTTTCCTGACCCATTACAATTTCACGCCGCCTCTGGAGGAGTCGACAAGCCTTCCGTCAGGACGCACCGGTCTTCATCCGCTTCCCGATATGCTGGTGCGATTGAGCAAGGCGCCAGTCGTATCGATCGCCTTGATCCGTGGACGCGCCACCGGGGTCGGAAGCGAACTCGCTCTGGCGAGCGACATGCGTTTTGCGAGCCGGGAAAAGGCAATTCTGTCACAATGGGAGGTCGGTGCCGGCTTCGTGCCGGGCGGCGGCCCCATGGCACGGCTTCCCAGACTGATGGGCCGAGGGCGTGCGCTCGAAGTCCTGCTCGGATCCGACGACATCAACGGCGAACTGGCCGAGCAATATGGTTACGTGAACCGTTCGTTCGCAGACGACAAGCTCGACCCCTTCGTCGACGCCCTTGCAGCGCGCATCTCGGGATTTGACCGGGGAGCCATCGCGGATACGAAACGGCTGGTCGATTTCGCCAGCCTGCCGACCGACCCGGAAATCGGTGCCGGCTGGGACGCCTTCATTTCCTCGGTCCAGCGCCCCGTCGCGCAAAAGAACATCGGCAGGTTGATGGAGATGGGCCTGCAGACGAACCCCGACATCGAGTCTAGGCTCGGCCATTACACGCAGACTTTGGCCGACAAGTAGGCTGAAAAGGCGTCCCATGTGAACCGGCAGGTCGCATGGGCGCCTACCTCAATATTCGGCAACGGTGTCCTTGTGATGCCACAGAATCCACTTCACGGGCAGCGCAGGCCTCGGCTTGCGAACCTGCACATCACCATGAACAACGGAGAAATGACATGCAGAGCGTTGAGAACCAGATCGTCGATTCAAGCTTTTCCGCCATCATCAATGCCCCGATCGAGAAGATCGACATCCCTCAATGGTGCTTCACCTTATCCGAGAAGGACTACCAGGGTTGCTCTCCGGCCCACATCGCCGCCGGCTTCACCACGGCGCCGGACGGCAGGCGGATGTCGATCAATGTCGAGACCATCGGCGGCAGTCTGATGGTCCAACATTACGTCGAGACGCTCGGCGAGAAGGATCATCTGATCCTCGACTCCGACTCGGACGTGTTCACACCGTCGGGCCGCACGACCATCCATGTGACCTGGGAGCTGAGTGCCAAGCGGATCGACGAGGCGAGATGCGAGTTCACCAACCGCGTCAGGTCCTACGCGACTGACGAGATGCTCTCCTTCCTCGACCGCCAGGGGATTCCATTCGACATCTTCCGGACGAAGCGCCAGCCGATGTCCATCGCCCATAACAAGGGCGAGACGCCGCTCTTCGCCGCGAATATCGAGCGCGCAGCGCTCCGCAACAGCTGACCGTCTAAATCCAGTTGCCGTACGGAGAGCACCATGAAACCCCTGTCCTACGATCCAAACAACACCGGCCTGCTGGTCGTCGATCCCTATAATGATTTCATTTCCGAGGGCGGAAAGATCTGGCCTCGGATCAAGGAGGTGGCGGAAGCCAACAACTGCGTGCCACACATGCAGCAGGTTTTGACCGCAGCGCGTGCTGCAAAGCTTCGCGTCTTTTTCGCCATGCATCATCGGTACCGGGAAGGCGATTATGAGAACTGGAAATTTGTGGCACCGATCCAGCGCGCCGCGTGGCACCGCAGAAGTTTCGAGTGCGGGACTTGGGGCGGAGAATTCCGTGCCGAGTTCGTTCCGGCCGCAGGCGAGATCGTCGCGTCCGAACACTGGTGCTCAAGCGGATTTGCCAACACCGATCTCGATTTGCAGCTGAAGCGGCACGGCATCGAGAGGATCATCGTCATCGGGCTGGTCGCTCACACCTGCATCGAAGCCACGGTGCGCTTTGCCGCCGAACTCGGCTACGACGTCACGGTGGTGAGGGACGCGGTTGCGGACTACTCGGACGAGATGATGCACGCGGCGTTGGAAATCAACATGCCCAACTACGCCAGCGCCATCGTGAACACGAGCGATGTTGTTGAAGCGCTTGCAGCGTGACAAGAGCGTCGCGCGGCGCCAAAGAGGCCCTCGGCGGAGACATTCTGCCGGGAGCGAGCGCACGCCTTCAAGCGTGAACAAAGCTTATTGTCTGCTCAGTCGGACAAACGGAGACGTTCCTTGCGCGGGCATCACAGGCGTTCGGCACGGCCTTCATCGACCATCGCCGATTATCGCAGCAACGATCGAACCGACACCATGGGACAATGGACGGCCGCCCTGGGCTGACGCATCGTTCGCTGCGTCACGTGCAATGCCCATCACGCTCATTACGGGAGAATTGAAAATGTCCATCCAGGAACGCAACAGGATTGCCGCAGAGAAGGTGCATGACGTCGACATGAAGCTCGAAGTCGTGGTTATTCCGGTTTCCGACGTCGATCGCGCAAAGGCCTTCTACACCGGGCTTGGCTGGAGGCTGGACGCCGACGTTTCCGGCGCGAGCGGGTTCCGGGTGGTTCAGTTGACGCCGCCTGGCTCGCCGTGCTCGGTGATCTTCGGCAGCGGCGTCACCTCCGCCAAGCCGGGTTCAGTGCAAGGACTTCATCTTATCGTTTCCGACATCGAGAAGGCTCACGCGGCACTGGCCGCCCGCGGCGTCGAGATGAGCGGTGTCTTTCATGATGTCGGCGGCGTTTTCCATCATCAGGACGAGGCCGGTCGTCTTGCAGGCCCGCATCCAACCCGCGGCAGTTACTCATCTTTCGCATCGTTCAGCGATCCCGATGGAAACGGCTGGCTCTTCCAGGAGGTGACGGCCAGGCTGCCAGGCCGGATCGACGCAACCGGTGCGGCATTCTCATCGGAGAGCGATCTTGCAAGCGCGTTGCGCCGCGCCGCGGCCGCCCACGGCGAACACGAGAAGCGCACCGGCGGCAATCATGATGAGAACTGGCCGGACTGGTATGCGCAGTACATGATCGCCGAGCGCTCAGGACGGCCGTTGCCCGACTGACGGATTTTGTACTGCCGGCATGGGCCATGAGAGTCTTGGAAGAGGCTTCCGGCGCTGCTCACAGGCAAGGCCGCTGCAACTGTCACGATCGACGCTGGATTGGGCGCCATCTGCGATGATGGCGGCCTTCTCCTCTTTTGCCATGATCGAACTCCCCTCGCCCAGTTCGATCGGATTTTAGCCGACTGAACGAGCGAGAGATCCCCGCTTTGGCCACGACATCAATGATCTCGCCCTCACAGCCTTCGCACTTGAGACGAGGGAGAACCTGCCGCTTCAATGGAGCCGGCCTCGTTGCTCCGCCAATGTCGACCTGTTCGACTCCAAAGGTCCTCTTTGCCGTCCGTATGCGGAACCGATCCAATGGTATCGGCGACACCTTGGTGCAATAGAACCTCGCCTCCGCACATGAGAGCTTCGGCGCGTCGAAATTCTGAACCAGGAGACCCCCGTGGCATCCATCTCATCCTCAGTCACTCGCCGCACTCTTTTGGCAACCGCCGCGGCCGCGGGCGCGCTCAGCGTCCTTCCATCATCGATCGCCCTGGCCAAAGCCGGTGGCGCGGAAATTCGTCCCTTCACATACAAGGCGACCGATGCCCAACTCGACGATCTCCGCCGCCGCATCGAAGCAACGCGCTTTCCGGAGCGCGAGATCGTCAATGACACTACCCAAGGGGTTCAGTCCGCGACCATCCAAAAGCTCGCCAGGTATTGGGCCAAGGACTATGACTGGCGAAAGGTCGAAGCCAGGCTGAACGCCCTGCCCCAGTTCACGACCAAGATCGACGGCGTCGACATCCACTTCATCCACGTGAAGGCCAAGCGCGACGGCGCCCTGCCCATCATCGTGACACACGGATGGCCGGGGTCGATCATCGAGCAGATGAAGATTATCGAGCCCCTTACCAATCCGACTGCACACAGTGGCTCGGCGTCAGATGCTTTCGACGTCGTCATCCCTTCGATCCCTGGCTACGGCTTCTCTGGAAAGCCGACCGAGAAAGGCTGGGATCCGATCCGGATCGCGCATGCCTGGATCGAACTCATGAAACGCCTCGGCTACTCGAAATATGTCGCTCAGGGCGGCGACTGGGGCGACGCCGTGACTGAACAGATGGCACTGATCGCCCCGCCGGAACTGGTCGGCATCCACGTCAATATGCCGGCCACCGTTCCGGACAATATCGCCACCGCGCTGCGGCCGGGAGGCACCAAGCCTGCAGGACTGTCGGCCGACGAGGAACACGCCTACAACCAACTCGACGACTTCTACAAACATGGCCTCGGCTACGCGATCGAAATGGCAAACCGCCCGCAGACCTTGGTCGGCATTGCGGATTCACCCGTTGGCCTTGCCGCCTGGATGATCGATCACGACATCCGGAGCTACGAGCTGATCGCCCGCGTCTTCGACGGCGAGACGGAAGGCCTGACACGAGATGATATCCTTGACAATGTGACCCTCTACTGGCTCACGAACACGGCCGTCTCGTCGGCACGCCTTTACTGGGAGAACAAGCTTGAATTCTTCGCTGTGAAGAATGTCACGATTCCGGTGGCGGTCAGCGTATTTCCCGACGAAATCTATGCGGCGCCCCGGAGCTGGACGGAGCGGGCCTACCCGAACCTGATATACTACAACAGGCTCGTGAAGGGCGGGCACTTCGCAGCTTGGGAGCAGACGACGGTGTTCTGCGAAGAGCTCCGCACTGCGTTCCGTTCGGTCAGAACGTAAACACGCTTCGGCCGCCTGCCTGGTCGCCGGTTTTCCGGCGGCCTTCCTCCACGTGTTGGGGACTGACGTCGATCCACCCCTGATTCCGGTAGCGACGCAGGGATTTTGTACAGCAATTTCCTTTCTTTGGTTCAGCCCAGACCGTCAATCAGCATCTTTGCTCGTGATAGTTTGGCACTAGAAAACCCCTCCGTGAACTGTTCGTAGATCGGAAGAAGAATATCGCGAGCCGATCCGCCTCCACCATTGCGATCGAGGAACTCGACGAGGCTGGTTCCTGCCGAAATCTGCCAGTAAATTCCGCCTTGCGCGGAGGCCCGCTGCATTGCCTGTTGGTACAAATTTTGGACATCAGAGGCGTCGCTGATGTTCTGGGCGGCTAGTATCTCGCCCTTCCTTCTCAAGATCTCGGGCACCATCCACCGGTAGCCTTTTTGCTCTGAGAAATGCAGAGCATTTCCGATTTCCTGAAGCGCCTCATTAAAACGACCGGCCGCCTGCAACGCAGACGCAAGCTCGCATAAGAAAAAAGGGTAAAAAAGCAGGTACGCTGCTTCACGCATCTCACCAATGCCGGATCGAAGAGCGTCGATGCCGTTCATAGGATTGCCTGTTCTGGACGCCAGACTTCCCTTCACGCACAGGCCAACCGCGTGAAATGGGCGCAGGCCATGCTGCAATGCGTGGTCGAGCAACTCTTCGCCGTATTCCTTGGCTCGATGCACTTCGTCAAGGCTTAGCGAAACGAAGGCAGCCGACCATGCGAGGGCAACACATAAGACGAATGGCTGCCTTGTTTCGCGCGCTTCCCGGATCGACTCCTCAGCCATCCGAACCGCCGCGTCCAACTGACCGCGTGAGATCAGGTTCACCGTATTGTGGGCCATGGCGGACGTCCGAACGTCGGCTCCCAGCCTCAGCATATCTTTGCGGCGATTGTCGAAGGGGAAATGCCTCGCCGCCCAATCAAGCCGCTCGCCAGCTTCCTGGTGCTCCGCCTGATAGGTTTGAGGGATTCCCACGAGCCATGCGGCCGTAGCGCGGGACTGTATGTCCCGTCCCTTGACGACTTGCTCGTATTCACGCGCAAACGCCAGCGCGTCTTCCAGTTCCATCGATCGGGCAGAGAACAGCCAGAGTGCGCATGTCACACGCTGCTGGTAATCAAAGTCATCGAATGCCTTTGCCAGCGACAAGGCACCGGTCAGCACGTCCCTGCCGCGATGGCTCATGCCTTGGGTGTAAATCAGCGCGAATCCGAGAGCGCATCGCAAGACCATCTCCGTGCGGCTTCCGCTCTCCTCCCCGATCTGTTCGAGCGCTTTTTCCGCCCAGTCGCCAGCCTCGGAAACAAGCGATATCGCAGTCCAGAAATCGCTCGTGGTGGCGGCGAGCCTTACGCCTAGAATTCCGTCCCCATCCGGCGAAAGAGCCCATCTCAACGCGGCACGCAAATTGTCGATCTCCCGGCGATAGCGACCAATTTCTTCGATCGCAGCCTGAAGATGGCGCTCCTCCGAAAACGGGTGAAAGAATGACAGAAAGTACTTCGCCAGCCTCCGCATGGCGCGTTGGTAGTTGTCGCGAACCCCGAGTTTTTCGCGCGCGTACACCCGCACGGTTTCGAGGAGACGCCAGCGAGGACCTGTTTCCGCTCCTTCGAATGTCACCAGAGACTTCGAGACGAGATTAGAAATCCCGAGAGCCGCTTCCGCCTCGGTTTCCCCACTCACCGCCACGGCGGCATCCAGTGTAAAGCCGGCCGGGAAGATCGCTAGATTGCGAAGCAGCTGGCGTTCGGCTTCCGGCAACAATTCATAGCTCCAATCCAGCGCCGCGCGGAGCGTCTGATGACGAGGCAGAGCCGTCCTACGGCCGCCGGTCAGCAGGACAAAGCGATCGTCCAGTCGGCCTGCGATCTGTTGGAGACCGAGGGTCGCAGCGCGGGCGGCGGCAAATTCGATGGCGAGCGGAATTCCATCGAGATGCCGACATATCGTCGCGATGGCAGACAGCCTTTCCTCGCTTGGCGAAAAATCCCATAGCAAGGCCCGGGTGCGAGCGATGAAGAGCTGGACTGCACTATGTTCCAAAGCGTTGCCGAGATCCTCGCTCGCCGGAACGTCGAGTGGGGGAACACGGTAAGCGAATTCGCCCTCGACACGGAGAAGCTCTCGGCTTGTCGCGAGCACCGATACGTTCTGGCAAGCGCGAACGATCACCTCGACCATCGCGGCGGCTGCGTCGATGACGTGTTCGCAGTTGTCGATCACCAACAACATCTTCCTCGTTCCGATGGCGCGCGCCACCAGCTCGGCGGAAATGTCGTCTCCCTGAAGATGCAAATCGAGGGCTTGGGCCAGCGTTGTGGGAACAAGGCCTGGATCCGACAGGGATACAAGTTCTACGAAGAAGGCGTCGCCGTCCAGCGATGGCAGCAAACGGCGGGCGATTTCCGATGCAAGCACGGTCTTTCCGATACCGCCAGGGCCGGTCAGCGTAACAACTCGGTAGGCAGAAGTCAGGTTCAGGACTTGAGTAATCGTCGTCTCGCGGCCTACCAGATCAGACATCGAGGCCGGAATATTCGTAAAAAACGAATTCTCAGTCGACCGCGGTTGGATCGGAGGCGTCGGCGCCGGCGCGTGTGCCGGTTTACGATGGCACGTCCACTCGCCAAGGATGCGATAGCCTCGACCAGAAATGGTCTTCAGCAAATTCCTGTCTTTTCCGAGCGCCTTACGAATTGCCGATATGTGAACCTGAATCGTATTGTCTTCGACGACGAGTCCGGGCCAGACCCGCTTCATAAGGTCGTCTTTGGATACAATACCGCCTTCCGAAACCACAAGTGTTTCCAGAATTTCGAATGCCCGACTGCCGATGGGTACTGGCGCTCCCAAGGCACGCAGCTCTCGCTTCGCGAGGTCAAGCTCCCAACCGCAGAACTCGAAAAGGCCTAGCTCGATCTGTCCCAAAGCACTCTCTCATCCGTCCAAGCAATGGAATTTAGCGCTATAAAACCATAGGAACGCCCCCTATTCCAAGGGCACGGGGCCGCGCTCCAAAGCAGCGATTCAGATTTTTTCAGAATCTCTCATAGCACTTAAGTGCCATTTTGAATCGCTATCCACTAAAAGAAATTCCAGCAGCGATCGCGACAATCAACAGTCGGACGCGAGTACAATTCAATTTCAATATCTTTGCCTACAGACTTCTCGACACAATTCAAGGAGAATGGCAATGTACACTGGCAACCACGGTCATGCCACAACGCACAAAGGGCAGAAACGCTCGCCAGAAGACGCAATCGTCTTCATTTTGAGTGACGACGATAATATCTCCTCGGCGTTGAACGCAGACATCTGCTTACAGGGTTGGCGGCCGCACTTTTATAAATCCAGAACGGAACTTCTGCCATGCGCCGAGGCGGATGTTCTCGGTTGCGTTGTTCTTGACGCGAGACTATCCGATCTGACCGCGTCTCATCTGACACATCTGATATGTTCGCATGCAATCCGTTGCCCGGTAATCGTCCTCACCGGCCATGGCGGGCAAGCGATGACTGTAAACGCAACGAAATTTCATGTCACCTTCATACCGCAGCCGTTCGACTTGAACGCTCTCACGGAAAAGATTCGTGCGGCCATTCAGGCCACGATGGAGATAGGTCGCCTGGAGGGAAACTACCGGACGCTTACGCCGCGAGAGCGGGAAGTCATGAAGTTCGTCGCCGAGGGGCTACTGAACAAGCAGGTGGCGTTCAAATTGAACATTAGCGAGATCACAGTGAAGGCTCATCGCGGTCAGGTGATGAGGAAGATGAACGCCCGCACGTTGCCGCATCTGGTAAACATGGCAGCGAAGCTCGATATCGGTGTGGGATCCGTGCATTAGTTTGTGGTCTGACAGACGGTCGGGGACACCGGGAAGCGCCCGACATCCTATCGGCTGCGAGTCCGAGAAGGGACCGGAATAGAAATAATTCCCTCTCACTTTGGAGCGGCGGAACTGCCTGTGACGAAGTCTACCACGACCCCTGGCTTGACCATAGCGGCCAACTCTTCGGCATCCCAGTTCGTCAGCCGCACGCAGCCATGCGATCCCACCTTGTCGATGAGCTTCGGTTCCGGTGTCCCGTGGATTCCATAGGTCGGTTCGGTCAGGTCGATCCAGACCGTGCCGACCGGACCGTTCGGCCCTTTCGGGATCGTCAGGACTTTGTCGTTCTTTCCCTGCTTGAAGTTGCGCTTCGGGTCATATCTGTAGACCGGCATCCGGGCCACGCCCTTGACCTTGTGCTTGCCTGACGGCGCCGGATTGTCTTGGCTTCCGATCGTCGCAGGATAGACCGCAAGCAGCGATCCGTCCGCGGCATAGGCGAGCACCTGTCCCGTCTTCCTGTCAGCCTCGATCCTCTTGACCTTTCCTTGCTTTGGAGGGCCGGGATCCACGACCCACACCGTA
Source organism: Rhizobium leguminosarum (assembly GCF_001652265.1). Taxonomy (GTDB): domain Bacteria; phylum Pseudomonadota; class Alphaproteobacteria; order Rhizobiales; family Rhizobiaceae; genus Rhizobium; species Rhizobium leguminosarum_D. The sequence continues at coordinate 196,136 of NZ_LWBS01000461.1, forward strand.
TCGCCAGGAGCAAACTGCGAAGCTGGGTTGAGCGCATGCACGAGATCGATACCCATATGAAACCGCTCGGATAACTTCTCGGCAACGCTCGTATATCCCAAGCTCTGCATCTTTGCCTTCTCGCCATAGTCTTCGGGAATCCTGTCAACGAGATCCTTGGCATCCTCTGCCGAGACGACATAGCTTTCAACGATCGGGGCAACGACGGGAGCATTGCCGTCCAGGCGGGAGACGACGTCCGGATCCGGCCTGCCATCGACAGGGAGATTGTTCATAGCCTCGAAGCCGGCGACGGCCTTGTTGACGTTCTCCCCGTATAATCCATCGATCACACCGGGAGACGCGCCTGCACGGTCGAGCAGGACCTGAAGGCGGACCAACGCCGGGTCTGGATCTGCAGGCTTAGGCTTCCCTGCCCCAATGGACGCAATCGACGCGGTATTGATTGCTTCGGGTCGGAGTTCCCGCGCGGCAGCATCGCCAACGAAGATGGTGAGAGCGAGCAGCGACATCGGCAGGGCTGTTTTCATGGACGACAAATGGCCGGCGCCGCAACTTGTTCCTGTGCAAACCGAGCCGGGCGGGTGTTCACGATGATTTCAATATCGAGTTTCTGCAAATTCGGTACAACCGCCATTCGATCCGAAGGAGCTCGTGAATGCCACGCGAGAGCGTCAATGACCTGATGGCCTTTCTGGCAGTCGCCCGAGAGAAGAATTTTACGCGGGCGGCGGCGAAGCTGGGCGTATCTCAATCGGCGCTCAGCCATATTGTCCGCCAGCTCGAAACGCGGCTCGGACTCCGGCTTCTGACCCGTACCACGCGGGCCGTTTCGCTGACCGAAGCGGGAGAACGATTGTTCCAAGGCGTGGGACCACACTTCGATGAAATCGATGCTCAGCTGGACGCTCTCACCGAGCTCCGGGACCGCCCTGCCGGCAACATCCGCATTACGGCATCCGACCATGCGATAAAGTGGATCATCTGGCCGAAGCTCCAGCGCTTCCTGCCCAACAACCCTGACATCAAGGTGGAGCTGATACGCGAGAACGGGCTGTCCGACATCGTGACCGAGCGCTTCGACGGGGGTGTCCGGATGGGAGAGCAGGTGGCGAAAGACATGATCTCGACACGCATCGGGCCTGATTTCCCCTTTGCCGTTGTCGGCGCGCCCTCATATTTCGACGGCAAGGGGGTTCCGGAGCATCCGCAGGACCTTGTCCGCCACAACTGCATCAACGAGCGCCTGCCGACATATGGCGGCTTCTGGGCATGGGAGTTCGAAGACAACGGCAAAGAGATCAGGATCAGGGTCGAGGGACAGCTTGCCTTCAATAACTCCTATCAGAGTGTGGAAGCGGCGCTGGAAGGACTTGGCCTAGCGTACGTGCCGGAAGACGTCGCGCTACCTCATATCGCGGAAGGCCGTCTGAGACGCGTGCTGGAAGCCTTTTCGCCACACTGGGATGGCTACCATCTCTACTATCCCAGCAGAAGGCAGTCCTCTCCGGCTTTCGTGGCGCTCGTGGACGCCCTGCGCCACCGAGCCTGACGATCGACGTCGGGCATAGTCATCCACTTTTCTACGGCAAGCAGCGGTCACGTCTTCGCCTATTTCCTGGCCTCACGCGATCTTGCCGTGCGACGGGCCGGCCTCAGTTCCTCGATCGTCGGCAGCCACCACTCGGCGTTCTGAACCGGAAGCAATTTCGCGGGCCAAGTGCGGATGAGTTCTTCGAATGTGGGCGCCCGCCAACATCCCCAGACGTGATCCTCGGTAACGCCGGGATAGAAGTCCACAACGACATCCGGGTCGACCAGTTCGCCTGAGACTTCGGTAAAGACGACGATTCCATAGGCGATGACCACAGGACGTCCTATTGGCGGCAGGTCGTCGCTCCGAAGCGGGTAACGATGACGCTTTCGTTCCGCAGAGCGGAGCTTGCTGCGCATCTCCTGTTCGGTCCCCTTCCTCTCCTCGGCGCGACGTCGTCTCTCCTCCGGCTCGTTTCTGCGAGCCGCCGCCTCGATCTCAGGCCATCTGCGTCGGAGCTCCTCATAGGACCGGAAGGGAACGTGCCATATCCTGCGATCGCCGTCCCACCGTGAGAATGGCACCTCGTGCAATTCGTCGACGACGGTCTTCGAGTACGGCGTGCGGATTCGAAAGCCTGCCTTGCCGAGTTCAAGATATGGACTGTCGATGGGATCGAAGGCGAAGGCGTCGCGTCCCTTCGCATCCGCATGGGCGTCGGCTTCGGCCTCGATCTCGGCAAGCCATCGCCCGATGCGACGCGACGCCGTCCGCCCGGGAACGAACCAGGCCTTGCGGGCATCGCTCCAGCGGGCACGGGGGAAGCGTCTTCGGAATTGCTCGACGGTCATCCGGTCGTAAGGAAAAGAAATGTCCGCGCCGGGCTTCGAACCGTCTTCGCCGGACGGCGCCTTGTTGTGATCAGTCGCAGATTTCGTTTCGGTCATGGAAGGAGAACGCTGACGCGCGGCGATCGGTTTCCGGTGAGGCGCTCGCTTGGCCGCCCTCTCAGTGAATTGTCTTCGACGGCTTCTCCGCATGCGAAATGCCATCGAGCGTCGCGATAAGCTTTTCGAATTCGTTCAAGACACGATTGAACTCGGCGTCCTGCATGTTGGTGATTTCGGATATCGTCGAGGACACGGACGCAATCAGCCTGTCGATCCAAACACAGCGCTCGGCCGGCACATTTGCGAGAACCTCCCGCCGATGCGTCTTCAGCTCCCGGAGGATGCGAACGATAAGGGCTCCCCGGTCCGCTCGGCTCAAGAGCGGAAGCCTCGTCTGCGCCTGCTGGATTTCCGTTATCAGCGTCGTCGCCATCCCTGACCTCCAACCCTTTTGCAACCAGGTATCACAACCGTAGCGTTTGCAACACGGACTTTAGTCCGTGGCCAGGTCGTGCAATTGAGGACGCACCATACGACCGCATCAATTGCTTGTCGCAACGAGATCCGACACGTCGCAGCTGCGCCGCGGTCCTTCCCATGGTTGATACGTATTGTCTTCCGGTCGATACGACTTGTAGCGAGCGGCGCACCGGGCTGCCGCCTCTGCATTCACTTTCGTGCCGCCGCTCTCATCGGCCTCGGCGACGATCCGCTGAAAAGGCGAAATGCACTCGCGGGTCTCGCCGCCATAGGATCGATAGCTGTTGGTCGCGGGATCGAAAGAGCGGTAACGGTCCGCACACCAAGCAAGGTGCTCGGCCGAAAGTCTTGGCTGTGGCGTCTGAACTTTGGTCGACAGGCGATCAGAATCCGGTGTCTCCTTTGACGTCGCGATCGTCGGCGCTTCGGTCACATAGCTGGAATAGAGAGGCGGAATTCGTTCATAGTGCTGCTGGCGAGGATCGACTTTCACCGGCGTCGTGGTCCAGAGATCGCGCGATGCAAGGTCATTGAAGGTATGAGATTTCGAATCCGCCACCACGTGGGAGGCGACAGATGCTGCCGCCATGGTCGCCCCGACGGAGCTTAAGATTCCAAAGACAAGGGAGGCGATGGCTTTCATTGTCCCGACCCCTCCCATTGAGCCTGTGGAACCCAGACGCGGCCCGTCGTGCTGCTATGTCTGCCGCCGGTGGCGACAAGCACGGCGAGAATGCCGGCGATTGCCAGCAGGATGACGATCAGGGGCAAGGCCAGGCCACCGGATTTCTCTTCGGAATAGATCATGTTCCTCTCCTCTGCCCCGACGGCGCCGAGCCGTCGGGGCGCCGGCTAGAGCCTTCTTCGCGCGTCCTATTGGACGTGCGGCGCTCTATGCCGCGATGATGTAAACGATCGTAAATGCAGAAGGATCGACGATGACGATCCGGCCATCTGCTAGGAGGAAGAAACGGTAGGCCTTGTACTGCGGTACAATTTCCACGATCCGCGGCGGCAACGGCTCGAGCCTGATCTTCTTCGGGATGGTGGTGCCGACCGAGACCGTGAAATCCGCCTCGCGAACAGGCTCGACATGAACCTCCTTCACAATGCTGCGGATTTCCGTCTGCTGCTCGACGGAAATGTTCACATTGGTGGTGTTACTCGTCTCGGTCTTCGTGGTGTTCTGAGTGTTGCTATCGACGGATGTGTTGTTAGTCTTGCTGTTCGACTGGGTCTCAGTCGAGCCGCTGGAAGACTTCGCGTCGCCGGACTTCTGGGTTTCACCGGAGCCAGTCGACGTGCCAGTGTCCTGGCTGTCGGCAGGCTTCTGGCTTTCCGTCGAGGACTGTCCCGACTCGGAAGACTTCGAACTGTCCGGGCTTCCGCCAGGGGCCTCCGTGCCTGCGGCGCCGGAGCCGGTTTCGGTCGAGCTTCCGGACTGGGTCTTAGCACCGGGCTGAGTTGTGGTCTGACCGGAGGAGCCATCCGTTGAGGTTCCGGACGACGCTCCCGACGAGCTTCCGTCGGAGCCGGAAGGTTGCTGCGCATCCTGGCTACTCGATGCTCCCGCGCCACCCGAGGAGGTGGCGCCGCCCGCACCCGGTTTCTGGGTCGCACCACCGCTGGATTGGCCGTTTTGGGCACCCTTCTTGGGAAGAATCGGCGCTTCCTGCGCCGCAACGGAGATGATGCCGACCGGCGAAACGCCGATCGAAAGTGCCGTCACCAGCATGGTGAGTGTCTTGGTCTTCATAACAATCTCTCTGCTTTTTGGGCCGCACGACGACGCTGCCGCCCGTCGTGCGGCGGTTCTCAGATTCTAACGATGATATTAGGGGGCAAGACGCGGCAGAGACCGCGTAAGATCAGGTCACTTGATGACCTGGATCACCTTGCGGGACGATGGTTCGACGATGACACGTTCATCGTTGACCACCGCGTAAGCATAGGTCGGGTCATCCGGAACAGGCGTCACGACGACCGTCTCCGGCAGCGGCTGGCCGACGACAATCTTCTCCTTCACGACCACGCGCGCCGATGGTGCCGGAGCCTCGCGGACATAGGTGACGACCTTTGGCGGCGGTGGATCGATCGCCGTACCAACCACTGCGCCGGCAACGCCGCCGACAGCGGCACCGACGGGGCCGCCGACGATCGCACCGGTCACCGCGCCACCCGCCGCACCATTGACCGTCGAGGACTGGGCGAATGCAACGCCCGACATGAGGGTCGCGGCAGTTGCCGCACCGACGATAAGCTTGGAGAGCATTTTTTTCTCCTTCTGTTTCAAGGCGGCCTTCGTGACCGCTGCGAGACCAACTAGCTGATGGCGGCGTCGTTCCACGCCCCGGACCTCAGTCCGATAGGCCTCGGCCATTGGTCCCAAACCCATTTCCGTGTCCGTTGCCGGCTCTATTTCAGGATCAAAGGGCCCTGTGTCGCGGGCTACAGCACCGCGCGTCTTTTGAGACGCGCAAAGGACGCTGTAACACTTTGAATTACTGCATAATTTGCCCTTAAATCGATGTCGATTTGAGGAATGAGTAATTATGCAGGAGGCAGGAGACCAAAGGAGATGGCACGATCCAATCGCCGGGAAGCTGGACGCAGGCGTCTGGCGATGCGTTTGCCGCATATGCGGAAGCTGATCATGGCAGCGTGCGACCCGTTGCAGCTCGAACTTTTCGAGGCCTACCAGATGGCAGTCGAAGCGCGGGACATTCTTCGAGGGCAGCCGTTCAATTCGAACCTGGTGCGGGAATACGACGAGACCTGCCTCGAGATCGAGCAGCACGTCATCCGCGCGATGCAAGAACCCTCCTACGCGCAGCGCAGTAGCTGAAGTCCGGTGAGCCGTCATACTCGGCGGACAGAGCTTTTGGACATTTCATTGGGAGAATCGCGCGATTGATCCGCTGGCCTGCACCAAGCGGCGTTACGAAACGCGACCGACGACGACGAACGCGCTCATGCCACCGCACGGACGGACTCCGTGGCGCGATTCCACCTGCTCGGTCACCGCATCAACTATATCTGAAATGCGCTCCGGCGCCCGCCTTTCGATCTCTCCCCTGAGCGGAGTGCCTTGGCAGAAGGCCGCAGCGACGTCATGCGCGGCTGCGACGGAGGTCAACTCGATCCGATCGCAGGAAACTGCATCAAATCCCGCCGAAGACACCTGTGCCTTGATCAAGGGTATATCGTAGTAGGAATATGGCAGGCGCCTGAGAAAATCCGGTGGATCGAACGGAAAAAGATTTGCCAGACATTCGTCCACAGATCTTGCAAAGTCATTGGCCGAGAGTGAATCCCACGTGGTGAACAGGAAACGACCTCCGCTTCGCAAGACTCTTGCGGCCTCGCCATAGGCCTTCAACTTATCAGGAAAGAACATCACGCCGAACTGGCAGACGACGAGATCGAACATCGAAGGCGCGAATGGGAGATTTTGCGCATCGGCGTGCATCCAGTGAGTCCGCGACATCGTCAGCGACGGTGCGCCGACGTCGATCATCGCCTGACTGAGATCGGTGGCAACGAGTTCTGTTGCATGATCGAGTGTCGCCCGCAAAGCGCGTGTCAATGCGCCGGTCCCCGCAGCGACATCAAGAACGCTGCCCGGTTTCAATCGCTCGGCGACGGTTGCCACCTCCGACGCATAGGGCTCATAGAGGATAGGCACGAGAAGGCTATCGTAAAACTCGGCGACGCCTTCCTCGAATGGCGCGAGAGAAGGGGCCGATGCGGCGTGGGCGCCGCCTTCGATATCCATGGAAATCGTCACTCACAAGCCTCCAAAACCGGGTTCGTCGGCCAGCAAAATATGCCTGAATCTGCTGATGTCTACAGGGGTCAGACCTTGGTCCCAATCTTCTCCGACCGAAGTCCCCGGAGTGGAACGCGCGTCGGACTCGCGCCGTTTCGAACGATACCGAAGGAGATCCGAACATGCACCAGAGTCATAGATCCCGAGTGAATGACGCTTGCAATGTGTCCGTCTTCGCACTTGTTATCGTTTTGGCCGCCCTTCTCTACGTCTTCGGCGCAGCCATATCAGGCGATACCGTCGGGTTAACCCAAAGCATAAGAGGCGCCGAGGTGTTCGACACCAGGAATGTGCCCTGAAGCTGTTTGGAAAACTCTAAAGACGCGGTAGGTTAATCGGGCAGTCTCTTACCGGTATCAAAAATGAATTGGCTTCGCCGTTGGAATGCTCGCTCACTCGCCTCCCAGTTCTTCATCGCGGGTGGGCTCATTTCGATTGCTGCCATGGTCGTGGTGGGCTTTTTTGTAAGCCACCTCATAGACGAGACCGTCATCCACAATTCGGGCGCGGCGACGGCGCTGTATGTGGACAGCGTAATCGCGCCGCTACTTCCCGATATGCAAACAGAGTCACTGCTGGACGACGCGAGTGCACAGGCTCTCGACGAGACGCTCGGTCAAGGTGCACTCGGCAAGCGCCTTGTTTCGTTCAAGCTGTGGCGAGGCGACGGCACCATCCTCTATGCGAACGAGAAGGCGCTGGTAGGCAGGAAGTTTGCGGTCAGCGACAAGCTGCAGAGGGCATTCGCAGGGTCTCTCGTCGCCCGCTACGAAATCGCCAGCGATCCGGAAAGCGACAAGGAGCGCGCGCTCGGCAAGCCGCTGATGGAGATCTATAACCCGGTGCTCCAGCCATGGTCCGGACAGGCGGTCGCCGTCCTGGAGTTCTACGAGACGGCTGAAGGACTGGGCGATAGTCTGGCGCATGCCAGGCTCCGGAGTTGGGGCGCCGTCGCCGCTCTTACGGCGACCTTTTTCATTGTTCTTTCCATTCTGGTGTTCCGAGGTAGCCGCACAATCGAGGCGCAGCGCAAGGATCTCAAAGAACGTGTCACCGAATTGTCTGCACTGCTGGCGGAAAACCGCGGCCTGCAGCGCCGGCTGCAGCGCGCCTCGCAGCGGGCGGCAGCGCTGAATGAAACATATTTGCGCAGCATCGGTGCCGATCTGCACGACGGTCCGGCCCAGCACATCGCCTATGCCTCATTACGGCTAGACAGCGACTTGTTGGTCAACGCTTCCACCGAGCCTGAGGCGCGAGAAAAGGAGCTTGCCTGGATACGCTCGAGCCTAGCCGAGGCGATGACGGAGATTCGCAATATCTGCAGAGGGCTGGTGCTGCCGCAGATCGAGAAATCCTCAATCAAAGAGATCGTCACGCGGGTCGTCGAAGCGCATCAACACAAGACCGAAACCCCTGTCGAAACGATTATCGACGAGGATGGACCGGAACTTCCTCCTGCCGTGAAGATCTGTATCTATCGCTTCATTCAGGAGGCCTTGAACAACGCCTACCGCCACGGCGGTGGCGTTCAGCAGGCTGTCAGGGCAGTCTCGCGCAAGGGGCATGTCCGTGTCGAGGTCAGCGATCACGGCGACGGCTTCGATCCGACCGAGGTAAGGCCAACGAGCCTCGGCCTCGTGGGGTTGCGGGAGCGTATCGACAGCCTGGGAGGATCCTTCGACATCAAGACGGGCGAAGGAGGAACGACCGTGACAATGACCTTCGAGCCAATGGAAGTAGGAGAGTAGACATGGCATCAATCACCATCGGCGTCGTGGACGATCATCCGCTTTTTCGCGAGGGTGTAACGCGTAGCCTCTCCGAGATCAGCGGCTTTATCGTGGTTGGTGAGGGGGCCAGCAGCGATGACGCGGCGATGATCGCTTCGGACAGCCACCCCGACATCATGCTCCTCGATGTCTCGATGCCCGGCGGCGGGCTGTCTGCGATCAGTGACGTATTGGCGCGGAGCCCGACGACGAAAGTACTGATGTTGACGGTATCCGAGGAGGTGGACACGTTGCTTGGAGCTCTGCAACGGGGCGCAATGGGCTACGTCCTGAAAGGTGTCGGTTCGCGTGGCCTCGCCGAAGCAATCCAAACCATTCTGCGTGGATCGCGATATATCTCGCCGACGATGTCGGCAAAGGTCATGGAGAATTCACTGAATGGCGGAACCTCCGACAAAACCAATCTGACGCCACGCGAGCGCGAGGTGATGGATCTTGTCGCTCAAGGCTTATCAAACAAGCATATCGGCTTGCGTCTCAGCCTGCAGGAAAAGACGGTGAAGCACCATATGACCCAGATTCTGAGCAAGCTCGGTGCCTCGAACAGGACTGAAGCGGCTCTGCAATGGCGGGAACGGCGCTGAAAGAGGTTATTGCTCCGGCTATCACGCTCTAGGCTCCAAACCCAATCAAGCCATTGATCAAAATGGATCGCTGTGATTCATTGTGATGACAATGGGAGTTTTGATGATGGCAGGAGAGTTCTGGCTTGATGATCAGCAGTGGGCGGTGATTGCGCC
>NZ_LWBS01000462.1 GCF_001652265.1 Rhizobium leguminosarum
GGCTTGCCGATGCCACCTGCGGCACGATCCGATTGAAGCTGTTGAAGATCGGCGCGCAGGTCCGCGTCTCAGTCCGCCGCATCAAGGTGGCGATGGCTTCGGCCTGTCCCTATGCCGAGGAATTTGCTCTAGCTCACGCCCGAATATGCGCTGCGGCCCGATGATGCCGCCGGACCTGAACCCACCCACCAACGAAAAAGGATACATCACCGGCCCAGACAAAACGCCCCACATCGCGGCGACGGCCGCGCTCGTCTTCGCCGGCGAGCCCGGCCCCGACCGCCGCCAACAGCCCAACGTCAACCAAAGCCACGGGCGCTGTGAGAGATGCGGGCTAAGCGGTTTTTGAGCTGTTGTATTTTAAGGCCGGGGCGAAAGCTCCGGTCTTTATCGTTGCGCGCCCACTATGAGCCAGCGGGTTGGCTTGCCGTCATACCCGCCGCCGTCGCTCTCGCTGATGGCGACGTTCCGCCAGCCGCCGTTCGTCAAAAGCTCCGAAAGCCATTCGGCGGAGGGATAGTTGTAATACCGCCCGAAGCCGTCATGGCCTTCCGCGTCGCCTGCTTTGAAGGTCGCATGAATGATGCCGCCCGTCCTCAGGGCTCGCCGGATGCGGGCGAAGATATCGGGCAGCTCGGGCCTCGGGACGTGGAGAAGGCTTGCCTGCGCCCAGACGCCGTCGAAGGCGCTGTCGGCGTCGAGTTCTTGAAACAGCATGACCCTGACCGGCCGGCCGATCAGCACTTCCGCCTGTCGTGCAAGGTCGGTCGAGCCATCCGTCGGCGTCACGTCGAAACCCTGCGCCAGCATGTAGGCGCTGTCCTGCCCGCCGCCGCAGCCGAGTTCGAGGATTGCCGCACCCGGCGCAAGCCCGGCGAGGAAGCCATCGAGCTGCTGCTTCGGCAGGCTGCGCGCCCGCTTGGCGTATGTCTCGGCATTCTCCTCATAGAAGGCGGAGGTGCAGTCAAGAGGCATGTTGTTCGGCCGATCGCGGGCGTCGGTTGGATTGAAGATATCTTTCGGGGAGCCGGTCGGCGTCGATGATGTCAATGACGACAATCCCTTCCGATGCCACCCGGTAGAAGGCGACGTGGCGCATGTGGAGGAGGCGGCGAAGGCCGGCGCCGAGTTCGTCGCACTCTTCTCCCATCGAGGGAGCGTGGGAAAGAAGCACGAAAATCCTGTCCCAATCGAGAAGGTAGGCGTCTGCCTGCGCCTCGCCGAAGTTGAGGCAAGCATATTCGTCGATGCCTGATAGCACGGAGTCTGCGGTTCGGGTCAGCCTATAGGTTGTTGTCACGCAGCTTTGCCTTCGTTTCCGACAGGATGTCGGGAATGCGTCGATCACTCGGGCCGCTTTCCTCAGCTTGTCTCAGGATGTTGCGCAGTTCTTCGTCGTCAAGCTTGTGGTGGAGCTGATCCTTCAGAATGAGCTCTGCCAGGAATGCGTCAGCACTGCTGTATCTGCCGCTTGCGACACGGTTTTCGACGTATTCCGCCAGATTATCCGGAAGCGAGATCGTCATTTTCGCCATTGGATTCGGTGCCGCCCGCCCATGCCGGTTTTCAGCCATTTCAGATGCCAGATTACCATTTCCCAGTTTGTGATAGAAGCGTTGTGCCGCGCCGTCGAGGGCTTGGGTCACATACGGATCAGTCTTTTTTATGGATATGGATGGCGCGTACGAGATCCTTGAAATGGCGTCGCAAGTCAGGATATCGGCATCATGGCGCTCCGCGGTCGCAGAAATGATCGCGTAGGTGGTGGCGAGTTTATGAGTTGCCGCGGCGAGGGCGGAATAGATCACCGGCCCGACGGCTTTGCGGGCGAGGCGGAGAGCGGCGCCCCCATCATGTCGGTGCTGACGCCGCCGTTGGTGTGGAACGTCCGGAGTTCAGGCCGGGATAAGGCGCGTCCAGCCGCGCTCGTCGTTCGTCACGCCCTTCTGCAGACTGACGAGCTGCTGGCGCAGTTCGCTGGTCAACTTGCCGGTCTGTCCGTCTCCGACGGGAAATTCGCCGCCGGCATGTCGAACCAGGCCGATGCCCGCCAGGACTGCGGCAGTGCCGCAAGCGAAGGCTTCGACGAGCCTGCCACTGGCAGCGTCGTCTTGCCATTCCGCGAACGAGTAGGGGCGCTGCTCGACGCGCAAGCCCCTTTCTTCGGCGAGCACGATCACGGAGGCCCGGGTGATGCCCGGCAGAATCGTGCCGCCAAGCGGCGGGGTCACCACTGAGCCATCGTTCATCACGAAGAAGACGTTCATGCCGCCGAGTTCTTCGACCCAGCGATGCTCTGCGGCGTCCAGGAAGACGACCTGATCGCAACCCTTCTTCGACGCCTCGGCTTGCGCCACGAGGCTGGCTGCGTAGTTTCCGCCGCATTTTGCCGCGCCAGTGCCGCCGCTGGCTGCACGGGTGTATTCGGTCTCGACCCAAAGGGAGACGGCCTTCGCGCCGCCCTTGAAGTAGGCGCCGACCGGACAGGCGATGATGCAGAAGACATATTCCTGGGCCGGACGAACGCCGAGAAACGCCTCGTTGGCGAACATGAAGGGGCGAAGGTACAGGCTGGCGTCGCCGGACGGAATCCAGGCCTTGTCAACGCGGACCAGTTCTTCGACCGCCTTGAGGAAGAGTTCTTCCGGCACGGGAGGCATCGCCATGCGGTTTGCCGACTGCGCGAAGCGGCGGGCGTTCTCTTCAGGCCGAAAGAGCAGAATCCGGCCATCATCTGCCTTGTAGGCTTTCATGCCTTCGAAGATTTCCTGAGCGTAGTGCAGCACGGCGCTCGCAGGGTCGAGCTCCAGGGGACGCCTCGGCGTAACCTTCGTATCGTGCCAGCCCTTGTCGGCAGTCCATCGTGCCAGGACCATATGATCCGTGAAGACCTTGCCGAAGCCGGGCGTCGCCAGTGCCTGGATGCGGTCGGCGTCGGAGACGGGAGACTTGTGGAGTTCGATTTTGATTTCAGGAGAGGCCGACGTCACGGTCATTGCTGGCACCTTGATAGTAAATTGAATAGTGGCGGCGACACTAGCGCCGCCGAGCTGGTCTTGGAAAGGTCTGAATCAGCCGGTTCGGCTTTGATCAGAGGAATAATCTCTTGATGTGGCTGACGTCGAGCAGCAAATGCGGGACCGAGCGCTTTCGATATTGGATGGCGTCGACATCAAGTGAAATCCCGAACATCGGCGGTACTGAAAAGCATTCGGTTGGTTCGGGAAATTTCATCCTTATCGGGAAGACGTTCGCTGATCTCGTACCAAGGCTTTGGAATATAAGATGTCCAACTTGTCACCATGACAAGAAAATAGGTCAGTATTATTGACATAATTTTCCGCGCATGGTTTGTCGGCGGTATAGAAAATATGAGGAAACCCCATGCTGAACTGGGACACCATGTTTGCGTCGCGCTCGTCGCGCATGCGCGCATCCGAAATCCGCGAGCTCCTGAAGCTTCTCGACCGGCCCGACATCATCTCCTTTGCCGGCGGCATTCCTGATCCGGCGCTGTTTCCGGATCGGGAGTTCAAGCAGGCCTATGCCGATATCTTCGACGGCGCCGCCGTCAATTCGGCGCTGCAATATTCGGTCAGCGAAGGCTACAAGCCGCTGCGCGAATGGCTGGTCGGGCAGATGGCGGCTCTCGGCATCCCCTGCGAGCTCGACAATGTCTTCATCGTGTCCGGTTCGCAGCAGGGTCTCGATTATCTCGGCAAGCTCTTCCTGTCGCCTGATGACACCGCACTCGTGACATGGCCGACCTATCTGGGCGCTCTGCAGGCCTTCAACGCCTATGAACCAGCCTACGACCAGCTGACGCCGAACGGTAATCGGACGCCCGAATCCTACCGCGCGGCCGCTTCCGCTGCCGGCGGCAAGGTGAAGTTCGCCTATCTTTCCGCCGACTTCTCCAACCCGACCGGCGAGACCGTCGATCTTGACGGCCGCAAAAAGGTCCTGGCGCTGGCGGAAGATCTCGACATTGCCGTCTTCGAGGATGCGGCCTACCAGTCGCTGCGTTACGACGGCGATCCGATCCCGCCGATCCTGGCGCTCGAGATCGCCGAGAAGGGCAATATCAACGATACGCGCACGATCTATTGCGGCAGCTTCTCGAAGACGCTGGCACCCGGTCTTCGCGTCGGCTTCATCGTCGCCAACGCGCCGGTCATCCGCAAGCTGGTGCTGATGAAGCAGGCGGCCGACCTGCATTCTTCGACGATCAACCAGATGGCGATATCAGATGTCGCCGAGCGAGGCTTCGATGCGCAGGTCGCCAAGATCAAGGCCGCCTACATCAAGCGCCGCGACTGCATGCTGGCCGCACTTGAGAAATACATGCCGGAAGGCACCAGTTGGACGAAGCCGGAGGGCGGCATGTTCATCTGGATCACGCTGCCGGAGGGTATGGACGGCGCCAAGCTGCTGGCGAAATCACTCGAAACCGCCAAGGTCGCCTTCGTACCCGGCAAGGCGTTTTTCGCCGATGGTTCGGGCGCCAACAGCTTCCGCGTCAGCTTCTCCTGCGCCAACGAGCAGATGATCGAGGACGGCATTGGCCGCCTGAGCGCGCTGATCTCGGCCGAAATCGGCGGCTGATTCCAGCCGCCCGGCTGACGAATCAAGGGCAGGGCGCCGATCAGAAGATCGTCGTCCAGCCTTCGTTTGCCGTCTCGCTCTTGCCGTAGCCGACCCGGTCGGCCACGGCGCCGTCGGCATTGCGCAGGATGATGTCGCCGCCCCGGTTGGCAAGCTGCGGGCCGCCGGCTGCGGCATCGAGCGCTATGGTGCGCAGCTCGCCTGCGCTTAGCGATCCCGACAGCGTCTGGGTCCTGCCGTTTTCGTCCTCTAGCTTCCAGCCGTCGAGCGATGCCTCCATATCGGAGCGGTTGATGATCGTCACCGTTTCGGCCTCGGTGCCGCCTTCGCCGTTCACCGGGTTGATCAGCGCGGCGACGATGCGCAGCGACGAGGCGACGATCGGCTGCGGCCGGCGCGTGCCTTCGCCGCGGCCCTGGCCGCCGCGGCTATCGGAAACCGGATGGCCGGTCGCTGCATCGGTGTTCCAGTTCTGCGACTGGAAGCAGAGGAAGATCGCCGCCCATTCGTCGGTATCGTTGAAATGGACGAGCAAGGCGCCGTCCTGGTTCGGCCCATTGGTGGCCTTGAAGCTGCCGCCATCGCCCTGGTTCATGTGGATGTCGTGGATGCCGTTGCCCGGTTCGAAGTCGAAATATTGGTCCGGCTTCTTGTTCTCAGGCCCCCAGGCCTCGCCGAAGGCGTAGAAGTGTACGTCGGAATCGTCAATGCCTTCCTGGACGATGGGCTCGATGAAGTCACGCAGGTCGTTCTTCGGGCCGGTGAGTTGAAAGGGCGCGACATTCATGTCCTCGCGCTCGATCAGGCCGCCGCGGACATAGTCGATGGCAAGCTCCGGACGGTCCTTGCGGATGTCGGTCAGGCCCATCGGCAGGGCTTCGAGCGCCTCGGTCAGCGTCGGGTGCTTGAAATCGACGATATTGGCGTAGAGCAAGTCGTGCGGCGATTCCTTGGAGCGGACGTTGAGCGCGATGCGATAGCTGACGCCGTTCGCCTCGATGCGGATCTCGATGTGAGGATCATTGTCGTCGTCGAGGGCAAGGGCGCTCGCCGTACCCTTCAGGACCTTGTAATTCTTCAGCATGGAGAACCTCGCGGCGGGTGGCGGGGTTTCACGATAACACGGCGAACGTGCGTCTTTTATAACGCCTGTCTTTCGCCGTGCAATTCTTGATCCATTGTCGACTATTGCTGGAGATGCGGACCGAAAAGCTCGAGATCGGCTTCACCAAGCCTGTCGCTAACCGTGTTCAGCTGGTGCCAATAGGGATAGATCACCGGTGGTAGGCTGACCGTGTCGAGGCGCTTGCGTTCCTCGTCCGTGAGTTTCAACTCGGCGGCGGCGATGTTGTCGCGGAACTGGGCTTCGGTGCGGCCGCCGATGATGACCGAGGTTACCGCCTTGCGGCCGATCAGCCAGGCGAGCGCCACCTGTGCCGCCGAAACGCCGCGCTCGTCGCCGATTGCGACCAATGTCTCGACGATGTTCCAAAGGCGGCTCTCATCGCGGATCGGCGGTTCGGTCCAGCCGGCGAACTGGCGCGTGCCTTCGGGGGCTGCCTGGTTGCGGCGATGCTTGCCGGAGAGCAGGCCGCCGGCGAGCGGGCTCCAGACCAGTACGCCGAGGCCCTGGTCGATCGAGATCGGCAGCAGCTCGTATTCGGCGTCGCGCGCCTCCAGCGTATAATGGATCTGCTGGCTGACGAAGCGCTGGTACCTGTGCTCGTTGGCGATGCCAAGCGCCTTCATGATGTGCCAGCCGGAATAATTCGAGCAGCCGACGTAACGCACCTTGCCCTGCCTGATCAGGGTGTCGAGCGCTTCCATCGTCTCTTCCAGCGGCGTCTGGCCGTCCCATTCATGCACCTGGTAGAGGTCGATGACATCGGTTTTCAGGCGCTTGAGGCTCGCCTCGCATTCGCGGATCAGGTGGTAGCGCGACAGGCCCTGGTCGTTCGGGCCGTCACCCATGCTGAAGCGGGCCTTGGTGGCGAGCAACACGCCCTGCGGCCGCTTGCCGCCGAGCACATCGCCGATGATGTTTTCGCATTCGCCTGATGAATAGGCATTGGCGGTGTCGATCAGGTTGATGCCGGCATCGATGCACATGTCGATCATCTTGCGCGCCTCGGCGACGCCGAGGTCGCCGACGGTCTTTGCCCAGCCGACGCCACCGAAGGTCATCGTGCCCATTGTCAAAGTCGAGATCTTCAGGCCGGAACGGCCGAGCAGACGATATTCCATTGAAATTCCTCCCTCATCGAAACGAGTGACGTAGCGCAAAGCCCGGCAATAGCAAATTGCCGCGCGTTCACGCCTGCGTGAACTCTCACACGCGGGTTCACTGGCGGGCGAGGATGATCAGGCGATCGGCCTCGGCAAAGGCCAGAAGATCCGATTTCCCGGGATTGACGACGACGCCGGAAAGATTGCGGGCGTCGGCTTCTCCCTGCCGCTGCTGTCGATAGCCGATCGCGACCTCGCCGCGGCGCAGCGCCGCAAGGCAGATCGTATAGAAGGTCAGCGGTTTGTCGATCGAAACATAGTCGGTGACGGGGCGCATGTAGATTTCCGAGCCGTCCTCGTCGAGCAGTTCGTCGAAGATCGCCGCCATCTGGGCGTTCTCGGAGGCCTGCGCCAGCATCAGGCTGACGAGCTTGTTGCTGACGACGAAATCGTCGGCGCGGGTGACGGCGGCAAGATCACGGTTGCGCACGTCGATCATCTCGCTGACGATGCCGATGTGGCGGCCGGTCTTCTCGGCGATCCGGCGTAGCTGCAAAAGGGTGACGAGCGTGCGGGTGTCGGCGGGCTGTGCGGCCATGTGGTCGGAGTAGCCGAGCACAAGCACGTGGTCGTAGGTGGGAATATCGAGGTCGTCGAGTTCGGCGCGGCTGCTGGTGTCGGTGACGCGGCAGGTGACCGCCATGTTGTCGCTCGCAAGCGTCAGGCCACGAACCTCCTCTTCGATATCGGGCGTATCGGCGGCGATGGTGAGTTGCGAGCCGGGGGCGACATAACGCGACAGCTCGCGGGCGATGATCGGGCCGCGTCGGTTCCAGCCGAGCATCAGCATGCGCTCCGCCTTTGTCTCGCGTGTCACTGGAGCCCGGATCGCCTCCTTGTCGACACGCATTTCGGCGGCGGCGCTTTTGATCGCGGCATCGTCTTCGGCAATGATGATGGCGCGCTCGCCGGGCAGGAAGATGCGGTTTGCCGGCGGGTTGAGATGGACCGCGCCCTCGTTGTCGCAGAAGCCGATCAGCATCGAGGTCTCGTACATCATCACGGCGGCGCCGAAGCTTTTACCGGAGAGTTCGGGCTGCTCGAGCGTATAGATTTCGCAGCCTTCGAAATCGAGCAGTTCGGAATAGACGCCTGACAGTCCCGACTGGCGGCTGGAATGGGCGACAATGCGCGAGATCAGGTCGTCGGCAAGCACCAGTTGCAATTCCTTGCTGCCGACGATGCGCGCCACCTCGGCATTCCTGGTGTCGCGGATTTCGGCGGCGATCTGGTAGGGCTCCTTGCGGCGGCCGGGATCGTTGACGAGGGCGAGCACCGTCTTGATGACCTCGGAATCGGCATGGTCGCCTTCCGGCGACAGCACGATGATCGAGCGCGAGGTGTGCGGGTTGACGATGTTGATGTCGTAAAGATCAGTCGGATCGCCGCTGCGGCAGATGATACGGGTGTTCCTGAGATTTTCGATCTTGTCGGCAAGCTCGTCCTCCATCTCCACCTTGTCCTTGGCGGCGATGATGACAATGCGCGGGCGGCGCCGGCTGGTGTTGGCAATGACGAGTTCGGAGATGACGTCGAAGATTGAGGGCGACCAGTTGAAGATGATCGTATGGTCGTTTTCGAGCACCTGCGAGCGGCCCTTGCGCAGGTCGTCCAGCTTTTCCTCGAGGCCGGAACTCAGCACGCCGATCAGGGCCGAGAAGACGAAGATGCCCGATATGGTGACGACAAGGGAGACGCCGCGGAAGGGCCAGCCGATATCGCCGCCCATCGTGCCGGCGTCCATGGTGCGCATCAGCGATTCCCAGGCGCCCTCAACGAAGCTCAGATGCTCGCCGCCATCAGGCGCAATGCCAGTCAGCGCCAGCACCAGGCCGGCAGCGATGATGACGACCAGCGATATCACCGCCAGCCAGCCGATCAGGGCGATCGGGCCGGCGGCCATGCTCTTGTCGAACTGGTAGCGTAGGCGCGCGCGCCAAGATGCCCGTCTCATTCTTGCCATCCCCTCGAATCGGCCTGGATCAGGCCGCGTCCACAGGCGATTCCAGAAATCGGAAGGGCGATCAACTGTATTGTCGGCAGGGCGGGCGAACCACCAAGGAAGGTTGTGGGAATGGCGCCGCGGCGGCTGCGGCGCGCTGTCACATCTCTGTAAAGGACCCCTAATAAGGGAGGGGGATCGAAATCGAGGATCTTCCCATGAAAACGATCGTTTCCGCCGCAGCACTTGTCGCTGCGAGCCTGCTTGCCATTCCGGCTTCGGCCGCAAACCTGGTTCTCTACACCAGCCAGCCGAACGAAGACGCGCAGGCGACGGTCGACGGCTTCATGGCCGCCAATCCCGATATCAAGGTCGACTGGGTGCGCGACGGCACGCCGAAGATCATGGCGAAGCTCCAGGCCGAGATCCAGGCCGGCAACCCGGTCGCCGACGTTCTCCTCATTGCCGACGTGGTGACGCTGGAGCGCCTCAAGGAAGACGGCAAACTCCTGGCCTACAAGTCGCCGGAAGCAGCGGGGTACGACGCCGCCCTCTATGACGCCGACGGCTATTACTACTCGACCAAGCTGATCACCACCGGCATCATGTACAACACCTCGGCCGCGATGAAGACTGCGAGCTGGAAGGACCTGACGAAGCCGGAAGCCAAGGGCCTCGTCACCATGCCGAGCCCGCTTGCCTCGGGTGCGGCCCTTATCCACGCCCAGACGCTTGCCGCCGTTCCCGGCCTCGGCTGGGACTTCTACAAGTCGCTTGCGGAAAACGGTGCGATCGCCGCCGGCGGCAACGGCGCCGTGCTGAAGTCGGTTGCCTCGGGCGAAAAGGCCTATGGCATAGTCGTCGATTACCTGCCGATCCGCGAGAAAGCCAAGGGCGCTCCGGTCGAGTTCGTCTTTCCGAGCGAAGGCGTTTCGGCCGTCACCGAGCCGGTCGGCATCCTCGCCAGCACCAAGAACGCCGATGCCGCCAGGAAGTTCGTCGATTACGTGCTCTCCGAAAAGGGTCAGGAAGGCTTCCTGAAGCTCGGCTACATCCCGGCCCGCAACGGCATGAAGCTGCCGGAAGGCTTCCCCGCGCGCGACACCATCAAGGTCCTGCCGATCAAGGCCGCAGATGCTCTGAAGAATACCGACCAGGATCTCAAGACCTTCTCGGGCATCTACGGCTCGAACTGATCCTTTCATGCACGGATACATCAAAACCGGAAACAGCCAGCCCGCCTGGCTGTTTCCTTTTGTCGTCATCGTCGTCCTGATCCTCAGCGTGCTGCCGCTCGCCCGTCTTGCCATGGTCGGGATGGCGGCCTTCGCCAATGGCGGCGTGATGACGGTGCTCGGCGACGCCTCGCTCTGGTCGGCGACCTATTACACTGTTTTCACCGCCATCTTGGGCACGATCATTTCGCTTATCATTGGCTGCCTCTTCGCCTTCCTGCTGACACTGACCGATATCCGCGCCAAAGGGGCGCTGAGCTTCTTCTTCGTGCTGCCGATGATGATCCCACCGCAGGTGACGGCGCTGGCCTGGGTGCAGATGTCAGGTCCCTCCAGCCCACTGTTGAAGGCGCTGCATATCGCCCCGCCACTCGGCTCGCCGCAGCCGCTCTATTCGGTCTTCGGCATCGCGCTGCTCTATGGCGTGCAGCATGCGCCGCTGGTCTATCTGGCGCTGCGGGCCGGGCTGATGACGCTGCCGCGCGACGGCGTCGAAGCCGCACGGCTTTCCGGGGCTACCAGCCTGCGGGTGTTCCGCGACATCATCCTGCCGCTGTCGCTGCCCGGCATCATCGCGGGTGCGGCGATCTCCTTCGTCTCCTGCACCGGCAATTTCGGCATTCCCGCCATTCTCGGCATTCCGGCCTCGATCTTCACGCTACCGACGTTGATCTTCACCAAGTTTTCCGCTTTCACCAGCCGCACCTTCGGCGACGTCGCCGTGCTCTCGGCAATCATCGCCATCATCTCTGTCGTCGGGCTGATGATCCAGGACCGGGCGCTGCGCGGCCGCGACTACCGCGTCATCGGGTTATCTGGGGCGAGTGCGGCCTTCGAGCTCGGCGCCTGGCGCCTTGTTTTCACACCGCTCGTTTGGGCGATCCTGTTCTTCATGCTGGCAGCACCCTTCTTCGCGCTTGTCGCCGGCGCGCTGGTGCCGGCCTATGGCGTGCCGCTCACTTTCAAGACGATGTCGCTGCATGCCTTTGAGGAGATCCTGTTCCGGCAGGCGGTGACGCGCACCGCCTTCATCAACTCGCTGTCGCTCGCCGGCGCGACCGCGCTTGGTCTCCTTGTGGTGACAGTGCTTGCGGCCTATGCGCTGACGCGGCGCAAGGATCTGGTTTCCCGCATCGTCTCCAGCCTGATCGAGATACCCTATTCGGTGCCTGGCATCGTCATGGCTGTCTGCTTCATCCTGGTCTTCGCAGCACCGATCCCGATCCTGCACGTCTCGCTCTACGGCACAATCTGGATCATCCTGGTCGCCTATTTCTCCTCGTTCTTCGCCGTCAGTCTGAAGCCGGTGGTCAGCGCTTTCCATCAGCTCGATCCGGCTCTCGAAGAGGCCGCACGGCTTTCCGGCGCCGGTTTCTTCCGCCGGCTTGCCGATATCATCGTGCCGCTGATTGCGCCGGCCGCTGGCGCCTCCGTTATCCTTGTCTTCCTGATTGCCTGCAACGAGCTGACGATCTCGGCGCTGCTCTGGTCTGCCGGCACGCAGACGCTCGGTGTTGCCATCTACAATCTCGACGACAGCGGCAGCTCCGACCTTGCCTCGGCGCTGTCGGTGCTCGTCGTGCTCATGGTCGTCGTGCTGATGCTGCTGCTCGAACTTCTGGCGAAACGACTGCCGAAAGGAGTGGTCCCATGGCGAGGCTGACCCTCAACCAGCTCGGCAAGGATTTTGGTACAGGCCGGGCCGCCGTCAGCGGTTTTTCGCTCGATGTGCGCGAGGGCGGCTTCCTGGCGTTGCTCGGGCCTTCCGGTTGCGGCAAGACGACGGTGCTGCGGATGATCGCCGGTTTCGAGACGCCGAGCGACGGCTCGATCCATCTCGGCGAGAGATTGCTTGCCGATGCCGCGCAGTCGCTGCCGCCGGAAAAGCGCAACATGGCGATGGTCTTTCAGTCCTACGCGCTGTGGCCGCATATGAGCGTTGCCGACAATGTCGGCTATCCCCTCAAGGTGCGTGGCATTTCGGGCGAGGCTTACCGGGCGAAGGTGCGCGACGCGCTCGGCACCGTCCGGCTCGCCGATTACGCCGAGCGGCGCCCCGCCGATCTCTCCGGCGGTCAGCGCCAGCGCGTGGCGCTCGCCCGCTGCCTGGTGACATCGCCCGACGTGGTGCTGCTCGACGAGCCGCTTGCCAATCTCGACCGGCACCTGAAACAGGAGATGGAGGAAACCTTCCGCGAGTTCCACCAGCGCTCGGGCGCGACGATGATCTACGTCACCCACGACCAAAGCGAGGCGATGGCGCTGGCGACTGACGTCGCCGTCATGTCCGAAGGGCGGCTGCTGCAGGTGGCGCCGCCCGCCGAGATCTACGCGCGGCCGGAAGGGCGCATCGTCGGCGGGCTGATCGGGCGAGGGGCCATTCTCACGCTGCCGGTTGTGAACCGTGAACGCCATCTGGAGTGGGACGAACTGCAGGATGCGCTTCATGCTGCCAATACCAATGGCGCCGATATCTTGGTGCGGCCGGAGGATGTGGTCATCGGCGGCGAGGGGGCTCCGGCAGCTGTCGAATCCGTGCTTTTCGAGGGCGAGCGTTATGCTGTGAAACTCACGCTCGGCAACGGCCAGACACTGCGCGCCTTCAGCCGCGTGGCTGTCGTGCCGGGCGAGGCGGTTCGTGTTGTCATCCGCGCCGGGTGGCGGCTTTGATAGAGGGCGGCGCTAGACTCGTACGGTGACATTCAAAAGCTGAAGCCCGATGAATCGTCGAGAAGAAGCATTCCCTTATTCGTCCAGCGGCCACCTAGGGGAGCTGGCTCAACCAGCCCGTAAGCGGCGAGAACCTCGACCGCCAGTTCGCCGGCATACATCGCCTTGTGATTCAGATAGCCGTTGCCTTCGCTTATGTATTGTTCACACATCCACGCCAGCGCTTTCAGTATCTCTTTCTCTTCGAGGGTCATGACTTTTGGGGCTCCTGCGCACCTAAAATACGCAATGAAATCAGAGGCTACATGACTTCAGCGATCACCGCCACCGTCTTGGGATTAATGGTGCGATGGTTTTGGGGCAACCCAGCCGGGCTTATTCGTTCTCCGAACACTGCCAGCGGATGATGCGGCAGCTGCCGGTTTGCTTTCTGCAACTGCGGATTGCCTGGCGCTGGGCCTCACGGTTGTCGTAACCCCAGCCGGAGCCCCAGCCGCCGCGATGGCCGACGGCCACCGGGCCGCAGCCATTGCGGAACCAGATGGCGATCCGGCAGTCATTGGCGCTGCGCTGCTGTCGCAATTGCGCCGGGCAACGGTTTCGGCGTCGCCGCGATTGTCATGGGCATAGGACCAGCCGAGAGCGCCTGTTGACCGCGAATAGGCGATGGCACCATAGCTGTCGGCAAGTGCCGGGCCGGGGCGGCGAGGATAGTCATAACCGCAAGCGATGCTGAAATCCGTTTCATGAAATGCCCCGCGCCGGAACCGGTGAAATGTCGTCCGGGACGAATTATTCGGGGCTTGCGGGAAAATGTCTGCTGCCTAAGTCACAGGCAATCGCGTCCAGGGCTGCACGAGGTGTGGTTGTCCGCATATTTCTTGGCCCTGCCATCTTTTCCCGCGGCTTCTGCTGGTTAAGGTACTCCCCGCAACCGGATCCTTCCCATGTCGCTTCGCCTCGCCACCTTCAATGTCGAAAATCTCCTGACCCGTTTCGATTTCACCGGCTTCCGCAACCAGCTGCGCCAGGACCGTGTCATCAAGCTTTTCCAAGTGTCGAGCGAGGGCGTCTATCAGCAGCTCGAGCAGGCCCGGGTGATTGCCGCCGCCGACGATACCCGGCAGATGACGGCGCTCGCGATCGCCGATGCTGACGCCGATATCCTCTGCCTGCAGGAAATCGACAACATGGCTGCCCTGCAGGCCTTCGAATACGGCTATCTCTTCCGCATGGTCGGAAACGGCTACCGGCAGAAATACCTGGTCGAGGGCAATGACAGCCGCGGCATCGATGTTGCCGTCTTGATGCGCGAGGAGACGCGCGATGGCCAGAAGATCGAGCTCAAGGACATTAGAAGCCATGCGATGACGACCTATCGCGATCTCGATCTCTTCGACGAGGAACTGGCGCTCACCAACCGCATCGACGACAAGATCTTCAAGCGCGATTGTCTGGAGCTCGACCTTCTGATCGGCGGCCGGCCGTTTTCGCTCTACGTCGTGCATTTCAAGTCGATGGGCAATCCGCGCGACGGGCTGGACGGGCGGCAATCGACCATGCCGATCCGCCGCGCCGAGGCGCGCGCCGTGCGCCGCATCATCGAGGATCGCTTCGGTGCGGAGCAAGCCGGCACCAAGAGCTTCGCCATCTGCGGAGACATGAATGATTATCAGGAGCGCGTCGATGTCATCGGCCGCCGGGGCACCGGCTATCGCTTCGAACATCAGAACGAGACCGAAAGCGCGCTCGACGTTTTCGGTAGCGACGGCTTTGCCGAAAATGTCGTGCGCCGCCGCGAACCCCTCGACCGCTGGACGCTCTATCACGCTCGCGGGCCACAGGAGCAGTGGCTTTGCCAACTCGATTATCTCTGGCTTTCGCCAGCACTTGCCGCCCATAATGCCGGCCGCCTGCCCGAAATCATCCGCAGCGGCCAGCCCTACCGCACCATCTTCCCGCCGGGGCAGGAGGTGGAGCGTTATCCGCGCACCGGCTGGGACAGGCCGAAGGCGTCCGATCACTGCCCTGTCGTCATGACACTGGATCTCCCATGAAAACGAATTTGAACATGAATTTTCCGAATACCGATTTTTCCGATGATTTCGCCGGCTGGCCGCCGGAGGCGACGGTCTTCCCGATTGCCGGCGTGGATCTGCGCATCCTGCCCGGTCCCCATCCCTTCGTCGCCGCCGACGACGCGGCGATCCGGGAGAACTGGGCCAGAGAGACTGCCGCCAATCCGGCGCTGTTCGACGGGCGCATGGTGTTCCAGCAGCGGCTCTCACTCAGTGAAGACGGGATTGTAGGCGAGGGCCACGTCATTCCCTTTTCCGCCTTCATGTGGTGGCGCCGCCAGCCGCAGCGCCAGGGCGGCCTCCATCTCTTCGCCTATCCCGTGCTCGAAACCTCAGACGGTGCGCTGGTGGCGATCCGCATGGGCGCGCATACGGCCAATCCCGGCCAGGTCTATTTTGCGGCCGGCTCGCTGGAGCCCGAGGATATCGTCGACGGACGCTGTGACATCGAGGCAAACATGCGCCGCGAAGTCCAGGAGGAGACCGGGTTCGATCTTGCCGAATCCGTGGCGGGGCAGCGGCTGTTCGCCACCCATAACAAGCGCACGGTAACGCTGCTGCGGCTCTACCGCTTCGAGATGACGGCTGACGAGATGATCGCGCGGATCGAGAGCCACATGCTCGTTGCCGAGGACCAGGAGATCGCGGGCGCCGTTGCGATCCGCTCGGCCGATCCTTCGGCTCATCCCTATAACATTGCCATGCTGCCCGTGATCGACTGGTATTTTGGCAAGGCCGAGCGGAGTTGATGTATGCGACCTAAAACCGTGCAGCGTTTCGGGATAACGACATGCATCACCCAAAGATCGAAAGCGCGTCATGTGAATCCGGTTGGCGTGACGCGTTTTAGCGCCTTGCACTCGCTCGCCCGGTCGGGCAGGTTGGCGGCGCGATGACGATTCAAGGAGGCCGATGTGGCGCGAAGCTACAGCGTCTATGACGTGTTCACCGATCGAAAGCTTGCGGGCAACCCGCTGGCGGTGATCTTCGACGGAGACAATCTCAGCGACGAGGCGATGCAGGCGATCACCCGGGAGATCAATCTCTCGGAGACAGTCTTCGTGCAGCCTTCGGCCAACCCCGCCTATGCGGCGCGTCTGAGGATATTCACGCCTGGGCGCGAGCTGCCGTTTGCCGGCCATCCGACGGTCGGCACGGCGGTGGCGCTGGCCGAACGAGCGCACGGTGCTGCGACGCGCGATCTCGTCACGGTGCTCGAGGAAAATGTCGGGCCGGTGCGTTGCGCGGTACGGCTGAGAGAGGGTGAGGCGAGCTTTGCCGAATTCGACCTGCCGCGCAAATCGCAGCCGGCCATCATGCCGCTCGACAAGCTCGGCATCGCCGATGCGCTGTCGCTGAAGGTGACCGAGATCGGCTTCGAAAATCACGTCCCGTCAGTCTGGAGCGCTGGCGTCCCCTTCCTGCTCATTCCGGTGCACGATGTCGGAGCCACGCAGCGGGTGGAATTCGATCCGCAACTCTGGGAAAAGATCGTGCCCTTCGTCGATGGCGCGCTTGCCTCGGCTTATGTCTATTGCCGCGGCGGTGTCAACCACGTGGCAAAGTTTCACGCGCGCATGTTCGCAAGCGGCATGGGCATCGTCGAAGACCCGGCCACCGGCTCGGCGGCGGCCGCACTCTCCGGTGCGATCCACCATTTCGACCGGCTGACGGACGGGCATCACCCGATCATGATCGAGCAGGGCGTCGAGATGGGCCGGCCGTCCATCATCCATCTGCATATCGATGTCGACGGCGGGGCGATCTCCAACGCGCGGATCGGCGGCCAGGCAGTACGGCTGGCCAGCGGCACGCTCGACCTTTGATTTCCTTAAATCGCGTCGCGTCAATCCGGATTGATGCGACGCGCTTTAAGTCTTTGTTTTATGCAAGTCGTTATCCCAAAACCGCTGCGCACTTTTGGGCGACATGCATTGGAGCGCCGTGCGTCCAAAAGGACGCGCTAAGGACGCGCTATCACTTTGAATCGGCGCATAATCCTTTCCGAAAATCGATTCCGATTTTTGGGGTTACGCGCTGCATTTCAGCCATGCCGAAAAATCTTCGCGATTAACCAAAGAAATTTCGCCTATGCGCTGGACAAGCCTGCCGATCCTGTTTATACGCCCCGTCACACCGCGCAGCCAAGCGCGAACGGGTGATTAGCTCAGTTGGTAGAGCAGCTGACTCTTAATCAGCGGGTCGTAGGTTCGAGCCCTACATCACCCACCAAATCTCTTGAAAAGATTGATGTATTTGAACTCAGGCCGGATTTTCCGGCCTGCTGGAAGCGGGCGACATCGCTAGCCTTGCCCAAATGACTGGTTGCAGTGATCTGTGCGCGCTAGTTTCCCTCACACACTGGGAGGGTCCCATGAGAAGCGTCATTCTAGTCGTTGCCTTGTCTCTGCCGCTACCGGCCTTTGGCGCAGGCGTCATGAACGTAAAAGCGAGCGAGCATAGCTGCAGCGAGCTTACTCAGATCATTCGCCAGAACAAAAAGGTCTTTGTTCGCGTCGGTTTCGGCGGCCGCAGTTTCCGTTATCCGCCCGCCCAGTGCAGCATGGGTGATAAGCGCACCACGACCAGTTTGCGCGATGCGGGGGGAAAGCAATGCATCCTTGATTATTCCTGCGTCTTCGACCCCGCGTCGCCCTATAACTTTCCGTAGAACAGGATGGTTTTAGGCCGGATCGGCCTGAAATCTGAATTCTGTTCTAAATTAAAGAGTTAAAGCAGGATGTCGTCCGAAAACCGCTCACACTTTTCGGCATCATGCTCCGGACGCTTCCGTTGAGAGAGGGAGCGAGCGGGAAGTGCGGGCGGCGGTCAACTTCAGACGGCACCAACCGAGGTTACCTCAATCGCTGCCGCTCAGTTGCATGCCGGCGAGCCAGAGAGCGGCGACGATGAAAAACGACAGTGCCGCCATCATTGCTGTGGGCGGTGCGTATTCCTGGAAGGAATGCGAGGCGTTTAGTCCGAGGACGTAAATAATCACAACCGGAAGTTTGATCGCGATCAGGAGGGCCAGGGTCGCGTTTTTGGCGTAACGCCTAATTTTCGGCCAATCGAAACTTCTGGCGGGTGACGCATCGACCTTCTGTGCCGGAACGGTGTATCCATCCGAGGTGGGCCGCAGGACTTAATGGGGTTCGCGTGGTAACGTCGGGTTCATGGAGATCGATGAGGACAAGATCGACGATGCCGTTTTGGCGCTGTTATGGCTAACGCTGCATAACGAGCGTTGTGCCTGGAAGGGCTTTGACTGGGCAACGACGGATCGCTTGCATCAGAAGGGCATGATCGGCGACCCGGTGAACAAGTCGAAGTCGCTGGTGCTGACGGACG
>NZ_LWBS01000463.1 GCF_001652265.1 Rhizobium leguminosarum
CCAGCCCGTAGACGACGCGTAGGGTCAAGCACAATGTGATCGCCAGATCCGAGTATTTCGGCTGACCGCCCCGCGATCTCCGCCTCGGCGCCGTCCATAAAGCAAGGGCCTCATCACTCACCCACACAGTCAAATCACCACGTTGACGTAGGCTTTCATTATATGCCGCCCAATTCGTCACCTTAAACTTCTGCTTGGCTATCTTGTCCCGTCGGTCGGCATTGAACTTATGCGACATCATCAAAACCCCGATCAGGAGACTGAAAACCAAAGCCCAATATCAGTCGCCGGGTGATCCGCGCAACAACGCCATTTCCGATAGGGCATCCGCCTCCTCAGCCGATGCAGGGAATGCCATGCTCTCCGCGTTCCAGACGACGTGATCGACCAGCGTCGCTGTCGACGGCTCAACGGCTGCTCCTGGATGATCCCCGGTAGTTTCTTTCATTGGTTCCAGGCGCATGATGAATGGAGTTCTGCCAACTTGAGCACGGATCGCCTTTTGACAAAAGCCCGGCGCGCCGCCTGCCATCAGCTATCCACGGTACAGTACACAAGGAAGTTGAATTTCGACGCCGACCACTGCAAACAGGCACGCGGAGGATTTCCCATGAAATTTTTGCTCGCGTGCATGTTCGGCCACATCGCGTTCGATGCCGCCGCCACCGACTATCCCACAACTGGTATGCTATACAACCAGCAGGAACTCCTCGCTGACTTATAACTGCACCATGCAGCAGAGCCAGCGTCTGCGGTGCGAGTTCATTCAGACGGCGGTGCGGAAGAAGGCAAAGCCCGCAGACCTCGAGAAGAAACTTGCGGACGCCCGTGCGGGTTATCCGAACATCGTGAGCCAGTTCAAGGATCCCAAGCAGTGCGGCAGGATGTCGGCCCTGTTTTCGGTCGGAAGCGGTCAGCTCGATATCGACGAAGCCCTGAAGCGCTATCCTGATCTCGCTCAGGATGCTGCGGCATTCAGGACAGGAATGGCGCGGCTCCGCGAGGAGGCGAAGACCAGCCCGGTCATGCTCGACTCCCTGAAGGCGGTCGTCACCATGTGCGATCATCCGAGCGAGGAGAATTATCTCGCGATGACGCGTGCTGACCACGCCAAGGATATGAAGACGTGTCAGGTGAGCTCGAACCCCTATACGCAGGAATTCGTCTGGGTAGCGGATCGGCAACAGCGGAGCCTGGGTGGTTTCCGCCCAGCCTGAGGGACCTTGCGGCATAGTCCAGTTGTCGCGGTTCGAGATGGACAAGGAATATCATGGCCTCTTCTGGCGGTACGTCGCCCGGAAGGCGGCGACCAATCCCACCGGAACGCTGATGCCAGGTTTCTCGTGCGCCGACGTCGATCAGGGAGAATACCTCTACGACTGGAAGAAGACGCGGTCGGATCACATGCAGTGCGAGTTCGTGGAGTTCAGCCCGATCTGACTTGGCTAACTGAACAAGGGTCCGCAGACGGTGCGTTCACACGCGCCGCCGCCAGACCGATGTATGTGCCGATAAGCGGGTCGCCATATCCTCGTCATCAACAACCGGACAGAGCTGGACGTCGTCAGCGTATTCGGAACGAGATGTGCGCGAAGATGTTCATGGCGCGTGAACGAATATAGAACATCGAGGGAGGCGTCAAGGACCTTGAAATGTTCTATTAAGGGCGGTTGGGAAATGAACTCTGAGTGGTCAGAACGAGGGAAGCAATGAGCAGAGGTTTCGATGGCGAGTTTGCGTCGGTCGATCTCCTACTGGGATCGGAGTGCGAAAGCCGGGGCGTGGACGGTTTCTGTCTCGCGTGGATCAAGCTCGAAAGGCAGTTGCGGAAGATCACGGCAAATCTGCTCTATCAGGCGTCGGACATCACCCGTGCCGACACGGGCAAGATCCGCGCCGCCTTGCACGATCACGGAGGTCTGTCGCACAACTCATTCATCGGGGCGATAGGACACCTGAGCGGGGTTTCTGTCAGCGACCTGATAGGAGATCGGTACAGAGGCCTGAAGAGGGAGGTCGAGGCTTCATTCCGAAATAGGCAGAAGATCTTACACGGTCAGCAGACCGACGAGAGCCTTTCGCGTGAGGCATTGATCGGCCGTATTACAGATATCCGCGAATGGTGCGAACGGCTGTCCGCCGGAGCGATGGACCGCTTTGGCTACGACGGTTTTTCCGGTCCGACTTCGCTGTTCAAGACAAACCGGGGAGACGTAATCGCTGCTGTCGACAAGGCGGTGAAAAGGAGAGGATGGCAGGAATACGCAAAGACCTTTCAACGGTGAAACGGCTAGACAGAATTAGCGATGTTAGCGCGTATGCCGTGGTTCCGCTATTTTCAGCCGACCATATTCGGGTCTAGGTTGAGGATCGTTACAATGCCCTCTCCAGGTATCCGGAACGACTGCTCGGTGATCCCATACCTGGCTGCGGAAGCCTTATCGAACCACGCGTCCGCCCCGATTTTACGGGGGAAGCGCTGCTCTTCCTGGTTCTGACTGTGGAGTAATTCGAACGCGAAGCTGTCCGCATCCAATTCCTCCCTCGGGAACCATCGGGTGTTCATCTTGGGAGCAGATCTGTGCCATTTCCTCCCGTTGGCGCCGTGACAGATGACCATCGATGCCGGATAGATGTTGCTGTCGATCATCCTAATCAGCGTGGCGGTGAGGCTAGTTTTGAACGCTCCGGCCACTTCTTTCAGCGAATTGAGGTTCAATGTTCGATGCTTGCGGCATTCGGTCTTAAACATGGGCCACGGCATCAAGAGATCAGCCGCATATTGATCAGCAGCGCGTTCGACATTGTTGGTTTGCGAAAACTTGCCGATGTCGGTCGAGCGGCACGCGACCGTTTCTCCTCGATGATGAGCCCAATGGCCAAGTTCATGTGCAATAGAGAAGCGCTCGCGTTGAGGCATGCCCCCTGGGTTTACGGAGATGATGCCCTTGTTTCCGAGGCCTGTGATCATTGCCTCGCAGCATTTGAGGCAGCGACGTTTCACACGAAGTCCGACATAGTAAGCAATTGCTTCCACATCGATATCGCGCGGTTCGGTAATTCCCAGGGAACGAAGTAGTGCTTCTGGCGACAAATTAGTTGGAATTGGATCAATTCTCTTCATTGTCGTTATCTTCGTCTTCCAATTCTGCCAGATCTTCAAGAATTGCTTCGAGATCACCGTCCATAGAACCATCACCAAAACGAGCAGCGAGCGTGAGGCCTGCAGTGGCATCGCCACCCTTCGCACGATCATAGCGACGCTTCGCACGTTCCTTATCGATACTGCTTACGTTGCTGGACATGTTGCTAGAAAAGGCCCCAGCTCGAGCGCGCTCCAAGCGCGACTTTGCAAGTCTTGCGTCCGCCTGCTGAATTGCGTCTTTGAATATATCCAAATCTCCTTCATCTTCGGGGCTGACGGGCGTGTCATCCGAGAAAATGAAGTCGATAAGGCTATCCAAAGCGCCCTTCTTCTTGTCGCCCATCACGACTGTCCTTCCTTCGCGCCGAATTCGGCGGCCAGTTTCTTGAGCTCGCGGTTGAGTCGGGTGCGCAGCGCCTCTAGGCGCTTGGCGTCGACCCCGATCGCCTCCTGCAAGTCCTTTCCAATCAAATTCTCTCGGATCCCCATGAGGAGCAGTTCCATCTCCTCATCTCCCGAGAACCGCGCTTCCAGGCTCGAAAGCACCTGCTCGTTCCTGATTTTCTCGGCCAGTTCTCCATCGTCCTCTTCGATGGTTATCGTGTCGAGATGCTCGGAGGTGACGATAGCCGAGCCTTTGTTACGGCGCACGAGCTTTCTCTCCTCGGGAAGAAAGTCTCCGTCGGAGGCAAGGCTTCGAACCACGCCTTTGAGGAACTGAATGAACGTCTTGCTCGTGCGCCATTTCCGGCGCCCTTCGGCGATCCTGACATAGGCTTCGCTGATGAGCTCATTCGGCGTTGCAAACCCCGACCCCGCCAAGCAAGCGCGTGCCGACCCTACGAGGTTGCGCTGCTCTTCTTTGGAGAGCTGCCGGAACGCTGCGATGGCCTCGTCCGGAGAGTGATATTCGTCGTCAGGCTGATCCACCTGCTCCTCCGCATTTTCTTCCGCATGTGTCGATCTCCTCCTTGATCTTCACTCCGTTTGCGCACGGGAACGAGGATTCCGACAAACTTTTTTTCGTGTCGGAATCCTCGGCTCGGCGCGCAAACAAGGTGGACGACTTGTCCTCCCAAAACTCCATCAACTAGGAATCACAGACGATGACTATCGAACATCAGGAAACGGACCGCGGCAAGAACACCACTGTCGAAATCGCGGGCCTTGACCTCAACTTCCACGCTTTTCCGCTGGATACCAACACGCCTACGGGTGGCAAGATTGCAAAGGCCGCTGGCTTCAACTCGGACCAATACCCCTACATTCTTCAGTGGCGTGACGACGGCGATCTCGAAGAACTCCGTGCGCAGGAAGAAGCCGACCTCGGCAAGGGTACGAAGTTCATCGTTGCGGCAAGCGACGGCAGCAACCGCATTGCGATTGAAGGCGAAGGCCTCGATTGGCCTTCTGACGAGATCTCTGGCGCGGTCGTCCGCAAGCTCGGACGTATTCCGGGCGACCGCTCTATCTACCTCGAGCGCACCGACGAGCCGGACCGCCTGACCGAAGATGGCGACATCATCAAGATCAAGAAGGGCGGCATCGAACAGTTCCGCAGCCGGAAGCCCGAAGTCTGGGAATTGAATGTGCAGGGCAAGAAGATCGTCTCTGCCACGCCTGTCATTTCCGTGGTTGATGCGCTTACCCGCGCGGGATTCGATCCGAACGCCTGGATCATCATCCTCAAGGTCGCAGGCCAGCCCAAGCGTCAGCTTTCGGTTGGTGGCGAGATCGACCTGCGCGCGCCGGGCATCGAGAAGATCCGCCTGACTGCAAAGGACGTGAGCAACGGAGAGGCGCGCACTGCGCCTTCCCGTGACTTTGCCCTTCAAGAAGCGGACGAGTCCTATCTGGACGACCTTGGCCTTCGCTGGGAGACCCGCAGCGACGGCCACCGCTGGCTGATCATTCAAGACTATCCGGTTCCTGCTGGTTACACGGTCACGACTACGACGCTCGCGCTGATGATCCCGCCCACTTACCCACAGGCGCAGATCGACATGTTCTATGCTTATCCGCCTCTGCAACGGGCCAACGGAGCAGCTATCCCTGCGACCGAGGCGCTGCAGAGCATCGTCGGCTTGTCCTTCCAGCGCTGGTCGCGCCACCGCGGCAGTGTCGTCCCGTGGAATCCCCAGGGCGACAACGTGGTCACCCACCTCGCACTGGTCGATTCTTCTCTTACGCATGAGGTCGGCGAATGATGCCGGAACGCACCCTCGCGATGGATGGCGTCACGCACGCCATCCTGAAAGCTCACCTGCTCTACGACGGCAACGAGGCCGCGGCGATCCTGATCTGTGCGCCCTCGCCCGGCCCCCGTCAGCGTTTTGTTGTCCGTCATGCTCTGCTTGTGCCGCACGATGCCTGCCCCGTTCGCAGGCCGGATGCCATTGTGTGGCCGGGCGCCTACATCGAAGACGCTATCGATATTGCCGAACCTGACGGACTCGTCGTCATCCTGCTTCATTCCCATCCGGGTGGCTGGCTGCAGTTCTCGCATATCGACAACGAAAGCGATGCGCGGGTGATCCCCGGCCTGTTCGAAGCCTTCGGAGATTGCCACGGCTCGGCGATCATGACTCCCGAAGGGGCAGTTCGTGCTCGCCTGTACGCTCCCGACATGACTTCGCATCCCGTGGATCTGGTGACGGTCGCCGGCGACGACATCAGCTACTGGTGGAATGATCGCATCGTCAACGGCGTCCCGGCTGGTCGGCCTTTAGCCTTCACGGGTTTGATGACCCAGGAACTCTCTCGCCTGTCCGCGGCCGTAATCGGCGTATCTGGAACGGGGTCGATTTCCGCCGAGCAGGTTGCGCGCCTTGGCTTCGGGTCTGTTACCCTCGTCGACCCTGACAAGATCGAAAAGAAGAACCTTAACCGTATCCTCAATGCGACTCGCGCCGATGCCGAGCAAGGTCGTTCGAAGGTCGACATGTTCTCCGCTGCCATTGCCGAATACCGCGGTGACGGGGTTGCCGCCAACATCTGCGACACCCTCGGAACCAGGGAAGCAATCGAGGCTGTTGGCCAATGCGATGTCATCTTCTGCTGCGTGGATAGCAAGGAAGGTCGCCAGTACGCCGACCTGATCGCATCAGCGTTCCTCATCCCGCTTTTCGATGTTGGCGTTACGATCCCGACGTTCCTCGATGACGGCAAGATCGCCATCGCCGATGTCAGCGGGCGGATCGACTACATCCAACCCGGCGGCTCGACGCTTTCCGATCGTGGCGTGTACACGCAGGAAAGCTTGCGCGCCGAGTACCTGCAGCGGACGGATCCGGACGCATACCGGGACGAGATCGCTGCAGGCTACATCAAGGGTATCCTCGAAGAGGCACCTTCTGTGATCACCCTCAACATGCGGGCCTCCGCTGCAATGGTGAACGAGTTCATCGCTCGCGCCTACCCTTATCGGCAGGAGACGAACCGAAACTACGCCCGGGTCTCATTTAGCCTCGCGGCCTGCGATGAGGATCATTACGCGGAGGACGACTTCGATCGGGACGAAAACTCGCTGCTCGGTCGGGGAGCTGCCGAGCCACTGCTTGGCCTGCCGCTGTTTCGCAAATCAAAGAAGGTCGCCGCATGAGAATCACTCGCTGGTTTCGAAAGCTGTGGGGTAAGTACGGCCCTGCCCGTCGGCTGTTGGTCATCGAGGCCGACACGCTTCCATCTGATCTGCCCACCCGAGACCTGATTCTCACACGAGACGACGGCGACGATTGGAGTGTCGGCATGCGGTGCCCGTGTGGATGTGGAGACAGGATCGAGTTGATGATCCTGAGGGAAGCGCGACCGCGCTGGGATGTCAGCGTAAATAAGGCGGGCGAGCCATCGCTCCACCCGTCAGTCTGGCGAAAGTCAGGATGCAGATCTCACTTCTGGGTTCGCGAGGGGCGAATCCTGTGGTGCGAATAGGTGCGTCATGCGCCCGAACGTAAACCGAAAAAGGAGGACATCATGTCAGACGGTAACATAACATCGCTCGACGGCATCTACCGCGGGGAAGCGCTAGATGCCCTCCGCAACGAACTGAGGAAATTCGAGCGTCCATGATAATCATACCCGAAAGCTTTAAAGCCTACCAATACCAGACGGGCATCGACCGCATCCGTGATGCGTATCGAGCTTCTGCCGACACGATCAATAAGGCGGTCAGCGAAGCAACGCTGGTAAGCATTCAGCACCTGGAAAGCGATGTCGATGACCGGGAATATGATGAGGATGGCATCCTGCTCTATTCCACCGCCCATTCGCTCGCTCAGGCGGAGATGGACGCCATTCTGGCGGTCACTGTCGTCCGAGAGGCGTTCATCACGAGCGCCTTCCACTATTGGGAGCGATCCGCCAGAGCATGGACGGGACTTCACGGCAGGCGCGATCACTTCGGGATATTGAGTATCGAGAGCGCCAAAAAATATCCCCTCAGTCCGCAGCTTGAGAACCTGAACCTCCTCAACAATCTGCTGAAGCATAACAGCCACCGCGTTGACCGAACGCTTCTCAAGAGCCGCCCGGATTACTTCGGCACCTTGTTCCCGACAACGAACGTGAACAATCCTCCAGAGCCCCGGCTCCGGCTCAGCCACGAACACGTCGAGGAAGCATTTGATATCGTGAAAGCCTCCGGTCCGACGCACTAGTCGTTGAAGGATTCAGCGATGACAATCGGCTCGGGCATCCACGCCACTTCACTGCTGGTTCGAAAGGCTCGATCCAGTCTCCTGAGGTAGGTTTAAACAGGTGGTTAGCCGTCTGAATCTTGGGGAATCAGCAGTTTACGCCTGCCGCCGGCAACCGCCGCTGCTTTCGATATCGTCCGGGATCAAAGAGAAGGGCGCTCCCCTCACGGGTCGAGCGCCCTTTTTTCGCTTCGGCCGCGAAATCGATGTGGATAGGAGATAAGGATCACGTTTTCGCTCCTGTCGCCTTGACCGATGCTCGAGCGCGACGAAATCTAAAGAAAACACCGCGGGACCCCATGCCTTTTTATCTTGTAACCCAGACCTCGCTTACTGAAGCCGACGACGAGGAGACTGCTGCGCGAACTGTGGTCGACCAGATCAGATCCGGCAACAAAGTCGCCGTCACTGTGAAGTCCGACGAAACGACCGTCTCGCACATCGTCGTTCCTGCGAAACAGGCGATCTCTCTCGCAGCTCCGGTTGCTCATGCTTATGGTGGGCAGGTCCCGGCCACTTCCCCTACCCCATTGTCCGTCGTTGACGCCGATCGAAAGGCGACGCTGAAGAGGATATTGGCTGATGCGTTCTCGCTTCTGAAGCGCCGCCGCTAGGTCTTTGAGACGGGCCACGTTTGCAAGAAGCTCTGGCGCTGCATGATGAACCTACGCGCCATTTGGCCGGGTAGTCGCCGCGATGTAAATTAGCGAGTTGTGAGATGAAAGGAACGGAAATGGAACCGGTCGCAGATCGGTCCTCCTGCCGCCGCTTCCGCTCAATTGCCGCCTGCGCGATCCCGGCTGGTTGTCCTTCGCAGGGCAGTTGCCCCGCTCGTCCTGCCCAGCAGGGATGCTCGGCCGCAGTTGCGGCAGTCCGGCCGCCCCCGCGGTCCGGGAGGTGTCTTCGAGAAAAATGAAGACAGGAAAGGCTGGCAAGGCGCCGGCTCGTAAACCTCCCGAAAGGACAGTCTCATGCAGATCAAGACAATCGATCCCCGCGCTCTGAAGGAAAACCCCGACCGCATGCGTCAGACGAAATCGTCGCCGCAGGCCGATGCGCTGATGCTGGCGACGATCAAGGCCGTCGGTATCGTCCAGCCGCCGATCGTTGCACCCGAAGCCGATGGTGGCAATGGTTACATCATCGATGCCGGCCATCGCCGGGTGCGCCTCGCGATCGCTGCGGGCCTCGAGGAGATCGAGATCTTGGTGGCGGATGCGGCAAACGACAATGGCGCCATGCGCTCGATGGTCGAAAACAGCGTGCGCGAAGCGCTGAACCCCGTCGACCAGTGGCGCGGTATCGAACGGCTGGTTGCACTCGGCTGGACCGAGGAAGCGATCGCCGTCGCGCTGGCGCTGCCCGTTCGCCAGATCCGCAAGCTGCGCTTGCTTGCAAACGTCCTGCCGGCAATGCTGGAACAGATGGCACTGGGCGATATGCCCTCCGAGCAGCAGCTGCGGATCATTGCGGCCGCCGGTGAGATCGAACAGAAGGAAGTCTGGAAGGCGCACAAGCCGAAGAAGGGCGACACCGCCGCCTGGTGGTCGATCGCCAATGCGCTGACGAAGAAGCGCATGTATGCCAAGGATGCCAGCTTTGGCGACGATCTGCGCGAGGCCTATGGCATCGAGTGGGTCGAAGATCTGTTCGCGCCGGCCGACCAGGACAGCCGCTACACCACCAACGTCGAGGGCTTTCTCGGCGCCCAGCACGAATGGATGACGTCCAATCTGCCGAAGCGCGGCGCAATCGTCGAGGTCAACAGCTGGGGCCAGCCGGAATTGCCAAAGAAGGCAAATCAGGTCTACGGCAAGCCCTCCAAATCGGACCACGCAGCCCTCTATCTTGATCGCGACGGCAAGGTTCAGACCGTCCACTACCGCATGCCCGAGGCGGCAAAGCCGAAGGGCGGCAGTGCTACTGGTGCCGACGGCGCCATCGTTGACGATACAGGCTCAACACCGAAGGCACGTCCTGACGTTACCCAGAAGGGTCAGGATATGATTGGCGACTTCCGCACTGACGCCCTGCATGATGCCCTCGGCCGCGCCCCCATCGAAGACGATATGCTGATGGCGCTGCTCGTGCTTGCGTTCGCGGGACAGAACGTTCGGGTCGACTCCGGCGCGGGCGGCGGCCTCTATGGCAGTGCGCGTTTCGGGCGCCATGCAGGTCGGCTCTTCACCGATGATGGCAGGCTGTCTTTCGACATGGATACAGTTCGCGTTGCTGCCCGTGCGGCCCTGATCGACGCGCTCTCATGCCGGCGCGGCATGTCGAACAGCGGCGTCGTGTCCCGTGTCGCCGGCGAGGCGATCGGTGCGGACAGCTATCTGCCGAACATGGGCATGGAGGAGTTCCTCGGATCCCTATCGCGTCAGGCCCTCGAAACCGTCGCCAAGGATACCGGGCTCGAACCGCGAGCACGCGTCCGCGAGACCCGCTCAGCTCTCGTGACCCACTTTGAAGGCGATGCGAACCTCGTCCATCCCTCTGCTCTGTTCGCGCCGGAGCCAACGGAGGTCCTGGCCCTTCTCAAGCACCGTGATCTCGACGCGGGCCCGCAAGACGAGGGCGAGACCGTCGATGTCGTCACCGATGAGGCGCATGGAGAGGTCGATGCCTCCGACCTGGTCGGCTCCGATGAGGGTCTGGGCACGCTCGACGATCACGAAGCGGCTTATGGGATCGCGGCGGAATAACGCCACCAGACTTTTCCAGATCTTCCGCTCCGTCGCCGGTCATCCCGGCGGCGGTTTGATTTTCAGCACCTCAAATAAGGAAGCCCGACCATGAACGGACCTTCAATCACCGCCGCCACAGGCTCAGTATCCATGCCCACCGATGGCGTCGTGTTCGAGATAAGCGCCGACGGATTTCCCGTCGCACGCATTGGCGATATCGTCCTCGGCCTCGTTTCCAACGGAAGCGGCGACTTCTTTTTGGCCAGTGCGTGGCGTATCACCAAGCCGTTAGCCGAAGTGCGGCGTCACCATTTTTATCGCCACGACGGGCGCGTGAAGGACGAGGCGACCTTCCATCTGCGCGCGATCGAAACCGCGGAGCATATGCGGGAACTCGCAGCCTTCTCTCGCATCCAGACACGCATGTCGGCGAGCACGCCATGGGGCGGCTCGCAGCTGGCGACGATCTATGCCGAGGGAATTGTCAGCCACTCGACCTCGGGACATGGCGGCTTCCATCTTTTTCCCGATCGAAATCTTCAGGTCGATGCCTCGGTTCGCAGCGCAGGCGGCTGGTACGAGGAAGATTGCGAATGGGCGATCGTCGCCTTGACGTTCCCGGAGCTTTTCACCGGCTACGAGCGCCGATGTGCCAATGAGGCCGCGCGCAATACCTTCCCGGGCTATTGGGAAAAGCTTCGCGGCAGTCAGCTCCGCCCCGGGGAATCCTGGTCGAAGGATCGCGCGGAGTTCGATCGCACGCATGCCGACGACTGGATCGTCATTTCTGCAATCACCTCCGCTCAGCACTCCGGCATGACCGAGGTTGTCGCCACCAGAGGCGGCGGACGCGAGTTCCAGCGAGAGGAGCGTCGCTTTCTCGTTCCTCATGAAGAATATGGTAGGCGCGGCCGCTTTGGCTTTGTCATCGATCTCGCGCGTCATGCCGTCTACGATGGCCCGTTGAGCTTCGTCGGGTGGAGTGCGAGGGCGGCATGATGGCACCGGCGATGTCATCCGAAACTCAGCTCTTTCGTATGGAAGACGCTCGCCGTCAGACCCAGAGGCAGCTGGAACTCATTGACAGGCAGATCACACGTCGCATGACGGCAATCCTGCCGCAGCTTGCGAGGCGCCAGACCGGCTATCATCGCGGAAAGGCGCCTGATGGCCGCACCCTGCTCGAGCGCTATCGCGCCAACCTTGCCGAGCTCACCGCGGAGCGTCAGCCCGAGGCCGAAGCACTATCGAGGAAGCTCGCTCGACAGGATGCGGCGATAGCAGCGATGCGCGACCGTCTTTCCGTAGCCGGCGCGCATCATCCCACGAGCCAGGAGGGCTGATCACATGGCAAGGATCGGCGACCTCGAGCAGCGGGCCGGGATCGGATCTTCCGATGCCGAGCGAACTGCGTTCTGGCTGCGGTTTCATCATCTCGAAGGGAAAGCATGCCTCGACGCGGGCGTGGCTGAGCTCAAGCGGATGATCGCAGAGCGCATCGGGACCGAATTGCGTGCTGCCAAACACAGGCGCCAGCGATGTCCAGCCCTGAGCGACGATCAGGAAGCTGCACTACGAGCGTATGCCGCCAGGCATGGCCGACGCTGGAAGAGCATCCTCAGCGATGTCTGGATGGGCGGACCGCCTTATGACGATGGCGGGATCTTGCGCGGTCTTCGTAACACCCATGGTCCCACATGGTTTCAATCCTACCGGTTGCCCAAGGCAGAATTGCGGAGCCAGTCAAACGGGAATGCAGCGGTCTCGCACGTGGGCATCGGCAAAAGCGAGGAGTAGAACGGCCCGGAGCCATATCCCAGTCGTGTCCAGTGATGGCACCGTGACGGTTTGTCCTTCGGTTTTGCTGCGGTCTGAACCAGCGGCCGTCCGCTTCAAGGCCGCTATCGCGCCGCGGGGCGGCCGGAACCCGCCGTTCCGCACGGAGCAGCTCCGCTCGGCCTCGCAGGGCGGTTGGCCTGCTTGCTCGCAGATCGGCTCCGCTTGACCTGGCACGTCCGGACCTTGAAGCGCCCGTCTTCCGCCGGTTCGGGTCGACCGCACCGAAGGGCAAGCCGGCACGGGGCCGGAACCGCTTCGGCTCGAAAGGAAGAGACATGGCCAAGCCCACAACCAATCCTCGCCAGAGCGCCCGGGTCGTTCAGCTCCGCAAGGGCGCTACCGTCGAAATGGTCCGCCTCACCTGCCCAGATAGCGCCCAGGCGATCAAGATCGCTGAAAGCTTCGGGACCGCCGTCATCGACAGCGACGGGATCCGAGATCGCCACGAGCGGCTTATCACCGAGACCGCGGATGCGCTCAGCGAAGGCCTCGGTGACCGGGCCATGCAGATCCACCTGCAGCGGATCGTCGGCGCCTATGTCGGCTCCGCCCACGGCGCCGGCCAATTCTACAGCAATGCCGTCACCCAAGCACGCGATGCCACGGCCAAGGCGGCAAACGACGCCCGCGACGAAGACCTTGACGGTCCCGTCGGCTACGACAGCGCCGCCCACCGCAAGCGGGAATTCGCCGCCGACATGGGCATCCAGGCTCACGCGTTGCGGATGGCAGCCGAAGGTGCTGTTGCCGCCTACAAGCACATCGTCGGTGAGAGCTGGAAGCCGTTCGATCGCCCAGTCGAGAACCCCGGACATTCCGTGGATCGCAAGGCGGCCGCGGCCCAGATGTCCGCTTTCGACTGACACCCTGCGGCGGGGTGCGCCCCGCCCCTTATCGTTAAAGGCCGTCTCCTTGGGGCGGCCTTTTTTCATGCCTGCTCTCGATGGAGGGAAAGGGAAAAAGGAATTTGATCGGGCCGTTGCGGCCCGTCTCGTGCGTCGGACCTGCAGGAGCCGCCCACGTCAGGCAACGGCTTCGCCGTCCTCCACTTCGTTTCGGCCGTTCCGGTGCAGGCCGTCGGCTCATCGCTCCTGCCCTTGGCCTCCGCGACGGGGGCCGCGATTGGCGCGGCTCCGAATAGTGGAGATGAGAAATGAGCAAGAACGTCGAAAGCCAGCGCACCGACATCTATTCCCGTATCACCGATCGGATCATCGAGGACCTCGCCAGCGGTGTCCGCCCCTGGATGAAGCCTTGGAACGCGGCGAACACGGATGGCCGGATCACCCGTCCGCTGCGCCACAACGGGCAGCCCTATTCAGGCATGAACGTTCTGTTGCTTTGGTCAGAGCAGATGTCACGTGGCTTTACTTCGTCGATGTGGATTACGTTCAAGCAGGCGTTGGAACTCGGGGCTGCCGTTCGAAAGGGCGAGACCGGATCGACGGTCGTGTTTGCGAGCCGGTTCACTAAATCCGAAGCAGACGGAAAAGGTGGTGAGGTCGATCGAGAAATCCCCTTCCTGAAAGCCTACTCCGTGTTCAACGTCGAGCAGATCGACGGATTGCCCGAGCATTACTACCGCCGGCCGGAGATCGTCTTCGATCCCGTCGCACGGATCGAGAAGGCGGATCGCTTCTTCCGCAGCACCGGGGCGGTGATCCGCCACGGCGGAAATCACGCTTTTTATGCACCCGGTCCTGACGTCATACAGATGCCGCCCTTCGAGACGTTCAAGGACGGGGCGAGCTACTATGCCACACTGAGTCATGAAGCAACGCACTGGACGGCGGCCGAGAACCGTGTCGGCCGCGACCTGTCACGCTATGCCAAGGACAGGAGCGAACGGGCTCGCGAAGAACTGATTGCCGAGCTTGGCAGTTGTTTCCTTTGCGCGGACCTCGGGATAGCCCCCGAACTCGAGCCGAGGCCTGATCACGCGTCGTACCTTCAGTCCTGGTTGAAGGTGCTGGCCGACGACAAGCGGGCGATCTTCCAGGCGGCTGCCCATGCGCAGCGCGCAACGGCATTCCTTCACGGACTACAGCCGGAGGCGGCCAACATTCGGGACGCTGCTTGAGCGCTTGAAGCTTTAGGTAAGCTTACAGTCGGTCGCCGCTCTCGGTGGTGGACGGCTCTGTCAACGTGTCAGCGGGAGCCAGATCTTCCGTAGTGCTCAAGTCCAACTTTCCCCAGATCGACGGCTTAGGAGCAGAAGGCTTCAGCTTCCGGAATTGCTTGATTTCGACGATAAACGGTTTCGTCTGCTTTGCCATGGCGATGATTCGCGGGGCAACTCTATCGCGGCAAGTTCGTCTCGCAAGCGGACCTTGGTCGGATGTCATGCGAGGAATGTGCATATCTTTGTCGTAGCTCTGACGGTTTTCTGACCAGCTGCGGCCGTTCACCTGGGTTTCCTGGTGCGGGCCGCCATTGCCATATCCCTTTCCCTTGACGACAGGGCTCCATTCGCGGGCTCGATGAGGCATGTCTGGCCGGAGAGCGGCTACGCCTCGCTCGTATTCCCGCAACGGCGCTCCGAAACTTTCATCCCCTGCCGGCTGGCGCCGTCATTCCTCGCGAAACAAGAAAGCCTCTCCGCGCCGCCCTTCACAATGTTCCGGCCCTACGGGTGCGGTCCGATCGTCCCCGGCCTTTGCGACTGCCATCGAGGCCGCAATGGAGCGGCCCGAAACAGCGAAAAGGAATACGACAATGGCTACCATCGGCACCTTTACCTCTACCGAAAGCGGCTTCACCGGCACCATCAAGACACTCAACCTCAACGTCAAGGCCCGCATCAACCGCGTCGAGAACCCCTCCGACAAGGGCCCGCACTTCCGGATCTACGCAGGCGGAGCCGTTGATTATGCAGAGAGCGGGATTATGCGGAGTATCGGTCGCTGAAGACTGGTTTTGCCGGAGTTTGCGGTGGATTTACTCCGCATAATCCCGGAGCCTTCTGTGCCGCTGAGATGGATAGTGCGTCTTAAAATGCAGACGTCTTTGGCCTATGCTGATCCCGACGATCATCTAGGCGAAAGCTGAAAAGTTGGCGGAAAAGAATGATGCTTGGGAGAACATTGCTCGCATTCGACGGCGGTTAGCTGATCTGAATGAAGAGCGGATGGCGCTTGAGCGTGAACTGGAAGCGTTTGAGCAACAGCTGATTTCCGATAGCCGGGTTGCCGCCGAGAAGCCAGCCTTCACCGATGCCCCTGTTACCAACAGCTCGCCGTCGATGGAGAAGGTGGAGTTATTCCGGCAGTTGTTTGCCGGGCGCCCCGATGTCTTTCCTGTGCGATGGGAAAATAGAAAGGATGGACGCACCGGCTATTCGCCATCCTGTTCCAACGAGTGGGCGAAGGGAATCTGCGGCAAGCCGAAGGTGAAATGCGGGGACTGCCCGCATCAGGCTTTCATTCCATATTCCGAGGATATCATAGAAAGGCACCTTCGTGGCGGCGATATCCGCTCAAGCGACTTTGTTGCCGGCGTATATCCATTGCTGCAAGACGAGACATGCTGGTTCCTTGCTGCCGACTTCGACAAGGAAAGCTGGGCGGACGATACCAGAGCGTTGCTGGCAACCTGTCATGCAAAAGGAATTGCCGCAGCCCTCGAACGGTCGAGGTCGGGAAACGGCGGCCATGTCTGGATATTCTTCTCAAAACCCGTTCCCGCGAAGGTCGCCCGACAACTGGGGGCCGCACTGATCACAGAGACGATGGAAAACCGCCCCGAGATCGGCTTCACGTCTTATGACCGTTTCTTTCCCAACCAGGATACCATGCCACTTGGCGGCTTCGGCAATCTGATCGCGCTTCCCCTGCAAAGGAAAGCCCGCGAAAATGGAAACAGCGTTTTTGTCGATGGCGACCTGCAACCCTACGATGACCAGTGGGCATACCTGTCGTCTTTACCCAGGTTGTTGGCGGACGAAGTCTTCAGGATCGCCGACGAAGCCGAATTGTCGGGGCGGGTCTTGGGCGTCCGGATGCCAGTCGATGACGAACATGCCGATGAGCCGTGGAAGATGTTGCCGTCACGTCGTAGCGAGCCGCGGCGAATTGAGGCCGCGATCCCGCAAAGCATCAAGGTCGTGATCGCCGACCAGGTTTACATCGATAGGACCGAGCTTCCGTCCGCGCTGATTGCGCAGTTCGTGCGCCTGGCAGCATTCCAGAACCCGGAATTCTATCGTGCGCAAGCAATGCGATTGCCGACATTCGGCAAGCCGCGGATCATCTCCTGTGCCGAGCTTCATCCACGCCATGTCGCGCTGCCACGAGGCTGCTTCGACGAAGCAATTGAGCTCATCAAGAGCCATGGCGCGACCGCCATTTTGGAGGATCACCGCGAAGACGGAGATGCGCTACCCGCCGGCGTCTCGTTCCAAGGGGAACTGCGACGGCCACAATCGCGGGCCTTTGATGCTCTTGTCGCCAACGATAACGGCGTGCTCGCCGCCACGACCGCCTTCGGCAAGACAGTTGTCGCTGCTGCACTCATTGCACATCGAAGCCGCAATACGCTGGTTCTTGTTCACCGCAGGGAGCTTCTCACCCAGTGGGTAGAGCGTCTGAGTTCCTTCTTGAGCCTCGACCCAAAGCAGATCGGCATTATCGGTGGCGGGAAAAGGAAGCCGACAGGGATCATTGATGTGGCGCTGATCCAAAGCCTAGTTAGGAATGGCGAGGTCGATGACATTGTCGGCAATTACGGTCATCTGATTGTCGACGAGTGCCACCATCTGTCCGCTGCAAGTTTTGAACTTGTCGCTCGCAGATCCAAGGCGCGATATGTCGTCGGCCTGTCAGCGACGGTCGCCC
Organism: Rhizobium leguminosarum; assembly: GCF_001652265.1. GTDB lineage: Bacteria > Pseudomonadota > Alphaproteobacteria > Rhizobiales > Rhizobiaceae > Rhizobium > Rhizobium leguminosarum_D. The sequence goes on from NZ_LWBS01000463.1 coordinate 17,198, forward strand.
GAAAAGACGGACATCATCCGATTATCTTCATGCAATGCGGCCCCGTTCGCCATCGGGTCGATGCAAGAGTTCAAGCTGCCGAGCGTGGTATTCGCCACCGTGCCCGCGACCGTTCGACGAAGTTTGAGTTGCCAACGTCACTCGTCTCGGCCGAGCGTCCGTCAATGCCAGCGATCTATGCGGCCCTTGCGCAGGACCAAGGCCGAAATGACCTGATATTCGATGACGTGCTGAAATCCCTTGAGGCCAAACGTTCGCCCATACTGCTAACCGAGCGTAAGGATCACCTCGATTATCTCCAGCAGAAGTTCTCGCCGTTCGTAAAAAATCTGGTGGTGCTGCGCGGTGGCATGTCGGCGAAGGATCGCAAGCAGGCCAACACGGCGTTGAATGTCGCAGACGATGATGAGCGTCTGATACTTGCGATAGGGCGCTATATCGGGGAAGGCTTCGATGACGCCCGGCTCGACACGTTGTTCCTCACCATGCCGATCGCCTGGAAAGGAACTTTGGCGCAATATGTCGGACGTCTGCATCGTCAGCATGATGGCAAGAAAGACGTCTTGGTCGTCGATTACGTCGATAGCACCGTTCCCGTTCTGGCCCGGATGGCGGCAAAGCGACGAGTGGGCTATCGCGCGCTGGGCTATGTGATCGAATGAGGGCGCCCCGCTGTGAGCGGAGCGCCGTGGTTCTGGTCAGCGTGACCAGATGAGCTTGTGCTCGCCTTTGTCGCCCTGGACGAGGGAGGCATAGACCGGAGCCGTGAAGGACGGATCGTCGAGCTTGAG
>NZ_LWBS01000464.1 GCF_001652265.1 Rhizobium leguminosarum
AAATACAGCCACACCGCACGGGTGATGATCTGCGGTGGAAAGCGGTGGTTCTTGTAGCTTACGGTCGGACTGTTCATCCCAACCCGTTATCCCACAATCGTTAAGCCGCAGACAACGTGACATCGCCTGCTGCCAGTGTGGTCGGAAACAAATAGGATATCGCGAACCGATGACCGGCAGCAGCGAACAAGGCAATGTCCAGGATCACTCCGACCTGTCGCACGGCGCGCGGCTTGGGTTTGATACCCGTGCGATCCATCACGCGTTCGATCCGGCCGCCTTTTCAAGGGCAGTGCAGCCACCTGTCTTCCTGACATCGACCTATGGCTTTGAGAGTGTCGAGGCAAATGATGCTGCCGCAGCGCTCGGAGGCAGGCTGTATGCCCGCGAGTATAATCCGACCACAGAGATCCTCGAGAAGAGGCTCGCCAAACTAGAAGGGGCCGAGGCGGGGCTTGTGGTATCGACCGGAATGGCTGCCTTCGGCACGCTGATCCTCTCACTGCTGTCGCAGGGAGATGAGCTTGTCGTGCACAAGACGCTCTATTCGAACACGGTTGGCATGGTTGAGCAGGGTCTACCTCGCTTCGGCATCAAGGTCGTTCCGGTTGACCTTTCGGATCCGCGCAATCTCGACGCCGCGATCACGGAGAAAACGCGCCTGGTCTATTTCGCCCGTAAACCCCCTGAGTGCCATCCTCGACATAGCGGCGATCGCAGAGCGTGCCCACGCGCATGGCGTAAAGGTGGCGGTGGACAGCACCTTTGCTTCGCCGGCCCTGCAACGCCCGATCGAGCATGGCGCCGACATTGTGCTGCACTCGCTGACGAAATACATCAACGGGCATGGCAATGCCCTGGGCGGCGCGCTGCTCGGCGACGCTGAAACGCTGCATACGCTGCACGAAACCGGCCTGCGCTACATTACGGGGGCGACACTGTCACCGCACTCGGCATTCTTGATCCTGCGTGGCCTGAAGACACTGTCTCTGCGGATGGAGAGACACAGCGCATCCGCCCTGACGATCGCGCACATGCTTGAGGCGCATCCTGCCGTTGCCTGTGTAAGCTATCCCTTCCTTGATTCCCATCCCGATCAGGCGATCGCTCGCAGGCAAATGACCCAAGGGTCAGGCATGCTTGCCTTCGGGCTTCACGCGGGATTTGACGGCGCGCGAACGATGCTGAACCGGCTTCAGCTACTGGCCGTGAGCCTCGGCGACACAGATACTCTCATCTATCTTCCAGCCAGCATCACCCGGGCGCGCCAGTCGATCCGAAAAGACGCCCACATGGTATTGGGCGTTGGGGAGGACCTTGTCCGACTTTCGGTCGGCCTTGAAGATGTCAGCGACATCATCGCAGATCTGCGTCAGGCTCTGCAAAATCTATGACGGATATTGCAGCATCACCATCCAACCATCTCGCCGAATGAGACGAACTCCGGAGTATGAAATGAAATTACTGAGCGGGCTATCCGCATTTCCTCTCACGCCCATGGATCGCAACGGCCAGATCGATGCGGAAGCGCTGCGTGCGCTTGTTGCCCGGCTCTGCGCGGCAAAAGTCGATTCCATCGGTCTCCTCGGCAGTACCGGCGCCTACATGTACCTCGCGCGCGAGGAACGCCGCCGGGCTCTTGCGTTAGCGCTTGAGGAAACCGGCGCCCGCATACCAGTTATCGTCGGAGTCGGGGCGTTGCGAACCGACGACGCGGTCAGGCTGGCGCAGGATGCGAAAGCTCTGGGTGCTACAGCAGTCCTGCTAGCCGCGGTCTCCTTTTCAACTGCGCCGTTGGTGCGCTTCTACCGACGGGCGCGCCGATGGATCGAGGGGACGCTTGCGATCTTCTTTGGCGCAGCCGGCATCCGTCTGCTGCTAACCCGCACATAACCAAGGCAACATTCATGTCTCTCTTTAAAGGCCTATCCGCTTTTCCGATCACTCCGGCCGATGCATCCGGACGCGTTGATCGAGCCGCACTTGCGATGCTGCTACAGCGCATCGTTGATGCCGGTGCTGACAGCATTGGCCTTCTTGGAAGCACGGGCGCCTATGCCTTCCTGACGCGTGATGAGCGCAAGCGTGCTATTGAAACGGCTGTCGAAACCGTCGGCGGGCGCGTTGGTGCACGGATCGTTTAGCTGTCGTGGTGTAGGCGATCGGCAACCTCAATAACCGATCTGTGACCTTGATGCCTTTCAAACATAACGCCGCCCGCCACCATCGCATCGGCAGGATGAAATTCAAGGTGACGAACTGGCCGGAATATGAGGCGGGGTTACGGCGACGTGGCAGCTTGACCCTGTGGCTGACACCGGAGGCGCTTGCCATGTGGCTTGCTCCACGCCGAACGACGCGTGGTGGCCAGCCTCGTTATTCCGATCTAGCCATCGAGACCGCCTTGACGCTGGGCCTGGTGTTCGGCTTGCGGCTGCGTCAGGTCGAAGGATTATTAGGATCGGTGCTGCGCTTGATCCTCGACGAAGACGGCGTCTACGATCCGGCAAGTTTCAACGACCGGCTTCTGCTCGGCCTCAAGGGAACAATGAGTGAGGCCGAACTGCATGTGATCAAGGCACGGCTGCGCGGCGGCATTCTCAATAAGGTGCGGCGCGGCGAGTTCCGTTGTCTCCTGCCAACCGGGCTGGTTTATGACCATTCCGGCAATGTGGCGCTTGATCCAGACATGCAAGTCAGAGAGACGATCGTTCATTTCTTCGAGACGTTCTCTCGCGTCGGATCCGCCTCCCAGACCGTCAAGGTCTTTCGCAATGAAGGCCTTTTGTTTCCATCGCGCCTGCACAACAGCGAGACGGTGTTTCGGCCGTTGACCGCATCGACGGCGGTGCGCGCCCTGAGCAATCCGCGCTACGCCGGTGCCTATACCTATGGCCGACGACAGTTTCGACGTACCATCGACGGCAAGAAGACTTTGCGTGCGCGCGACATTGATGACTGGCCGGCCTGCATGCCCGATGCCCACCCCGGTTATATCAGTTGGGAGCGACACCAGGAGAACCTGAAGATTCTCAAGGCGAACGGCCGTGGATTTGAAGCGGCACGAGCGTCAATCCCAAGGGAGGGCCCGGCGCTACAAGGCCGGGCAGTGTGTGGGCAATGCGGCAACCATCTTAGGGTTCGCTATGCGGCCCGGCGTGGCCGCCAGGAAGCCTGGTACATTTGTAATCGTGACCATATCTATCGTGGGGAGCCCATGTGTCAGTCGATTGCCGGGCCACCCGTCGATGAAGCCATCGGCATGCTGATTGCTGAGCAAATGACGCCAGCGGCCGTCGAACTGGCACTCGACGTCCGCCAGCACACGCTCTTGAGGAGCTTCGTCACCTTCGCCGAAAGGCATGGCGATCGGCACATTGAAGTCACTCGTGTACTTGAATGGGCGACGCTTGCGCCATCCCCACAGCAGCGCCGCAACCGGCTGGTGACGGTCCGCCGCTTTGCGTTGGTACTAGCAGCCGAGGACCTGCGCCATCAGGTTCCTTCCGCAGAAGCCTTGGGGCGCAACCTGCTCAAGCGGCGGATCCCGCACATCTATACGCCGGATGAGATCAGCGCGTTGTTGCAGGCGGCCGCACGATTGAAGCCGTCAGACACGATCCGGCCGCTGATGTACGAGACCCTGTTCGGATTGTTGGCCACCACCGGAATGCGCATTTCCGAAGCCCTCGCGCTTCGACTTGAGGACGTGACCGCCGATGGGTTGGTTATCCGACAAACCAAGTTCCAGAAGAGCCGCTTACTGCCGCTCCACGACACGACGCGGGACGCCCTGGATAAGTATTTGTTGGCGCGTCGTCGGCTCGGAACCTTGAACAGCATGCTGTTCGTTTCCGCTATGGGCGCGCCGCCGGCCTACAGTACCGTGATTGCTGTCTTCCTCCGCCTCGCACGATCGCTCGGTTTGCGGGGAGAGCCTGGGCAAACCGGCCCCCGCATTCACGATCTGCGGCACACATTCGCCGTGCGCTCCCTCGATCAATGCCAGCCCGATCATCATGCCGTTGGCCGCCACATCGTCGCCCTCAGCACCTACCTCGGCCATGCCCACGTCACTGACACCTACTGGTATCTGCAGGCAACGCCGATCCTGTTGAGGCAGATCGCAGCGGCTGGCGAGGCCTTGCATCAAGGAGCCGTCACATGACCGCGCTGGCTCCGCATCTCACCACCTTTCTACGAGAACATCTGCCGCAAGAGCGGCGGGCAAGCCCACACACCTGCGAGGCTTACGCCTACAGCTTCCAACTGCTGCTCTGCTTCGCCGCTAGCCGATTGAAGACCACCCCGTCCCGCATCGAGATCGAGCAACTCGATCCGCCGCTCCTCCTCGCGTTTTTGGAGCATATTGAGAGGGAGCGCGGCAACTCGGCGCGCACCCGCAACGCCCGTCTTGCTGCCATCAAAGCCTTCTTCCGTTTCCTCGAGTACCGGCTCCCTTCCTGTCTGGATCAGGCGCGCCGGGTTCGGGCGATCCCAATGAAGAAGATCGACGAGGCGCTCGTCAGCCATCTCAGCCGCGACGAGATGCAGGCTTTGCTTGATGCACCGAACCCGCGTCAGGTATCCGGCATTCGCGATCGAGCGATGCTGCATCTGGCCTTCGCTGCCGGGCTGCGCGTCTCCGAGCTCGTCAGCATCCGCCTCGACCAGATTGACCGCCAGACGGTCACCAGCATCCACATCATGGGTAAGGGACGCCGCGAACGTGTGTTGCCCTTGTGGAAAGAGACCACGGCGGCGTTGAAGGCTTGGCTGGCAGTCCGCCCGGCGAGTGGCGACACCGAATTCTTCCTCAATGCCGTGGGACGCGCGATGACCCGGGCCGGATTCGAATATATCCTTGCCAAGCACGCCGCTACCGCGGCGCAGAAGCTCCCCTCTCTCGCCGATAAACGCGTTACCCCACATGTTTTGCGCCATACCTGTGCCATGCACACTCTGAAAGCGACCCGCGATGCGCGCAAGGTGTCACTCTGGCTCGGTCACGCCAGCCTGCAAAGCACGGAAATCTATCTGCGGGCTGATCCAACCGAAAAACTGGAGGCGCTTGCAGCGATGGCGCCGCCGTCGCTCAAGCCGGGTCGCTTTGCTGCTCCCGACAAGCTACTCGCGATGCTGAAGTCCATCGGACGATCGAAAAATTATGTCGAGTAATCCCACTCCCAAACGCCGCAGGCGGCAAGTAGTTGTCGCGGCGGACTCCACATAACTGCACGCTTCACATAATTTCGGAAGTCGATGGGATGGCTCGCAAGAAAGACCTTCACGCCGGACGGGATCATGCCGATCGCACCGCTCGGATCACCCGCTGCAGCTGTGCTTCGCCGATATCTGCGTCGGCCCGGATAACGACGTCGCCGATGACAAGCTCGATCATCGCACGTGTGCCAATCGTCCTGGTCCCTGCCTGACCAGCCCGATCTTGCGAGGAGGATCGTTGTCCGTCACGAGCATCACGACGCCAGCCAAATAGCTGCGAGGGATGTATGCCGATGCGATGCGCAATGGCCGAGACGCTTGCGCCGGGCTCCATTGCCTCAGCCACAGCCCGCGCTTTAAAATCATCGGACCAGCGGCGCCGAAATTGCCGTGGGGCGCCCTCAAGTCGTTCCGGAACAGCCTCGATCATATGGAAGTTTCTAGTTCCAGAGCTAGGCGCAGACATAGAAGCTCACAGTTTGTGAATCGTCTGTCCGCAATACAGCGGCCAACGCTACCGACGCCAGATGGGGTCAGCTTGTCGCTTACTGCAGACCTTGGTAGGTTTTTTCATATCTTTCCCCGGATCACAGATCTTAGTCGACGTATTCTGGGACTATATTGATCCTCAATGGGCACAAATCCCCATTCTCATATTGCTAGTAACGAGCGGTCTTATTGCCGCCATTTTTGTCGGCCGAGTCTTGGCTAGAGAAATTGGGAGTGTTCTGCCACCCATTGCAGCTACAACCCGTTCAATAGCCGCCGGCGACTATTCAGCGCGTGTCAATGCGCCTCCGAGATCATTCGAGGAGGCCGCTGCACTCACCGCCGATATTAAGGCGTCGTAAACTTAACGGATGAAAGGCCAGCGAAAGACGCCATCCGCAGATATCTCTCATGCTCGGGCAATTTTCGCCCACAGGCTCATCGCCGCCGTGCGCAGTTCGCGATGGTGGCCGGAGGAGATGTCGTGGCGCGGGATTTGAAATAGATTGGCGATCGGATCATGGATGGAGACGAAGCGTTGTAGATGTCGCTGTGACTTGAAGCGCTTCATGATCCGCTCTCGCCGCCGGACTGGCTGGTGAGAATTCTCCGCCCGATTATTCAACCCTTTGTGGGAGCGATGCTCTACACCCGGCATGATCTCTCGCTTTGCTGCGCCGTAGGACCCCAGCTTGTCGGTGATCATCGCACGCGGCGACCGTCCCTGACCCTTCAAGAGCTTGCGCATCAGGCGCTTGGCGGCCTTTGCATTGCGGCGGCTTTGTACGAGAACCTCCAAGACGAAACCGTCCTGATCAACTGCGCGCCACAGCCAATGCTTCTTGCCGCGGATTGAAACAACGGCTTCATCGAGATGCCACTTGTCCCCAAGCCGACCGGATGATCGACGACGGATCTCGTTGGCAAAGGTGCGGCCGAATTTCTCCGCCCACAGCCGGACGGTCTGGTGCGAGACAATGATCCACGGGCAGCCAGCAAGTCCTCGACCATCCGCAGGCTCAGAGGGAAACGGAAATAGAGCCACACGGCGTGGGCAATGACTTCAGCGGGAAAGCGATGTCGACGATAGAGTGGATCACAGTCTGTCATGAACCTTCATCGCACATCGAATTCCACATTCCGTTAAGTTGACGATGCCGCCGGGCGTTTCTGGAAGGTGAGTTGAAGTTGACGCTGAACATGGAAAAGACCCATGTTACTCACGTCAACGACGGCTTCGTCTTTCTGGGGCACCGGATCATTCGCAAGCGAGGGGCACACGGACGGATGTCCGTCGTCACGACGATACCCAAGGAAAAGGCCAAGGGGTTTGTTCGCAGACTTACCGAAACCCTTTCCGGCAATCATAGTGTCAGTACGGTCGACATGATCGCCAGCCTGAACCGCCAGTTGGTGGGATGGGCGGCGTTCTACAAGTTCACCGACTTCACGGCGTACGTATTCCGGCGCATCGACCATGTCGTGTTCTGGAAAATGGCGCATTGGCTGGGACATAAATACCGATCTCGCATCAAACCCTTGATGCGGAAATGGTACCGGGTCCCGGAACCGGGCAAGGCGAAAACCTGGCTCGTGTTTGGTCGGAATGAACGCGGGGACCCCGTTGGAAAAGCGCTGAAACGGCTTGTCTCAAGCCCCAAGGCGCAATTCCGGTGGCGCAATCCGGAGGAGAATCCATACATCTTCCGGATCGAGAACCGCAGTACCGTCACATCGAACTATCATGAAGTTGCTATGGCCATGGGCCAAGCTTGAATAGAGAGCCGTATGCGCTGAAAGGTGCAAGTACGGTTCGGGGAGGAGAAGCGCTTCCGCGCTTCTTACTCCACTTCCGATGGCACGGGGCTTCGTCTATCTCTGCGCTGTCGTGGACAGGTTCAGCCGGAAGGTCTTATCGTGGCGGCTGTCGATCACGATGGAAGCAGCCTTCTGCATAGAAGCGGTCGAAGAAGCGCTTGCCCGCTATGGCAAGCCCGACATCTTCAACACCGATCAGGGGTCGCAGTTCACCTCCGTCGACTTCACCGCCGTTCTGAAGAACGCCGACATCGCCATCTCCATGGATCGCAAAGGCGCGTGGCGGGACAATGTCTTCGTCGAACGGCTCTGGCGGTCGATCAAATACGAGGAGATCTATCTCCACGCCTACAAGAGCGTTTCCGAGGCCCGCGCTGCCATCGGCCGATATCTGAGCTTTTACAACACCCGACGCCCACATTCATCCCTTGACCGGCAGACGCCGGATCGGGCTTACTTCAATGCGCTGACGCCGATGATGGTGGCAGCATAATCGAGGCGGAAATCCACTTAGCAAAGCGCCCGGAACTGTTCAGACAAACCGAGCCAGCTCTCCGAATGGACAATACACATGACTAGATACAAGACTAGAAATCTCAAAAAGATGATCGTTCGCGCTTTGAGCGTGCAAACCTTCATATCTTTTGGGGCCTTTTACCTCGGAGTTACAATCTATTTCGCGACGGTGGATGAATTGATAGGCTATGAATCGCCCTGGAAGGATGTCGCCGTAACCAGTATAATGGCAACAATCGTTCTTATTCCCGCCGCCATTGTCGGCCGTCGCCTAGCCCAAGACATCGTGAGTGCTCTGCCACCCATTGCAGCTGCCACCCATTCGATAGCCTCCGGTGACTATTCAGTGCGTGTCGTGGCGCCCCCGAACTCGTTCGAGGAGACCTATGCCCTTACCGCCGATATTAACGCGATGGCCGAACGCCTGGAGGAGGTGCAAGTAGACCTCAAATACTGGAACTCAGCGATTGCGCATGAATTCCGAACGTCCTCGACCGTGCTATTAGGTAATCTGCATGGACTTTCGACTGGTGTGATCGAACCAAGCCCGGAGCTCTTCGCTCGCATGATTCCCTATGTCAACTTACTAACTTCTATGGCCAACGATTTAGAAAATCTTGATTTCTCGAGGACCCACAAGCTTGATCTTAATATTAAAGAGATCGACCTCGCGGTGGTAGCTGAGACGGTAACCGCCTCGACGGAGCACGATTTGGTGCCTGCCAGCATCAAAATAAAGCGACAGTTCGATCGTGCAGTTTGCCTCGCCGATCCCGAGAGAATGCAGCAGGTGCTGAGCGAGCTGCTCAACAACTGCCGCCGCTACGCACCGGGGAGTACCGTGACCGTCCAGACCTATGAGGACGAGGATTGGGCTATGATGGTTTGCGTGGACACGGGCCCTGGCATGCCGGCCGCGGTGCGGGATAGAGCCTCCGATCGGAACTGGCGCGGCAGTGACTCGTCACAGCGCGTTCCCGACGGTCGCGGTCTTGGCCTGGCAATTGTGAAGACGATAGTAGATGCCCATCACGGCGAACTCTTCATAGATACTGATTGCGGACGAGGCTTCAAAGTCACGATCCGGCTGCTAAAGCACGCCTCCGGCGTAGAGAGGATTTAGTGTTGGTGGACGTGAACTGAAGTGACCTGGCACTGAGCTTTCATCCAGCGGCGACTAGAGCCCCGGCGGTTTTGAACCGCCCCAGGATTCTGGACCACCGGAGGCTGGAGTTTTCCGTCAAGGCCGGGACTGTCAGGAATTTCGTGTACGGGCGTGCGGTTGAACATTTGCTCTTAGGCCCTTGCGGCCTGAAAGCGGTCCGCAAAGAGAATGGCGAATTGGGATTTTGCCATCGCCCACTCCCTCGGCGGCATTTTCCACTCTTTCTCCGATCTGTTCAAGACCAGGTAGAGCAGTTTTGTCGCCGCCTCATCGCTCGGAAAATGACCTCTTGCCCGGACGGCGCGACGCAGCTTGGAATTTAGGGCTTCGATGGCGTTGGTGGTGTAAATGATCCGGCGAACATCCTTTGGAAAGGCGAAGAAGGGGATGACCTCCTGCCAGGCTCGCCGCCAGATCTGGGCGACGGCTGGGAATTTCCGGCCCCAAAAGCCACCCTCGAACGTTGTCAGCGCCGCCTCCGCCGCCTTGTCATCGATGGCTCCGTAGATTGCTTTCAGCTCGCGGGCCAAATCCTTGCGGTCCTTCCATGATGCAAAATCCAGAGAATTGCGCAGCAGATGGACGATGCAGGTCTGCACCGTCGTTTGCGCGAAGACGGCATTGATGGCGTCTGGAAAGCCCTTCAGGCCATCGACAACGGCGATCAGGATGTCCTCGACGCCGCGGTTCTTCATCTCGTTCATCACCCGCAGCCAGAATTTGGCACCCTCATTCGTTTCGATCCAGAGGCCGAGTATCTCTTTCGTGCCATCGCCGCGCACGCCGAGCGCGATGTGCACCGCCTTGTTGCGGACATGGCCTTCGTCTCTGATCTTGACCCGCAGCGCATCGAAGAACACCAACGGATAGACCGGCTCCAGAGGCCGCGACTGCCAGGTCGCTACTTCGTCCAGCACCGCGTCGGTGACGGCCGAGATCAAGTCGGCCGACGCCGATCCCGTAAAGATCCTGGACATGCCCCACGATCTCACGCGTGCTCATCCCACGCGCATACATCGACACGATCTTCTCGTCGAAGCCAGGGAAGCGGCGCTGATACTTGGCAAGCAATTGAGGATCAAAGCTCGACTGCCGGTCGCGCGGGATGGAAAGCTCCAAAGAGCCGCTATCCGTCAGCACTGTCTTGCGGCCGTAGCCATTGCGGCTGTTGCCGACGGTCTCTTCGTCGGAGAGATGATGATCCATCTCCGCATTCAACGCCCGCTCCGCCAGCGCCTTCTTCAACTGATCGAGCAGACCGTTGCTCTCGAAAGCCGTTTTCGCATCAGAACCGGCGAGAAGCTGGTCCAAAATGCTGTCCGCGATGATAGGCTCTTTCCGTCGTGCCATGGGTGGTCTCCTTCGTACCCATTATGCACGCCCGTACACGAAATTCCTGACAGTCCCTCAAGGCCGGGTGCCACTTCCGCCTTTGCTGCACCGTAGGCGCGGAGCTTATCGGTGATGATCCGTTTGGGAGCAAAGCCATAGCGCTTCATTAACGCCACCAGCACGCGCTTCGCTGCCCTTTTATCACGCCGCTTCTGCAATATCTCTTCGAGAACGGTGCCATGTTGATCGACCGCACGCCAGAGCCAGAATTTCTCTCCAGCGCATTTCACGACGACTTCGTCCAGATACCAAATATCGCCGGGGCGCGCCTGCCGCCGCCGCAAGTTGGGGTCAGGACAAGAGCAGTTCAAAATCCTGCGCTAAGACCGAACGGAGCGTGAACCTTCGTCGCGGACCCGCATGATGGTCTGGCGGCTTGTTGCGAACTTCCTGGCGACGGCTGAAACACTTATCCCTGTCGCGAGATCGTCTCGCGCATCTTGTTTTTGTTTGTCGCTAAGAGTCGAAGGGCGGCCGAGAATTTTCCCCTCCGCCTTGGCCCGCATGAGGCCGGATTGCGTCCGCTCGATGAGCAGATCGCGTTCGAACTGTGCGACGGCATTGAGGACGTTCATGGTCATCGTGCCGGCCGAGCTGGCGAGATCAACGCCACCAAGCGCGAGACAGTGAACCCGCACGCCGATTTCAGCCAGTGCCTTAACCGTTGAGCTGACGTCGATGGCATCGCGGCCAAGACGGTCGAGCTTGGTCACGATCAGAAAATCACCGGATTCCAGCTTGTCCATAAGCCTGGTGAACCCCTGCCTTTGGGCGATGGCCGTGCTTCCGGACACCGTCTCGGTGATGATCCGCCTCGGTTCGACGTTGAAACCTGCGGCCTGGATTTCCTGAATCTGGTTCTCGGTGGTTTGTCCTGTCGTCGAGACGCGGGCATAGGCGAAGGTGCGTGGCATGGGTTCAATTTCGTCCGAATAGGCTGTCCGGAATATCTCTGATGGTCATTGGTGTGTCAATCTAATTTGTGGACAGGTCGTTTTGCCCCTGTACGCAATCGAACCTTTCCGTACAGGGCAAGATCATCGGCTCGCAAATGTACGGAGTAGCAAATGGCCAAGCGGAAACTTCTCAAAGCTCAGGACCGGCAGGCGCTTTTCGACATTCCGACCGACGAGGACAGCCTGATCCGCCATTATTCCCTATCGCCGTCCGACCGGCTTGAAATCGAGGTCCGCAGACGCGAGCATAATCGAATTGGCTTTGCGGTGCAGCTCTGCCTGATGCGTTATCCGGGCCGCGCGCTCATGGCCAACGAGATGCCGCCCAAGGCGATGCTCAACTATATTGCCGAGCAAATCGGAGCCGATCCAGCTTCATTTGATCTGACGCCCGCCGGGAAGAGACACGCATGAACCATGTAGCTCGCCTGCTGGGCTATCTGGAAATGAGGAGTCCTACAGCCGAGGATCGTCGCGCTGCACTGCTGTCAGCAATTGAGACCGCCTCAACGACCGACAAGGGTGTGACGATTGCGAATACCATCATCGTCACGTTCCAAGAGCGCCGGGTTCTGCTGCCGGTAACGAACATGGTAGAACGTATGGGCTTGGCAGCACCTGCCATCGCCCGCCGTCGCGCCGAGGCTGCGCTGATCGCGGATCTTGATCAGCAGAAGCTGCAAGCGTTGGACGGGCTGCTGGAAGTCGATCCGACGATCGCTCAGACGCGCTTTCACTGGCTGCGGTCGGCTCCGGATGCTCCGGGTGCGCTGAACCTGGTCGGATTGACTGAGCGCATTGCATTCCTGCGCACGCTCGGGATCGACCCGCGCTTGCAGGCCTGGATCGCTTCGGGACGATGGGATCAGATGGTCCGGGAGGGTGACGCCACACCGGCCTGGCTCGCCAACGACTTCAATGCCAGTCGCCGGCGCGCGACGATCGTCGCTCAGATCATCAGGCTCGGGCAAAAACTCACCGACGATGCGGTGACGATGTTCATCAAGCTGATGGGCCGGCTGTTCTCCCAGGCCAACAACCGCAAAAAGCAGCGCCATATGAACACCCGTATGGATACATCGAAGGCATTGCGGCTGTTCCTCGATACGATCGTTGCCCTGGAGGCGGCCAACGACACGGATGCAGACCCGATGACGACACTGGATCGGCGTGTCGGGTGACACCGCACGCCAGCGACGTTCCTGCGGCGGCAGAAGCACTGAATGCCGAAATCACTGAAATGTATCCTCTCGTCGAAGTCCCCGATCTGCTCCGGGAGGTGCATGAATGGACGGGATTTGCCGACCAGTTCACCCATGTTCGGACCGGCGATGTCCCGCAGAACATCTCCGCCATGCTGGCCGGCGTGCTCGCCGATGGCACAAACCTCGGCCCGAAACGCATGGCGGGTGCCTCGAAAGGCATCAGCGCCCATCAGATCGGCTGGATGCGTAGCTTTCACGCCCGATCCGAAACTTACCGGGCCGCGCAGGCTTGTGTGACCGATGCACACACGCGCCATCCGCATTCGCAGCTCTGGGGTGATGGAACGGCCGCTTCATCGGATGGCCAGTTCTTCCGGGCCAGCGACCGGGCCGCCAAGCGACACGATATCAATCTCCACTATGGTAGCGAGCCGGGATCGAAGTTCTACAGCGGGCTTTCCGATCAGTATGGCTACTTCAGCATTCTACCGATCAGCCCGACCGAGAGCGAGGCGGTCTATGTCCTCGACGGATTGTTCGACCACGACACGATTCTGGAGATCGACGAGCTGTTCACCGATACCGGCGGCGCCAGTGATCATGTCTTTGCGCTGTTCGCCCTGGTCGGCAAGCGCTTCGCGCCCCGGCTGCGCAACATCAAGGACCGGAAGTTCCACACCTTCGAGAGGGCCGATGGCTACCCGACACTGGCCAACCATATCGGCGCGCCGATCAACACAGCGCTCATCCTTGAGCACTGGGACGATCTCTTGCGGCTGGCCGCCTCGATCACGACGCACACCGTCGCGCCGTCAACGATCCTTAAAAGGTTGTCCGCGTCATCGAAATCCAGCGAGCTGGCGAAGGTGCTCCGCGAGCTTGGCCGCATCGAGAGAACCCTGTTCATGATCGAGTGGTATTCGAGCCCGGTATTGCGCCGGCGCTGCCAGGCGGGTCTCAACAAGGGCGAAGCTGCCCACAAGCTCAAGCGCGCCGTCTTCTTCCATGAGCGTGGTGAAATCCGGGATCGCTCCTTTGACAGTCAGGCATTCCGTGCCTCTGGACTCAATCTTGTCGTCAGCGCCATCGTCCATTGGAATACCGTCTATCTCAGCCGGGCCACGACCCATCTGCGCAAGCAGGGCCGGAACGTTCCCGACGATCTGCTCAAGCACGTCTCGCCGCTCAGTTGGGAGCACATCAACCTCACCGGCATCGATTCCTGGGACACCGAGCAGCAAATGCCGGAAGGCTTCAGACCATTGCGACATCCCGGACGTCTTCTCAGGGCCGCATGATGTTCATCGTCCGTTCGGCCTTAGCGCAGGATTTTGAACCGCTCTTGTCCTGCCCCCACCTTGGCATAGCTGGCGACAACAATATCGTCATTGCGATAGCCGACATCGCTCCAGACGGTGGTATCGAAGAAACGGTTGGCAAAATTCCGTTTCTTGAAGGGCCAGTCGTTGGTATCCATGATATGCCTCAGAACAGAACGTCAACCAAACGCAGATATGCGCAAGTCATTCAGATAATTGCGGGTACTGATCTCCAGCTCTGCAGGCTTCTGTTCCGGCATGGGCCGCCTGCGGAACAGCTGCCAGCGCGACTTCCTGATCCGAGCATGGAGCCACGGATAGGGCCGGTCAGGGCACTTGAGGCCAAGAAGCGCGCAAAGTGGGTCCCACCCGTCGGCGGGATTCAGGACGAGCAGGCGATCTGCGGGAACCTCGTCGATTACGGATTGATTCCAGCAGCGAAAGTAATCGGTCATGAAAGCCCGGTCGCCGATGCGATCACCGAAATCCTTCCGCAAAAAATCGCTCAGCGCTAGGCCATCGTGGCCAAGCAGTGTGCCCTTCCTGACCACGGGAAAAATCGTCTCACTCACGGATTCGAACCAGGCATCCGGATCCCGCAGGGTCAAAATGACCTTGGCCTGCGGATAATGCACTAGCAATTCGCGCCAGAACAGGCAGCCAGGATAATCGACGCTCGCACGATATCCTTCGAAGATACGGTCCCAGTCAGCGGAACCGCCGATAGCATCGTTCCAGAGCGGCAGAGACCTGCGGACCGTCGCCGCGATCTCCATGACGTGATAGCAGGGGCCCACTCCCAGATGCTCCAGTGCCAGCTTCAAGGACAGGGTGCCGGTTCGCCCGAGCCCGGCGCCGATTACAGAAAGGCTCATATCGTCTCTCCCATAGTGCACCGCTTTGCGATCAGGCTCTGCGATATTCGGAAATCACCAATCGACTTGTCGAGACAAACGCATCACGCTGCCAGTTATTCCATCTCGCATGAAGGGAGAGCCCAGCAGACCGGGCAAGCAGGTCAAGCTCGTTCGGCCATACGAAGCGGATCTTGTGGCGAAAGACCTGCGACTTCTCGCCAAGCACCATGATGCGCTGGTCCAGAACCTGGGTAACAGGATCGCCCTTCACGCCCATAAGCATGACGGATGCCATCTCGTGTTCACCCGACGGCAGATCGGACATGCGATTGAGGCGGAAGTCGTTGCTAAAAAACGCCTCGTTCGGAATAATCGTCTGGATGATCACTGAGCCGCCGATGGCCAGACGTTTTTCAACATTGGCGAAGAAGCGCAATTGATCTTCCTGTGTCAGGAGATATTCAAACGAAGCAATGCAATAGATGAGTCCGAACGTCCCCTCGAATGGCACATCCACCATATCGCCCTGTACGATTGAAAGCTTTTCAGCTCCCGGCTTCCGCCTGAGCCGGGCCAGCATGGCCTCGGAAAGATCGACACCCGAGACTTCGATTCCATGCTGGGAAAGCGGCAGCGCAATCCGCCCCGTTCCCACGGCAAGTTCAAGCGCGGGCCGACCGGCAGCTATGTCCGAAAGCACATTGACGCAAGGCGTCATGACACTTTCAGGCCAGGAGTCCTGCCAGTTGTCGTAAAATTCCGCGTAGCTCTCATAATTGTTGACTGAACGAGCGTCCATCTGTGCTTCCTCTCTATTCACCCGCCGTCGCACGGGGCATTAAGGCCAAATTCACGCCCAAAGGCCGCAGGACGAGCGCCGGATACGGTCGCACCTTCGAGTTCGGCATTGGTTTCAGAATGAATCGTCTCAGAATGCAGACCAGCACGAGCGCCATATGCATGAGGCTGAAATGCTCGCCAATGCAGCGCTTGCTGCCGCCGCCGAAAGGAAAGAAGGCATAGCGTGGCAATCGCGGCTGTAACCTCCCGTCCAGCCAACGTTCCGGTCTGAAGCGGCCGGGTTCGTCAAAAAACCGGACACTGCGGTGGTTGATCCATGGGCTGATTATAAGCGCGCTTCCCGCGGCGAGAAAAAAGTCGCCGAGCATCGTATCCCGGGCCACGGTTCGCCCGGTCAGCCAGGCCGGTGGAAACAGTCGCATTGCTTCCATCAACGAAGCGCGGGTTTCAGGAAAGGCATCGAGGCTTATGGTTCCCCCGCCTGTCGCCCATTCGGCGCTGCCCGATGCGTTCACTTCCGCAGCAACGCGTTGCAAAACGTCCGGATGCGACGTCAGCAGGTGCAAGGTCCAGGTCAGTCCGGCAGACATGGCCTCAAGCCCCGACAGGACCATGGCGCAGAACTCGTCACAAAGCCATTCGTCTTCTTCAACGGAGGCACGGATGCCGAATTGACCAACCCCTTCAGCGTTTCCGTCTCCACTGTGCTGCTGCCTTGCTCTGGCAAGGGCCGCATGCGCCACGGTCTTCGCGGCCTCGCGGGAGCTTGCCAGACGGTAACTAGTCCTGTCAAAGCGACCGAGCGGAAGACGTACAGGATCACGCGTCTTCAGGATGATCGCCTCGGACAACGCCATGAATGCCACTCTCCCCCCCTCGTCGAGCGTGATCTTTAGAAGAAACTGACAGCCCACATCGAAGCACAGCTGCTGCAAAAGCCTCCTGATGTCGCATGAGGCAGGCCCCGTCTGCCATCGCGCCAGATGCGCCTCGGTCAACCCGAACGTCGTCCGCAAACCGGAGGCAACTCTTCTCAGATTGAAATCCGATTGCATCGCCCTGCGTTTGACTGTCCAGTCGTCGCCCGAGCTGTTCATAAGCGAGGACGGAAAACTCACC
>NZ_LWBS01000465.1 GCF_001652265.1 Rhizobium leguminosarum
GCCGAGCGCTCCGTTGACGCCTTGTGGGATACCGTCGGCAAAATCGTCACGCTCTTCAAACCGCAGGAATGTGCAAACTACTTCGCAGCAGCCGGATATGACCCCGATTAAAATGGACGTGCTCTAGCTGCGCTTCGATGCGGTCGATCTCAACATTGAGATTGATCTCCAGTGCCCCGGCGAGCAGCCCCTCGACGAAGAGTACACAGAACACGACCGGCGCCGCACCAATCCACGGCACCAGCGATAGCAGCGCAGACGTGCCGAGAACAGTAATGAATGCCGTTGTCCGCGCTCCGAGCCGGGCGATCAAGGGCGAAGACAAAGTCAACGAAATCAAGGCGCCGATCGCAGCGCCTATCAGCGTCAACCCAAGCTCGGACTTATTGACGCCAAGCGCAACCTGCAAATCCGGCATCCTCGACAGCAGCGCCCCAAGTGATACAGCGAAGAGAAAGAAGCAGACATAGATCCGCTGCTGCGGCGCGATTTTCATGATGCAACTCCAGGGATTACGTGTCGAAGCAGAACACGCGCTTTTGGACCTGAGATGTCTATCTCACAGGGCCGGAGATCGAAACTTGTTTCTGAGGGAATGAACCTGCAACAGCATTGGTGGCGTCGTCATGACCACTTAGTTCTTCCGAGCCGGTGAGCCTTTCGTCACAAGTGTCGCCGCCGGCTCCCGCCATCGCCGCTGCAAACCGAAGCGGGAGCAAGAGCGGAGACAGTTCCGGTTACCTCGTCGTTGTATTCCTCATTATTGTGGCCTTCACCTTCTTCGGAGGAAATCAAGGAAAAGCAGTGTGCAGCCGGATCGATCCAAGGCTGGAGCCAAATCGGGCCGGCCAGTCGATGGCCGCCTCGCGGCGCGCCGAAAGTCGAAGACGGATAGCTGCAAGAATTCGCTGATTGTCCAGCGGAAACTTGGAAGCGAGCGCATTACCAGGCGGCGGGGCGCGGCGAGCGTTGTAGCCTTGGCTCGCAAGATCAGCGTTTCAGGCTGCGGCAGCTTGTCCTAGCTAGTGATCAAGCAATGGCCAGAAATCTGTTGTTTTTGTGCTGTTCCACGGATCTTGCGATCCCCCTCGAAAGTTCTTAGGTCACCAGAGGGTCTTTGCATTCTGCAAACTCCGTGTTCGAGGAGACCGACATGATCCTCACCCTCACAGGTGTTAGAAAATCTTATTCCACCGCCGAGGGACCAATTGAGATCCTGAAGGGCATCGATCTGGAAGTCGCTGCGGGCGAAAGTGTTGCGCTAACCGGAGAGTCCGGCAGTGGCAAAAGCACATTGCTGCATCTGGCTGGCGGGCTCGACCGTGCAGACAGCGGTTCGATCGTGATGAACGGCAGCGATCTGGGGCTATTTGCAGAAAACGAGCGGGCCCAATACCGGAGAACGAGGGTCGGCCTGGTCTTCCAACAGTTCAACCTCATCCCATCACTGACCGTTGCCGCCAACATCTCGTTCCACGCCAAGCTCGCGAACCGGTACGATCACGCCTGGGAAGCGCAGTTGATCGAGACATTGCGGCTGGAAGAATTCACCGCCCGATATCCCGAGCAGCTTTCCGGAGGGCAACAGCAGCGCGTTGCAATCGGGCGAACCTTGGCTGCTCGGCCTCCTCTCATCCTTGCGGACGAGCCGACGGGCAACCTGGATGAGCAGACAGGCGATACCGTCCTCGATCTGATGCTCGGCTTGGCCCGGACAGTGGGATCGGCGCTGCTTCTCGTCACTCACTCCACGCGGCTTGCATGTCGTCTGGACCGAACGGTGGTCCTTCGCGGTGGGACGATTGCCGAATGAACTTCGTTTCATTCGCAGCCCTGCTGTCACACTGGCGTCGGAGACCCCTCCAGCTTCTGACGCTGGTCACGGGGCTTGTGCTTGCGACAGCACTCTGGTCCGGCGTTCAGGCTATCAACGCCGAGGCAAGAGCGAGCTATGCCCAGGCAGCATCGGTTTTGGAGCAAGGCAACCTCCGACAGTTCGTCGCCAAGGACGGTGACGGCATAGCTAGCGAGATCTATGGCAGCCTTCGTCGAGCGGGTCTGAATGTCTCGCCCGTGATCGAAGGCGGCTACCGCGTCGGCAGCACAAGGATCAGATTGGTCGGCATCGAGCCTTTGACGATGCCAAGGGACACCCAGAATGCGACGATCGCCAGCGATTTGGATCTTTCCGGCTTCTTTTCAGCTCGCGGGCAATTGCTCGTGTCGAAGGCAACCGCCGAGCGGCTCCGTGGTAGTACCGACATGAGCGTCAAAATCGATGGCAAAGTTCCCGACGGCGCCGCCTTCGTCGACATATCGGTCGCTGACAGATTGCTCGGGAAGCACGGGAAGATTGACCGCCTGGTGGTCGCGGCCGATCAAAAGATTTCCGCCGAAGCAATCGACCAGGCGGGATTGACGATCCGCAAACCAGCTGAACAACCAGACGTCGCTCGCCTTACAGACAGCTTCCACCTCAACTTGACTGCCTTCGGCTTCCTTTCGTTCATGGTCGGCCTCTTCATCGTGTATTCGGCGACGGGCCTGACCTTCGAACAGCGTCGAGGCACTTTTCGGACACTCAGATCACTTGGTGTCTCGCTTCCAGCATTGACCACGCTGCTCCTGATCGAGCTTTCGATGCTGGCGCTGATATCCGGCTTGATCGGCGTCATACTCGGCTACGTCATAGCATGGCTCCTGATGCCGGGTGTCGCCGCGACCCTCAGGGGCCTTTACGGCGCCAATGTATCAGGCTCGCTATCCATTCGGCCGGAGTGGTGGTTGGCTGGACTGGCGATTGCTCTCGGAGGAACCGCTGTCTCGTCAGCTCAGAGCCTGTGGCGGGTTTGGAAGCTGCCGATTTTGGCTGCCGCCCAGCCGCGAGCGTGGGCAAGAGAGTCGGCCAGATCGCTTGCCTTTCAAGCTGGAACGGGCGGAGTTCTGCTGATCTTGGCTGCTATCCTGGCGATTATTGCGTCCGGGCTGGTGGCGGGTTTTGCGACACTTGGCTGCCTGCTTCTTGGAGCAGCTCTGGTGCTGCCTGGACTTCTTGCGGTCATCCTGACCGCAGCGCAGCGAACGGCGCGGAGCGCCCTGATGGAATGGTTCTGGGCAGACACCCGCATACAGCTTCCCGGCCTGTCGCTGGCTTTGATGGCCCTGCTACTGGCATTGTCGACGAATATCGGCGTTGGCACGATGGTATCGAGTTTCCGGTTGACGTTCATTGGATGGCTAGATCAGCGCCTGGCCGCCGAGCTTTACGTGACGGCGAAGGATGAGGACGAAGCTGCGCGCCTCCGGACCTGGCTTCCGCAACGTTCGACGGCAGTGCTGCCGATCTGGAGCGTTGACGGTGAGGTGCTGGGCGAACAGATCCAGATCTTTGGTGTGGCGGACGATCCAACCTACCGAGAGCACTGGCCTTTGATCGCTTCCGACAACGACGTTTGGGGAAGGATCGCCGCCGGGCAGGGCGTTCTCGTCAATGAACAGATGTGGCGCCGCGGCGAAGCCAAGATCGGACAGCCGTTGGTCATGCCCGGAGGCTGGAGCGTATCCGTGGTCGGCGTGTACTCGGATTATGGGAACCCGAATGGGCAAGTGATCGTCGGGATCAATACCCTGGTCGATCATTACCCCGATGTCCCGAAACTTCGCTACGGTGTCCGAGTGGCTCCCGAGCAAGCCCAGGATCTCAAGCGTCAGTTGGTCGAGGAGTTTGGCCTGCCCGATACCGCAATCGTCGACCAGGCGTCGCTTAAGCGGCAATCGAGAGCCATCTTCGATCAGACATTCAAGGTGACGGGCGCGTTGAACGTCCTTACCCTTGCTGTGGCAGGATTTGCCATGTTCTCAAGTCTCCTGACACTGTCTGGAATTCGGCTTCCGCAGCTCGCGCCGGTGTGGGCAATGGGTGTACGGCGACGGGATCTGGCGCTCTACGAAGTTGCCCGGACACTTGCACTCTGGCTGGCAACATTTGTGGCTGCGATCCCGGTCGGTCTTGCCCTGGCGTGGGTCCTGCTTGCGATCGTGAACGTGGAGGCCTTTGGTTGGCGGTTGCCAATGGTAGTGTTTCCCATGGATTGGCTTTGGCTGGGAGCAATTGCTCTCATCGCGGCATTGCTGTCGGTGCTGGTGCCGGTTCGGCGTCTGGCCTCGATTAGTCCTGCGGACCTGCTGGGGATTTTCGCCAATGAACGCTAGAAAGTTGGCATCTTTCCTGATAGCGGCGGCTATGATCTGCGTGCGCGCTCAGGCGTTTGCACAGGGTTTCGCAGGCTTGGGATCGGATGCGCAAGGTTTTGCGATCCCGGATCATAGCAATCGTCTTTCTTTCCCCGCCGATCACGGCGCTCATCCTGATTATCGCATTGAGTGGTGGTATGTGACCGCCAATCTCAAAGGTGTCGATGGCAAGCAATATGGAGCGCAGTGGACGCTGTTTCGCTCTGCGCTGGCTCCGGGAGACAAGGCAGGTTTCGCGGATCCGCAAATCTGGGCCGGGCACGCGGCGATCACCACTCAAGGTCATCAGTATGTCGCTGAGCGCTTGGGGCGGGGAGGCGTCGGGCAGGCAGGCGTTCAGGCAACGCCATTTCAGGCGTGGATAGACGACTGGCGGATGCAGGGTACCGTGCGAACCGGCTCGGACGCCCTTGGCACTTTGTCAGTTTCCGCGGGCGGGCCGGACTTCAGCTATACCTTGGACCTCAGAGCCAACGGGCCGCTCGTTCTTCAGGGTGACCATGGCTTTTCCGTGAAGTCGGCGAACGGACAGGCGAGCTACTACTACTCGCAGCCATTTTATGAGGTTGCGGGAACGATCACGACGTCCGGAGCGCCGGTTAAGGTCACCGGCAAAGCCTGGCTGGATCGGGAGTGGTCGTCGCAGCCGCTTGCGTCCAATCAGACGGGCTGGGATTGGTTCTCCCTGCATCTGAATTCCGGCGACAAGCTGATGGCTTTTCGCCTTCGTGATGACAAGGACGGGTTTATCTCCGCGAACTGGATATCGGCGGATGGACGAACGATACCTTTGTCGAAAGACGACGTCCAACTGGAGCCGACGCGGAAGGCAACGGTCGATGGGCGCCGGATGCCGGTAGAGTGGCGCATACGCGTGCCAAGTAAGTTGCTCGATATCACCACGAAACCGCTGAACGAGCAGTCCTGGATGGCGACCTCTACGCCTTATTGGGAGGGGCCGATCAACTTCACAGGCTCCACGTCAGGTGTCGGATATCTTGAAATGACCGGCTATTAGCTGCTACCTCTCACACGTAGGTAACAGCTCCTCCGTCGAACGGCGCGAACCGGCGGAAATCGCCCGGACCCGGGCGGTGCGTTGGAACTATGAAACTGTTTTGTACGTTTTCCGGCCGCCAAAAGGAGCTTTAACGACATGAACATGGTCTCGAAGATTGTGAAATCCCCTGTTGCTCTGTCCATCGGCGGCTTGCTTGCGGAAGCTCGCGCGGCTCGCGGCTATTCGCTAGGTGACGTTGCAGAAACCACTGGTCTGACTGTGGCCGAAGTGACAGCTCTGGAGAACGACACAGATTTCGACGCGTCAAGGATACGAAGGACCGCGGCCGCTCTAGGGGTTTTAGATAAGATTTGAAACGTGGGTCGCGCACTACACAGCTTTTTCCCGGCAGCGTCTTATCTGTTGACCCGCAGAGACTGTGTCTCCGATTTAGCAGAACCCGTTCAACTTGAGGATTTTATGGGCGTCGATTGCCGCTTGGAGTTCCTCTTCTGAGTTTCGATCTCCTCGGTTGGCGTCTGGATGATGCAGCTTGAGCATCTGCTTATAACGGCGTCTGATCTCCTCAGGCGCCGCGTCCTGCGAAAGGCCGAGCGTTTCGAAGGCTTTCGCTTCCAATACCTTGAGCTTACGTCGCTGGAGATCAGCTTTCGTTGCTTGATGTTGGGCAGCACTCTTGCGTGCATTAAGGGTTTTTGCCGTGCCTGAGCGGTCGGTCGAAGGAAGCGGCGTCTCTGTCGCATGATCAACGCGGGTCCCCCACGTCTTACGGGCGCCGCTTGCTGCCTCATTCTGATAGCGGGCGGTAACCGGATCGGACAGGTTGCTCGCGAAATTATATCCCTTATTGTATTCTCTCGCATGTTGCGGGCAGAACACCAGGTACAAACCCTCCGCGTCTCGCCCAACGGGCGCACGATTGGCGCCGCCGCTTTCGCAACCGTCCCACTGGCATTTCGACTGGTAAGGCTTGGGGGGAGGAGCTGATTTTTTGCTCGTGGGCCTCAGGCCGACAAAAATTTTCGAATCAAACGTCATCGCGCGTTATATGGCGGTTTTCATCGAACCGGCAAGCGGCCACGCGGCCTGGCTTTAATCTCCTAATCCGGTCAAATTGGGCAATGCTGCGGCTGCGCTTCGAGCAATCGTGGCGATCATCAGACCGCCTCGCGCCAGGCCGCAAATAGACGTGTGAAGGCATTCATCAATAAGAAACTTCACGAAGGTGAGCCGGAGGGTTTAGCAGCACTTTCGCTGCGAATTCGCAGACGCTTCTCAGACTTCACCTTCAGGCCCTGCTCGGAGAGCTTCCGCGGCCGTCCCCTGGCGGGATGGGCCACAGTCCAGATCTCGGCAAGCTCCACCATGCGCTCGGTGAGCGAAGGGTAACCCTCGACAATTTCCGCGGTGCTTGCGCCCTGGGACTTCATCGCGGCAATCGTTCGCACTGGAACACGGGTTCGCTTGAACACCGGCTCGCCGCCCACGACGCCCTTCACACTCTGGATCATTCGTTCAGCTTCTCGAAGCGCCTCGGCACGTGCGGCCAGTTGCTCCCTTGCCCGCGCGACATCGACGATAAGATAGTCGTCCGCCCTAACGGTATCGGCATTCGGGTTCTGGTCTATGGTATCAAAAAGACGTTTGCGGCGCTCGTTGGACAAGATCGATCCGACGCCATACCAGAGCTTCAACCGAAGCAGATCCTCATCAGTAAGCGCTCTACCCTTGCCGCCGATGAGATGAGTCGCGATGATCCGCTTGTCGATCGCATTGTGCACCGACTTCACAGCGATCCCGCTGACTGCTGCGGCCTCGGCGGGCGTGTAGGCGTACGATGCGTTGGCCATAATCATTCTCCTTGAGGAGAATATATAATGCAGGTGCCGTCCCCGGTAAAGATCGACCGAGCGTTTCGATCTCGCTTCTAGTCAGCTTATTGGTGGCACTTCTTCTCAAGCGGCCGTTCGGTCACACGAAACAGTGTTTCCGCCCAGGCGAGTGTCAATCAGCATCCAAAATTCACCCCTTATCGGCATCCAATTTTGACCCCCTTGGCGGGGTAAATCAGCGCTTGGCCTGCCCGGCGCTGGCCGGGGTTGCAGAGGGTAGGCCAAGTGCGGGTGATGATCGTCTTCGGCTTTAGCTTTGAGAGCGGTTCTTGAAGCGCCAGGACTCGTTTCCGGTTTCGACAATCTCGCAATGATGGGTCAGACGGTCCAGAAGTGCGGTCGTCATTTTGGCGTCGCCGAACACCGTCGGCCATTCGCCGAACGCGAGGTTCGTGGTGACGATGATCGACGTGCGCTCGTAGAGCCTGCCGATCAGATGGAACAGGAGCTGACCGCCTGCCTGGGCAAATGGCAGATAGCCGAGTTCGTCGAGGATGATGAAGTCGAGACGGTTGAGATAGTCGGCCGTCCGCCCTTGCTTGCCGCTGCGCGTTTCCGTTTCCAATCGATTGACCAGATCGACGACGTTGAAGAAGCGGCCGCGCGTTCCGTTGCGGATGAGAGCACGGGCAATCGCGATGGCCAGATGGCTCTTCCCGGTTCCCGTGCCGCCGACGAGAACGACATTGCGCTGATCGGCGACGAAGGTGCCGGTGGCCAGCTCCCGGGATTCATTGACGGGCGTATCGGCGAAGTCGAAGTCGTCGATGTCCTTGGCGAGCGGCAGCTTGGCGATGCTGAGCTGGTAGCGAATAGAGCGTGCCTGCTTCTCGGCGATCTCCGATTGCAAGAGATCGCCGACGATGCGCGGCGGTTCGTGCTGCCGTTTGATGCCGTTGCCCATGATCTCGTCGTAGGCGCTGCGCATTCCATAGAGCTTCAGCGTGCATGAGGACGCAAAGCAGCCTTATCCTTCAACAACAAAAAAGTCCCCTTAGGGGCGAACCGGTCTTCCAACGCGTTCGAATTATACCGAGCTTTCAATTCTGGATTACCCGAAATCTCGGGCTTTAGGGAATGGGCTCGGCATAGTCTCGGCCTCGGGATAAGTCCCGGATTTGCACATCGATACGCTGAAGGTGAAGAGCCGGAATTTTCAGTGAAAATGTCCCCGGACCGTAGGGTCTGCGGTTCGAACCCCTTCAAGGCGCGGGAACTCCCTCACAGCCGCGCGATGAGCTCAACGAAACGATCCATTCTTCCAGATTTTTCTAGGAGGTCGCAGCAGATACACGTTTTGAGGCAGTATGAACAAAAACAGCGCCAGGGCGGCGAACCAGCAGCTGTTTATCTCGTAAAAATGGTATCGAAGAAAAATTTCCCTTGAGATTGTATCTGCGATCATTAATGTTGCTAGAGTTCCCAGTAATGGCGATCTTGGGTCAGTGAAACGCGCTCATTCATTGCTTGGGTACAAACGGGGGACGGAGACAATGGATATCGCCGAAACTGCATCGGCCGGTGCCGCCGTCAGGGCGATATTCGGTGGAGCAACAACTCTCCGAGTTGCTGCATCACTTCTTTTTACCCTGTCTCCACTTGATGGAGAGCTGTCTTCCGCGGCGCAAGCCAGCGATATTGTAAGGATTGCTAAAGCCAGCGGCGAGGCGGACCTGACGGGCCCGATCTCAAAATGGCCGACGGTTCAGAGTTGCATCGAGCCAAGATCCGAATTGGTTTTGGAGCCATACTGGCGTGAATTTGACGAAAAAAGCGATCTTTGGGTGTGCTTTTTCAGGATCATTGAACAGCTAGAAAGCGAAGACAAAATCAAAACATGGCTTGATCAGTTTGACATCAAGCTGGTGAAAGCACCGTATTCACGGCTCGGTCCGGATGGGCACACCCTGGGATTTATGTGCCGCAAGATCAATCCGAAATGCGGGATAAAATGGAATAGGGTGGAGGCGACCATCCCATACATTCTCACTCCATACGCATTCGGGTTCATTGCTTACTATAAAGGAGCAAGGTTAGAGGATTTCCAGGTCACGGTTGAAAGAGAGTAGACATCAACAAACATAGATGGGGTTGCGGGATATGACTGACATACGTTTGGCAGGAAATCTAATTCTTATACCGTACTATGCAGGCTTGGATTTTGGTCACCTCCAACTAGTATATGGTGAAACGGAGCTTGAGGTTCAGGCGCCAAAGCTCGTGATCTTGGGACGTTGGGTCGTAGGCCCCCGAAACGATACCTTCGATGTTCCCAACGATGACTTTTCTCCAGCGCACTATGCTGAAACCACGCTCACGTTTTCTCACGGGGAGTCGTCGGACAATGTCTGGGAACTTCTGCTCCAGGTCCGAGACGACATCGCTGAAATCGCCCACGCACTTCCTTATGATGTATTTTTCAACAGCAATTCGTATGCCAACACCCTTCTTGCTGCCATCGGAATAGCTACGCAGAGTGTCATTCCTTATCCGGGGGCGGTCGACTTTTACCCAGGAGTTACGGCGGACGTCGCACAGGGCCTTTGGGGCCTCAGGTATACCATCACCGGGACGCTCGGTAACGACGTGCTGCATGGTGGTCGGTTAGAGGACGTTTTCGTCGGCGGTGACGGCGTTGACTATCTCTCCGGCGGACATGGCGCTGACACGCTGTATGCGAATGATACTGGACCTGAAAGTGATGCAGTTGCGGATTACCTCACGGGTGGCGGGGGCAAAGACGCTTTTTACGTCGGCAACGTGCTCGGAAACTCGCGTGTCGCCCGTTACGACTCAACGGCCCACGATTACGTTTTCGATCCGTCGGTGCGTGGGACGTTTGATGTTATTCGAGACTATTCCGCACTCGATAAGATTTTTATCTCGTTGAATGAGGCTGAATATGCCGGGTTGAACAACACGGATTTCTCCGCCTTCTCGCTGCAACCTGCTGAATATTCATTTGGCGGAAAAGACGTCTATGTTGCAAGCTCCAACGGCGTATCGCTGAACGCAATTTACGACACCTATTACGATACAAACCTCGGCGAGACGATCACCGTCCTGATCTTTTTCGAGGCTGAACTGAAGACTCCCATCTTTGGCATTCAAGTGGGCGGTGGTCTATCGCTGGCATCAATGGCGATAGGTGGGTCGAGTGGCGACGATGTCCTGTTCGGCACTCCTGACGGCGATATCATTTCGTCGGGATCTGGCGACGACGAAATTTATGGTGACCAAGGTGATGATGTAATTTCCGGAGGAAGCGGCGATGATACGTTTTACTCTGCATCTGCTGATGGCGCTGACTCATATGACGGTGCGGCCGGGATCGACGCCTTAATGGTCGAAACGAATTCGGATACCGTTGTTGATCTCGTCGGAGGAACGGTAACCGCTGTCGGAGAGGCAACTGACAGTATTTCCGAAGTCGAAGTCTTTTTTTCTGGTGGCGGAGACGACCATTTTGTCGACAGCGATGGCGGCCGCTTCTATAGCGGTGGTGCGGGAATAGACTCAGTGGCGTTCGCGTTTGATGCGTCCTCCTACCGAATTACTGCCTCTGGCGACGGATACTTAGTTGAGCGTGTCTATATTGACCGAGATGCGTCGCTTGACGAGCGCTACGTGCGGCTCGAGAGCATAGAAGAAATCACTTTCGATGGCCAAGCAGCCGAATTGGCAGATGTGGTAACTGTGGAGATAGATGGTACCGCCTCTGACGATACGCTGACGGGCTCGGCGAGAAATGATCTGGTCCTCGGGGGCGAGGGCAATGATGTCCTAACCGGAGGCGCAGGAAGTGACATCCTCGACGGTGGGGATGGCGACACTGATCGAGTCAACTATGAGGGACTAGCCTCGGATTATCTCTTCACTCGCAACAATGACGGTTCAGTTACTGTTACCAGCGCCACTTACGGAACAGATACTCTGCTGAACGTTGAATTTGTCCATCTTTTTGGAGACAATACGACGTATCTGCTTGCAGATCTTGCGCCCGTTGTGGGGTCGAACGTCATTGAGGGAACCGCTGGTGACGACATTCTGAGCGGCGGCGATAAAGCAGATATCCTGATAGGAAACGATGGTGATGACAATCTTTCCGGAAATGGCGGTAACGATTTTCTAATTGGCGGAAGTGGCGACGACCGCTTCAATGGAGGTGCCGGCGACGACATCATAGATGGTGGCGAGGACGGCTCCGATGAAGTAGAGTTTATTGGAAGTCTCCAAGATTATGCGTTCACGCGAAACGCCAACAACTCGGTGTCTGTGTTTAGCGAACGAGATGGCAGTGATACTCTAATAAACGTTGAGCATATTCGACTTTATGCAGAAGATCTGTCATCCTATGAAACCTATACATTATCGGATCTCGCGCCACTCCCAACGGATGATATTTTCATAGCCGACGGTAGTCCGCAGACATTTGATGGCGGGTTGGGCAGCGACACCGTTGACTACAGCTTTGCCGCGGAACCTATCTGGGCGGATCTTTCGACCAACGACGACATCTACGGCGATACTCTTATTTCCATTGAAAATCTCACCGGCAGCGCATTTGGCGGTTACTTGGGCGGGAATACCGTCGCAAACGTTCTCAGAGGAGGCGATGGCGCTGATGGTCTCGACGGCGGGGCCGGCAACGACACTCTCATTGGTGGAAGCGGTGATGATTGGTTCAATGGCGGCACTGGTAACGACATCATTGATGGCGGAGACGGAGCCTATGACGAGGTTGACTACTTCGGCAGCCTTGAAGACTACTTGTTCACACGCAATTCGGACCATTCTGTAACCGTTACGAGTGCCGATGGTGGAACGGATACGCTGTTTGATATCGAGGATATTTGGCTTTACTCCGAAGATTACTCCTCTCCGTATGAAGTCTTCAGCCTCGCGGATCTAGCACCGGAGCT
Organism: Rhizobium leguminosarum; assembly: GCF_001652265.1. Taxonomy (GTDB): domain Bacteria; phylum Pseudomonadota; class Alphaproteobacteria; order Rhizobiales; family Rhizobiaceae; genus Rhizobium; species Rhizobium leguminosarum_D. Next base: position 12,090 of record NZ_LWBS01000465.1, read on the forward strand.
TTCGGAAGGCGAGGGATCGGGCGCCGCCAGCAGCGTCAGCAATGACATGCTATACCAAACGAGAGTCTCGGCCACTCTCACGGAAGGTGCCAACACTTCCGCTGTCGCGTCCACCGCTTTTTCGTCCGCTGACATCATCGCCTTCCCAGCCGGCGCCGCCATCGCCGTCAATTCGAATGATCTTGGCGCGGACTATCAGGCGATCGCCAATCAACTGCCTGGTTCGGATGAGGTATTACCAACAGCCGATATCATATCTCTGGAGGACTTCGTGGCGCGCCTGCAAGAAGACGCAGTCGACACCGATCTCTGGTTTGAGCCGGAGCTTATAGGGTCGGTCATTTGATTGTAGATAACGCGGCCGACCGGAACGCCCGAGTGCGAGCGTTCCGGGGCATGTCGTCAGGCAGCGGATCGAGGGACGCATTGATTGATGGTGTCATGTCGGCGCTGACATCGACGAATTATTGCGAGTGAGTCGGACTTCGGTCCGATGGTAGACAGCAATCTCTCTGCTAATTTCCGTTCCGCTGAGACTGCAAAACTCAGCATGAAAAGGGTGTCTGCCCCTGATCCCGGAGCACCCTTTTCAAACTCGTTTTCGGGAATCCCCCTAAACACCTAGGCACCGATGTTACGCGGGCGGCCAACCTGCCAATTGATCATAGGGTAGCCAGGATCGACTTTGAGTGGCTGTTGCCCCAGCCTCCTCACTCGTTCCATCCCTCCGGAGCTTGATTGAGCTGGGATCAATATCGCGGTCCTCCGGTCAACAAGAACGTTCTTGTCCGTGTCCCCACCTCCGAAGCTCGCTTTTAAGACAGGAACGGTCAGGGCCATTGATCGCCGATGGCTCCGCCTTCGCTTGTCGGTTGCGAACCTCATGAACCACTTCGGGAGCAAACCCGGCTTGAAGATTCCTCAATCTTCGACAAAAGCGTGCCTGGTCGAATCGATCAACGGTTTCAGCAGATAGTCAAAGAAGGTTCGATCGCCGGTGCTAATGAAGGCTTCCACGGGCATACCGGGATGCAATTGTTGAGCAGGAACTGACGCTGGAAGATCATCTGTAATTTTCAGAAGAGCACGATAATACGGCTGCTGTGTCGCCTCATCAACCAGACGATCCGCCGACACCTGCTGAACGACGGCGTCAACCTCCGGTGTCAGCCTGGCATTGAGCGCCGAGAAACGCAGGCGCGCCGGCTGCCCCTGCCGCACAACGTCAATGTCGGTAGGTTTCAACCGGGCCTCAACCAACGGCCGGTTCGTTGTCGGCAGGATATCCATAATTTTTTCGCCCGGGGCAATGACGTTTCCCACGATATTGTAGGCCGAGGTTATGACAATTCCGTCGGCCGGCGCGCGAATGACTGTTCGATTCAAGACTTCGATCGCTGCGGTGAGTTGCTCCTCCACATCCCGCAACGAGGCTTTGGCCTCGGTCATTTTCGTGACAGCCTCCTCCACGCGTTGTGTCCTCAAACGCTCGACCTGTTCGTGGGCTTCGGCAATCTGCGAGGCGGTGGTGGCCTGTTCGGAAGAAATCGCTGCCGCCTGCCCAAGCAGATCAGCGTCGATCCTCAAGAGCTCGGTATAGTCGGATCTGTTGATCAGACCTCTTTCGAGCAGCGCCTGTTTTCTGGCAAGTTCATCCCGAACAACGGCCGCCTGCATCTCGATCGCAGCTTTCTGGTCGCGAAGTCCCTTGCCGGTATCATCGAGCTGATTCAGTCGCTGACCGAGGATGAGTTGTTCTGAGCGAAAGCGAGCAAGCCTTGCTTCGAATTCCTTGTTCTCCTCGGTTACAATGTCGGTCACGTTGAGCATCGCCGCCGATATCGTTCCGGCGATCACCGGATTGAAGATATCCCGTCCATCACGTTCGGCTTCCAGTCGCTGAATTTGGGCGCTCAGCGATACCCACTGCTTCGCCAGCCTGTTCAGCTGTGTTTTCGCGGCGGTGTCATCAAGGATCATGACCATGTCGCCGCGGTTGACCACATCGCCTTCCCGAACCTTGATCTCCCGCACAATGCCCCCTTCGAGATGCTGCATCTGGATATTGCGTCCCGCGGCGGCAATCGTGCCGGCGGCAACCGCAGCTCCGGAGATCGGTGCCGTCGCTCCCCAAAGGCCGAAAGTTCCGAGCATCACCGCGATCGCCCCATAGCCAAATAGCGCCGGACCGTGCGTCGAGCGTGAGAGCGTCGCCTTCCAGTTGGTCGTCACGTCAGCCATCGTCACTCCGTACCGTCATGCACGAGTGTCAGTCGCTCGGTGCTCTTGCCGGGCGCGACCGGCGGCTCCGGCGGACGCTGTGTTTCGCCCCGGCCTGCCAAACGTCGTAAGATCTCAGGAGCCGGTCCGAAGGCTTCAATGGTTCCGTCGCGCAAGACGATCGCCTTGTCGCAACGGAGAACGATAGCCGGCCGATGCGTAATGATGATGATCGTCGTGCCGGACGTACGTGCTTGCATTAGGGCTTTCTCGAGAGCTGCCTCCCCTTCTGCGTCGAGATTGGCGTTTGGCTCATCGAGAACGAGAACCTTGGGATTGCCGTAGAAAGCCCGCGCGAGTCCAATCCTCTGGCGTGTTCCGCCGGAAAGCGTGGAGGCCGTCGGCGTGATCAACGTTTGATAGCCTTGCCTTTGCGCCGTTACCAGCGCATGGGCTTCGGCCCGGGCTGCCGCAGCGGTGACGGCTTCGTCTGTCGCGGACGGGTCGAAACGCGCAACATTTTGTGCGATCGTGCCTGGCAATAGCTGCACGTCCTGAGCGAGATAGCCAATATTGGAACCGAGTTGCTCCGGATCCCACGTTCTGTAGTCTGCGCCGTCGAGCGTCACCAGGCCCGAGCTCGGGCGAAGAACGCCGGCGAGCAATTTCGCGAGCGTGGATTTGCCGGCACCACTCGGGCCGAGCAGCGCAACGACTTCGCCGGCGGCGATCTCGAAGTTCAGCCTTTTGATGATTTGTGCGTTGTTGCCGGACGCGCTGCTGGTCTGGGGCGGTGTCCAGACCAGATCCTTTACCGCAACGGCACCTGTGGGCTTGGGAAGCTGAAGGCGCCGCGTCTGCCCCTCTTCGACGGTGGCGACGGCTGCGTCCAGCTTGCCCCAGGATTTTCGCGCATCCGCCACCTGCTTCCATCCGGCAACGAGTTGATCGATCGGCTGCAAAGCCCTTCCCGAAATCGTCGAGGAAGCGAAGATCATCCCGGCCGTCATCTCTCCGCGCATCACCAGAACCGCACCGGCCCCAAGAATCGCGAGCTGGAGGGCCATGCGCACGGCCCGAGAGGCCCCGGCAAACGAAGAGTTTATGACCGATGCCTTGTCCTGTAGGACAGCGGATTCTGCAAACCGCTTACCCCACACTTCTGTGACATTGCCAAGCATTCCCATTCCGCGAAGCGTGTCGGCATTGCGGCTGAAGGCTTGGGCAAGCAGATTAGCAATCGTTGCAGCTTCTTGCGCCTTGCTACCTGCAGTCCTTGCTGAGAAATGGTTTGCTATGACCAGCAGCACCATCACCACTGCGCCCAAAACCGTTACCAAGCAAAGGATGGGATGCACGAAATAGAGCAGAAGGATGAAGAGTGGCGCGAACGGAAGATCGACCAGATTCGCCAGGCCGCGTGAGGCTATGAACGTTCGAACTGTCGACAGGTCACGAAGCGCCTGGATATCACCGCTCTCCCCCTTCGGCGAGTTGATCGACGCTAGGAAGGCAGGACCTCCAATATTGCGATCAAGTGCCACTGCCACACGCTGGCAATAGATCGATCGGATGACATCCATCAAAGCAAGGAAGCCGAGAGCACCTGCCGCCAACAGGGACAGATAGACCAGGGTCGGAACGCTCGATGCCGGCAGCACCCGATCATAGACCTGCATCATATAGATCGACGGCACGAGCAGGAAGATGTTGATGGTGATCGAGAAAATGGCGATTTCGATCCAGGCGCGGCGAAGTAGCCGGCGGAATTCGGGGGCGCTTGTTGCTTGACTGCTCACGGTGCTTCACTTGGTGCGGAGGTTGTCCCGGAACGCAGCAAGTCTGCGTTCCGGTGATCGCGTATTCAAATCAGATAACCGCACCGATAGGCTCGGGCTCGAACCATAGATCGGAGCCGCTATCGTCGCTCCGCAGATGAGCGACGAAGTCCTCCAGCGAAATGATGTCGGCACTGAAAATCGGATCGCCGCCCTCAGTGGCCGTGTGTTCGCTGCCGCTGGGAATACCATGGTCGAGTGCAACAGAAGAGCTCGGAAACTCAAGGAAAAGGTGTCCTCCGAGCTGTGGCCAAGAGCCTGTAGCAAAAGTCCCAAGAAGGTGGCCACCGACAAAAATCGTGCTCATGCAATCCTCCCAATAAACGTGCTATCTTAAATTACACAATCTCGGGTGGAGCAAGTCTAATAAATGTCGTATAAAGCAAAATTTCGCTTTCTGGTTGTTATCAATGGTGTTTTTTTATAGCTGCGGCCCTTACTCTCGCTCTTTGGTACCAGGGCGAGAGGGCAAAAGCAGAGGTTGGGCCGTTCAAGTTTTTTGCGACAACTGACCTGCCACTGAACTTTCATCCAGCGGCGACTAGAGCCCCGGCGGTTTTGAATACGCCAAGTGGCGCGGTGTGAGCAACCGGCGAAAACGCGAAGCTTTCATCTTGCGCAGCGTTGGAGCCGGTT
>NZ_LWBS01000466.1 GCF_001652265.1 Rhizobium leguminosarum
CAGCGAAGCGCGTGCTGGTGGCGTTAATGAAGCGCTATGGCTTTGCTCCCAAACGGATCATCACCGATAAGCTCCGCTCCTACGGTGCAGCAAAGGCGGAAGTGGCACCCGGCCTTGACCATTGGTCGCACAAGGGTCTCAATAATCGGGCCGAGAACAGCCATCTGCCGTTTCGAAAACGGGAACGAACCATGCAAGGCCACCGGTCACCAGGCACGTTGCAACGGTTCGTCTCCATGCACTCAGCGACCCGCAATTGCTTTTCAGTTCCGTCCCGTCGCCGCGCCGCGCAAACAATTCGCTACCATCGGCTCGAAGCTGTCGATGCATGGAAAATTGCGGCCTGTGTCGCCTGAATATCCACGAGCCGCTGACCTTTCCAGCCAGAGAAACTTAACGTGACAACACCGTTTACGTCATTGATGACGATCTGTCCGTCCGGGACGGGCTGGACAGCCTATTCCGGTCGGTGGGCTACGAGACCCATAGCTTCGCATCGCCGAGAGACTTCCTGCTTCATCCTCGGTCCGGAGGGTCCGCCTGCCTCGTCCTCGACGTCAGGATGCCGGACGCGAGCGGGCTCGATTTCCAGGACGAGCTGGCAAGGACCGACTATTCCATCCCGATCGTGTTCCTGACCGGGCACGGCGACGTCCCGATGTCGGTCAGGGCGATGAAGGCAGGCGCTGTGGAGTTCCTTCTCAAGCCGTTTCGGGAACAAGACCTTCTCGACGCCATCCGGCAGGCGATCGAGAAGGATCGCGTCCGGCTCCGGCAACAGGCCGCGTCCGCCGACCTTCAGGAGCGCTTTGCGACACTGACGACGCGCGAACGGGAAGTGATGGCGCTCGTCGCGCGTGGACGCCTCAACAAGCAGATTGCCGCCGAGATCGGCCTGAGCGAGATCACCGTGAAGGTCCACCGGGGCCAGGCAATGCGCAAGATGCGGGCGGAGACCGTCGCCGATCTGATCAGGATGGCCGATGGTCTAGGGTTGTCCGAAATGCCGGTCGACGGCAGGAGAACCACCGCGTCACCTGGATCGCACTAAAGCAAAGGGCGGCGCATCGCATCTTGTGAATTCCGGGCCTGGCCGCCGTCAGAGCCATCCGCGCCTCTTGAAATAGAGGTAGGGCATCACGGCGGACAGCACCATCAGCAGGATGGCGAAGGGATAGCCGACATACCACTTCAACTCCGGCATGAAGTCGAAGTTCATGCCGTAGATCGAGGCGACCAGGGTCGGCGGCAGGAAGACCACGGCCGCCACCGAGAAGATCTTGATGATCTGGTTCTGCTCGAGATTGATGAGCCCGAGCGTCGCGTCGAGTAGGAAATTGATCTTCCCCGATAGGAAGTTGGCATGGTCTCCGAGCGAAACAGCATCCCGCTGCAGCAGCTTGATCCGCTGCCGGATCTCCTTGGACGGTCGGCGGTCGGGGCTTTCGAGCGCCGAATGATAGGCGACGAGCCGGGAGATGCTTACCAGGCTCTCGCGTATCGCCGTCAGGAAGTCGGCCTTCTGGCCGATCCGCTCGATCAGCGACCGCAGGTCTTGCGTCTTCTTGGTCACGTTCGAGACCTTGCTGCGGAAGACTTCGCGGGAGACCGCATCGATCTCGTTGCCGAGCCGCTCAAGGGCGTCGGCCAGGCGATCGATCAACGCCTCGATCAGGCCGGTCATCAGCATCTCGCCGTTGGCACAGGGAATGCCGCCACCGTTGCTGCGCTGCGCCCGCGACAGGAACACGTCGAACGGCTTCGGCTCGGCATATCGCACGGTCACAAGGCTCGATCCCTTCAGGATGAAGGTCACCGGCGTCTTCACGGGATCGTCGCCGTCGAGGCCGGTCAGCGCCGTCATCGTCATGAACTCGGCGCCGCTCTCCTGGTAGAGGCGGGCGGAAAGCTCGATGTCCTCCATCTCTTCCCGCGTCGGAATGGCAATGCCCAGTTGGCGCTCGACCGATTTGTCCTCTTCCAGGGTGGGATTGAGCAGATCATGCCAGATCGGAGCAGCGGCGGCACCTTCCGGACCCGTAACGGGAGCGGCGATTGCCAGATGATCGGTGTGGTGCCAGTAGGTGCGCAGCATGGGCTCTCCTGAAAGACCGCCGGCCTCTCCGGAGCCATCGACCAGGAGACGGGTTACGGGCGTAGCGGTCGCGATGACGTCGAACTTCGACCGTCGGGGTTCATCTCGTTTTCCTTTGAATCGATGACAGTTTTATGAGTGCCATCGATGCCCGAATGCGCCGGACAGGACATGAAGTCAAGCGCGTTCTCCATTGCGCCAGACAGGGCTCCGGCAACAGAACATGCGATTGCGCGCCTACCTCTTGACGCCGGCCATTCTCATGTTCGCGCAGAGCTTCAGGGCCTAGCTGTTTCGAGCCGCTGGAAAAGTTGACTCCATGTTTCCATAACTTTCGGCTCAGGCCGAGAAAGGATCGCCCCGACAGGATTTTGTTTCGCCTGGCCCCGACAGACCATTGAAGTCGACACGAATTTCTTCTTGCGGCCAATTGCTGCTTGATCTCGATCATCATCATCCCGTTACCAAACCTGTTACAATAAGTTGAGCGGTGATGACGACCATGCTCAAGGGGGCTGTCACCTATCGGGAGCTTCTTTCCACCCACTTTGGCCAGATTGATTGCCCGGAGTGGCGGGTCCAAAGAATCCTGAAGGAGACGGGCTTGGCAGCTGAAACGAAGTTACAATCTCCTGCCCCGGAAACAGGACACCACCATGCTCTTCAGGCGAAATTGAGCGAAACATCGCCGTTGCTTGCAGTCTTTTCTGCGGCAAGCCCCGAGGATGTATTTTCGCAGCTGAAATCTGCCCCGGAAGGGCTTTCAAGCAGCGACGTTCCAGAGCGACTTGCAGCCTATGGCGCAAATGTCATCGCCGCCAGCCAGACATCGCCCATTCTCCTGGAGCTTTGGGACAAGATCAAAAATCCGCTCAACGGCCTGCTTCTCAGCCTGGCAATTCTCTCCTGGCTGCTTTCCGACATCCGCTCGGCCGTCGTGATCGCCACCATGGTCGTCCTCAGCGTCGGCCTCAGTTTCGTACAAGAGCATCGATCCAGCCAGGCCGCTGCAAAACTGGCGAACATGGTGCGGGTCCAGGTAAGCGTGAAACGTCGCGGCGTTGATGGGTGCGACGCCGAAGGTTTTTCGTCCATCCCGCTCGACGGCGTGGTTCCGGGCGACGTCGTGCGCCTGTCCGCAGGCGACATGATCCCCGCCGACCTCAGGATTCTGACCGCCAACGATCTGTTCATCAATCAATCGGCGCTGACGGGAGAATCCATGCCGGTGGAGAAAGCTGGCACAACGGGCACCGTCAAGGATGACGATCCATTCACGCTTGCCAATATCTGTTTCATGGGATCGAGTGTGTCGAGCGGCTATGGGACCGGTGTCATCGTTCACACTGGCAGGTCTACGTTCTTTGGAAAGCTGGCCAGTCAGATCACCGGGGCCGACGAGGAAACGAGCTTTGACCGCGGCATCCGCAGCTTTGCATGGCTGATGGTCCGGTTCATTCTCGTGATGGTGCCGCTGGTGTTCCTGATCAACGGCTTAACCAAGCACGACTGGCTGCAGGCGCTTTTCTTTGCCGTCGCCGTCGCCGTCGGCCTTGCCACGGAAATGCTGCCGATGATCGTCACCGTCAACCTGGCCCAGGGCGCGATGGCTATGGCTCGCAAAAAAGCCATCGTCAAACGGCTGAACGCGATCCAGAATTTCGGGGCCATGGATGTTCTTTGCACCGACAAGACCGGAACACTCACCCAGGACAGGATTATTCTCAAACTGCACCTGGACGTCAACGGCGAGGAAGATGATGGTGTCCTGACCTATGCATATTTGAATAGCCGCTTTCAAAGCGGCCTGAAAAACCTCCTGGATGTCGCCGTGCAGGAGCACGTGGAGCTTGAAGACCACCTTTCGGTCGATGCCGGATACAAGAAGCTCGACGAAATCCCCTTCGACTTCAATCGCCGCCGCCTTTCGGTCGTCGTTCAGACGCCAGACCAGAAGCCGCTGCTGATCTGCAAGGGGGCCGTCGAGGAAGTGTTTGCCATCTGTGTCAATTGCCGGACTGCCGATGGGACTCAGCCGCTCGACGATAACCATCGCAAAGCAGTCGCCGAACTGACTGCCAAACTCAATGCCGATGGCTTTCGCGTCATCGCCGTCGGCATAAGAGAATTTGTCACGCCGCAAGCAACCTATGAAGCCGCCGATGAAACCGGACTGACGCTGCAAGGCTTTATCGCTTTCCTCGACCCCGCCAAAGAAACGGCCGCCGCCGCGCTGGCTGCACTGCGTGCATCCGGCGTGACTGTCAAAATTCTGACCGGTGACAACGATCTGGTGACGCGCAAGACCTGCCGGGATGTGGGTCTCGATATTTCCGGTCTCATGCTTGGGCACGATCTGGAAGCAATGAGCGACCAGGAAATCGGCGAAGCCGTCGAAAAAGCCAATGTGTTCGCCAAGGTATCACCCTCGCAGAAGGCCCGGATCATTGCTGCTCTGCAGGCCAGAGACCACGTCGTCGGCTTCCTTGGCGACGGAATTAACGACGGCCCGGCGTTGAAGAAGGCCGACGTCGGAATATCCGTGGATACAGCGGTCGATATCGCCAAGGAATCCGCCGATATCATCCTGCTCGAAAAAAATCTGGCCATCTTGAACGATGGCGTCATCGAAGGCCGACGCGTCTTCGGCAATATCGTCAAATACATCAAGATGGGCGCAAGCTCGAACTTCGGAAACATGTTCAGTGTTCTCGGCGCATCGATCTTCCTGCCGTTCCTGCCGATGGCACCTTTGCAGGTGCTTGCCAACAACCTGCTTTACGATTTCTCGCAGACCACCATCCCGACCGACACGGTGGATCAGGAATACCTGACCCAGCCGCGAAAATGGGAAATCGGCAATATCATGCGTTTTATGCTGTTCATCGGGCCGATCAGCTCGATCTTCGACTATGCGACTTATTTCACCATGCTGTTTGTCTTTGATGCCTGGACAAATGCTGCGTTGTTCCAGACGGGATGGTTCGTGGAATCCATCCTGACCCAGACGCTGATCATCCATGTCATCCGCACCGCTCGGAAGCCATTTATCGAGAGCTGGGCCAGCCCGCCGCTGATCATTTCTACGATCATCATCTGCGCCATCGCCATTGCCCTGCCGTATTCACCTCTCGCCGGGCCGCTGGGTTTTCAGCCGCTTCCAGTGCTCTACTGGCCGATTATCGCAAGTTTTCTGGTTGCCTACGCGGTGCTGACGACGATCGTGAAAACTTGGTTCATCCGCAGATGGGGCATGTGAGAGGGGCCGGTGACGAGTATCCTCGAACCTAGAGTGCTGTACCGACACGGACACCGATCCAAGCTGTCAGAGCCGTGGCGATGGCACTCAGAACGCAACTCGGGGGCGCCCTTACAACATTCGCACCTCCCACCGTTGCCCCAACTGCACCCAGCAAAGCCGGGAACGCAAGCGACGCGGCAAAAACGACTGGTAGGACGAACGATTCTGGCGAGTTGACAAAGGCCAGGAGCGGTACCAACGCAGGAGCGGCGGCCGAGTAAGTATGTTCACCGCAGGCATCTCGCGTCACCAAATGTGCACACGCATCGTCAGCCTGCTCCTTTCCGACGGTCGCGCCTTGAGCGCGATCAACACCTCGCACTTAGCTTGTAGGGTGATGCCACGTGGATCCCCTGGGCTCGCCCGATCGGCACCCTCCAGGCCGATCGTTGGCCGGGGGAACCGAACGATGTCGGCCCAGGGATGACGGCAGTGATCTGACAGTGGGCAAGGTTAAAGCGGCAGCATCAGTTCGAAAGCGCGGTTTCAAGAACAAAGGGCGGGCTCGCCAAGCTCAGGTCGATAGCGCCGACCGCGCGTTCCTGCCCGCTGGACAGCCATTGCGGCTGCGCCTGCCTTCGCCGTAAGGCGGGTGCCGAGCAGCTTTTGGCCGGCGACGGAATTCACTCGATATAAGGCAATTCATCGTCCTCATCGGCGCCGCCCTCTCGCGATCCGGCAACGTCTTCTTGCACGGCATACCGGCTCAGAAGGCCCTCGTCCTCGAGCGCTTCGATGTTGGGAAGATCCCGCAATGTCTCCATGCCGAAGGCAGAGAGGAAATGCGGGGTGGTCACATAAGTGTAGGGCGCACCGGGCGTCGGGCTGCGCGGCCCTGAGGCGAGGAAGCCGGCGCCGCGGATTGCCGCGATCGTATCGCGGCTGACTTCTTTGCCGAAGATTTTTGATAGCTCGCCGCGTGTGACCGGCTGGAAATATCCCACCGCCATCAGTACCATCGCCTCAAACTCCGAAAGCGCCGCCGCACTTCCCCGCGTCGGCGTCGACGAGGCCCGGATGGTTTCAGCAAACCGCACTCGGGTTCGATGCTGCCACCCACCCGCGACCGAGACCAGTTCGTAGGGCCGGTCACGCAGTTCCTCAATGAGATCGTCGATCAGCAGGTCGACGCTGCAATCGCGACCGACCACCCGGGCGAGCGTCTCGCGGCTCACTGGCTCAGTGGATGCAAAGATCACCGCTTCGACCCGCAACATCCATTCCCGCCAGCGCAGTTCTGGCGGCAGATCCTCCAGCTCCCGATCAAACAAGCGTTCGCTTGCGGCGTTCACCCTTTTCTTACGGGATTGCTTGGCTGCAGGGGATCCCGCCATGGTCACAACCCAAATATCCGGAACGCGGAGCGGCCGGAGACTTCGCGCACGGCCCCAAAACTTTCCAGGCGCTCGAACAGCCGCGTCGCGGCCCAGCGCGACAAGCTGCTGCCGGGCGCCGAGGCTGGAACAGCGTCCTGGTTCAGCAGCTGTCTAAAAACGGGCTCGGCGCCTCTGGTCCTGATCTTTGGCGCGACAGCCAGCAGTCGAACAGTGAGGCGATCGATCTCGCCCGCCGACCGTAGCGCTGCCTCGACGCCGTCGACCAGCGCCAGGCAGATCGCCTTGGGATAAGCCTGCTCTCCGGGCCGAACCCGGCCTCTGCCGCCGATCGCCCGGAAGGCCGGTCCATAGCGTTCGGGCAGCAAGAGGGGAACCGGTCGCGGCCATTTCAGCGTTTGCGCCAGCACGACGTCGGCCAAGCCGAGAGCCAGCACCTCGGCGTCCGGGCGGGCCGCGCAAATCATCGCTATCAGGTCCGCAACAGCGAAGGGTGCTGCTCGCCCGGACTGGATGGCTGTATCAGTCAAATCCGCGATTGCCGCGAGGCCATCGTCCCAGCGAAGTGCGAGAAGTTCGGTGAGGTCCTTAACGAGGGAGGTGTCGAGCGGCCCAGATCGGCGCGACATCATTCGTGTAGCCAGAAACAGCTTTCCTGCTGGCCCAGGATCGTCGCCGGCCGCACTCAGCAAAACGGCGTCCCGAATGGCGTTTTCCTCCTCACTCCGGCCCAACATTCTAGCAGCGACGGCGGCCGATTTCAGGGCGAGGCGATCGCGCCAGCAGCCGAGCCAGGGCGGGTCGGCGCGGATAAGATCGTCCAGCGATTTCAGAGCGATGCCGGCGGCAAAGGCTGCGTCGGACTCGGTGAAGTCGCGGCCGCGCGCGCGTGCCCAGCTCGGCAGGCGGGGCAACGAAGTCACGGTCGACAAAGTTAAAGTCGGGAGCGAATCCATGTAGGAGAGCATAATATGAGTGAGCACTTGGTGCCAGCTTTATCGCTATTAACCGCACGCCATGTCGCCAACATAAAACGTCCTATAATCTTGCATTTTATCGGACGTTTTGTTCTCTATATAGAGAATGGCCCAAATCATCGACCAGAACACCGAAAATCATGCCGAGGAGAGCGCAGCGCCGCCTGACAGCACGGGGCATTCTGGAGATGTTTCCGTGCCGCAGTCGTCGGCCGAGAACAGCAGTCTCCCCTCCCTTCTGCCAGAGGCGGGCGCCAGCCTGCCGGCGCACCTGGAACAACTGGCTGATCGGGCGCGTGGCTATGTCGAGGCCGCCAGCTCGGCCAACACGCGCCGCGCCTACGCCGCCGACTGGAAGCATTTTTCCGCCTGGTGCCGGCGCCAGAATGTTTCGCCCCTCCCTCCGGATCCGCAGGTCGTCGGACTCTACATTACGGCCTGCGCGTCCGGAACCGCGGAACGCGGTGTGAAGGCAAACTCCGTCTCCACTATAGAGAGGCGCTTGTCAGCCATCGCCTGGAACTGCGCCCAGCGGGGTACGCTGCTCGATCGGAAGGACCGCGCCATTGCCACCGTGATGGCCGGGATCCGCAACACCCACGCATCCCCTCCCCGTCAGAAGGAAGCCATCCTGCCGGAGGATCTGGTCGGTATGCTAGAGACGCTGGATCGAGGAAGCCTGCGGGGCCTACGCGACCGGGCGATGCTGCTGATCGGCTTTGCCGGCGGCCTGCGACGCTCGGAAATCGTCGGCCTCGACCTTGGCCGAGACCAGACGGAAGATGGACGCGGCTGGATCGAGATTTTCGACAAGGGGATGCTCGTCACCCTTCGCGGCAAAACCGGCTGGCGCGAGGTGGAGGTCGGCCGTGGCTCTTCCGACACCACCTGCCCGGTCGTCGCCGTCGAAACCTGGATCAAATTTGCCAAGCTGGCCAAAGGTCCCCTCTTCCGCCGCGTCACTGGCAAGGGCAAGGACGTTGGACCAGATCGTCTCAACGACAAGGAGGTTGCACGCCTCGTCAAGTCAGCGGCGCTCGCCGCCGGTGTTCGCGGCGATCTTTCCGAGAGCGAACGTGGGGAGAAATTCTCGGGCCATTCGCTGCGCGCCGGCCTTGCCTCCTCGGCCGAGGTCGATGAGCGTTACGTCCAGAAGCAGCTCGGCCATGCCAGCGCGGAAATGACCCGAAAATATCAGCGTCGTCGCGACCGGTTCCGCGTCAATCTCACCAAGGCATCGGGACTGTGAAGAGGCCCCTGCCCTACCCCGCGTGAAGCCGATAGGGTAAAAAAGGAGGCTGAGATTTCAGCTTACGGCTTCAATTGAAATCGCGAAGTAAAAGCCACAAACGGCGTCTCAAAACGCTCGTTGTTCGAAGCCGGCTCTTTGGGGAACACGTCGATGGCGGCGCCCGCCAGATGGCCTTCTTTCAGGACTTTCGCAAGCGCATCGAGATCGACCACTGTGCCGCGGGAATTGTTGATGAAGATGGCTCGCTTCTTCATGCGGCGCAGCTCGGCTTCGGTGATCATGTTATGCGTCGAAGGCGTTTCGGGGACGTGCATCGTCACATAGTCGGAGATTTCGAGAAGCTCGCCGAGCGAAGCCATCGATTCCGAATTGCCCCGGCGCAGTCTGTCGGAAAGATCGAAATAGCGCACCACCATGCCCATGCTTTCGGCAAGCGCGCTGAGCTGCGATCCGATATTGCCGTAGCCGACAATGCCGAGCGTTTTGCCGCGGACTTCGCGGCTGCCGACAGCGGACTTCTCCCAGCCGCCCTCATGGGCGGAAGCCGAACGGGGAAATATCTGCCGAGTCAGCATGATGATTTCGCCGATCACGAGTTCCGCCACTGAGCGCGTATTCGAATAGGGTGCGTTGAAGACCGGAATGCCACGGCGCCGCGCCGCATCCAGATCGACCTGATTCGTACCGACAGAAAAACAGCCGACGGCGATCAGCTTCTTGGCGGATTCGAAAATCTCCTCCGTTAACTGCGTGCGGGAACGAATGCCGATGATATGGGCGTCGGCGATATGGCTTTTGAGATCGCTATCATCGAGCGCTTTCGGTAGATGGACAAGGTTGGTGTAGCCAGATGACAAAAAATAGTCCGCGGCGGTCTGGCTGATGCCTTCCAGCAGAAGCACGGAAATTCGGTCGCGTGGGAGAGAAAGTTGACGGGTCATAGATGTTGCTCCGATTTCCGAAAGGCCGATATGGTTTCAGTCGCTTATGAATCTCTAAGCGGCCGCACGAGAGCTAATACCAATACCTTGGTAGCGCGAATAGATCTCAACGTAGCACGGTTGCGAATGCCTCCTCACCCAAGGATAGGAAACGATGACATCGGCTTCGCCGTCCCTCCCAACCGACTGAAAATCGAGGTTCAAGAGCAATAAGCCATTGATTTAGCGATACTAACGGCCCAAAAAAACGGCTGACAATTGACCTAGCGGTAACGGATCTCAGCTCATTCGTCGATTTCTCATCCCGCGAGCTTTCCCCCTGCCCCATTGGCCTTGAGAAGTGCCATCAGCATCGGGCCAAGCGAAAACTCGCCGCGCTCCGATCGCTTTGTGAGATCTCGTAGATAGCCACCGGCCGAACTAATCATGTTCGACCTTTCCAGGATACACGCCATGGCCGCCGCGGCATTCTCCGGTCCCATAACGTCACAAGCTTCCTCGTATGCGGACGGGCTGACCCCCAGCATCGACCGAACGACGACTGCCGCGCTCATCAGCTCGCGCCAATGGCCTACTCTACCTCCCGGCCCGTAATCGCTAATCTGAGGGCAGGCTCGAAGTACCATGCCAAGCGGGAACGCCTTGATATGTTGGGTGGTGCGTTGGCCGCTTACCTGACCCTCCGCCCTCGTTTCAGCTACAGCCTCCAACTTCTCGCCCTGCTCGTTTCGAGAGCTAGGTTCAAGTTCATAGATGGATTCGGGTTTTGAATTCTGTATGTGGCATCCATTTTGGATAGCATTGCCATCCGTATTTTCAGCTTTTATCTGAATTTCCAGCTGGTTGAGCACTTCCTCACGAAGAAGCTCCATCTCGTCGAGTGTAGCCTCCACCTGCTGACGGGAGGGATATCGCGGAAGCCGGTCGAGGATGCCAACATAGGCGTCTTCAACGGCTTCCCAATTGCCGCTGGCTCCTTCTTCGAAGGCAGCTGTGATAAGCTTGCGAACATCCCGCCGGCAGATGGTCAAAGCTTCCTTGATCCTACGGAAACGAATTCGTTCGGCAACGACGTCCTGCGCGAGCTGAGCCAGTTCCGCCGCGCGAACGACTAATGGAGTCAAGTCGAAGCCGTATGCTTGTTCTATCTCGCCATCGCGATCTCGATGAGCGTAGCGCTTTCCGTTGGGACTGTCGCGTCTCTGGATAAGACCCGCATCGACGAGCGCAGCTAAGTGCCTACGCAGCGTCGTTCCCGCGATACCATGAGCGCGGAGCGACAGCTGGGCGTTCGATGGAAAGACGATCGGGCCGCGCTCTCTATCGAGTTCATTGTCAGGATAAAACGTCAACAGAGCATCGAGCACTGCAAGCGCTCTATCCTGGAGGGCCAAGCGTTCTCGCGCCTCACTGATGTCGCGGAAGACCTTCCACTTATCGACACACTTATCCGTTTTTGATTCTGCGACGGAGAGCTGCCCTTTCACCAGGGCGAGCGTCATCGATCGCCGCCCAAAGGGCGTCGAGACATGTCCCGTTTGCATTTTTCTTTCACCTTTCTTCGGGCAAAGGAAATCCGCTCACCAAATCGGTGCCAAAGACTCTTGACTGTGATTCCGGGAAATGCGATTCTCGATCTTACTACGGATAACGAGAGAGGCTTCCACGGGGTACCGTTCGGGGGCCTTTTTATTTTGCGGTTTAATCTCCGTTGTCTTCAGGTTTAGAACGCCTGTATTCGTCGTACAGCTGGTCCATTCGGCTGGAGAGCCAATCACTAAATGGCTTGGCTTCTGTGTTCGAAAGCTCGATAGCCACCTTCTTGGACTTGGCGTTCATCGAAAAACTCAACGAGCTATCGCGCGATACCCACTCTTTCGCAGATGCCGTCGCTTTCGGCTTCTTTGCATCTGATTTGGTCTTGTACCGCTTGAGATAATCGTGGAGGTCGTCAAATCTCTTGTCCTCGGAAAGTTCAAGGAACTCAGCGTTAGCCACGCGATCGGTCGAAGCTCGTAGTAGGGCAGGGGTAAGCACCAGTTGCCTGAGGCTCAGCCATTTATCCCGCCCTATCTTCTTCGCGGCGCCAACCGCCTTGATGACTGGAGCAGGGACGACTTCGACAACGCCGAGCATCTTGGACAGCATCGCTTCATCGATGGCCAGGGATGTTCGAACTACGTCCTTGGTCAGTCCCGTGGCAAGTAGGTTCTGAGCAAAGTAGGCACGCTCGATAAACGACAGATTGGACCGGGCCGAGTTTTCCTGGCCTTGTGCAATAGCCGAGGCGATATCGTCGAGTTTCTTGACGATCGCCTTAACCGGAATTCCGAGCTCGCGTGCGACTTTCAGGCGCCGGTGGCCGAAAACGACCGTATATCGCCGCCCATCCGAACTCGGCCGCACCAGGATGGGAGTCGACTGCCCGGACTCCTGGATTGCCTGCTTCAGTTCCTGATACTCCTCGCCGTCATCGGAGAGACGATCGGAGATAGAGGAGGCGTCGAGCGACTGTGGATCCAACTCCACAATCACTTCACCTTCCATCAGCTTCTTGGTGTTCTCCGCAAGATCCTCAATGGACCGAACAACCGTCTTCGCAGCCCCGGTCATCGCGTAGCCAGGCTTGGTTGGCGCTCTGCTAGCGGAGAGAGAAGCTATGTCCAACTTTGCAAAAGGGTTTTCACGCGACATGGCTCGTCTCCATATACCCTGTCAACTTCGATAAGGTCTTGCTATCCTTTGCGAAAAGCGGGAAAAAAACGGCTGACAAGGTCATTTCCGCCCCCATGCACTATGCATCAATTCCATGATCTCGCCATTTGCGGAATTCAGGCTTTCGATAGCGCGATCATATGTTGACCGGACGAAGTCGCCTCGCTCAACCTCGTACAAGGTCTGCTTCTTGATCGAGGCGTCCGAGATCGCTGTCGACTTCAACACATGATTTCGAAGCATGTGCTGGGCAAACATCGACTGCATGAAGCCGACCATTTGCGCCTGCGGTATGTCCGTCGGTTCGAAACGCGTTACCAAATAACGAAACCATTCCACCCGGATCTCGGCGCCGGCCTCGGCAACCGGCGTCATGATACCGCCGAGCATCATCAGGAACTGGCTCATCGACATGACGTCCAGCATCTGGGGATGGATGGTGATCAGGATGCCGGTGGAGGCCATCAGCGCGGTTATCGTCAGATAGCCAAGCTGTGGTGGGCAATCGATGACCACCACATCGTATCGGTCATCGACATCCTTAAGCGCATTGACGATCCGCATATGAAATAGACGTCCCTCACCCCCCTTCTTTGAAGAGATGGCGAGCGGCACGTCGTATTCGTACTCCTGCAAAATTAGGTTGGCGGGCACGACATCGAGGCCGGGGATGTTGGTCGATTGGATGACATCAGCGATCGGCTTACGCTCATCATCGAAGCGGAGCGCTTCGTACAGCGACGAGGTTTCGTCAAGCTCTGGCTGGATACCAAACAAGGATGTTAGCGATGCTTGCGGGTCAAGGTCGACGGCAAGGACGCGGTGGCCGGTTAGCGCGAGATACTGGGCAAGATGAGCCGCCGTCGTTGTCTTTCCGCTACCACCCTTGAAGTTCACGACAGACACGACCTGCAGAGGTTCGCCCTGCCGGCGTTTGGGAAGGTAATATCGCTTGTCCGATTTCTTGTTGGTCTCGAGATACTCTCTCAGTTCGAGCATTTGATCGGCCGTATAATATCGGCGACCACCGACCGATTCGATCTCTGGACCTTTGCCTTCGGAATGGATCTGTCGCAGATGACTTTGCGTGACGCCCATGAAATCCGCGACTTCACCAATCTGGAATTTTCGCAAACCCTTTCGAGCATCAGGCGGATACTGCTGGCTGCGCAGCATATGCAACGCGCTAGAGATCTTTGATCCCTGCTCGGCGATCTCAAGATCAAAACGGTTAGGCAGCGGCTGGCTCATTTTGCGAACTATTTCCTTGGTGGCCACACTTTCGAAAACATGGCCACATAGCCATCATTTGCGCAACTATCATGCGATTCCGCCTGCGCGGCAAGGAATTTAAAGTTAACAAAGTCTTAAGTCGATCGTGCGCATTTTCTTCGGTTCGCCAAATAAGCGTGACAATTCCTCACGTTAGGCCCAAATTTGTCGTATCCGGCCTTTCATCTTTCCTGTGACTCAACCGCCTAAATTACAGACAGCATGGCTCTCCGGCTCTCGAATCGAGGCGAAACTGACGGAATCGACCGCGACTCGCGAGGTGCAAAATTGCACATGGACTTCCCGCGGCCACCGAGGTCTGTCTCTCACGCACTCAAACGAGGAGACGATCTTCCCCATGCTTCAGTCGCACTCCCGCCTTGTCCGCAAACTCCAGGACGCCCTCGGCGAGCGCCTTTGCTTTGCCCTTGAAGACCCGACAGTCGTCGAGATTATGCTCAATCCAGACGGCAAGCTTTTCATCGAGCGCTTGGGTCACGGCGTCGCGCCAGCCGGCGAAATGCAGGCGACCGCCGCCGAGACTGTTATCGGATCGGTAGCGCACGCTCTCCAGTCCGAAGCCGACGGAGAACGACCGATCATCTCCGGCGAACTACCGATTGGCGGCCACCGCTTCGAAGGCCTCCTGCCTCCCGTCGTCAACTCGCCAACGTTTACGATCCGCAGGCGCGCTTCACGGCTCATTCCACTCGATGACTATGTGACCGCAAAGATCATGACCGAAGCTCAGGCTTCGATCATCCGCAGTGCCATCACCAACCGGCTGAACATCGTCATCGCTGGCGGGACGGGCTCAGGTAAGACAACACTCGCGAACGCGGTCATCGCTGAAATCGTTTCCTCCGCGCCTGAGGACAGGATGGTGATCCTCGAGGACACGTCCGAAATCCAATGCGCAGCGGAAAATGCCGTCTGCCTCCACACGAGCGACGCTGTCGACATGGCCAGGCTTCTCAAGAGCACGATGCGCCTGCGTCCCGACCGCATCATCGTTGGCGAGGTTCGTGACGGGGCGGCACTGACCCTGCTGAAAGCCTGGAACACAGGACACCCAGGAGGCGTCACGACGATCCATTCCAATTCCGCAATGTCGGCGCTTCGGCGCCTCGAGCAACTGACATCGGAAGCCAGTCAACAGCCAATGCAAGCCGTGATTGGCGAAGCGGTCGATCTCGTCATCTCGATCGAACGCGCCGGGCGAGGCCGCCGGGTGAGGGAGGTCCTCCATGTCGAGGGGTTCAACGGCTCGCGTTACCAGACAGAACACTATCCGCAGATCGATGAGGACAGTCATGCAGCATAATCGCTTTCTCCGTTTGGGAATTATCGGCGCATTGCTTTGCGCCTCGCTTGCCGGGCCAGCACTTGCAGGTTCAGGCGGAAGCCTGCCGTGGGAAGGTCCGCTCGAGCAGATCC
The DNA here is from genome assembly GCF_001652265.1 of Rhizobium leguminosarum. Taxonomy (GTDB): domain Bacteria; phylum Pseudomonadota; class Alphaproteobacteria; order Rhizobiales; family Rhizobiaceae; genus Rhizobium; species Rhizobium leguminosarum_D. Next base: position 15,325 of record NZ_LWBS01000466.1, read on the forward strand.
AGCAGTCCATCACGGGACCGGTCGCCGGCTATATTGCACTGGCCGCCGTCGCGATTGCCGGCGGCATGCTGATCTTCGGCGGCGAGCTCAACGATTTCGCGCGGCGACTGATGTATGTGGTACTCGTCGCGGGGATCCTGCTTGGTGCCACAACAATTGTCGGCCTCTTCGGCTCGACCGGTGCCTCGATCGGTAGCTCGTTTGTCGCCGAGCAACCCCCAACTCCTTCTTCAACTCCGTTAGGGGGAGGGGAGGGGCGTCATGGCTGACGCCGGCGTCGGACTCCATCGCAACCGTATTCACCGTGCTCTCTCGCGACCGAACCTCTTGATGGGAGCGGATCGAGAACTCGTGCTGCTGACCGGGCTCGCCGCGATCATCCTCATCTTCGTCGTCCTGACCATCTACTCGGCACTTTTCGGCATCGCGATCTGGATCGTGGTCGTCGGCGCGCTCCGCATGATGGCGAAGGCGGACCCAATGATGCGCAAAGTCTATGCACGCCATATGCGGTACCGGGCGCACTACCTCCCGACCTCCGCGCCCTGGCGCCGGTACTGAGGAGGCTACAATGGTCGCTTTACGCACATTTCGATCGACCGGTCCGTCATTCGCGGACCTCGTTCCGTATGCTGGCCTTGTCGATAACGGCATTCTCCTGCTGAAGGACGGTAGTCTGATGGCCGGGTGGTATTTTGCCGGTCCGGATTCCGAAAGCGCTACGGATTTCGAGCGAAACGAGCTTTCCCGCCAGATCAACTCGATCCTCTCGCGACTGGGTACGGGCTGGATGATCCAGGTCGAGGCAGTGCGCGTGCCGAGTATCCATCCGAGGTGGGCCGCAGGACTTAATGGGGTTCGCGTGGTAACGTCGGGTTCATGGAGATCGATGAGGACAAGATCGACGATGCCGTTTTGGCGCTGTTGTGGCTAACGCTGCATAACGAGCGTTGTGCCTGGAAGGGCTTTGACTGGGCAACGACGGATCGCTTGCATCAGAAGGGCATGATCGGCGACCCGGTGAACAAGTCGAAGTCGCTGGTGCTGACGGACG
>NZ_LWBS01000467.1 GCF_001652265.1 Rhizobium leguminosarum
TGTGGGAACATTACTGCCTGAAGGGCAGCCAGACCAACTTCGTCTCGGCGACCGGCTTGCCGACGCATCTTGGCAATTCGGTAACGGAGGCCGGATTCGCCGACACTTCGTCCTGCATCACCTGCCACGCGCGTGCCGCCGTCAACGCAAAGGGAATAACGACGACGCCAGCAGGTTTTGTCGATCCGCCGATCCCGGCGCTCTGCCCCAATCCATCTGGTTCCTGCAGTCCGAATGGCGCGCCGGATCCGAATTGGTTCTGGACCAACCCCGGCAAGCTCGACCAGGCAGCCGTTGCTATGCCGACGGATTTCATCTGGTCAAATGCCCGCCATGCAATTGGGCACTAACACCGGCCCCGTCATGACGCTGCCCGAGAAAGCGAACCGCCGAAAGCTGGCCGGCGATGAAGATCTGCGCATGACCGCTATGTTCGCCATCGGCGCCCGGTCCGGCATCGCCCCGGCAGCGGCAGGGTCTCGCCGCGCATGTTTCGCGGAGGACGAGATCTGATCTTGCGCGCGAGCGGCGCAATGTGCTGTCCCAGCCCTTTTCCGGATTCAGGCGGCTGGCGCGGATATCGAAGGCACGGGTTGTGCGCTTCGAGATCATCCGCCGCACCCAGGAAAGCCGACGGACAATGCCTTCATCGAAGCATTCAACGGCCGCTTCCGAGCCGAATGTCTGAACCAGCATTGGTTCCTGACCCTTGCGGATACCCGCGAAAAGATGGAGGATTGGCGCAGAGACTACAATGAGGTTCGGCCACATGGTGCCATCGGCAATAAGGTGCCAATCTTACTGATGAATCCGGGAGGCGCAACCAGCCCACCTCCCTGAATGAAGCCGGAAACTCCAGCCTCCGGTGGTCCAGAATCCTGGGGCGGTTCAACACCCGCCGAGGCTCTAACCGCCGCTGGATGAAAGTTCAGTGACAGGTCAAGCGAGCCTGGTGATCTCGCTGATAACGTTATGTCGCGCATGATGCCAGTCTGCCGCCTTGGTTGCGGCGCAAGTCTGGTCAACCGGCTGAAAGCAATAGGCGTTCGTAAGGGAAAACAGACGCCCAATGCAAAACAGCGCGTAGGTCCATGGCGGTTCTATCCGTAGACCAGGCAACTGGCGCGGGCTGGCGTCAAATCCCTTTAGGCCTGTCGTCCGGGTCAAACTGAATGATCGTGATCCAATTGGCCGTGAGTGCCGGTCGGTTCTCGTTCTCGATCTCGACCGTCACCTCGTAGGTGGTCACCAGCATGCTTGCGCCGCGAAATTGACATTCAGAGAGAACGAAGCGACCGCGCACACGGCTGCCGGTCTTGACCGGTGACATGAAACGCACCCGGTCTAAGCCGTAGTTAAGGCCCATGGTCTGCTCGCGGATCCTTGGCATGCCGCTGAAGTTCATCGCCGACAGAAGCGAGAGTGTTAAGAAGCCATGAGCGATCGTGCCACCAAACGGGCTTTCGACTGCCGCGCGTTCCGGGTGCACGTGGATGAATTGATGATCGTGTGTCGCGTCGGCAAAGAGATCGATTGTAGTTTGATCAACGGTGATCCATTCGGATTTGCCGAGTTCCTGGCCAATTCGCGACGGCACGTCGGCGAGCGAAAGTTCGTGCATTCGACCTCACTTATTTGATGACTGATCAAGTCGTGGATTTTCCCGGAGGCGAGTTGCGATTTAACCAATCGTCACAATCATTCGACTGTGACTGACTTAGCCAGATTCCGCGGCTGGTCCACATCTGCCCCCATGACCACCGCCGTGTGATACGCAAGAAGCTGTAGCGGCAGAGAAAAGATCATCGGCGCGATAATCTCCTCGACATTGGGTAATACGATAGTGTGCATGGTGGGGAGTTTCGACATCGAAGCTCCCGTCTCGTCGGTGATCAGAATGATGCGGCCGCCGCGGGCGGCCACTTCCTGCATATTGGAGACAGTCTTATCGAAGAACCGATCATGTGGCGCGATGACGATGACTGGCATATTTTCATCGATCAGGGCGATCGGACCGTGTTTTAATTCTCCTGCTGCATAACCTTCAGCATGGATATAGGAAACCTCCTTGAGCTTCAGCGCACCTTCCATAGCCAATGGGAAACTCGTGCCGCGGCCGAGATAGAGCACGTCGCGGTAATTCGACAATTCCCGTGATAAGAGCTCGATCTTCGGCTTGATGTCGTTCAGCACCTGTCGCATAACGCCCGGCAACGTCGCCAAACTTTGGACGAGCACTTGTTCCTCGTCGTCCGTGATTGTGCCCCGCGCCTTGCCCGCGCCGATGGCTAGCGCAGCGAGAACAGCAAGCTGGCATGTGAATGCCTTGGTAGAAGCAACGCCGATCTCTGGCCCGGCAAGGGTCGGAAAGATGGCATCTGCTTCGCGGGCAATTGTTGATTCACGGGTATTGACGACAGCACCAATTCCCAGACCTTGTGCTTTGCAATACCGGAGCGATGCAAGCGTGTCAGCCGTCTCACCAGATTGAGAGATGAAGAGCGCTGCCGACCGTGGCGACAATGGGATTTCTCGATAGCGGAATTCGGAGGCGACATCAATTTCTACCGTCAAGCGTGCGTAGCGCTCGAACCAATATTTGCCAATCAGTCCCGCAAGGTATGCAGTGCCGCAGGCAGAAATTGCGAGGCTCTCAACTCTGGCAAAACCGATGTCGGTTGAAATGGCTTTCAGATGATTTTCGTTGACATTGATGTAGTGACCAAGAGCACCGGCGAGGACCTCGGGTTGCTCGTAGATTTCCTTCTCCATAAAGTGCCGGTGATTGCCCTTGCCGACCAAGTCGGCGGTAGCAATCGATATGTGCCGCGGGCGCGTAACGACTTTGCCTTCGATATCGAAAACTTGGACACTCGTTTTGCCTACAACAGCCCAATCGCCATCGTTCAGATATGTGATGTCATTGGTGAACGGAGCAAGAGCGATCGCGTCGGAACCTAGAAACATCTCACCATCGCCATGGCCTATCACTAATGGTGGTCCATTGCGCGCCACCATAATGGTCGCTGGATCATCCTCAAACAGGATTGCAAGAGCGAATGCGCCCTTGACGCACTTCAGCATGGCATGCATGGCCTCAAGGCATCCCATGCCATCCCGACGGAATTTGGTCAGGAGATGCGCAATCACCTCGGTGTCCGTGTCGGTCTGGAACTTGGCCCCTATCTTCGCCAATCCGTCCTTCAGCTCGGAGAAGTTTTCGATGATGCCGTTATGAACAACGGCTACGCCATCGGCAAAGTGCGGGTGAGCGTTGCATTCTGTCGGTGCGCCATGGGTCGCCCAGCGCGTGTGGGCGATGCCGACGGTGCCGCTCAGGGGCTCTTTTTTCAATCTCGTTTTAAGGTTCACGAGTTTGCCTTCTGCCCGGCGTCGGTGCAATTCTCCCTCGAAGATCGTAGCAATGCCGGCTGAATCATAGCCGCGATATTCCAGCCGCTCCAAGGCTTCTACCAGCCGCTCCGACACGGGCTTATGTCCCACTATGCCAACAATCCCACACATGCTCGTCACCCATGTCCCAAGAGCCCCCGACCGTAATCAGGAAGGCGGACGCCGCTCGGTGCGTGTCCTCCAGCGCGTGCTAATAACTCTACACAGATTAGTAAAATTGATTGTTGCGATAGCTATCATCCACGTCATGGATGCGGTGTACTCAGTAGGTCGATAAACGCTTTTACACAGCGATTGATGCCTTCGGCAAAGTGTCGACAGAAAGTCTACGCCCCGATAATGGGCGCCTGCCTCTGACAAAGATATTCCAGCCAACAGGGATTTGGTATTTGCAGACGACATGCCTGGCGCGCATGTCCATTGGACACAACGAATTGTCTTTCATCGAGCGCACGGACTGAAAAAGCAATTCGTTTTTCTAGAGGTGAAGCGGTCTGTGTCTGCTGGTTGACCCTAAGTCTTAATTGCCCCTTTGCATGCAAACGTGATCACGAACCGGTCAGCTCGACTGACCAGCCGCATTTGCAAAGAGATTTGCGTCAGAGTGAAAGTGCCGACAGTTGGAACCGCAAGGGCCATGACGGCCCAGAAGTTCCGTTCGCACAAGCAAAGGAACTACCCCTTACCACCGGATTGCCCCAAAGCCTACTTTTATGATTGCGGCGAGCGTCCACCAGCCCTGACCCGAGCTGGATTTCCCATGGCCGTGCTTCCTGCAGGAACATCTCGCGTGACCACGCTACCAGCGCCAATGACAGCGTGATCGCCGATCGTCACGCCCGGGAGAATGATTGCTCCACCCCCAATCCAGGCGTGCCTGCCAATGCTGACAGGTCGTCCCAACTGCAGTCCAGCCTGGCGCTGCTCTGGATCATGTGGATGGTCCGCGGTATAAATTTGCACAGCAGGCCCTATTGCGGTTCCGTCACCGATAGTCACCGCTGCCACGTCAAGAATGACGCAGTTGAAATTGATGTAGACCCAAGCTCCGATCCGGATGTTGAACCCGTAATCGCAGTGGAACGGAGGACGAATAGCCGCTCCAAGCCCGACCGCGCCCAATCGTTCTAACAGGAGCGCATGCCACCGCTCGGCGGTGTCGCCCAGCGTGTCATTGTACCGCTTCAGCCAAGCCCCGGTGAGGAGCAGCTCGGCTTGGATCTCGGGGTCCGCTGCGTTGTACATTTCGCCTGCCAGCATCTTTTCTTTTTGGCTGCGTGTCATCGTCTCTTCTCAGATCTTGTTCGTGGGAGGACGGTACTTGAGTGCGACTACTTCGCCATCAAGCTAGCTAGCACCTGGCACGATATCGGGCGCAGGCGGAGGTGGAATCGATAGTAACACTCCTTGTTCGTGGCAGAAAAGGATGAGGCGTCAACTTTAGTCGACCGGCGAGCCGAGTGAGAGCTCCGGCGACGAAAATAGTCAGGCTCCAGCTCCCCGCGACACGTGGTGAAAGTGGAGTAACGTGGCTGCCCGGCGGAACTTTTTTCAGATGCGCGAGTATCTGGGGAATTGCAGCGAAACCTTGCTGACGGGAATCGGCGGCGCCTGCTTCAGGCATTGGAAGCTGGCCTTACAAGGGGTCAATCGTGACGATCTTCACTTCATTGCACCTGCTTGAACGCAAGGACAGCATTCATGCCGCCCATGGCGAAGGCGTTGCTCATGGCCACGCGCACCCTGCGCTCCCGGGGCACATTTGGCGTGATGTCCAGATCACAATCGGGGTCTGGCTCGCGATAGTTGGCGGTCGGCGGCACGACATCTTCTTGGATCGCCATCACGCAGGCTATCATTTCGAGTGCACTTGCTGCCCCGAGGCAGTGCGCGTGAGTGGATTTGGTAGAAGAGATGGACATCGATCGAGCATGGTCACCAAAGACGCGCTTAATCGCCGTCGTTTCGATCTGATCGTTGGCCTTGGTGCCGGTGCCATGGGCGTTGAGGTAGTCTACATCCTCGGCATTTAAACCCGCATCAACAAGGCAGGCGCGCATTGCCGCCTCCGGCCCATGCACAGCTGGTGCAGCGATGTGGTAGGCATCGGCGGAAAGGCCGACGCCGGCGACCTCGGCAAGCATCGTTGCACCGCGGGCGGCGGCATGCTCATAGCTTTCCAGCACGGCCATGCCCGCACCCTCGCCCAAAACTAGTCCTTTCCTGTCGGCGGAGAATGGCCGGCAAGTATCTGGAGCGAGTACGCGCATTGCCTCCCATGCCTTAAGCACGATCCATACGAGTGGCGCGTCGCTTCCTCCAGCTAGCATAACGTCGGCCCTACCGAGCTTGATCTGGTCTACCGCTGAAGCGATCGCATGGTTGGCCGAGGCGCAGGCGGAGGTGGCACCGAAGACTGGCCCCCGCAGCCCGAGGTTCATGCTTACCTGACAGGCAGCCGCGCTAGGCATTGCCTTTACCCCAGTGAATAGCTCAGTGCGGGTCGCGCCCCCCAATAGGAGGGTCCGGTAGGCCTTCTCGGTAGCGTCCCAGCCGCCAAAGCCAACGCCCACTGTCGCGCCGAAACGGTGGGCATTTCCTTCGTCGCACGAAAGGCCGGCCTGTCGCATGGCTTCTTTAGCTGCAAGCACGGCAAGCAGGCTGAAGCGGTCCATTGAGATGAGCTGCTTGCGATCAATGTCGTGTTTAGGCAGCACCTTAATCTCGGTCCCGATCATCCCCTTCAGCTCATGAATCTCTGAATTTGAGATCGGGCCAATGGCGGAGCGGCCTTCGCGCATCTCCGTCCAGATAGAAGAAGCATCGGTGCCCAGTCCACACAGTCCGCCCAATCCGGTGATAACGACGCGCCTGTCCATTCAGACCCCCTTCGTGAGCAAGCCACGGACGGCTTCCACCACGTCGCCGATATTGTTGAGGTTCGACCAGGCATCTGCTGTATTCATTTCGATCTTAATGCCGTAGATTTGCTCCAGATCCCAAAGGACATCGGCCAAACCCAGCGAGTCGATGCCAAGCGAAGTCAACTCCGTGCCAGTGGTGATTTCGCCGAGCGCTACGGTCGTTCTCGCGCCGTTTTCAGCTTTGACGAGCTTATTGATCGCACTGATAATTTCTAGTGTGAGTTGATCAGCCATTTTATTCCTTTCCATCATGCCTAATTTCGACAAGCCGACGGCCTTGCGAGAAGGCTCGGTCAAATTGCTGCTCACATCGGAAGATGTTCCGGCTCGTCTGCGAAGTGACGCCAGAACCCGGTAAACTTACCGGAACCTCACCGCGCGGCTGCCCTGCTATGGATCATATGGAATGATTGGTAAAATTGATTGTGTGGATCAAAAGCATCCACGCTGTGGATTGTGGCTCGACGCATTGCCGCGGCTAAATTCATGCGCCGGCGCCGTTGCAAATCCTCCAGGATAAGCGTGATTACGCGGATCGAAGGTATTAAGCTTCGGCCGCTTCCCCGGGACGGCGCGTTGGTCAGTGCGCGCAGGAAGCAAGTTCGGGAGGTCGGTGAAGTCGCCGCGGCTGGATGCTGGTTTTCCGCAATGAGCCGAACATTAAGCCATCAGCAATAGAGTTTTGAACCACGTTTGCAATCGGCCAAGGAAAGCAAAAGATGGCACCTTCTCAGGTAGCAACCGCAATGGTATCGTCGTAGGCGTCGATTGTTGACGCTTGACAGCAGACCTGCCGGCACATCGAAAATGCTCCAGGGGCGTCGCCCCCCGGAGGCTCGCTGTTCTGTTAAGCGTTGCAGTTGATCGAACATCGTGACGACGTTCGTCGATTCAAACACTACGGAAAATTGGCCGTGCAGGTCCTTCTGCCAGCAGCAGGACGGGGACGACTAGTTGCCCCTAAGTATAACAGCCGCGTTTTTCCCATTCGGAAAGGTTGTGATCGATGATTTTAGAGAGCTGGTGGCCCGGAACTAAAAGGCCGATTGCTCGTGATCGATGTACAGCTTCCGCTGTCAATCAGAGTTACCGACCTTTGCCTCCTCACCATTTGGACCTGGCGCCGCATCATGGCTCCCGGCACCATGGCTTCGATCGCTTAAGCTGAGGCAGCGGGCCCCGCCGTAATGTAGTGCCTCGTTTGGGGACACAGCGAATGCGTAGGTTCCAATGATCAGCGCCCATTCTAACCACTGCGGCTGTGAAATGAACCCGGCGGTGCCGGTTACGGCGTACAACTTTCCACCTCAGATTCCATGCGCAAAGCCTCTTTGATCATAATCTCGCGCATCCATATGTTTCCAGGATCAGTGTTGTGAAGAGCCGGCCATTGGACAGCCTCAGTGAACGAAAGAAGTGGCAAAGGATGCTCGATGATCCGTAATGGGATAGTTTGTTCGTAATGTTTGACCAGCCGGAGTGGGATGGTTGCTATTCGGTTAGTGCCTTCCAGCAACGGTGGGATCAAGTTAAACCCCGGCACAACGAGTTCAATACGCCTCTTGAAGCCGTGCTCCAGCAATAACCATTGTTCAACAGAAGGCTTAAGACCACGTCCGAACTTAGCCGCAACATGCCCCAGGGACATATATTGCTCCAGGGAGAGCTTCCCCGGCAGTTGCTCGTTCGTAGGGCAGCCGACACACACCAGTTCCTCTTCGAAAAGCCTTGCCTTCGGATGGGCGCCAGACATGAATAAATCCGGAAGGATCAGAAAATCAACATCCCCGCGGCGGAGAAGCTCCTCCGGATCGTCGTCAAGTGGCAGCAACTCGAAGCTGACCCCTGGCGCCTCTCGAGCTAAGCGCAAGATGATCTTGTCGAAGAAGACCAGCGCCATGAAGTCTGAAAGGATAATTCTGAATCGGCGATCGGACTCCGCAGGGTTTATTGGATCCCATGCGATAACGGAAAGCTGAATATGCAAGAGAGCATCGCGAACAGCGGGGGCGAGTGCCTCCGCACGCGGGGTCGGAATTAGCTCCCGTCTCTGCATGATAAAAAGCTCGTCGTTGAAATAGGCGCGCAACCTAGAGATGGCAGCGCTCATGGCGGGTTGGCTGAGGTTGATGCTGCGTGCCGCTGCTGTGAGCTTGCGCTCGGTCATTAGAGCGTCGAGCGCTACAAGAAGGTTAAGATCAAGGCCTTTAAAACGCATGCGTGTATATCCATTCCATAGATGATTGCCATCCAAACAATCAATTTTACCAATCTTTCGGATCACTTATAGAAAAGCCGCAACTTGATCAACATCAAGGCCGGGAACGAAAAATCGAAATGCCGGGCAAGGGCCCGATTTCAATTCTTGACTTCTCCTAACCGCTCGATTGTCTAACCGGCAATCCAATAGTCGTGCGCAACAATCTCGCGCGGCTTTGATCGTGGCTGGGTGAAGAAACAACGTGGAGCTTTTGCATGTCTTCTGAAGTGCGATGGAAAATATGCTGGGAAAATGAGCTGGAAGCTTCAGACCACGCGGAACTCGCTGATTTTTTTTGCAAGACCTATGGGCCGACGGGAGCTTTCAATGCGAAGCCGTTCGAGACTGGCCGAAGCTGGGGTGGTGCGAGGCCCGAACGCCGCGCAATCGCATATGACTCGCGCGGCATCGCTAGCCACATGGGCTTGTTACGCCGCTTCATAAAGGTCGGCACGACTGATTTGCTTGTGGCCGAGCTAGGCCTGTACGGAGTGCGACCGGATCTAGAAGGATTAGGCATCGCTCACTCGGTCCGCGCTATGTTTCCGGTTCTGCGCGAGTTGAGCGTTCCATTTGCTTTTGGAACAGTTCGCCACGCCATGCGGAATCACATGGAAAGATACTGCCGAGACGGTACCGCCAATATTATGACCGGGCTGCGTGTGCGCTCCACGCTTCCAGACGCGCATTCCGACCTGCCAGCCACGCGCACTGAAGATGTCCTCGTATTGGTAGTTCCCGTCGACCGTCCGATGACGGAGTGGCCCGCAGGCTCGTTGATTGAACGAAACGGGTCGGAACTATGAAGCGGCCTGCCTATATGAGCGAAGTACCGGTCAATCACATAAGCGGCCAGGAAGATCGCTGCGTTTATTTGACGTTCGATGATGGTCCTAATCCATTCTGCACGCCGCAAATCCTTGATGTTCTAGCTGAGCACCGTGTCCCGGCGACATTTTTTGCTATCGGTTCATACGTGAAGGATCACCCCGAACTCATTCGGCGTATTGTGGCAGAAGGTCATGATGTCGCCAATCATACCATGACGCATCCCGACCTCGCCACCTGCGATCCCAAGGATGTGAAACGTGAAATAGACGAGGCGCATCAAGCCATTGTCTCGGCGTGTCCCCAAGCCCTGGTCCGGCACTTACGAGCGCCTTACGGGGTTTGGACTGAAGACGTGCTTTCAGCATCGGTGAGGGCTGGACTTGGAGCTGTTCACTGGTCGGCCGACCCTAGAGATTGGTCTTGCCCGGGCGTCGACGTGATCGTTGATGAGGTGCTTGCTGCTGCTCGGCCTGGGGCAATCGTGCTTTTGCACGATGGGTGTCCTCCCGATGAGGTTGAGCAATGCTCGCTTGCCGGACTGCGTGACCAAACGCTTTTAGCACTCTCTCGAATTATTCCGGCACTGCATAGCCGCGGATTCGAAATTCGCTCACTTCCCTGAAACACTGGACAAACGAGAAACCATGACCCTGCTCGCAACAACCAGCATCGCCGCCGTTTCACTTTATGCAATGCTCTCCACTGTTTATAAGAGCGCGCAGGTCTTTCATGCTAGGCGGACAACGACCTCAACAACACCTGCGAAAGACGTCGAAACCACCCATCTACCAAGCGTTGATGTCATTGTGCCGTGCTTCAACGAGGACCCAATCGTTCTCTCCGAATGCCTCGCGTCTCTCGCGGAACAGGATTACGCTGGAAAATTGCGTTTTTATGTGGTCGACGACGGTTCCAAAAATCGCGAAGCGGTCGTGGCACAACGCGCTGCCTATGCAGACGATGAGAGATTCAACTTCACAATTCTCGCTAAAAATGTTGGAAAGCGCAAAGCGCAAATCGCCGCTATAACCCAGTCCTCTGGGGACCTCATCTTGAATGTGGACTCTGACACCACAATCGCCCCCGACGTCGTCTCGAAGCTTGCCCACAAAATGCGCGATCCAGCAGTCGGTGCGGCGATGGGCCAAATGAAAGCCAGTAACCAGGCGGACACCTGGCTAACTCGCTTGATTGACATGGAGTACTGGCTTGCCTGCAACGAGGAGCGCGCGGCACAAGCTCGCTTCGGTGCAGTTATGTGTTGCTGCGGCCCATGTGCGATGTACCGTCGGTCTGCTATGCTTTCGCTGCTGGATCAGTACGAGACGCAGCTTTATCGCGGCAAGCCGAGTGACTTCGGTGAAGATCGCCATTTGACGATTCTCATGCTGAGCGCCGGCTTTCGAACTGAGTATGTTCCGAGCGCCATCGCGGCGACAGTCGTTCCTGACACAATGGGTGTTTATCTGCGTCAACAACTACGGTGGGCACGCAGCACCTTCCGGGATACATTGCTCGCGCTCCCTCTAATGCCTGGCCTCGATCGGTATCTCACTCTGGACGTAATCGGGCAAAATGGCGGCCTTTTGCTTCTTGCGCTGTCGGTATTGACGGGTATTGGCCAGTTTGCGCTGACCGCAACAGTGCCATGGTGGACGATCCTGGTGATCGGATCCATGACTCTTGTACGATGCAGCGTGGCTGCCTATCGCGCCCGCCAACTTAGGTTTCTGGGTTTTGCTCTCCACACGCTGGTGAACATCTTTCTCTTAATTCCTTTGAAGGCCTATGCCCTTTGTACCTTATCCAATAGCGACTGGTTGTCGCGAGGATCAGTCGCTGTCGCACCGACGGTTGGTCAGCAGGGCACTACCAAAATGCAGCCAGGGCGGGCGACATCTGAAATTGCCTATAGTGGCGAGTGATGATCGTGCCACCGCAGCTCAAAATTTGGGACAAGAAATGAACGGGCAATTAGCGAATTTGAAGACGACGATCGCTGATCCGCACCAGGATCATATCATCTTATCGGAGCGGCAGGGCAGTTCGAAATTTAAGGCAGTGGAATCGCCGTCTGGCGCATTGTCCCCAGTTGCAATCGATCTGGCCGGCGTTTCGAAGTCATATGGTGGTAAAGTTGTCGTCAATGACTTGTCGTTTACTATCGCCGCCGGAGAATGTTTTGGTCTTTTAGGGCCGAACGGCGCAGGTAAAAGTACGATCACCCGTATGATCCTAGGGATGACGTCGCCAAGTGCAGGCACGATCACTGTACTCGGAGCGCAGGATCCGCGCCAGGTTCGCTTGGCGCGCGCGAAAATCGGGATCGTGTCACAGTTCGATAATCTCGACTTGGAATTCACGGTCCGCGAGAACCTCTTGGTATACGGGCGCTACTTCCGCATGAGCACCCGAGAAATCGAAACGGTCATCCCGTCACTGCTTGAATTTGCGAGACTTGAGAGCAAGGCGGATACGCGTGTGGCAGACCTATCGGGCGGGATGAAGCGGCGCCTCACTTTGGCGCGTGCGCTCATTAATGACCCGCAGCTACTCATTTTGGACGAGCCGACCACTGGTCTCGACCCACACGCGCGCCACTTGATCTGGGAACGACTTCGATCGCTGTTGGCACGAGGCAAGACAATTCTTCTGACCACCCATATCATGGAAGAGGCTGAGCGGTTGTGCGACCGGCTGTGCGTGCTCGAAGCTGGGCGAAAGATCGCCGAAGGCCGACCGCATGCCCTGATCGAGGAGCAGATTGGCTGTCCCGTGATCGAAATTTATGGTGGCGATCCGCAGGAGCTTGGTCTTTTGATCAGGCCGAATGCTAAGCGACTGGAGATCAGCGGAGAGACCCTGTTCTGCTACACGCCTGATCCAGAGCAGGTGCGCGCGCAACTGCGTGGATATTCGGGCCTGCGCTTGCTGGAGCGTCCACCAAATCTAGAGGATGTCTTCTTGCGGTTAACCGGACGCGAGATGGAGAAGTAAACGATGAGCGTAGCAGCATTACCCGCCGGCGGTTTGAACTGGCTTGCAGTTTGGCGCCGAAACTATCTGGCTTGGAAAAAAGCGGCGCTGGCATCCATTCTGGGAAATCTAGCCGATCCCATAATATACCTATTCGGGCTCGGCGCTGGATTGGGAGTGATGGTAGGGCACGTTGACGGCGTATCGTACACTGCATTTTTGGCGGCTGGAATGGTCGCGACGAGCGCGATGACTGCTGCAACCTTCGAGACTATCTATGCGGCCTTTGGCCGAATGCAGGGCCAGCGCACCTGGGAAGCAATGTTGTACACACAGCTCAGGTTAGGGGATATCGTCGTTGGGGAAATGGCGTGGGCAGCAACTAAGGCGTCGCTCGCAGGCACCGGTATTGGTATTGTCGCTGCCATGTTGGGATACACTCACTGGCTGGCTCTTCTCTATGCTCTTCCGGTCATTGCCCTTACTGGCTTTGCCTTTGCGAGCCTTGGTATGGTGGTCACGGCTCTCGCGCCCAGCTACGATTATTTCATATTTTATCAAACGCTTGTCATCACACCGATGCTGTTCTTATCAGGTGCAGTCTTTCCTATCGACCAATTGCCTGTAGCATTCCAGCAGCTTGCGGCATTCTTGCCCTTGGCACATGCGGTAGATGTTATCCGCCCGACGATGCTGGGCCAACCAATCGCCAATGTCTGCCTGCACATCGGCGTTCTCTGCATCTACATAGTCCTGCCATTCTTCATGTCGACCACATTGCTTCGGCGGCGACTAATGCGGTGATGAATGCCACTTGACTGTAAGCGGTGCCTTGACCCGACCGTCCGGATCAGCATGTAATCGTTGATGTTGTTGCCGAACGAGGGCAACCGATCTGACGGCAGCGCTGCAGACAACAAAGCCGTCCACCGCTACACCGAGTTCTGTTCTCAATAAACGCCAAAAGGTTGCGCGGCATCTGCCTGCGCTAATGGACATTCATGGGACCATCCAATGAACACTCATCGGGCCACCGGAACAACTTTGACCTGTTAAGGCTCTTTGCCGCCTGCCAAGTGATGTTCAGCCACGCGTGGAATTGGCTTCACCTGGGCGATTCTTTAGACGGCACATCGGTCTTCAATCTGTTGTTTTCGGCGCCGGGTGTTGCGATCTTCTTTGTAATCAGCGGCTTTCTAGTAACGGATTCTTACATCCGCTCATCGTCTGCGGCCTCCTTTTTCGTCAAGCGGTCGCTCCGGATCTTTCCTGCACTGTTCGTCAACATCGCGATAATGGAACTTGCCCTGCTGGTGACTGGGGGATTACATGTCACTGGCATCTTGCAGTATCTGTCTTACTTCACTGTCTACATCCTGACCGCTGCACGAATCTGGGCGGTCTACTTCACCTACGAGCCTTACACGATGAGCGGCTTTTACGGCGCCTCGGACCCAAGTGGGGTGCTGTGGACGCTGACGGTGGAGCTGACGTTCTACCTCACCCTGCCAATGCTGTTGGAAATTTGGCGGCGGTGGAAACGAGCAGGGGCGCTAGTCGTTGCCGTCGCCGGTCTCGGGTCTTGGGTCATGGCGCAGCACTTCAACATAACTGATAAGTACAATCCGTTCCTGTCGGTGACAGTAGGCCCGACTTTCTGGATTTTTTCGATGGGAGTTCTTGCTCGGCTTTGCTGGCATCGCGTCAGCAAGATCTTTGAAGGCAAGCTCTTGTGGTGGCTGGCAACTCATCTCGCGATAACGTGGTGGGTAGCAGGAACGTCCGCTGCATTCATCTCGATCAACAATGCGGCGCCTGTCGATGCATTCCGAATTGCTGTTCTCGCCGGTCTAGTCCTGTCGGCAGCGTACTCATTTCCGCGCCCTAACCTGTTGCGCGGCCAGGATCTCTCTTACGGGATCTACCTCTACCATATGCTCGTCATGCACACGCTGATCGGCATCGGATGGGTCGGCCACTGGTGGCTCTGGATCGTCGAGCCGGTCGGAACCGTGGCATTAGCCGCTCTATCATGGGCGCTGATTGAAAAGCCGGCCATGAAACTTCGCTCATCGCTAGTCGCCAGAAGGCTTTCCGTCGCTTAAACGGAAAGCTCCTGTTAAAAGATCGGAACTCCAATGGAAGCTGCCACATTGGACTGTGGTGTCTGGGATGAATCGGCGTGGGTGAAGGTGACCCCCATCCCCATCCCAGGCCCGGTTGGGCCAGAAGGACCACCGGGGCCGAAAGTCGTTCCGGGTGAAACTGGACCAATGCGCTGCAGGTGGGCTGGTAGCGAGCCACGGTTCGTGCGCCGCTTGGCGACTTACGGCTGGTGAAGGGCAGTGGTGGCTTGTTCCTTCTCTTCCAGCCCCGCAGCCTCGACTTGCTCGGCCTCTTCAAGCCCAAGCAGAAGCTGGTCCTCGGGAAGCGTCTCTGCCCGTCGCCAAAACGGTGGCGCTGCAATTCCTTGATGATCTTACGCAGCCGGGCATTCTCCGCCTCACGCGAAGCACCATGGCTTTCAGCGCGTTCAGTTCATCCGGAAGTTCGTCCGGGTTATCGTCACGCGCTAAGAACAGCATCTTTTACCTCTCGGAACGAGAGGCTGGATGATGCCGATTCAATTGGTCGCGGCCGCTAACCAGCCTTTGTCGGCGCTCGCGTTTCGCTTGGTGCATGAACGCGTTTCCAGTCCAGTCCCTCGAACAGCGCCGAGAACTGCGCGGATGTCAGATGCATCGCGCCGTCCTGCATCCGGGGCCAATGGAACCGCCATCCTCAAGCCGCTTGTGGGCCATCACCAGCCCGCTGCCATCCCAGTAGATCAGCTTCAACCGGTCGGCCTTGCGTGACTGGAATACGAAGACCGTCCCGGTAAACGGGTCCTTGTGCAGCTCGTTCTTGACCAATGCCGCCAACCCATCATGGCCTTTGCGGAAGTCGACCGGCTTGGTCGCCACCATGATCCGGACGCGGTTCGATGGAAAGATCATGTCGGAAACGCGCAGGCACGCGCTACAGCGCCGATCCGGGCAGCAGACGCGCCTTCCTCCAAACGGATAGTGACGGAGCCAACGACGATCTCGGGACGGCTGGCTTTCTTGATCGGCGGCTCCGAAACAGGTGGGTCGACGATCACTGCTGCAAACTCCACCGCATCGTCGGGCGCAGGCAGAACCAGCTTGCCCTGCCGCGCCATCGTGCGCCAAGTCGAATGACGGTTCGCCCGCAATCCACAGCGCTCCGCGACCACATTCACCACCGCGCCGGGCCTCAAGCTTCCGAAACGATCTGCGCCTTGACCTCATCAGGCCAATGACGGTGGATCGTAAGCGGCAAGGAGACCCCATCTGGCGCTGCTGATGCTGGGCAGGGTATTTCGGACATACGACTTCTCTGAATGTGAGGATCTATGTCTAGGCCTGCGGCTAGCCTTGGATTGATGCGGATGAT
>NZ_LWBS01000468.1 GCF_001652265.1 Rhizobium leguminosarum
CTTGAGGATCGCTACCACTTGCGGCTTCGCGGACGTGAATGCTATGCGCCGGGTCTTCGCCAAAACCATCGGCGTAAGTCCGAATGACTACAGGAGCCGTTTCCAGACATCGTCGAAGCCATCGCAAGCCGCACCTATTCGCGATGCTCAAGGGCACCCGGGGAGGGCACTCGCGATGGAGATAGCGTTAGCTACCTCCCATCCTGGCGCGGTCGGCGGGCAGGGAGCGCGAGCGGTCTGAGTTCGAGTCGTCAATCACGACAGTCCTTTCCCCACATCAAGGCGACGAAGGAAAACAAGCCGCGGGCTGAGGGCCAGATTCTTGATATGGTTGAGCAGGCAGGCACGGAGCTGACCCAAGAGTGAGAGCCGTAAAGCAATTCGTGAAGGGAACTGGTTCGTCGAGATGACAACGCCCTCTAGTCTAGAAACGAGCCTGGTCACTGGAGACTTTCAGAGGTCGGTCCGACCGAAGCAGGTGCGCTAAGCTGCGGTATACGCAGTATGGTTCGCGCGGTGCCATGGGATTTCGCGTGAATCATCCAGTCTTATGTCGCGAGTGCGACCAATGACTGCTGGCAGCCACCGGTCATGCCGACCAGAATTTGGATCGGTAGACCTGTACTAGCTTCTCCACAGCCTTTCCAATCAGCGCAACGGGCATGGAGGCGTATCCAAATATAAACCCCGCACGTTGATCTGTTGGGGACGCAAACAGACGCGAAATTGGGTAGATCCCGACACCTTCTTGCCTCGCGCAGCCGGCGAAACGCTCTTCATCGCTGGCAGTGAGGCAGTTGAACCACGCGACGATATGCAGGCCCGCCGACGTTCCAACGATGTCGACCTCGTCGCCAAACGCTTCGGCCATTGCATTCAGGAATACCGCACGCCTTTCGGCGTTCAATCGCCTCATCTTTCGAACGTGGCTTTCATATGCGCCCGTGTCGATCATTGACGCGAGAGCCTCCTGTTCAAAGCTCGAGCTGTGTCGATCGGTGATCTGCTTGCATCGGACAAAGGTCTCCACAAGCGTGCTAGGCAGCACCGTGTAACCAAGGCGGAGCGTTGGCGATAGCGTCTTGGATACGGTGCCGACATAGATAACCCGACCTTTTCCGGTCATCCACAGCGGCGGAATCGGACGTACGTCATATCGATACTCCCCGTCGTAGTCGTCCTCGATGATGTAGGTGTTCCCGGCGATCGCCCATTCGATCAGGGCCTTGCGACGTCCGGACGGAAGGACGCCGCCCAGCGGAAACTGATGGCTGGGCGTCACAAATGCCAGTGCTACACCCGTAGGATCAGGAAGCCGAGAGGTGTCCATTCCATCCTTATCGCATGGGGTGGCAACGGGCATTGCTCCTGTAGCAAGCATCACGTTGCGGGCCATCGCGTAGCAGGGCTCCTCGAGGACAACCTGGCTTCCCGCATCGACAAGCACCCGCGCGCACAGGTCCAACGCCTGCTGGGAACCGCTGACGATGATGATCTGGGCGACATCGCACTCAATACCACGAGCTCGCCAGAGGTAGCTTTGCAAGGCACGGCGAAGTGCCAGGCTACCGGCTGGATGCTCATAGCCAAGCCGTTCTCGGTGCGCCAGGACTGCCGCGTTCAGGGCACGCCGCCAAGCTAGCTTGGGAAAATCCGACGAAGCCACGTCGCCGTACCGGAAGTCGTATTGAAGCACTGCCTGTTCCGCGCTGATGTTCTTGGGCAACGCCATTGCACGCGAGGCATAGGCGGACACCCGGGGAGTGGTGTCTTGCGGCCGCGAATCGGGCCTAGTGCAAGTATGTCGTCCTTCGAACCCAACCGTCGGCTTCGCGCCCTGCCGCACCTGAATGTAGCCCTCAGAGATCAACTGGTCATAGGCGGCCGTCACCGTGGTCCTGGAAACGCCGAGTTCACCCGCAAGCGCGCGGCTCGAGGGCAATTTCTCACCCGTATCGTAGACGCCAGACAAAATCTGGTCGCGCAAAGACAGGTAAATGCGGCGCGTCGCGCCGCTCTTTCGTGAGCCCTTCGCTAACTGGACCAATAAAATATTCCAAAAGTGGCGGTGTACCTTGTGCCACTTTGATGTGAATAATGCGCTCAGGTCAAGGAGATGCTTATGTACACCCCGCCAGCCTTCGCCGTGGAAGACACGACCGAGCTTTACGAGATGATGCGGCAATGTCGCCTTGCCAATTTCGTGACGGCTACACCCAACGGGCCGATGGCCACTCCCTTACCTATGTTCCTCGATGAGGCCGAGGGAGAAAGGGGCGTCCTCTATGCGCATCTGGCGCGACCGAACCCGCAGTGGCAGGCTCCTGTCATCGGCCATGGACTTGCAGTCTTTATGGGGCCGGACGCCTATGTGACGCCGTCCTGGTACGCTTCGAAAGCAGAGCATGGGAAGGTGGTCCCAACGTGGAACTACACAGCGGTTCACGCCAGCGGACCGGTCGAGTTTTTCGAAGAAGCCGAACGACTATTTGAGATTGTGTCGCGCCTCACGAGAATCCACGAGGTGTCACGCTCGCTACCTTGGGCAGTCACTGACGCTCCCGAAGCCTACATTCATGCTCAACTTCGTGGCATTATTGGTATTCGCATGCCCGTCGTGTCGCTGCAGGGAAAGTGCAAGATGAGCCAAAATCGTCCTGCGGCCGATCGCAAAGGGGTGAAACAGGGACTTGGCGATAGCGGCAGCCCTACCGATCAGATCGTTTCTGACATGATCCCCGGCTGAGACGAGCAATCGGGGAGTGAGATTCCGGAAGTAGCAATAGATGTTGGAATAACCCTTGATCGATGAACGGATCAAGGAAAACGCCCCTAGTTTCACAGCGATGAGCATTTGTGTCGACGCGACCAAAGCAGGAGAAGGAAGCCTGCCCTACAGGGCTTCTGACAGATGCCTGCTTTTACGCATTGGGAGCGGCTAGCATGGCCCGAAGCACAATTGACAGTTGAGCCGATGCCTACACCCGGTTCGGAGCCAAGTCCAATCGGACGCACTGTTCGGCGCAAGCACTGTGAAAAGCGGGCGTTGAAGGAGGGAATGATTCCTTCGATCAATCATGTCGTCGATCTGTATAACGCCGTCAGAATATGTCATTCGCGTTGGCGGCGGGAACTATGATGCCAGTGGGGCAATAATTG
This sequence comes from Rhizobium leguminosarum, assembly GCF_001652265.1. Classification (GTDB taxonomy): domain Bacteria; phylum Pseudomonadota; class Alphaproteobacteria; order Rhizobiales; family Rhizobiaceae; genus Rhizobium; species Rhizobium leguminosarum_D. Next base: position 3,160 of record NZ_LWBS01000468.1, read on the forward strand.
GAAACTGGATTATTTTTATCGGCAACGGCGGCTTCGCGCCCGTATTTTCGCCGTTCTCGCCGTATCCGAAAGTACCTAGAAGCTGACATGAAATCGCCCTAGGAATGCAGCTATAAGTTAGCTGGCGTGTCATCCGTAGTTGGCTTGTGATCATATCGGATACTTCTCGTCAGAATACTAGGACACGAGAGCGAATGCCGGCAAACCATCAACATCGCAGCCTGCTGTGCCGGATCGCACATCATCGTCTTAGAGGAGGCTATCCTACGGGCAGGGTGGTTGGGATCGAGCGTCTCATAGAGGAAGGCGGCAGCCGCGCGGACGGTGACGGTGGCCGTCATTGCGCGGTGGGATATCGATAACAAAAGCGGCTTGGTGATGGTTACGAGGGAACGAGCGATGCCAGTTCGTACTTGATTTCGACGAATGTTGCGTTCGTACCGCTGTCAGGTTAATTCGGTTTAACGAAAAATTCCTTGCAACAAATCATGGGGTACGATAGTTATTCGGTCGGGCCTGGCCCACGAGATCGCCTTTGCGGTCGCCCAAAAGCCTCGATGGAAACGTCGGAGGCTTTTTGAGTTTTTAGGCCTTCCGTTCGACATTTTCAAAGCAGCTATATTTGGATCCGAGCATCGGCCGCTCGTCTTCCTTGATATGGCAGTCAATCAGCTTTCCGTCGTCGGTCAGGCGCTGGTAAGGACGATTGCTGGCGTGATAGCCGCCCATGCAGATCGGCCATAGATACAGATCCGCCAGTTGCGCCATCGGAGAAGTCTTCTGCTTGGTCTTGAACTCGTAGAGCGTCTGGTTCAACTGCTCGGGGGTCAAGGGGCCGTATTTATCGGAATTGTCCTTAGCGAACGGCATTCCCTCCGCCTTTAGAGCCTTGTAGTAGCCCTGCAGGTTCGCATCTTCAGCCTTGTTGCAGCGTTCAGGATGCACGCGCAGCTTCATGCCTTGGGTGATAGCGTACTTCGCGGCACGTTCAACGACGACAGTAAATGCGGTTTTGCAGAGCATCCAAGGATTCTGCTTGTACTGCTCGAGGTATCGTCCACAGTATCCAGGGCGGTCGACAGTGCACGCGATACCGACCACGGGCGCCTCTCGCATCAGAATGTAAAGTTCCTCGTAGAATGCTCCCAGCTTGTTCTTCTCCCAGGCCCGCAGGAAATGGAAGTTATCGTTCTGCGATCTGATTTCCGACGAGTGCAAGGGCGCCGTGATTTCCCATTTCTCACAGAACTTTGCGTGAACGTCTCGGGCGTTGTCCTCTTCGTCACTTTGAACCAGGATTCCACCGAGTGCGAACCAGTCGTACCCGTGCGCCGCTTTCTTCCCGACCTTGTGGGTGGGATGTCTAGTTCCGGAATCATCGAGGTAGAGGTTCAAGGTGACAGGCACGGCAATCTCTCGTGGCAGTCGATCGACCGCTTAGATTTTGGGGTGGTTCGAATTCCTATAATGCGATTATCTTCAGCACAACGGTAGCCAAATGGCGCACCGAACGCCACATCGGCGCACCGTGCACTGCTGCCGAGTTATTATTTCGGCCGGCACGGCCATTTCCAGGATCAGAATTCCACATTTGGAACGAATATTAGAATCCAGTCGTTATCATTAGTCCATTAAATATATAGACTACGCCAACAATTGGGGCGTGGCGAAATGAAAATTCTGGGTCTATCGGGCAATGTCAAGCAACCGTCGCGAACTGCCTCTGTTGTGGAGGCCGTCCTCGTTGCAGCGGCATCGAAGCTGGGCCTCGAAAGCCGAACCATAGAGCTGGTTGACGCTGCTCCGATTCTATTCAGGGCGCTTCGATCCGACCAGCTGGATGCCGCGGGGCGTGCGATTATCGACGCCGTCGAGGCGGCTGATGTCCTGGTTGTCGGGTCGCCGGTCTACCGGGCATCGTATGCCGGCGCTCTCAAACATCTTTTCGATCTTGTTGACTACCGCGCACTGACCGGCAAGCGGGTCATTCTAGCCGCCACAGGCGGCACACCGCTGCACGGTTTGATGATTGAACATCAGTTGCGCCCGCTATTCGGCTTCTTCAACGCGCTGACGCTGCCGACTGCTATTTACGCCACAGAAATCGATTTCGCGAATTATGAGATTACCAGCCCCGCGGTTCGCGAGCGCATCGAGCGCGCAGTTTCAGAACTCGCGCAGGTGCTGCCGGTCTCCAATAACGCCGCTGCCGACCGCGCCCATGGAAACCGCCCAGCGCCCGTCGCCGCGTCAGCTTAGTCATTTTAAGGGAGAGTGCCATGTCCTATGCCAGTAGAGAGCCGGTCAAATTTGCATACTGGGTGCCCAATGTTTCGGGCGGCCTCGTCATTTCGAACATCGAGCAACGCACCAGCTGGACGATCAAGTACAACAGAAAGCTGGCGCAAATCGCCGAGGCGAGCGGCTTCGATTACGCACTGAGCCAGATTCGCTTCACCGCCGGCTATGGCGCCGAGTTCCAGCATGAATCAGTCTCCTTTAGCCATGCACTGCTGGAATCCACGACGACACTAAAGGTGATCGCAGCCATTCTGCCGGGACCGTGGAACCCAACGCTGGCGGCCAAGCAGATTGCCACGATCAATCACCTCACCAATGGCCGTGTCGCCGTCAATGTCGTGAGTGGCTGGTTCCGCGGCGAGTTCCACGCGATCGGCGAGCACTGGTTAGATCATGACGAGCGTTACCGCCGCTCGGAGGAATTCATCCGCGCGCTACGTGGCATCTGGACCGAGGATAATTTCACGTTCCACGGCGATTTCTATCGCTTCAACAATTATTCGCTGAAGCCCAAGCCGATCGATCCGCAGCCGGAAATCTTCCAGGGCGGCTCCTCGCGCGCCGCGCGCGATATGGCATCGCGCGTTTCCGACTGGTACTTCACAAATGGCAACACACCGGAGGAAATCGGCAAGCAGGTCGCTGACATCCAGGGCAAGGCGAAGGGCAACGGTCATTCCGTCCGCGTTGGCGTCAACGCTTTCGCCATCGTCCGCGAGACCGAGGAAGAGGCAAGGTCCGTCCTTGCCGAGATCATCGAGAAGGCCAATCCGGACGCGGTCAATGCCTTTGGCCACGAGGTCAAGAATGCCGGAAAGGCGTCGCCTGAAGGCGAGGGCAACTGGGCGAAATCCTCCTTCGAAGACCTGGTCCAGTATAATGACGGCTTCCGCTCCAACCTGATCGGTACGCCGGAGCAGGTGGCGCGGCGTGTGGTCGATCTAAAGCGTGCCGGGGCCGATCTCATCCTGCTCGGCTTCCTGCATTTCCAGGAAGAGGTCGAGTATTTCGGCAAACACGTGATCCCGCTGGTGCGGGCGATCGAAGAGGCCGAAGCTTCGACCGCAATTGCTGCGGAATAAGTCAGCATGAGACAGGCGGCCGGTTTTCGGCCGCCACGGGGAATAACGGAGCCGCAGATGGCGACACCTGCGGGCGGGATATTGCGCGCCAAGCGACCGGTTGGGCGCAATGGAAAACGGGGGCATGCGCACGATGACATTGGCTTTTGGATCGCTGGGTTCCGCGCCTTTTCCGCCGGAGATACAGGAGCACTTGGCTGGACTTGACGGTCAGCTGCGCCAGGACGGCGAGCGGCAAGCGACCACAAGTGAGACAATTCTAGATCTTGTAGGGGTGACCTTGTCGTTCGGCGGTGTCGTCGCCCTGACGGACATCGATCTGTCAGCGCGTCGGGGAGAAATCCTCGCCATTATCGGGCCGAACGGCGCGGGCAAGAGCTCAATCATCAACGTGATCAGCGGCGTGTACCGATCGGATCGCGGTCATGTGCGGCTCTCCGGGCGGCTCTACACCCAGGTCCCGACACAGAAGCTCGCCCGTTTGGGTATTGCCCGCACGTTTCAAAATCTGGCCTTGTTCAAGGGCTTGAGCGTTCTCGACAATGTCGTCATTGGCCGGGCGCACACGACGCGGTCGAGCTTCATCGAACAGATCGTCGGCCTCGGTCGTGCCCGCAGGGAACAGACGGATGCCCGCAGTCGGGCCTTGAACGTGCTCGAGTTCCTCCACCTCTCGCATGTCGGCGATCGTCTGGCCGGTACATTGCCTTATGGTTTGCAAAAGCGGGTGGAATTGGCGCGCGCACTGGTGGCCGAGCCCGACATCCTGCTGCTCGATGAGCCGATGGCCGGCATGACGGCGACAGAAAAGAACGAGATGGCCGGTTTCGTGCGCGCCGCCCGTGACAGGTTCGGTACCACCGTCGTGCTGATCGAGCACGATATCGGGGTCGTCATGGATCTCTCCGACCGCGTCGCCGTGCTCGACTACGGCCGCAAGATCGCCGACGGAACGCCCCACGAGGTCCAGCGCGACCAGCGCGTGATCGATGCCTATCTCGGTGTCGCCCCTGAGAACGAAAACGGGGAGGGCATCTAATGGCTGATTTCGACTGGCTGTTCTTCACCGAGGTCCTCGTCGGCGGCCTTCTGTCCGGCGTCATGTATTCGCTGGTCGCGATCGGCTTCGTGCTGATCTACAAGACTTCCGGCGTTCTTAATTTTGCGCAAGGGGCGATGCTTCTGTTCGCGGCGCTGACCTTCGTCAGCCTGACGGAACGCGGCATTTCCTTCCCGCTGGCATTCACTATTACCTTCGCGATCATGGTCGTTATCGGAATAGCCGTCGAGCGCACGGTGTTAAGGCCGCTGACCAACAAGCCGCCGATCACGCTCTTCATGGCGACGCTTGGCCTCTCCTATGTCATCGAGGGGGCGGCGCAGTTGATCTGGGGCACGCAGGTGCACGGCCTTGACCTCGGTATCGAGGACGTGCCGTTCGACGTCGGTGGTGTCTACATCAGTCAGTTCGACATCTTCGCAGCCGTCGTTTCCGCCTCCATGGTGCTGCTGCTTTCTCTCTTCTTCCGTTACACCCGCATCGGGCTTGGTTTTCGCGCCGTCGCCGACGACCAGTTCGCGGCGCTCACCGTCGGATTGAGGCTCCCCTGGATCTGGGCGACGGTGTGGGCGGCTGCAGGCCTGGTGGCGCTGGTCGCCGGCCTGTTGTGGGGAGCCCGCGTCGGGGTGCAATTCTCCCTGTCGCTGATCGTCCTGAAGGCTCTGCCTGTTCTTGTGCTCGGCGGCTTTGACTCGATCCTCGGTGCGATCGTCGGCGGACTGTTGATCGGTGCGTCCGAGAAGCTCGCCGAGGTCTATATTGGTGAATATTTTGGCGGCGGTATCGAGGGCTGGTTTGCCTATGTCATCGCGCTCGCCTTCCTCCTCCTACGACCTTCCGGCCTGTTTGGCCAGAAGCTCGTGGAAAGGGTCTGACCGATGTCCACGATCACTCATGATCTTCCGGCATACAGTTTCCCCGCCCGCTGGGCGACGCCACTGGCCTGGCTTGCCATTGCCTATGTCGTTGTGCCGCTTCTCGGGTCCGACTATCTGTTCGAGGCTATCCTGCTGCCGTTCCTGGCGCTCAGCCTCGCCGGCCTCGGTCTCAATATCCTGGCGGGTTATGCGGGGCAGGTGTCGCTTGGAAGTGCTGCCTTCATGGCGGTTGGCGCCTTCGCCGCGTTCAATTTCAACCTTCGCGTCGACGGTCTGCCTTTGATCATCAGCATGGTTCTTGCGGGTTTCGCAGCTGCCGGCATCGGCCTGGTGTTCGGCCTCCCAAGCCTGCGCCTCAAGGGCTTTTACCTTGCGGTATCGACGCTGCCGCGCAGTTTTTCGTACAGTGGGTGCTGACCAAATTCAGCTGGTTCTCCAACGATTCCGCATCCGGCGTGATCGATGCGCCGCAGCTTTCGGTCTCCGGCCTTGTCTTCGATGGTCCGGTCGGACGATATTATTTAGCTCTGAGCGTGGTGGCCGTCCTCACGGTGCTGACCTATCGGTTGATGAATTCGCAGACCGGCCGCAATTTCATTGCCGTGCGCGACAACGAGACAGCGGCGCGGATCATTGGCGTGCCGGTGCTGAAGACCAAGCTTCTGGCCTTCGCGGTCTCCTCCTTCATCATCGGTATTGCCGGCGTCCTGTGGGCCTTCGCCTATCTCCGCACGGTCGAGCCTGCCGGCTTCAATCTCGACCGCTCATTCCAGATCCTGTTCATCGTCATCATCGGTGGGCTTGCCTCGATCCGGGGTGCCTTTTTTGGAGCGGCGTTGATCGTTGTTTTTCCACTAGTCCTGTCGCGGCTTGGTTCGTTCCTGCTCGGCGACATCTTCAATTCGGGCGTGCTCGATATGAGCCAGCGCATCGTGCTCGGCGCACTCATCATTCTCTTTCTGATCCTCGAACCGGATGGGCTCGTCGCCCTTTGGGACCGGGTTCGAAAACGCATCGGCGCCGCGATCGTGCGGTCCTGATCGAAACGGAGCCTTCAAAGCTCTGAAATACCAACAGCCTTCATCAGATCAACCCGAACCGGCGCCTTGCCCCGGTCGATACCCGGAGTATGTCCAAAAATGACGATCCTTGCCAAATTCAAGATCGTGGCTCTTGCCGCCAGCCTCGCCTTTACGGTCGCGCTGCCGATGGCCCACGCGGATGAACAATACTTCCCGCTCCAGAGCTATCGCGTCGGCCCCTATGCTGCCGGCGGCACCGGCTTCTTCGGTGGCTTCATCGATTATCTGAATCTGATCAACACGCGGGACGGCGGCGTGGGCGGCGTCAAGTTGACATGGTCGGAAGCTGAAACGCAGTATGAGGTCGAGCGTGGCGTCGAAGCGTACGAGCGCCTCAGGAGCAACCCGAGCGTGGCTGCCTGGAACCCGCTCTCCGTCGGCATTGCCTATGCGATGATCGATCGCATCACCGCAGACAAGGTGCCGCTGATCACCATCAACCATGGTCGCACCGATTCGACCGACGGCCGCGTTTTCCCTTACGTCTTTCCGCTGCTTCTCAATCCCTACAGCGAAACATCCGGCATCGTGAACTATATCGCGGGAAAGGAGGGTGGACTCGAAAGCTTGAAAGGCAAGAAGATCGTCGTTCTCTATCACGGCTCGCCCTATGGCAAGGAAACCATTCCGATCTATGAACTGCTGGCGAAGAAATACGGTTTCGAACTGCAGCAGATCGAGGTGCCGCATCCCGGCACCGAACAGCAGTCGCAGTGGCTCACGATCCGGCGCGCCAAGCCGGACTACGTCGTCCTGCGCGGTTGGGGCGTGATGAACCCGGTCGCGCTGAAGACCGCAGCGAAGGTCGGCTTCCCGGCAGACCACATTATCGGCAATGTCTGGTCCAATTCAGAAGAAGACGTCATTCCCGCTGGCGAGGCCGCCAAGGGCTATACGGCAATCACCACCCAGGCGTCGGGAGCCGAATATCCGGTCGTTCAGGAGATCGTCAAAACGATCTACGACGCAGGCCAGGGCAATCTCGAAGATAAGAACCGCATCGGCTCGGTCTATCACAATCTCGGTATCGTCAACGGCATCCTGAATGTCGAGGCGATCCGTATTGCCCAGGAAAAGTTCGGCAAACGGACGCTGACCGGCGACGAGGTCCGCTGGGGGTTTGAACACCTGCAGCTCGATCCGGCGCGTGTCGAGGCGCTCGGCGCCAAGGGCCTGTTCCACTCGATCAATGTCACCTGGGACAACCACGAGGGCAACGGCTACGTGACGTTCCAGCAGTGGGATGGGAAGAAGTGGAACGTCGTCTCTGACTGGATCGCGCCGGACTGGGCATTGCTACGTCCGATCATCGAAAAGTCGTCGGAGGCTTACGCTGCGGAAAAGGGCATCAAGCTTCGTACGGCGGCAGACGCCGAAACAGCGACCAACTGATCCTTTGAAGCCGCGCGCGGCGGGCGCGGCTTCTAGCAAAGGCGTGGGAATGGCTGCTGTTCCCTCTCAACCAGCCTCGCGCCTTCTCCTTTTTCAATTGCAGCTCTCAGGCATGGACAGGAACACGATCATGGGTCACGACACTGCTCTGCTTGCCGTCGATGGTCTGAAGGCAACGTACAATCATGCCATCACGGCCCTCGATGGCGTCGACCTCCATCTGGTGGGCGGTGAAATCCTCGCGCTCCTCGGCGCCAACGGTGCCGGCAAGACGACAACGCTCAAGGCGCTGTCCAACCTGCTTCCAGCCGAACGTGGACAGGTCGTTTCAGGCAGTATCCGGTTTGACGGGCTCGACGTCCTACACACAAGCCCCGCTACCTTGGTGCGCGCTGGTCTCGTGCAGGTACTTGAGGGTCGCCATTGCTTTCGCAGCCTGACGGTCGAGGAAAACCTAATCTCTGGTGGGTTGGGCCGGGGCAGCACACGCGCTGAAATTACCGAGGATATCGAGAAAATCTACGCGCATTTTCCCAGGTTGAAGGAAAAGCGTCGTGCGCTCTCCGGCCTGACCTCGGGCGGCGAGCAGCAGATGACGGCGATCGGCCGGGCGCTGATGTCGCGGCCACGTTTGCTGGTGCTTGACGAGCCATCCATGGGATTGGCGCCGATCGTCGTCCAGGACATTTTCCGGACGCTGCGCCACCTCAATCGAAAAGAGGGCCTTTCCATCCTTGTGGCGGAGCAGAACTCCGCTGTCGCTCTGAAATATGCCGATCGCGCCATCATTCTCGAAAACGGCGTTGCCGTGCTCAATGGCAATGCGAACGATCTGCGGGGGCGCGACGACATCAAGTCCGTCTACCTCGGCCAAAAAGCCGTGGCTCCCTCCATCCCGGCTGTTGCCAGCTAATCCAATCCAAGAGGAGAAACACCATGACCCATCCCGCTATAAATACCGAAAATGCCGCCGTGCCACCTGTTCCACGCCCGTCGCAGCCTGCCCACATTATCAAGAGCGACGCCGAAGCGATTGCCATCGCCAAGACACTTGCGGCAGAGTTCGTCAAGGAATCGGCAATGCGCGACCGCGACCGCATCTGGCCGGTCAAGGAACTGGACGCGTTTTCGCAGAGCGGGCTTTGGTCTATCAACGTGCCGAAGGCCTTCGGCGGTCCCGAAGTCTCTTATGCGACGCTTGCGAAGGTCATCGAGATCATCTCGGCGGCCGATTCATCGATCGGACAGATTGCGCAGAACCATCTTGGCGTCGTGGCAGCGATCCGCACGGTTTCGGACCCAGCCCAGCAAAAGCTGTTGTTCGCAGAAGTGCTGAAAGGAACGCGCTTCGGCAATGCCTTCTCCGAATTTGGATCCAAGCGCGCGGTGGATTTCGAGACCAAATTCGTCGATGCCGGCGATCATGTCGTCGTCAACGGCCAGAAATTCTATTCGTCAGGGGCACTGCTCGCGCATCTGGTGCCAATCGTGGCACTGGATGACGAGGGCAGGGCCTGGTACGCCATTGCCGAGCGCGGTGCGCCGGGTCTGACCGTCATCGACGACTGGTCCTCCTTCGGCCAGCGTACCACGCTGTCGGGCACGGTCCTGCTTGACAATGTCAAAGTGCCAAAGACGCATCTCGTGCCCGGCTACAGGGGGTATGAAGTGCCGACCGCGGACGGCGCGATCTTCCAGATTATCCAAGTGGCTGTCGATACCGGCATCGCGCAGGCCGCGATTGACGAGACCGTCAGTTTTGTGCGCACCAAGAGCCGCGCCTGGGTGGATTCCGGCGTCGACAACGCTTGGGACGATCCCTACACAATCCAGGCGATCGGGGACTTGACGCTACGGCTGCATGCGGCGCAGGCGCTGCTTGAGAAGGCAGGTTATGCCATTGACCGGGCGATCCTCGATCCGAATGCGGGAACCGTTGCAGAAGCTCAGATCGTTACCGCCGAAGCGAAGATCCTCTCCACTGAAATCGCGATTGCGGCCACCAACAAGTTGTTCGAACTGGCAGGAACGCGCTCAACCCTTGCAGAGCACGGGCTTGATCGCCACTGGCGCAACGCCCGCACCCATACTCTGCACGACCCGGTCCGCTGGAAGTACGCCATTCTGGGTAAGTATTTCCTGAATGGCGAGAAGCCACCGCTCCATGCCTGGAGCTGAGGTTTCCGATCTGCAAAGCACCCTGAGATCCGGTGCTTTGCAGACTATGTCTGCAGCGTATACGCGGGAGGAAGATTTCGTCCTTCGTCAACGAGGTGTCGCGGACATTGTTGCCACTGCTTGGCCGCCGATTGAGTCATAGCCCCAAGTCTTTTTCATATTCTGCCGGCCAACTACGAAGGGCGCACAGTGCGGCCGAGATAGACATTTTGGCATCCGTCAATCAAATCGTTCATATCAAAACAATGGATTTCACTAATTCGCTCTTAAAAAACATAAGGGGTGCTGGCGGCGCCGGCTGCCTCATAAGGAGTATATGCGATGAATATCAAAGGCAGTGATAACGGCGATTTTATTTGGGGATCCGAATACAACGACACAATCGATGGCGGCAAGAACAATGACTGGATTAACGCCGGCGGCGGCGATGATCTGATTCGGGCCGGTCCCGGCCATGACAGGATCTTGCCCGGTCCCGGCCATGACATTGTCTGGGCCGGGCCTGGCTCAGACGCAGTCCATGCTGGTGATGATGACGACCTCGTGTATAGCGACGCCCTCCCCCTCTCCAACCCCTTCGAGGAGCGCCGCGTAATACCGCATAGCGGCGAGAGCGACGACCGGCTCCACGGCGATAACGGGAGGGATACCCTAGTGGCTGGTGACGGCTTAGATGAAATGACTGGCGGCAAAGACGGTGACGCCTTCGTGTTTCGGTTCCACGACCCTATGGTTGGAACAACGCACTGCTATACGACTGTGAAGGATTTCGAGCCGGAGCACGACCGTTTTGTCCTGGGCGCCGCCCGCGATAAGGGGGAAGGGGGTCTGTTTGGCGCAAATTTCGTCAACCACTCCAGGGGTTTCCCGGGCGAAGCTGTGGACACTTTCTACAATGGCGCGGCCGCAGACGCGCACGGCGAGCACGTCGTGGTAATCACTGATCGAGGCTTTGCGTCTGGCGCTGCCGCCGCGAAGGCAATTGATCACGAAGCCGCCGGTGACATCATTGTCTACCATGATGAGAAAACTCACGGTGCGACACTAGCCTATGTCGATTCCGCGAACCACGCGCATGCCTTCGCGCATGCCTTCGCTGATGCCAACAATCTGAAAGAGGTGTTGGATCTTACGTCGCTTACGGCGTCAAATTTCGTATTCTTTTAATTCGAAAATCCGAGGAGCGTTCCACCCTCGGGGCGCTTCTCTTTTCCAACGTGGCGCAGGTTACGGAAAATAGAAACGACGTGATCTCATTGATCGACTGCACCGTGACCGGTCGCTGCTATCCAATGTGGTTGTTCAACGGCAAAGACGTGATCCTGGTCGAAAGGATCGTGAGACGCTGGCAGAGTTGGCCCTGCTGCGGAAGACCAGCGTGGTATCAGGAGCGACGCCTGCGTAGCGTCCGTCTTCTGTACAGGCCCGCGAAGCAATTCCATCTTTGTGAAAGTCCGCGTTGAGGGCCTTGGATGTTTGATCCCAGGCTTTGATGGAGCATCCTTGTCTTCCGAATCAAAGGATGCGCTATGGGCCAGGTTCTTCATAAGGTGCCACGACGACAGAGGCAGTCCGTCGAGCGATACAACATAGTCAAGAGAGCCTGAGAACGCTTTCGAAGCGTTATGGGATAATCAGAAGACCGTCGCCAAGTGGCGGAAGCGATCCTCGGTTGCGGACCTTCCGACCGGCCCGAAAGAGCCGAGATCGACGGTGCTTTCCGTCGAGGAGGAGGCCGTTATCGTTGCCTTTCGCCGGTATACGCTGCTGCCGCTCGATGACTGCCTCTATGCACTGCAGCCGACAATCCCGCATCTCACGCGGTCTTCGCTGCATCGTTGCCTGCAGCGCCACGGCATCGGCCGCCTGCCGGATGTCGATGGCGACAGGCCGGCGAAGAAGAAGTTCAAGAGCTACCCGATCGGCTACTTCCACATCGACATTGCCGAGCTGCACATGCTCGTTGCCATCGATCGCACCTCGAAGTTTGCCTTCGTCGAACTGCGCTGGCCACCACCGCCATCTCGCGCGAGTTCCTCCTACGCCTGATTGCAGCCGTCCCCTACAAGATCCACACGGTGCTCACCGATAACGGGATCCAGTTCACCACGCCCGGCGCTGGAGGGTCGGCTGTGCCGCTGATCAAAGAAGCGATCGCCAATGGAGAACACTTCCGATCCCATGCCTTCGAATAGACCTGCGCCACCAGCGATATCGAGCATCGCACGACCAAGCCGAAGCATCCGTGGACCAACGGTCAAGTCGAGAGGATGAACCGCACCATCAAGGATGCCACCGTCAGACGCTTCTACTATGAAAGCCACGATCAACTCCGCGAGCACCTCGCCGACTTTGTCGCCGCTTACAATTTCGGCCGCAGACTCAAGACTCTCAAGGGCCTCATACCCTACGAGTTCATTTGCAAAGCATGGGCTTCACAACCCGAGCGCTTCGCCTTCGATCCGCTCCATCAAATGCCGGTACTAAACACCTAGTACCACGCCACAGAGATTATGACGGTTTGTCTTATCGTAGAATTGGTAGGGCTTCTGGTGGGATGAGAAGTTGGATGCTGCGTGCGGCGCCTGGCACGCGAGATATAAAACCCGCCTTCTCGA
>NZ_LWBS01000469.1 GCF_001652265.1 Rhizobium leguminosarum
TCTGTAATCTCGTCACGCGAAGTCGTCGCCATCTCTGCGAGCCGCCGCGACGACGCCGAAAACAATGCGATCATCTCCTCGCCCGCTTAACCTAGCGCATATGAGGGTTAGGGTGAGGGGCAGTCATTGACGCCAACCGGACAGCTGTAGCTCAAGCCCTGGGACGACGAAGCGTGGGGAAGCCCGCTGCGTACTTTGCCGGAAATTGCCTCAGGACTACTGCGTGCCGCCGCCGGTCAGGATCATCAGCGCCGGCGACTGCTGGGTGGCGTTCTGGACGTCGTACATCGCGGTAAACCGGCGCAGCAGCTTGTCGACCTTCTTCGGATCCTGGAGATCCTCGAGCTTGACGAAGCGGTTGATGAGATCGGCCTGCTTGGCGACATCCATGCCGGAGATCTGCGACGGCAGGCTGTAGGCTGTTGTGATGACCTGATAGAGCGCCTTGTCGCCGAGGATCGAATAGATCGAGGTGATGCTCGGGGCCTTGCGGCTGAAATAGAGCGCCAGGCGCACGCCGTCGTTGGTTTCGCCTTCCTGGGTTTCCATCGTCTGCTTGACGTAGAGCTCCTGGGTGTGCTCCTCGGCCGCCTTGTTCTGGATGGTGCCGATCTTGGCGCGGGTCAGATTGCCATCCTTGTCGAAGTTGAAGGCGGCGACGATATCCTTGAAACGTGCATCGGCGGTGGCGTTGAGATAGCTCTTCTTGTCGTCTGGATCGGATGTGAAGATCTTCTTGAGCGTCGCCTTGTCGTAATCCTTCGGATCAAGGTTGTTCGCCTTCAGCACCAGGCCGGTCAGGCGGCTGTCGTCGAGGAAATCGTCGAGCGACTTCACCTTCGCCATGCCCTTGGCAAAATAGTTGACTTCAGCCGTCGCGTCCTTCGCCGCCTTGTCCTTCACCGGACCGTCCTTCATCAGCATGGTGATATGCGATCGATAGTCGGTGGCGTATTTGGCCATGGTTGCGTCGGGGAGCGCCTGGAAGGGTGATGCCGCCTTGCCGTCGGGGCCGAAATTGAAGGCCCGGGCAAGATTGGTGATACGTTCATCCTTGAGCGAGGCGACATAACCATTCGGATCATAGGCATCGCTCGTCAGGATCTTGCGCATCATCGAGCGCGAGACTTCCTGGTCGGTCAGACCAAAGGCCTGCAGCGCCACATGGAAGAGATCCGGCAGCTTGTCGTTGCTCTTGCTGAAATCGGCCGACGAATTGCTGCGCAGGAAATCATTGACACTGTTGACGTCGGAGAAATTCAGCAGACTGCTGCTGTCGGCCATAAGCTTCTGGTAGTTGGATGCGACCTCGTCGATCGCCTCGTCGCGTTCGTCGTCGTAGCGCGCCGCATAATTGTCGTTGGTGGTCTGTGCCTGATCGGCCGTCTGGGCCGAACCGAGGACAGGAAGCGATCCGTCGGCGGCAAAATTGAAGTCGGCATTGAGATCGGCATGGCCGGCTGCGGCGGCGGCCGTCGCATCGGTCAGGATGCTCTTCAGATCGGCGTCCGAAATACTGAACGGCAGATTGTAGGTGCTCTTCAGGAAATTGGTCACGGCGCTGTCGGCAAGCAGATCATCGACATTGCCGATCGTCGACATCCTGGCGGAATAATCATCGGTGCGCGCCGCGGCGGCAAATTTCGTGCTGCTGATCTGGGTCGCGGTCTGCGCCGCCATGCCATCCTCAAGCGTGCCGTCCGCCTTGAAATTGAAGGCCGCGGCGACGTCGGCATAGGTTCCGGTGCCGCTTTGATCGGTCAGGATAGCGCGAAGAGCGACGTCGCTGACCGTCGACGGGATGCCGTAGGCGTTGCGCACGAAATTGTTCAGCTTCTGGTCCGCCAGCAACTGATCGACGTTTGAGATGCCGGCGATGGTCGACTGGTAGTAGACTGCCGCATTGTCGGCCTTGCTGGTGGTGCTGGCACTTTGCGTCGCCGTTTGCGAGGCGTAAAGGGTCGCGATCGAACCGTCCGATTTGAAATTGAAGAGGTCGTGAACGTCGCTGTAGCCCTGGGCGCTGGCAGCCGTGCGGTCGACGAGGAAAGTCCTCAATGTCGCATCGGAGACGCTGTCTGCGATCTGCATGCTGTTTCTGATATAGCTGACCGAAACCGCATCGGACATGATGTCGTCGACATTGTTGACGTTGCCGATCATGCTGTTGAAATGTGCTGCATTCGCCGCCGACTTGTCGGTCGTCGATTTCCGCTGCGCCGCGGTCTGGATCACGGAACCGTTGATCGAACCGTCTGCCTGGAAGTTGAAGTCGGCATTGAGATCGGCATGGCCCTGGGCCGCGGCATAGGCCGAATCGGTCAGGATATTCTTCAGGTCGGCATTGCTGAAACTCGTGCCGAGACCGTAGGCATCCTTGATGTAGCGCGCCAGCACGCTGTCGGCGAGCAGGTCATCGACATTCGTGATGCCGCTCGACTGCGAGGTGACGGTATAATAGTTGTTCGTGCTCGATGAGGCCGCCTTCAGACTGTTTGCCTGATCGAGCGTCTGGACGCGCGCCGTGCTGGAAGCCGACCCGTCAGCCTTGAAGTTGAAAGCGTTGTAAACATTGGTAAAGCCCATCAGCTGGGCATAACCGGGATCGGTCAACACCGTGCGCAGCGCTGCGGCGGTGAAGTCGGCGCCCATGCTGTAGGCCGTCGTGATATAAGAGGTCAGGCGCTTGTCGGCGACCAGATCGTCGACATTGGTGATCGTGCCGATCTTAGCCGTGTAATAGGCCTTGTTGTAATCGGCCGCCGTCTGGCCGACGTAATAGACGTCCGAACCGACCGAATTGTCGATGATGACGGACTGGGAATTCAGGGTGTAGGATTCGATGACCGATGCCTTCTGCGCGGCGGTCTGCGCCGTGCCGGTGACGGTGCCGTCGGCATTGAAGCTGAACTGGGCGGCAAGCGCCTTGTACTTGTCGCCGCCTTGCGTGTTGACGACGCTCGCGGGGTCGCTGAGATCGCTCGTCAGCACCTGCCGCAGAAAATCCTTCGACGCATAGGTCGGATCGATCTTGAAGGTCTTCAGCACATAGGTGCGCAGCCGGGTGTTGTTGACCAGGTCGTCGACGGTCTGCACGCTATCGATATTGTTGCTGTAATAGGTGCTCTCGGCGCTGGCGGCCTTGTCGGCATCGACGAAGGACTGTTTGTAGAGGCCGATCAGGTCGTCCTCCTGCGCGTCGGTCTGCACATCCTTGGCCGGGGCGTTGAAATTGAAGGCTGCGGCAAACTCGCGATAACGCGTATCGGAAAGCTTGTTGGCGTAGCTGTCGGGGTCTGTGAGGTCGCTTTCGAGCACCTTCTTCATGAAGGCCTTGGCATAGGTCATGTCCTCGAGACCATAGGCCTTCATTGCATAGCTATAGAGCTTGTAGTCGCCGAGGAAGTCGTCGACGTTTTCGACCTTGTTGATATGGTCGGCGTAGTACTGAGCATCCTTCTTGACCGTCGCCTGCGACGCAACCTTGTTGAGGCTGGACGTCATATCCCGCGACAGGATCGTGTAAGCGAGGGAAGCCGAGATCATGAAAAGCGCCCTTTTCACCCAAATTTCTAAAAGAAAGACGAACTGCTGGTGAGCACATTTTGCCATGGAAAGCTTACCTGAGGCTTACTTCTGGATGCATCATTTCAGGACACCACACCGTTCACCTTCCGGAAACCCTGCCGGATTCGGTTTTGATAACCATCAGAGGAGGCAAAGTTTTCTTAACCGCAATTTTTAAGCTGTACGGAACGGCGGCTGCCTATTGTCGGCCATAGAGGACGAAAAGTCCCAAGGAGAAGACCGGAAATCGGCTCTCAGGTAAGACAAGGGTAGAATGAAATGAACAATCCCGTTATGAAGCCCGCTTGGGCTGGCACGACGTTGCGCCTCGATCCGTCCCGCTTTCCCCAGCAGGTCAGCTACGCCATCCACGATTGTTCGGATGACGTCAATATCACGATAGACGAACGCGGTGCGGTCCTGCGCAAGGTCCTCCCCTCCAGCGGCCTGCCGCTCTCGATTGCGCTGCCGAAGCGCGTTTTCAAGGGTGTCGCCGCCCGCGCCATCGACCATGGCGACGGCGATGTCACCGTAACCCTCGAACTCCATCACACCGATCCGGAGCTCTGCATTCCGCTGCTCGTCGCCCATGATCTCAGCGACATCGCTGCCGACTGGCGCAGCTGGTCCGAAGCCTTCCGCATTCCGATGCTGATGGTCGAAGCCGATGGTGTCGCCCGGCCGCTCGAAGACCATATCGGGGCCTTACGCACCAGCGATCTCAAGCCGCGCCGCCGTCATTCCTACTTCGCCAATCGCCGTCCGCGCTTCCTCGTGCGCCGCACCACCGGCCGGCTGGGCGTCGCCATGAAGATCGAAGGCAAGGAAATCATCGCCCGCAATTGAGCGAAATCGCTACACCGGACATATCATTGCCGGGCATTCTGCGCACGCATCTGTCGCGGAATGCCCGTTTCTGCGACGCTGTCGAGGTCGGCCGCCAAACAGTCGCTTTAATCTCGATTGGCACCGCAGGATGAATTTTGACAGGATCACTGCGGTGGCCACACCAGTGAAAAGCCTCTCATTCAAGGACGGAAAGTCCCAATCCGTGCTTGACCGTTTTGAGTGCGATCAGGCTCTTGTATTTTCGCACGAGCGCCTGTTGCTCACCCATAAGCCGCTCAATGAAGGCATTGTATTCCTCAAGATTGCGGACGGCCACGAGCAGGACATAGTCCATGTCGCCGGTGACATACCAGCATGACTGAACTTCAGGCGCACGGTCCAACCATCGCTGGAATTGCTCCAACGCGTGTCGATGTTCGTTCTGGATTTCGAGCTCAACCAGAACGGACAACGTGCGATCAACGGCTTTCGGACTGACCACCGCCACGATCTTCTCGATGATCCCATCCCGCTTCAGTTTGCTGATGCGCCGTTCGACGGCCGAGGGTGAGAGATTGACCGCGTCCGCAATGATCTTGCCGGGAATGTCGGCATTCTCCTGCAGCATCGACAGGATAGTTCGATCAATATCGTCCACAGCGTATAACCAGGCCCATAAGCGGAAATTCCGCTATAAATTTATCATGAGCGCGGTTTTTCCGCGCCGCAAATTCCTATCATCTGCCCATGGCAAAACAAACACCTCTTTCAGCCGCCAAAATCGACGATGCGCGCAACAAGATCGATCCGATTTTCCTGAACACCAATGTGTTGCGTTCCGATAGGCTCGCGCTGTCGCTCGTCGCCAAGGACGAAACGGAAAATCCCATCCGCAGCTTCAAGGGGCGCGGGACGGGGTATTTTCTCGCCGAGCTCGTTGGCGACAGAGCTCCTCTGGTCACGGCATCGGCCGGGAACTTCGGCCAGGGGCTTGCTTACAATGCGGCGCGGCATGGGCGATCTCTGATCGTGTTCGCCAGTATCAACGCCAATCCGTTGAAGATCGAAGCCATGCGCAGGTTTGGGGCGGAGGTCTTTCTCGCCGGAGAAGATTTTGACGCTGCAAAGGAGGCCGCCAAAATCTACGCCGCCGAACGGAAGCTGCGGTTCGTCGAGGACGGAGCGAGTGCCGCCATTGCGGAAGGGGCAGGAACGATTGCGGCGGAGCTGACGGAAGAGGTCGAAGATATCGATGCCGTTTTCATTCCGCTTGGCAACGGTGCTCTGGCGGCCGGAATAGGATGCTGGTTCAAATCACGATCACCGCGAACAAGGGTCGTCGCCGTCGCCGCAAAGGGCGCACCGTGCATGGCTCTCTCCTACAATGCGGATGACGTGATCTCAACGCCGGAGGCACGCACGATTGCCGATGGAATTGCTGTGCGGATTCCCGTCCCGTCGGCCGTCGGCTGGCTTAAAGACACGATCGATGACGTCGTTCTCGTGGATGACGATCAGCTTCTCGATGCAATGCGGTTTGCTCATGACACATGGAAGCGTCTCGTCGAACCCGCCGGAGCGGCGGGGCTCGCTGCTATTCTTGCGAAGGCATCTGCCCTGAAAGGCTGCCGTCTAGCGACTATGTTGTGCGGTGCTAACCTCACGGATCAACAGATCAAGGCATGGCTTCCATCTGCCATAGGGCACAACACGAATGCCTGCTAGACCAGTCCTCCGATCTGGAGACAGGCACCCGCGCCCGGTCCGTCCCAATCAGGGAATGGCGAAGAGCAGCGATATGAAGAGGCCGAAGAAGATGATCAGGCCGACGCGGTTGTTCGATTTGAAGAGCGCCAGGCACTGGTCGGCATCGTTGATATCGAGCCGGACGATCTGCCAGGCGAACATGCCGGCCGCACCGAGCAAGGCCAGGAAAGCGATGAGATTGGCGCCGGCGAGAGCGAAAGCGATAAACATTAGCACCAGCGTCAGTCCATAAAGGCCGATCAGCCATTGCCGCGTCCCGTCGCCGAACAGGCGCGCAGTGGAGCGGACGCCGATCAGCTCGTCATCCTCCTTGTCCTGATGCGCATAGATCGTGTCATAACCGATCGTCCAGGCGACGGAGGCGGCGTAGAGCAGGATGGCAGCAAAGGAGAGGCTGCCAAAAATGCCGGCCCAGCCCATCAGCGCGCCCCAGGAGAAGGCAAGTCCGAGGTAAAATTGCGGCCAGTCGGTGAAGCGTTTGGCAAAGGGATAAAACGCAACGATCCCGAGCGAGAGTACGCCGAGGAAGACGTTGAGCCAGTTGAACTGTAGCAGCACGAAGAGGCCGACCAACGCCTGCAAGCCGATGAAGATCTTCGCCCGTCGGCGGGTGACGCGGCCGGAGGGGAGCGGACGCGACCGCGTGCGCGCCACTTCCATGTCGATCTGGTGGTCGACGAGATCGTTATAGGTGCAGCCGGCGCCGCGCA
This sequence comes from Rhizobium leguminosarum, assembly GCF_001652265.1. Classification (GTDB taxonomy): domain Bacteria; phylum Pseudomonadota; class Alphaproteobacteria; order Rhizobiales; family Rhizobiaceae; genus Rhizobium; species Rhizobium leguminosarum_D. The sequence continues at coordinate 6,873 of NZ_LWBS01000469.1, forward strand.
TGGCGACGGCGCCGATGAAATAGAGGAACAGGTGAGACACCAGCACACTGCCGGAATAGATCCCCTCACCGATCGCCGCATTGGCGGCAAGTGTTGCCGACCAGAAGCACGGCCACATCAGCAACTGCCAGCCGATCGGGCGATCCCAGCGTGCGAGCTGCGCGTAGGGCCAAAGCCATGGCGGCAGGATCCGGTAGACCCAGTTATCGGAAGGTGCGTCGGAGACGCGATCGTTGAAATCGCCGGTATCGTGCATGCCGCTCATCTAGCGGCGGGCCGCCGATCCGGTCAAGAAGCATTGCAATGCCACTTGCATCATTCCTCAGACCGGAATCGATCCAGGCATGAAGTTATATGCCAATTCAAAGTGTTACAGCGCCGCATATCCGGAAAGGCCCGCGGCGCCGTCAATCACTGCAGTGAGAAATTGAACTTGTAGGTCGCCGAGACCCCGACCAGGACCTGGTTCTTCGAGCCGCGCTCGCGTACGAGACTGCTGTCGGCGGCGGGACCTGCCAGCCGCTTATATTCGAGGAAGGAACTGGCCGAGAGGTTTTCCGTCGCCTTCCAGGTGAGCGCCGTGCCGGCGCCATAGGACTGGATACCTGACGACGGCTTGTAAGGATCAAGGCCGCTTGCCGCCGCCTGCTTGGCGTTGACGCCGTAATAAGCGTCGTAGTAGCCGCTGGTGGCGAAGGTCGCGCGCGGACCGCCTGATAGTTGCAGGTCGGGTGCGATATCGGTGAAGGCATCGACCGCGAGATCGGCAACGATGCCGTCATGCGAGCGGATGCCCTGACGGACTTCGGCGCGGGCGCGAAGGAAATCGGTCGGGTAAACTTCTAGGAAAGCGCCGGCTTCCGCGCCCCATTTGACCTTCTTCAAGCCCTTCAGCTCGCTGCCGTCGCTGTCATCGCGCGACGGCACGGAAGGCACCCTTGTCAATGAGGGCGAAAGAAGGATTGTCGTTGCGCGAGGAAAAACGCTGGCCGGCGCCTTGGCGGCCAACCGAGATCAGCGGGCTGAACTTGAATTCGTTGTGCGACGAGCCCTCGAATTTCGGGGCGGAGAAGCCGGCGACGCCGACGCTCAGATACCAGTCGCCGGACCAGAAGTGCTGACCGCTTTCCTGCGCGGCGGCCGCCGAACCTAGAGATGAAATGGCAATAGCCAGACAGATCGATACGACTGATCGATGAGACACGTCCGCACTCCAGAAAACGCAAAAACAAAGCCGCGGAGGGCGGCGCTCGCTGCATTTATCCTGATCTCGTTACCCCAATGTTAACCACGGTGAAACAAAGAGCGCTCATGAAAGTCGTGCCGTGCGGCCCCCTCATCCGCCCTACGGGCACCTTCTCCCCGAGGGGAGAAGAGGGAAAATGCCGCTTCGTCACCGACCCCGTTGGATGGAGTGCCGTTGAGCAGGCGGGTTCGTTTGGTAGTGACGGCGCGCCTTGCTGCCTCTTCTCCCCCGGGGAGAAGGTGGCGGCAGCCGGATGAGGGGGCCACACGGCTGGTGGCATCTGCTATCGAATTCCGCAAAGCCGCTCCCGCTGCTTCCCTATCTCTGGTTCCAGCGGCGGATGACCGGTTCGGTCAGATCGTGCTCGTAGCCGAGCACGCTGATACTCGTCGTATCGAGCGAGAAATGCGCGCCGCCTTCCGGCGGAAGGCCGAGCCAGCGGGCGGCGAGGACGCGCAGGAAATGCGAGCTGGAGAAGATCAGGATGGTGCCGGTCGCTTGGCGAAGCGCATGGATGACGGCGTCGGCGCGGGCGCCGACATCGGCGGCAAACTCGCCATTCGGGCAGCCGTCGCGAAAGAGCTGCCAGCCGGGCCGCTCCGCCAGGATCGCCTTGGTGGTAATGCCTTCATAAGCGCCGTAGTCCCATTCGGCGAGATCGTCCTTGATCACCGCGCCCGATCCGAATCCGGCGAGCGTGCAGGTCTTGCGGGCCCGCTCGGACGGGCTCGACCAGACGGCGGAGAAGGTAAGGCCCGCCAGCCGGTCGGCGAGTTTGCGGGCGGCGGCCTCGCCGTTCGCCGTCAAGGGAATATCGCTGCGTCCGGTATGGCGCCCGGACAGGCTCCATTCGGTTTCACCGTGGCGGACCAGGTAGATCTCGGGAAACGCATTGCTCATCGGCACGTCCTTTCATGATAGCCGGTTCCTCGGCAAAACCGCCAGCGGAAGCGGGGGTCAGAACGTCACCTTTTCCAGCGGGGCGCGCCTCGCCTCGAATTCCTTCAGCTTGGCTTCGTTGCGGGCAATGTAATTGCGATTGTCGGGAACGGCGAACTGGTTCTTGGCGATCTGGATCTGCAGGATGAAGAGTTCGTCCCAGCGGAAGCCCATTTCGGAACCCGCCAGATAGAATTCCCACATGCGGAAGAATTGCTCGTCGTAAAGCGCCACCGCTTCGGCCTTGCGTGCCACGAAACGCTCGCGCCAATGGCGCAGCGTATAGGCATAATGCAGCGGCAGGATCTCGATATCCTTGACCAGCAGCCCGGCCTTTTCAAGCGGCGGCACGACCTCACCGACGGACGGGATGTAGCCGCCCGGGAAGATATATTTCTCGATGAAGGCATTGGTGGCGAAGCTCGGCTTCGGGCGGCCGATCGAATGCAGCACCATGACGCCGTTGTCGTCGAGGAGATCCGATACCTTGCGGAAGAAATTGCCGTAATGGCCGATGCCGACATGCTCGAACATGCCGACCGAGACGATGCGGTCAAACTTTCTGCCCGTCATGGTGCGGTAGTCCTGCAGTTCGAATCGCACCCGGTCGGCAAGGCCCCGCTTTTCGGCGCGCGTACGGGAGACCTTGAGCTGCTCCTCGCTCAGCGTGATGCCGGTGAACTCGGCACCTTCGGTCGCCTCCGTCAGGTACATGCCCATGCCACCCCAGCCGGAGCCGATCTCCAGGATGCGCTGGTTCGGCTCGAGCAGAAGCTTGGCGGCGATATGGCGCTTCTTGGCGAGCTGCGCCTCGTCGAGACTGATGCCGGCGGGTTCGAAATAGGCGCAGGAATATTGCCAGTCCTTGTCGAGGAAAAGATCGAAGAGCTTGGCCGACAGGTCGTAATGATGGGCGACATTGTGCTTGTTGCGATTGACCGGCACGCGGCTCTTCAGCTGCTGCCAGGCAATGCGGCCGAGGAGCAGTGCCGCCATCTTGAAATCGAAGATTTCATTGGTGGTGTTCTGCTTCACCAGCGACAGGAAATCGTAGATGTTGCCCTGTTCGAGAATGAACCGGCCTTGCATGTACATTTCGCCGAGCTTCATGGTCGGGTCGCGCCGGATGGCGTCCTCGGCCTCCTGATCGGCAAGGCGGGCGACAACGGGTTCACCCGTGCCGTCGCCGATAGTGTGGGTTTCGCCATTGGCAAGGGTAAGTTTCAATGAACCCTTGCCGACGATTTGCTGGACGATCGATAAGAATGCCGACGCCATGCACGCCTCGCAAATGTGACAGGATGGTCACATCAACTTAATAGCTCTCTTTCGCCTTACAAGCGCCGGATTTAGCACTCCGTTCAGAACGCTGCCAAACTGTTGCATTTTTGCCGAAATGCCGCCTAAACCCTTATTTTCGCTTCATGGCTTCGGCAAGTGCCGCGCCGAATGCGCCCTGGCTTCCTGGTTTCTGAGCCGCGGGCCGGCGTTCGTTCTGCGGCCGCGACCCTTGGTTTGGACGAGAATCACCACGCGGCGGCGGCGCCGATGAACTATCGTCGCGTCGCATGGAAAGACCGATGCGCTTGCGCTTGGCATCGACTTCGACAACCCGCACCTTGACGACATCGCCCGCCTTGACGACCTCGTGGGGATCCTTGACGAAGCGATCGGCAAGCTGGGACACATGTACCAGACCATCCTGGTGCACGCCGATATCGACGAAGGCGCCGAAGGCGGCGACATTGGTCACCGTGCCTTCCAGCACCATGCCAGGCGTCAGGTCGGAAATTTCATTGACGCCCTCGGCGAAGGTCGCGGTCTTGAAGCTCGGACGCGGGTCTCGGCCAGGCTTTTCCAGCTCCGAGATGATGTCCCTGACCGTCGGCAGGCCGAATTTCTCGTCGATAAACTGGCGCGGATCAACAGATTTCAAGACGGCACTATCGCCCATCAGCGCGCGCAGATCGCGGCCGCAGGCGGCGACGATCTTCTTGGCGACGCCGTAAGCCTCCGGGTGCACCGAGGAGGCATCGAGCGGCTCCTTGCCGTTGGGGATACGCAGGAAGCCGGCGCATTGCTCGAAGGTGCGGCCGCCGAGTCTCGCGACCTTCAACAGATCCCGCCGGCTCTCGAAACGGCCTTCGCTGTCGCGGTGACGGACAATGGCGTCGGCAATCGACGGACCGAGGCCGGAGACGCGGGAAAGCAGCGGCGCAGACGCGGTGTTGAGATCGACACCGACGGCATTCACCGCATCTTCCACCACCGCGTCGAGCGAACGCGACAGCTTCTGCTGGTCGACGTCATGCTGATACTGGCCGACACCGATCGACTTCGGCTCGATCTTGACGAGTTCGGCCAACGGATCCTGCAGGCGCCGCGCGATGGAGACGGCGCCGCGCAGCGACACGTCGAGATCGGGAAACTCCGCCGCTGCGGTCGCCGAGGCGGAATAGATCGAGGCGCCGGCTTCCGAAACGATGACCTTGGTCGGCTTCGGCGCCGGCAACTCGGCCAGCATGTCGGCCACCAGCTTTTCGGTTTCGCGGCTGCCGGTGCCGTTGCCGATTGAGATCAGCTCGACATTGTGCTTGCGGATCAGCGAGGCGAGCTCGACCTGGGCGCCGCGCACGTCGTTCCTTGGCTGGAAGGGATAGACGGTCGATGTCGCCACCACCTTGCCGGTGCCGTCGACGACGGCGACCTTGACGCCGGTGCGGATGCCGGGATCGAGACCCATCGTCGCGCGCGAGCCGGCGGGTGCGGCCAGCAGCAGGTCCTTGAGATTGCGGGCGAAGACATGGATCGCCTCCTCTTCTGCCCTTTCGCGCAGTTCCCGCATCAGGTCGAGCGAGAGCGACATGGAAAGCTTGACGCGCCAGGTCCAGCTTGCGACCTCCATCAGCCAGCGGTCGCCGGGACGGCTGGTACCGATCTCGTAGGCGGCCACGATCATGCGTTCGACCGGCTTGTTCGGAGAGGCGGTCTCGACGTCGGCCTCGATCGTCAGCGTCAGCACCTCCTCGTTCCAGCCGCGCAGCATGGCGAGCGCGCGGTGGCCGGGGGCGGTCGCCCAGCGTTCGGAATGGTCGAAATAATCGGAGAACTTCTCGCCCGCCGCCTGCTTGCCGTCGACGACCTTGGCCTTCAGCAGCGCAGCCTGGCGCATATGGGCGCGCAGCTTGCCGAGCAGGTCGGCGTTTTCGGCAATACCTTCGGCGACGATGTCGCGCGCGCCTTCGAGCGCCGTCTTCACATCGGGCACATCAGCGGTGACGAAGCCTTCGGCCAGCACCGCCGGTTCCCTGGCGCGGTCGGCAAGGATCGTCTCGGCGAGCGGGCCGAGGCCACGTTCACGGGCGATTTCGGCCCGCGTGCGGCGCTTCGGCTTGTAGGGCAGATAGAGATCTTCAAGCTCGGCCTTGGTTTCGGCGCCTGCGACCTTGGCCATCAGCTCGTCGGTCATCTTGCCCTGGCCGGTGATCGATTCGACGATCGCGTCGCGCCGGGCTTCGAGTTCGCGCAGATAGACCAGCCGCTCGGCGAGATTGCGCAGCTGCGTATCATCCAGCCCGCCCGTCACTTCCTTGCGATAGCGGGCGATGAAGGGCACGGTTGCGCCCTCGTCGAGCAGCTCGATGGCGGCTTTGGCCTGTTCGGGCCGGGCGCTGATTTCGGCCGAGATGCGGGCTGCGAGAAAACGGAGGTCTGCGGCCATGGGATTTCCTGTTTCGACAGAGGTGGCGGGACCATAGCGGCGAAAAGCGGCAAGGCAATGCCCGACTGTGGTTTCCACAGCGGAAGTTATTGGATTGAGGGATCCATCGGCGTGTTGCCGCGTGGCCCCCTCATCCGCCCTGCCGGGCACCTTCTCCCCGATGGGTAGAAGGGGAGTTGCGGCAGCGATCCATTCTTGCCGCTGCCGTTTGTGATGGAGGAAAGCAGTGCGGCATATCCCTTCTCCCCTCGGGGAGAAGATGCCGGCAGGCAGATGAGGGGGCCACACGGCAACACGCCCGCCGGTTGCCCCACCCCATCGCTCTCGTCCGTTTTTGCGGTTGTGCAGATGCGGCATTCTTTGATAGCAGAAGCAACGTTTTTGGATCGCCCTGCCCGCGGGCGCAAGGAAAAGATTGACATGCCAAACCTTCTTCTCGAACTCCGCTCCGAAGAGATTCCGGCCCGCATGCAGCGCAAGGCTGCCGGCGACCTGAAGAAGCTCGTCACCGATGCGCTTGTCGAAGCGGGTCTTTCCTACGAGGGCGCACGCGAATATTGGACGCCGCGGCGGCTTGTGCTCGACATCCATGGCCTGACGGCCCGCTCCGCCGATGTACGCGAGGAACGCAAGGGACCGCGCACCGACGCCAACGAGAAGGCGATCGAAGGTTTTCTGCGCGGCGCCGGCCTTTCCTCAGTCTCCGAAGCGCAGGTGGTGAGCGATCCGAAGAAGGGCGATTTCTACGTCGCGGTCATTTCCAAGCCCGGCCGTGCGACGGAAGAGATCGTTACCGATGTGATGCCCGGCATCATCCGCGATTTTCCCTGGCCGAAATCGATGCGCTGGGGCAAGGCCTCGTCGAAGCCCGGCGCGCTGCGCTGGGTGCGGCCGCTGCAGTCGATCGTCTGCACCTTCGGCCCGGAGCATGAGGAGACCACCGTCATCCCCTTCGAGATCGACGGCATCACCGCTGCCAATATCACCTACGGCCATCGCTTCCACGCGCCCGAGGCGATCACGGTGCGGCGCTTCGACGATTATGCGGCGAACCTGGAAAAGGCGAAGGTCATCCTCGATGCCGAGCGGCGCAAAGACATCATCCTGCACGACGCCCGCGATATCGCCTTTGCCAACGGGCTGGAACTGGTGGAAGACGAAGGCCTGCTGGAGGAAGTCTCCGGCCTCGTCGAATGGCCGCAGGTGCTGATGGGCAGCTTCGAGGAGGATTATCTCTCGATCCCCTCCGAAATCATCCGGCTGACGATCAAGACCAACCAGAAATGCTTCGTGACGCGGGCGCAGGGTGGCGAAACGCTATCGAACAAGTTCATCCTGGTTTCCAACATCCAGGCGAGCGATGGCGGCAAGGAAATCGTCCACGGCAACGGCAAGGTGGTGCGGGCCCGGCTTTCGGATGCGCTGCATTTCTGGAAGCGCGACCAAGGCAATCTGCCGGATCTCGATACGCTGACGGCTTCGGCGGCAAAGTTCGGCCTCGACATCAAGAAGCCGCTCGACCAGCGCATGGCCAAGCTCGACGCGCTCGACGTGACCTTCCATGCCAAACTCGGCACACAGGGCGCGCGCGTCGCCCGCGTCCGCACGCTGGCCAAGGAATTGGCTGATATCACCGGCGCCGACGCGGCCCTCGTCGATCGGGCCGCCGTGCTCGCCAAGGCCGATCTGCGCACTGAGGCCGTCGGGGAATTCCCGGAACTGCAGGGCTTGATGGGCCGCAAATATGCGGTGCTGCAGGGTGAGGATGCCTCCGTTGCCGCAGCGATCGAGGATCACTACAAGCCGCAGGGTCCGTCGGACCGCGTGCCGGAGGACAGAGTGGCGATCACGATCGCCCTTGCCGACAAGCTCGATACGCTGATCGGCTTCTGGGCGATCGATGAAAAGCCGACAGGGTCGAAAGATCCGTTTGCTCTGCGGCGGGCGGCCCTCGGTGTCGTCAGGATCCTGCTGGAGCGAAGGATCCGTCTGCCGCTGCTGGCAACGACCAGGGATGGCGACCTGCTCTCCTTCTTCCACGACCGTCTCAAGGTCTATCTGCGCGACCAGGGCGCCCGCCACGATTTGATCGACGCCGTGCTGACGCCTGAAGCCGACGACTTGTTGATGGTGGCGCGCCGCGTCGAAGCGCTGACAGCCTTCATCACCTCGGAAGACGGCAAGAACCTGCTTTCCGGCACGAAGCGGGCGACGCAGCTGCTCGCCGCCGAGGAAAAGAAGGGCACCGTGATCGCCGATGGCGTTTCGCAGGCGCTTCTGACGCTCGATGCCGAGAAGGAGTTGTTCGCCGCAATCTCCGGTGCCTCGAAGGATGCCTCGGACGCCGTCGCCGGGGAGGATTTCCGCTCGGCGATGGAAGCGCTCTCCAAGCTGCGCGGCCCGGTCGACCGCTTCTTCGAAGACGTGCTGGTCAACGACGAGGACGCCGCCATCCGCGCCAACCGTCTCGCCCTGCTGCGGCTGATCCGCGAGGCAACGGGAACGGTTGCAGATTTTTCGAAGATTTCGGGGTGATGTTCGGCTTCGGCCGGATGCCGTTGCCTGTCAGCACGAACGGGGTGCTTGCGGCATGGATTCTCGGGTCGAGCTCACCTTTGTCCGCGCGGCGATGTGGCGCCGTCTCGAAAAACATCGGCCCCTCACCCTAACCCTCATATGCGCTAGGTTAAGCGGGCGAGGAGATGATCGCATTGTTTTCGGCGTCGTCGCGGCGGCTCGCAGAGATGGCGACGACTTCGCGTGACGAGATTACAGACGGCCT
>NZ_LWBS01000470.1 GCF_001652265.1 Rhizobium leguminosarum
GGAGTCGTTGCCAACTTCGCATGTTCGGGTAGGGAACGACCGATGGAACGGTCGGTTTCGTAAAGTTCACATCACGTGTTCTCCTCTCGAAACAGAGATTCATGCGACTTTCAGGTCGCACTCCGGCTTCAAGGACATCGCGGCCCCTCCAATTTTCCCAACGCCGCAAGCGGCACAGAGAAAATCGGTTCCTCCGCTCGCCGCAGGGCGGCCGCGTTCCGCGGTCCCTGACCCCTCACGGACTACGGTGCCGACACCTTTCGTCAGAAAACGAAAAGGAGACTCTGATGACAAAGCATCAATTCGCTCGTGTGGTGGAAGAAGATCAGAAGCGGCCGGATCAACAGCCGGATTGGCTTGAACGACTGCGCCGAAATTTCGATGCGGAAGTGCATCTTCCCGCCGATATCTCGCGGGAGTTTCTGTCTGCAGCGCTGCTTTGGGCAGTCGACAACAAGGTCGATTTCGGTTTGTTCCACGAGGCCAGCGAGATCATCATTGCGCACTTCGGCGGTGATGAGATCTACCTCCCGTCGCGGTGGTCCGACAAACGATGGCACATCGGCCTTGAGGACAAAGAGCCTTTCGATCCGAGCGACTGAGGTCGAGACCAGAGGCCGCTTGTCGCCTCTGGTCTTTGCCTATTCACATGAGCCCCTCCAGCCGGATCGACCGAGCGGAGCGGCTATGAAAGGGGGGCTCTGCCGCCCCTCTCAATCTCACCCCATGAAGGAAGGGCAATGCCCCTCCTTCAAACTTCCTCCCATGGAGAAAGGGGACGGTTCCCTCCTCCCTTTCCCCAAGCCCCTATCCCTCTCCCGTGCAGGGAAGGTGATGATGGCTGTCACCCGCCCTGGCACCAGCCGTGTCGGGCACCATCCCATGATCGGGCAAGCCCTTCCTTGATCAAGGCATCGCCCAGCGAATTGCCTGCACGAAATACGGTTCGCAGTTTGCGTCCATATTTGTCTTCGTCACGGAACCCGGCCGCTAGCGAGAATTTTCCAGCGTTGAGCAGCGTCAGCAGGCGGGATTTTGCCGCCTCACCCTTTATCCGTTCCGCCTCGCACCGGGGCGGGCTGAGTTCAGGCGTATCGATGTCGGCGATGCGGATTTTCTCGCCGTTGAACCAGAATGTGTCGCCGTCGACGACGCAGTTTGCTCGATGGCTTCCGTCGCAGATCGAAAATGCGGTCGACAATGAATCCGTCGTCGGTTTCTTGGCCAAAGTGGCGAGATCGGGGAGAACGTCGGCGCCGCCATAGGCAAGCCAACCCCCAACAGCAATGATTACGGTGCATAGAACTGCCGTCGAGCGTTTACGCCATCTGTTCCGCCCAGATCTCAGCAGTCCTCCACCCGCGCGCTGCCGGTCCCGACCGCCTCCGGCCTTCGGCGGCTTTCTAAACGGAATCACATTTGATTTCGCCACTTTCCGATCCCCTCGTTTCGCCTCAGCCTATGTCGGACCCGGTTTCATCTGCGTTTACGGAGGAGCTTGGCTCCGGGCTGCGGTGTGGCCTGCAAAATGGTGAGCGACGGGCGGGGGCAGTCGATCCCGCCTCCCCTTCGGGCCACTATGTTGAGGCTCCTGCGGCTGCCCTGTTTCCCACCCATCGCACGACGAGAATTCCCGAAATCTCGCCCGTCGGGCGTCGCTATGCTGATTTCTCCGATACTCTTCATTTTTCTGGATCAGCCTTGCTCGGTTGCACCGCGCGCCGGCTTGGATCATGCAGACTTTGGCGTATCCCCGATCATGTGAAACCTGTTCGTGCCGACGCATGCCTTCATGTCGTCGCGCCGGAACCAGATGGCTCGTCCGCATCGGAGCGGCGCGTTTCCTGCGGTGAAGACGATCTGTTCGTCGGCACGTATGCGCAGAACTTCATGGGGCTGAATGAGTGGTCTGGCAGCGAGCTGCTTCGAGTGTGTCCGCGATGATCCCTTTGCCTGGAAACTCCGGCTCACCTGGTCGATCTCGACCGTGGTCATGCCGCAGCGTCGGGAGATGTAATCGGCGGTTTCGGGATCATTGATCGCGGCAAACGAAATCCAGCTGGCACTCTCGAACCACTTACTTGCCGCGTCGCGGCCGCCATAGGTTTCGCGCATCTGGCCTATCGACTGATAGATCATCGTGAGCGTGATGCCGTATTTGCGACCGGCATCGCGCGCCGTCTCTATGATCCGCATGTAGCCGAGGCGCGCGACCTCATCGAGGAGAAACAGGGCGCGCCCCTTGATCTGTCCGTCGCGATTGTAGATCGCATTCAGAAACGAGCCGATGATGACGCGCGCAAGACCGGAATGGGTCTCCAATGTCTTGAGGTCTATGTTGATGAAGACGTCCGTATTGCCGGCCGCGATCTCGTTGGTCGCGAACTTCTTTCCCGATACTAGCGCCGCGTAGTTCGGATAGGAAAGCCAGTGTGTTTCCTTGACCGCGTTGGCGTAGACGCCGGAGAAAGTTTCCGGCGTCATGTTGACGAAGGCTGCGACGTTTTCCTTCACAAAATCCGAGCCCGAATTGTCGTAGATGTCTTGCAGCCGCTTGCGCAATGTCGGCTCAGGTTCCGATAGATTCATGCGTACCTGCCGAAGCGTCTGGTCGTGCCCGTCCGTGTGACCGGACAGGCAGACATCGGCGATCAGCGCTGTCAGCAGTTGCAGCGCCGATGCGCGAAAGAAGTCGTCACGGACACCACGCACGCCTCCACCGTCGCTCATGATCCATGAGGCGACCGAGGCAATATCCTCTTCCTTCGTCCCGCCGAAACGACCGACCCAGTCCAGCACGTTAAAACCGATGTCAGGCTTCCTTGGATCGAGGACGAATACATCCCTCCCGGCTCCGCCGCGATGCACGGAGACCATCGGTGCGACCTCGTTCGAAGGATCGAGCACGATCAGCGTGCCGCTCCATTTGAGCGCCGTCGGGATCGTCACCGACGTCGTCTTGAAGCCACCGGAACCGGCAAAGACGATCCCGTGCGACGAGCCGAACGAGCCATCGAAGCACAGCAACGGCGACTTGCCGCCGGCGCCCCACGTCTCAGCGCTGTCGGCGCGAAACGCTTGGCTCCCGACACTGTCCTTGTCGACCCGATAGCGCTCGCCGATGACGATACCACCGGCATCGGGAAACAGCTTTGCTGCTTCCGTCAGTTTCATCCAATCCGCTTCGCCATGGAGCGCCCGCTTGCCCTGAATGCGCTTCGGCTCGGCCCTTGCGAATGCCGCATTGCCGACGAGCGCGACGCGGAGTGCGAAGCAGGCACATAATAGCGCCGCACTCGCTCCGATCGACGTTGCCGGATCGAGAAAGGCCAAGACTGTCTTGTCGGCGGGTACCGTTTTCATGAAAGAGGAAAGGCGCATTGTTTCGCGGACTGCTGCGACCAGGATTGTCCCACTCGATCCCACGACGACGCCCCAACCTGCCTGCTTGATGTTGATCGAGCCGGCACTCGCGAACAGCAACAGAACTCCGATCGCCGCACCGGCGACATAGGGCAATGCGATGCCCGCCCGCCCCCATGCCAGTCGCGCGGCCTCGGTTTTACCGAAACCGGAAAGCCACTGCTCGATCCCGGTCATTCCGATGACGACCAGGATCATCAACGCCGCAGGCATGACGGCGAGCGCAATCCTATTGATCGTCATTGCCGAAGGCCTCCACGCCGATTGCCGTGAGCCTGGACCGCTCAGTATCGTCACTCTTGACGCGGCGCACTGCATCGACCAGCGCGCCCAGCAACAGCGCTCGCTTCTCGTAGCGCAGACCGGCCTTGACGATCAGTCCGCCGAGCTCGATCTTTTCCCGCGTGTCCTTCTTGCGGGCGTCGGATGTCATCGTCCTCGCCATGCGTTCAAGCCTCGCCAGCGCTGCCCGCGCCCGCGCCAGACGTGACCGGCGCGGTTTGCTGCGAGACGACGGCTGCCCCTCCCCTTTCTTTTCCGGCCGTAGCGCCCTGCCCTCCGCGAAATCGCTTGGTCAGTTGCTCAAACGCTGCCTGAAGCTCCGCCTCGTCGATCTCGATCTCGCCAAGGCCCGCCTTGAGCGCGATCCGGCCGATGCGTTCCGCTTCCCGGGTCTCGGCGATCTTGAGCTGTTCCTGCAGCTTGGCGATTTCGTCGCGAAGTTTCGCGGATGGCTTCTTCATGTCCGTCTGTCTCCCTGGGTGCGAAAGCTTGTCTTTCGAACCCAGTTTTTCCGAACAGAGTGCGGAACGCACTACTGTGAATCCTACAATCGCCAAGGGCGATGCTTTCGGGAATGATCCCGGCCGTTCCGAAGGAGCGGCTTCCAAGGGCGCAATTATACGTCGCCGGCGCGACGTGTTGCTGAGAGAGCCTGGTGGGGCCGCCGCTCCCGACGAACCCTTTGATTTCGTTCGCAACCGGGAGGGAATTCCGCCGTGGCCGTTCCCCATTTCTCCGTCAGTGTCGTCGGCCGTGGATCCGGCCGCAGCGCCGTGCTGTCGGCGGCCTACCGGCACTGCGCCAAGATGGAGTTCGAGCGGGAAGCCCGGACGATCGACTACACCCGCAAGCAAGGCCTCCTGCACGAGGAGTTCGTCATTCCGGCAGACTCGCCCGAATGGCTGCGTTCGATGATTGCCGATCGTTCGGTCGCCGGCGCATCCGAGGCCTTCTGGAACAAGGTGGAGGGTTTCGAAAAGCGCTCCGATGCCCAGCTTGCCAGGGATGTCACCATCGCGCTGCCAATAGAGCTGACGGCCACGCAGAACATTGCGCTGGTCCGGGATTTCGTGGAGCGGCACATCACGTCAAAGGGTATGGTCGCGGACTGGGTCTATCACGACGCCCCCGGCAATCCTCACGTCCACCTCATGACCACGTTGCGCCCGCTGACCGAAGATGGCTTTGGTTCGAAGAAGGTTGCGGTCCTCGGCCCGGACGGCAAGCCGGTCCGCAATGATGCCGGCAAGATCGTCTATGAGCTTTGGGTCGGCAGCACTGAGGATTTCAATGCGTTTCGCGACGGCTGGTTTGCCTGCCAGAATAGGCATCTGGCGCTTGCCGGCCTCGATATCCGCATCGATGGCCGTTCCTTCGAAAAGCAGGGTATCGACCTCGAGCCAACCATTCACCTCGGCGTCGGCGCCAAAGCCATCGAGCGCAAGGCCGAGCAATCCGACCACAAGTCGGAGACCTCGACTCCCAAACTCGAACGCATCGAGCTTCAGGAGGAGCGCCGCAGCGAGAACGCCCGCCGCATCCAGCGCCGTCCGGAGATCGTGCTCGACCTGATCACGCGGGAGAAGAGCGTCTTCGACGAACGCGATGTTGCGAAGGTGTTGTATCGCTATATCGACGATGTCCTTCTGTTCCAAAGTCTGATGGTCCGCATTTTGCGAAGTCCGGAAGCGCTCCGGCTCGAACGCGAGCGGATCAACTTTGCGACAGGTATTCGGACACCCGCGAAGTACACGACGCGCGAGATGATCCGGCTTGAAGCTGAGATGGCCAATCGCGCGATTTGGCTCTCTGGTCGCGCCTCCCATGGCGTCCGTGAGGCGGTGCTGGAGGCGACCTTTGCGCGCCATTCCCATCTGTCGTATGAGCAGCGAACGGCGATCGAGCATGTCGCCGGGGCCTCGCGGATTGCCGCTGTCATCGGCCGCGCCGGCGCCGGCAAGACGACGATGATGAAGGCGGCGCGCGAGGCGTGGGAAGCGGCCGGCTATCGTGTCGTCGGCGGCGCCTTGGCGGGCAAAGCGGCCGAGGGATTGGAGAAGGAAGCGGGCATCCAATCGCGCACGCTGTCGTCGTGGGAACTGCGCTGGAATCAGGGCCGTAACCAGCTCGACCACAAGACGGTCTTCGTGCTGGACGAGGCGGGCATGGTATCGTCGCGGCAGATGGCGGTGTTGGTCGAAACCGTAACCAAGGCCGGTGCCAAGCTCGTCCTTGTCGGCGATCCGGAACAGCTCCAACCGATCGAAGCGGGCGCCGCCTTCCGCGCCACTGCCGATCGCATCGGCTATGCAGAACTCGAGACGATCTATCGCCAGCGCCAGCAATGGATGCGCGATGCCTCGCTCGATCTAGCTCGTGGCAATGTCCGCAAGGCTGTCGATACCTACACCGCTCATGGGCGAATGATTGGTTTGAGACTAAAGGACGAAGCGGTCGAAAGTCTGATCGCAGCTTGGGACCGCGACTACGAGCCTTCGAAGACCAGCCTGATCCTCGCACACCTTCGCCGCGACGTCCGGATGCTCAACGATATGGCGCGCGCCAAGCTGATCGAACGCGGCGTCGTCGCAGACGGATTTGCGTTCAAGACCGAGGACGGAACCCGCATGTTCGCGGCCGGCGACCAGATCGTGTTCCTCAAGAACGAGGGCAGCCTTGGCGTCAAGAACGGCATGCTCGCAAAGGTGCTTGAAGCCGCTCCTGGCCGGATTGTTGTGGAGGTTGGTGACGGCGAGCACCGCCGCCAGGTCATGATCGAGCAGCGCTTCTACAACAATCTCGATCACGGCTATGCAACGACGATCCACAAGAGCCAGGGCGCGACCGTCGACCGGGTGAAGGTGCTTGCTTCCCTCTCTTTGGACCGGCATCTCACCTATGTCGCCATGACGCGCCATCGTGAGGATCTCGCCGTCTATTTCGGCAGTCGCTCCTTCGCGAAATCCGGCGGCCTCGTCCTGATCCTGTCGCGCCGAAACGCCAAGGAGACGACCCTCGATTACGAGAAGGCGTCGTTCTACGGCCAAGCCTTGCGCTTTGCCGAGGCGCGTGGCCTGCACCTCATGAATGTCGCCCGCACGATCGCTCGCGATCGGCTCGAATGGACCGTCCGGCAGAAACAAAAGCTCGCCGATCTCGGCGCACGTCTTGCCGCCATCGGTGCGGCACTTGGACTGGTCCGCGGCAGCAACAAACACTCCATCCCGGACACAATCAAGGAGGCCAAGCCCATGGTATCAGGTATCACCACCTTCCCGAAATCGCTTGAGCGGGCTGTCGAGGACAAGCTCGCCGCCGATCCCGGCCTCAAGAAACAATGGGAGGACGTCTCGACCCGCTTCCAGCTCGTCTACGCGAAGCCGGAAGCTGCCTTCAAGGCGATCAATGTCGATACCATGTTGAAGGACCAGTCGGTCGCGCAGTCCACCCTGGCAAGGATTGCCGAGGAGCCAGAGAGCTTTGGCGCGCTGAAGGGCAAGACCGGTCTTCTCGCGAGCCGTGGCGACAAGCAGGACCGGGAAAAAGCGCTCGCCAATGTGCCGGCGCTCGCCCGAAATCTTGAACGGTACCTCCGTGAACGGGCCGAGGCCGAATTGAAACACCAGACAGAGGAGCGCGCAGTCCGTCTGAAGGTTTCGGTCGATATCCCGGCGCTATCTTCAGCCGCCAAGCAAACGCTCGAACGCGTGCGCGATGCGATCGATCGCAACGATCTTCCAGCCGGCCTCGAGTATGCGCTGGCCGACAAGATGGTGAAAGCCGAACTCGAAGGATTTGCCAAGGCTGTGTCCGAGCGTTTCGGGGAACGGACATTCTTGCCTTTGGCCGCGAAAGACACGAGTGGCAAGACCTTCGAGACCGTCACATCGGGCATGACGGCTGGCCAGAAGGCCGAGGTCCAGTCCGCGTGGAATTCCATGCGCACGGTCCAGCAACTTGGCTCTCATGAGCGTACTACCGAAGCGCTGAAGCAGGCCGAGACGCTGCGTCAGACGAAGAACCAGGGGCTCTCGCTGAAATGACCGCGGGAGCTGGAACGCGGCGGGCGATGACCGCACAACAACGACGAGCGGCTGGAATCATTTTTATGGCCGCATTGGTGGTCATACTGGCGATCGGCACCGGCCTCGCCGGCGGCTACCGCATCAATCTGACGCCGAGCGAGCCACTCGGCGTATGGCGTATCGTTCCGCTCCATCGCCCCGTTGCTGTCAATGATCTGGTGTTCATCTGCCCACCGGCTACCGCGGAAATGCGGGAGGCACGAGCGCGTGGCTATTTTCGTTCTGGTTTCTGCCCGGGCGGCGTCGCGCCGCTGATCAAGACGGTGATTGCCGTTGCAGGACAAAATGTCGAAATCGGCGTCAGCGTGAGCGTGGATGGGTGGAGGGTTTCCTCTTCCAGTCTCGCACTACGAGATGGAAAAGGCCGGCCGTTGACGCCGTTTACGAGTGGCATCGTACCGCCGGATTCTATCTTCCTGCATTCCGCGTTCCCAGGCTCCTACGACTCCCGATATTTTGGCCCAGTGCCGATCTCCGGCATTCTCGGGCTGGCGCAGGAGGTGTTCACCTATGTCCCGTGATTGCCTTCGGCCGGCGCTGCCGATTTTCGCTTCGATCGCGATCGGCGTGGTGGGCTGGAGCGGCCATGTGTTGCTTCTACCCGTCGCGCTGGGATTTCCAATTCTATGGTCCCTCGCGCAAACGAGATTGGGGGCAGCACTTGTCTCCGCTGCATATTTACTGGCCGCATCACGTGGTTTGCCGCAAGGCGTTGCCACCTTCTATGCGGCGGACGTTTGGCCGGGTCTTTTGCTCTGGTTGTGTGCGTCTTTGAGCTTCGTTGCCGTGCATACGGTTCTCTGGACAAAGAACACGCGCGTTCGTCCTTCTCGCTATCTCCTTGCGGCCGTCATCATGGCCATCCCACCGTTCGGCATCACGGGCTGGGCGCATCCCGTCACAGCCGCGGGCGTTTTGTTTCCGGGATGGGGATGGTGGGGACTTGGACTTATGACAGCTGGCCTTGCGGGCCTCGTAACCCGCATTTGGCCAGCTGTCGCCATCGCCTTTGCAGGCCTTTGGCTGTGGTCCGCCGCTACCTGGACCGACCCGAAACTACCAGAAGCCTGGCGCGGCGTCGATCTGGAGTTGGGCGCTTCGCTCGGCCGAGAGGCCGGTCTTCAACGCCAGCGTGACATAATCGCAACGGTGCGGAACGCCACCAGCGACGGTGCCCGGTATGTGGTGCTGCCGGAAAGTGCACTTGGCTACTGGACATCGACCGTGGAGCGGTTTTGGACAGGCGCTTTCAGCGATGATGATGCCACAGTCATCACCGGCGCCGCGATGGTCGACCCCAGGGGCTACGACAATGTCCTCGTCGCGATCGACAGGAAGGGCAGCCGCATCCTCTATCGCGAACGCATGCCGGTTCCCGGCTCGATGTGGCAGCCGTGGCGATCCTGGTTTGGGGAGAGCGGCGGCGCCCGGGCGGATTTCTTTGCGAACCCGGTCGTTCCGATCGGTGCCGGCCGCGGGGCGCCGTTGATCTGCTACGAACAACTGATCGTCTGGCCGGTGCTTCAGTCCATGCTGCACGATCCGGATTTCATCATTGCCGTCGGGAACGGTTGGTGGACCGATGGGACGTCTATCGTCGCCATCCAGCGGACTACCGCCACGGCTTGGGCAAAGCTCTTCGCCAAGCCGCTTGTTATTGCCTTCAACACTTGAGTGCCCAGGAGACACCATGATCGACGCAGCCCTGATAAAAGAGTGTGCAGACCCTTCTCTCAAGCCCGCGATCATCGAGCAATTCGTGACGGCCGCGGGCTCGGAAGACCCCCTCGCCGTCACTGTCAAATCGGGCGGCCGGTTAATACTCCTTCCGAAAGCCACATCGACTGAGGAGGCGATGGCGATCATGCGCCAATACGCTGGTCAGGCGGTCGTCCGAGTCGGTCTGACTCAGTTTCCTGCTGGGGTTGGAGTCAAGGAGCCCGCTGATTTGAAGCCTGATTTCGTCGAACCTTGCCAGAACCTCCGCAAAGGCACGACGATGTTCGCCAAGGTTCTGAGGATCGTTGCGAAATGGTATGGCAACCCCACGAGCAAAGATGTCTTCCCGCAGATTTTTGATGATGCAGTCTACGCATGGAAAACCGGCGAGTTCGAGGGCGTGAGTGTGTTTCAGGCGGAGGATCCTGGAATACCCATCGAAGCGCCGCAGCAAAGCGATGAGACGCGTCCCGCCGAGTCAGTGGATGGCGAGGAAGCGACGCCAAAAGACGTACAGCCAGAGACGATGCAGGATGTTAGGCATGCGGGGATACGGATCGATCTTTCCCGCATCGGTGGTCAGCAATAGCGTTGAGTTCACCTCGCATTGGCGAGGCATGTTCCGGCCAACCCAAAGTCTAGGCGACTCCAAAGCATGAAATTTACTGTGCTTCCAGATGCCTGGTCCGTGGTTGTAATGCTATTGCGCGCGCCAGCCGATCATCGCCAAGTCGAAAGACCTGCTGAGGATCCAGATGTCGTAGAAATCCTTCATGCGGCTGTTTACTCGCCCCAGCATCACCATTGCCTGGAACTTCTCGGCAATGACCGTTTCTCGCGCATAGGCCCGAAGCCGCGGCATCGGAAAATCGAGCATGGAAGGATAATCCAAAACCTCCACCCCAGGCTCAAGCGCATCGCCAAAACCGATGTCGATCGTCAGGTTGATCCGGGCTCCGCTGATCGAAGCGATCACCCGCAGCCTGAGCCCACCATAATCCAATGCCTCGCGAATACGATCCACATGCAGCGTATCAGCGTCGAACGTAACGCCATCGTCGGCCTCTTGCGCCAGAATTTCCCGAAATGTCTCAAGCATCGGGTCCGGACTCGGATCCCCGAAACCCAAAAGATCGAGGTCGCGCGTGCCTCGGTGCGGATTGTCGAACCAACTCATCATCAACATCGCCCCTTTTAGAACGAAGCGACCGGCGTGGGGCGACTGGCTAAGCCGGAACAATAACCGTTCAAGAGCGAAACGCGTAAGGACCAGATCGAAGCTTTGCCCGCTTGCCTTGGCGAGTTGCAAGAGGCGGGCGCGCACCGAGGCGCCGACGTTTCTGATGTCTTTAGCCATTGGCGGTCAGCGCCTCGAGATACGGCCGGATCACCGATCCGGCGCCACCGCGTTCGGCCTGGTTGGCGATTTCGCCAGGAGTAGCCCTTCGTTGCCGCAGCGCCTCCTGCAGCCCTTCTATCGCTACCGAAAGGCCAATCTTGTTGCGATAGCGAAAGCAATCGGCAATCGTCTTGGCAATTCCAAAGACCCTCACAGGAACGCCTTCTATGACGTGGGTTTCGACGCTTTCGTTGAGAAGGCTGTCTGTGAAACGCACGATGCGCATAGCGGGGCCGTCCAGTTTCGGAGCCCAGTCCTTACGGCCTATGGCAAGCCAGATTTGTCCGGGGAGCTGATCTGTCAGGCCGTGGAACGCCAATGCCGAAACGAGGCAGATAACGGCTTTGGGCGCGCGTTTGGCAACCTCCGCCAGGGTGTGGTTGACGTCGAGCTGCGCATCAGGAAGTTGATAAAGACCGCGGGCAAGCCGCAGCACTTCACCATCTCGTTCCATTCGGCTCATGGTGGCAGCCGTCACACCTGCGTTCCGCAGTTCGACCAAACGTGCTATTCCGCGCTCAGTTAGCACGGTCCGGGCGATTTGGCGTTGCGTGACGGAACCGGGCATTGATATAAAAGCTCGGAGAATTGGATCTATTATCCTAGGATTTGTATCACAATCTCTGGGGTCGAGAAAGCCCTCGCCTTGTGAATTCTTTCACCACGAATAATTGCCTCGATTGGATGAGAAGCGCAAATTCAGTGGTTTCCGAGCCTCGCCGATGGACCTTAGCCAATTGACGCGAAAGAAATCGTGGCCATGATGTTGAGCCACGCCACGAGCGATGTGTGCAGGCATTCATCGACGAGAAACTTCACGAAGCCGTGCCCGAGGGCTTTTCGGTACCGGCCTTGCCGAGAGGAAAGCGCTTCACCGACTTCACTTTCAGTCCCTGCTCCGACAACTTTCGTGGCCGCCCACGGGCAGGATGAGCCGTTACCCAGATTTCGGCGAGATCCACCATGCGCGCCGTGAGAGCTGGATAGCCTTCAACGATCTCTATGGCATTGGCGCCTTGCTTCTTCATAGCGGCAACCACTCGCACCGGCACCCACGTCTCCTTGAAGACCGGCTCGCCGCCAATCACTGCATCTTCAAAAGGAGAGTACGATGGGGCAAGCTCAGTCGAGACTTGCCGGTTATCGTGATTTCGTCACAAGCTCGGCCGGATCAACGCTCAGGGCTTCTGCGATCTGACCAAGGACGGTGACGGTCGCAGACATCTCGGCGCGCTCGATCGCTCCAATATGGCGCACGCTCAGGCCTGTACGATGCGCCAATTCCTCCTGCGTCAGTTGCTTACCATGACGTATCCGACGCAGATTAATCGCCATGACCTCCTTGAGATCCATGACGTGAGAGGAACCGCAATCGGAATTATCGTTCCAGGAACTATAGTTCCGATTCGTACTGCCATATGTTATTACTCGTCCGGCCGATCATCCACCCCGAGAGCACATACGGCATACGATCACTGGCCGTGCATCCAAAGCCTAAACGGTATAGTGCTCACGAGGTCGTTGAGCGGTGAAAGAAAGACGCTAGGGAAGAAATGGGATGAGCGACGCAGACTGGTCCGAGATAAACGACGAAAAACGGGAAAGACCATCTCGCTACAGTTTAATGCAAGAGTCAGAACTAGAGGTGCTGGCAGTTGCTGCGATCCGTGAGCACCGCCATCTTATAGCCGCCGATGAGGCTGTCTATGAGGAATGGACTCGCGCGAGCACCGATCCGTCGATCTCCGCCGCCGTACTCAAAAGCCTGCAGGATGAGTATGTCGCACGTCAGAAAAAATCCGAAGCCCAGCAGGAGGCGCTGTCGGAAATCATCGATGCGCTTGGTTACATCCCTGAAGTTGCCCCAGATGGCGAAGAATGACGCTCATACCAGACCGTGATCTTTGGCGATCGCGACAAGTTGCGGAACGGTCGCTGCGTCGAGCTTTTCGCGCGCCTTATCAAGGTAGTGCTGCACTGTCCTCGGGTTGATCCCCGTCAGCATTGCGGTTTCCGGAGCGCTTTTGCCCTTTGCAGCCCACATGAGGCACATTGCTTCTCTTGGTGAAAGCAACCGTTTCGGAGCGACAATCGTCTTCGCAGCTATGATTTTCAGGCGGTAATGGATCGCCAGAACCGCGCGGATCGCTTTTTGCGCATCCTGCAGCTTTTTAACGTCAGCCGTCTGCGCTGAGGATGCAAATGTCAGCATCATCGTCGACCCGAAACTTCCTTCGACGGGAATAGTCACCCCACTCCGAACGCCGTAATCGATCGCCTGGTCCCGAAAACGCCTGAGTTCGGATGTTCCACGAGCGGGCCAATCGTCGGCCGTCCAGGAAAACATTTCCATGCGACGCTTGGCTTCCGTGACGACCGGGTCGATACGGGAATACTGGCTTTCGAGATAAACGCCCTGCCATTCCTCCGGATAGGAGTTGAATGTGCGGATTTCCAGCCCCTCAGTCTGCAGATAAGCAAAACGGTCGAAGCCACATGCGTGCGCAAATGTCTTCAGAGCACTTTTGATCATCCGTTCATCATGCGCGGCTTCTGTCATATCGATGAGAGAGCGAAGGTCACCGTCCACTAACTTTTCTCCTTTTGCGACGGTGCAAGCCTCCCACTCGTGGCGCCGTTCTGACGCCGCGAGGTACCGGTTGGCAAATTGGACCATACGGCGGTTGCTTCTACGCGCGGATCCACGTTCGTTGCATCCCTTAGGTCTATTCACCTCTGCCGAGTATTCAACTCTTTCTGATCTAAAGACGATGAATTTTGTAGAGATTTTTAGTCACACCTGCGCCGCCGCGCGGAATGACCTTGCGATGTTCAGCGACAAGCGAAAATCTGAGGATCCTTTAGCTGGTTAGCGGCCGCTATAGACAGACGGAAAAACAATATCCTGATCGACCAGGACGTTGAACTTGTAGCCCGGTCGGATGCGAATCGTCGGCTGGACGTTCAGATTCTTCGAGGTCGTCTCCTCCGCTACCCGGCCGAATGATTCGGCAAAATTACGTCGTGCTGCATCCGAGGCGGTGTCCTGCGTCGCGAGCGTCGAACTCTCGGGCATAGACATATCGATCCCGGTCCCGATGATTGCCACTAGCGCCGCCGAACCGAACGTCCTCCAGAGATGGCGGTCGGCCATGTCCTGGAAGCCGCCATATCCTTCGGCGTCCGTGCCGGCCATGCCGCCGATCTGCAGTGTAGACCCATTCGGAAATATGAGATCCGTCCAGACGACAAGAACGCGCTCCTGGCCGAAGGACATCTTGGAATCGTAACGGCCGAACAGCTTTGCGCCTTGCGGGATGAGAAGGCGATAGCCGGTGGCGCTGTCGTAGACATTCTGGCTGACCTGAGCTGTAATGCGCCCTGGCAGGTCGGAATTGAGGCCGGTGATCAATGTTGCAGGGATGACCGAACCGCGCTTCAATTCATTAGGTGACATCTGCGGCACGACCTGGTTCGGCAGATAGCCTAGATCCTTGATGTCCTGGTTGAAGAAATCCTCTTTCGACGTCTGCCCGTTCTGATCGACGTTTTGTCCCATTAGTCCGGATTTCATGGCCGCGGCATAAAGGTCCGAGGCGCTGTTCGCCACGGCATTTGTCGGCTGGTGGCCGGTGTCATTGGTCGAGCTTGCAGCCTTCTCGACATCGGCGATGTCGACCTTGAGCGGCGAATCGAGCGCCGTGGAACGAGCTTGGAGACGCGCCATCCGCTGCCGCTGCGCCTCGCGCATATATTGTTCATCCTGCTCTCGCTTCAGGCGAGCCTTCCATTCCTCTTCGGATTCGAGCCTTTGTCTGCGATCTTGTCGGTCTGTTGGTTGGCGCTCGACGACCGGTTCCTGCTTTTCCTTATTCTCCACCAAGACGGGTGTCGGTTGAAACACCTCCTGCTTTTCTGGGTCACCGATAATACCGTCCGTGACACCCCGCTTAAGCTGGTCGCCGAAACTGGTCGCAGGGCTATTGGAAGCACCCTCGATGTCGCCACGATGGAAGGAAAGCCCGCGCAGCGACAGACCAATCACAACGACGCCGACGAACAGCACAATGACGATGATGGCGACGATGATCGGCAGGCGGTTGAGCCGGCGCATGCCATTCCGTTCGTCTGCCTGGCTGGACGTACCAAGCTGGAGCGACTGGACCATGTTAATCTCCGTTGCGCTGCATGATCGAAAGCGGACTAGGTAGTGTGGACTCTTGGGTTTCCAAGGCTGAGCAAATCAGATTCAAGACTGTCTTTTGGAGGCAGTCATGGGTGTTTTGGATCGTCTGATCCTTCGGGACGAGCAGTGGGCGCGGATAGCGCATCACAT
>NZ_LWBS01000471.1 GCF_001652265.1 Rhizobium leguminosarum
AACGTCGATCCGCAGGCCTGGCTCACCCAGACCCTCGAGCGCATAGCCAACAGCTGGCCCAGCAGCGAAATCGATGCACTCATGCCGTGGAACTACACAGGCTGAACGGCCTCGGCTTGCCGCTTACGGTGGATCTCACGTCCAGACTTCCTGATTGTGAGAACCTCCATCGTAGTCTCCATGGAGAAACTCACGTTGCTCGTCCATGGAAAGGCGATGACATGTCACTGCGAGGGAGACAACGTGGGAGCGGAACACCGGTTACACTTCACATCATCATCATCACTCACGCCGGTTGGGTTTGCTTTGCGAGGCCCGGCATCCCGCAAGATCGCATGGACGCTGGGCGACGCGGCGCGTCTCCTGATCAACGAATGGCCTTGCGATGACGGCGAGGAATATGTGGCCGCTATCAAAGCTTGCGTCGACGCATTGAGCGCGAAGATTGCCCCGAAACAATTCCCGGAAGCGCTTCTGCGTGCGGCCAATGAGGCGGGTATCGCCCGCTCTTTCGCTCGTCCAGCAGGGAATTGGACAGCGACGACCGGATCTGCCTCAAGCGTGCAAAGATAGTCCGATCTTCAAGGGCTATCCGTTTTTCGAAGTCATGTTTGCACCGAGAGCCTGCCCATCTGGCTGGACCCCGACGCGCCACTCCTTATCATCAGGTCGCCTCGAGAACCATGTTCAGCGGGGTCTGGGCTGCTCGTCTGACATGTGTGAACCCGCCTGACCGGATCACCTCCGTCAATCGCTTCTCTCCCGCCTGTGCGCCAAGTGCTAGTCCCGTCTCCTGCGCCAGGGAGGTGGGAACGCAGATCATCGTCGAGGCGGAGTAGTAGAGCCGCCCGACCGGGTTGATATTCTCCTCAAGCGTATCTCCAGCCATTGGTTCGACCACCATCCAGGTGCCGCCTTCCTTCAGCGCTTTTCTGATATGAGACGCCGCGGCTTCCGGGTCGCCCATGTCGTGCAGGCAGTCGAAGCAGGTGATCAGATCGAAGTCGCTTCCGTCGAAGTCCTGCGCCCGGCCCACCTCGAACTGCACGTTCGCCAAACCGTGCGCCTCAGCATGCGCTTTCGCAGCCGCGACCGAGCCCAAATGGAAGTCGTAACCTGTGAACCGGGAGTTGGGAAAAGCCTGCGCCATCAGCACCGTTGATACCCCGTGCCCGCATCCGACGTCGGCCACCGTTGCACCCGATTTCAACTTGTCGATCACGCCATCGAGCGCCGGCAGCCACTCCTGGACGAGGGCATTGACATAACCAGGGCGGAACAGCCGCGCGACAGCGCAGAACATGCAGCCCGCTTGGTCGTCCCAGGCAACGCCTCGGCCGGTTTTGAAGGCGGCTTGCACCTTCAGTTGGTTTTCGACCATCGCAGCAGCGGTATCGAACGCGCCGATCAGATTGACCGGGCTGTCCGGCTCGGCAAACACGAAGGCCTGCTCGGGCGTCAGGGAGAACAATCCTTTCTCATGGTGCACATAACCTGAGGCAGCCTGTGCCGCCAGCCACTCGCGCACATAACGAGATGCGCATCCCGTAGCATCGGCAAGTTCGTGGGCCTTCACCGGCCCGATCTCCTTAAGTGTCCTGTATAGCCCGAGAGCCTCTCCAATCCGTACCAGCGGCACGCTGACCGCTCCGCCAATATCGCCAAGGATGCGGTCCACGAGGTCCTTGAGCGTGGTTTCGTTGAGTTGCGTCATATCGGATTCCTCCTGATTTATGGGCGGCCTCCTGCCGATGACCGCCTTCAAGGGATCGTGAACTCGATGCCCTATATTCGGGGTGTATGCCCGCTTGCGCTTCGCATCCACGCACATCTATCAAGCCGCGCACACGCTAACTGGGTAGCCTCCTCGCGTCGACAGTAACGGGCAGCCGCCTGTTCTGCGATAGGTCGGGGAGGGCAATCCGCCATCCATTTTTAAGCAAAATGAAGCCGCCCCATAGGTTTTTGTGCTCAACCGAGATGATCGGTTCCTCAAGATCTTTCTTGTGAATATAGACCGATAAGCCAACGTCAGTTCTACTGATTGTCACTCTCATGCATGTCCCTTCTCGCTACGGCGGCTTTGAAGATCGAAAGTCGAGCGTTATCAAAGCCTATTATTTTGGTACGGCATATGCCCAGGCCGACACCTCCGTTATGGCTCTGTCTGAGGTTTGGACGGCATGCGTTCCGGGCCCACGACTCTACTCAGGTTGCGCGCATCGCTCACTGGATGTGATATTGATGGGTGCATGAATTTTTAACCGCATG
Source organism: Rhizobium leguminosarum (assembly GCF_001652265.1). Lineage (GTDB taxonomy): Bacteria > Pseudomonadota > Alphaproteobacteria > Rhizobiales > Rhizobiaceae > Rhizobium > Rhizobium leguminosarum_D. The sequence continues at coordinate 2,272 of NZ_LWBS01000471.1, forward strand.
TTCGCCTAGGAGACCACTGATCGCTCGTCGCATTCTTTGCGCTTTAGTCCGGTGGCGATCAGGCAGGGACGCAGGTCTTCGGCATCGGACACACCGAAGCGCATTGCTGTGTGTCAAACTCACCCTTGCACTCGGTACATTTTTTTGAATCCACAACATATCCCTCACCTTTGAAACTGATCGCATCTGAGGGACATTCAAATTCGCAAGCGCCGCACTGGGTGCATTGGGATACAATGATCTTGAAGGCCATGGTTTTAGCTCCTGACTCAATTAGAGGGGCCTAAAGCTGTCGGCATCGCCGGTTTGCCGCCAAACTCGGCGGCGTATAGCGCGCCAATCGCAGTCTCGATGTAATCATAGGAAAATGCGTCACTGGCTCGCACGCCAGTTTCTGCCAACCGCTTCTTTGGGCAATCGCCGATTTTGGAAGAAAGCAGAATGTCGATGCCGTCGAGTGCAACGATAGTGTGATCGAGAGTGGCTTTCTCGCCTAAACCACCGAGGCAATACTGCTCGACCTTGCGGTGTCCCACCAAGTTGATCCCCTTTGGTGAGACTGCATACACTTGGAATTCTCTTGCCTGACCGAAATGTTCGTTGATCCGGCCGCCACCTTTAGTCGCCACGGCAACAGCAAGGGTTCCCCAAGAACCCAGTGACTTGACTGCTTTGTTCGCGTCCAATTTTGCTGCCAGTTGATCCCGTCGCTCATGCTGGACCAGCCTGCGATAGGCCTCGCGCTTGCTGGTGTCGAATTCAACTTTGGTGGAGATCTGGTCGAGAGCAAACTCTCGCTCGCGATCATTGCCCAGCAAACCGACGGCATCGGCCCGACACTGTTGGCAGTGGCGCATAAGCTTAACGTCACCATCGAGACAGTCTTGAAGTGCCTTCAGTTCGAACGGCTCCGGGCAACGCTGCCCCGTGAGACCGTAATAAGTACCATGCGAAGGCTTGGAAATCAGGGGCACCACATTGTGCATGAACGCCCCGCGGTCTCTGATCCATCGGTTAACTTCCACGAGGTGCGTGTCATTGACGCCTGGAATCATTACCGAATTGATCTTGGTGAGGATGCCGCGTTTGGTCAGCATTTCCAAACCTAACATTTGGCGCTTGTGAAGGATCCTGGCCGCTTCTATGCCAGTGTATCGACGATGCCCGTGGAGTATCCATGGATAGATCTTCGCCCCGACTTCGGGATCCACCATGTTGATAGTGATCGTCACGTGATCGACGTTCATGTCAGCTAGCTCATCGACATGGTCGGGAAGCGCCAATCCATTGGTAGAAATGCATAGTTTGATGTCAGGAATTTCTCTCGAAATTCCCTCAAACGTCGCTACTGTCTTCCTCCAGTCGTAACAAGCGTCGCCCGGTCCGGCGATGCCGATTACGGAAAGCTCCGGTACTTTGCTGGCGACGGCAAGCACCTTGCGTAGGGCCTGGTCGGGAGTTAGCTTTACTGATGCGACCCCGGGACGGCTTTCGTTGGTGCAATCATATTTGCGATTGCAGTAGTTGCACTGGATGTTGCAGGCAGGTGCGACCGCGACATGCATGCGAGCGAAATAGTGATGGGCTTGCTCGGAAAAGCAGGGATGGTCTTTAATTCTCTCCCAGATCCGCGCATCTATGTCATCCGTCACCGAAAGGCCATAAGACGAAGATGCGCGGCCACCGGGCATAGCGGGAGCCATCGGCGCCCGGTGGGAGGGGGCTCTGCTGGTCGTCCCGACCTTTATTTCCGGTTCCGACATCGCACTGTTCCACTGGTGAGGAAAGGTTACAGCTCCAAAAGCAAGAGAGATTCCGGTCGACGAGACATTGATGTTTCAGCGCTTATGTCGCCTTTATCGCCCCTTTTCCCGCTTGCTGCCGGAGATGTTTCGTAGAAATTAAGACAGGATCGCGCCCGACGTCGCTTCGCCGGCAACCAACCAAAGCTTACGACGTTCTTGATATCGCTCACCTTCACTCTTTCACCACATCGATACCAAACCGGCGCAGCGCATAGCCGACCTGTCGCGGCGTTTTCCCTAGGATACGAGCCGCTTTGGCCTGTACCCAACCAGCCTTCTCCATCGCATTGATCAGCCGATCACGCTCAGTGAGACCCGGTGCCTCGATTGTGGCTGTGGCACCGCTGGGAGTGCCTGCGTTGGCCCCCAGTCCGCTCGACATTGTATCTCGCGGGTTGAGACTATGCATCGCGTCGTTGCCAATACCGTCGCCGTCGGCTTTCCAGAGGAGCGCCGAAAAACATTGGTCTTGCTGACAGGCAAAATCCGATGAAGTGATGGTATTTGAACTGGCAAGAGTGGCGGTCCTTTGAACGCAGTTGTCCAGCTCGCGAACATTGCCGGGGAAGGCGCATTTCGACAAAATGTCTATCGCTGACGGCGCGAAGTCGAGATTTCGATCATTTGCCTTGTTGAATTGCTCGAGGAACACTTGCGCTAGGAGCGAAATGTCACCGTCGCGCTGCCGAAGTGGCGGCAAAATGATCGGCACCACATTGATCCGGTAATAGAGGTCGGCTCTGAACTCCCCTCGAAGGACGGCCACTTCAAGGTCCTTGTTGGTGGCGCAGATAACTCGAACGTCTACTTTCAATGTCTTCGTTCCGCCGAGACGTTCGAATTCGCCTTCCTGCAAGACGCGCAATAACTTCGCCTGGAATTGTGGGGATACATCGCCTATCTCATCAAGCAATAGCGTTCCGCCATTGGCCAGTTCGAAACGTCCAGCTCGTTGAAGGAGAGCGCCAGTGAAAGCGCCCTTCTCATGGCCAAACAATTCGGATTCCAGAACGGTTTCCGACAGCGCGGCGCAATTCAACTTAATAAATGCCTTGCTTTTCCGTATCGACAACGCGTGTATTGCTCTTGCAAAGCATTCCTTGCCAGTGCCGCTCTCTCCTCTCAAGAGCACCGCGGAGTTCGTCGCGGCCACGATCTTGGTGGTAGCTAATACCCTCTTGAGCGCGGGGCTCTCCCCAACGATCCAGTCGATTTTGTCGAGTTGGGTGGGTTGAGGCTTCGGCTTGATTTTCGGAATCTGTCCTGCTTGTTGTTCCTCGGCGACTGAGCCGCCATCGCTGCACGATTCGCGATAGCGCTGGCAGGTTAAGCCGATAAGGACGGCAATCATTGCCAGAAGGGTTTCGTCCTGATCTCCGCTTTTCTGCGCGAAATCAATCCACAATGCGCCAATTGCTTTCCGGTTTACTTTAACGGGGAGAACGGCAGAATTTTTCCCAAAGTGCTTCTCACCGCTAGCGATGACACGATTTATTGCGTCCGCCTGTTCAAGCGTAAGAGAACGTGAGCGAACGTCGTGCCCAATGGGAGCCCGTACGTTTATCCAGGGCTCTCCTCCGGAGCCGTGAATCACGATTCCGCCATCGCGCAATAGCAGATGCTCGACGAGGGCGTTCATGGCAGCCTTCAGCACGTTGTCGAGAGGAAAAGAAGAGATAAGCTCTTTGGATATGTCGTAGAGTATATGGAGCCGCGCCTCTGGTTTAATCATGCCTACAAACAGGGGAGGGTGCACTGCTTTTTTACCCTGGTGCGCGAAATATGCTAACGCATATTCCTAAGTTAAAGATACTTGTTCCCGGCGGCATAGAAAATTTGCCTTTCGAAAGGTGATGAGTGCATGCACACTCGATCGCCGCCGTTAATGCAGCTGGATCGGTCGCTGCTATCCCGGCGGAGGTAGGGACTCCTCATCCGAATTTGAAGAGGACCCCGAACCCGCCCCGGGGATAATTCCACTTGATGTCGCCACTAGCTTCGCATAACACTCTGCATGTGCCGCATTCCAAGCAGCCATCGGAAACAATCGCCACCTGACCCGTTTCGTTCACCTCGTAGCATTTGGCCGGACAGATTTGCGTCAAGGCGAGCAGGTTCGGGCTTGGCGACAGATGCGGTCGCACCGTAATGTGCGGACGTCCTGTATCGACGAGGTATCGGTTTTGGTACAGTTTATCCTCAATGCGCTCAATGATGGTCGCCTTCATCGTATTTTCCTTTAACGCCAAGATACGGCGGCGCGGACCGCGTCGCTAATCAACCCCCAACGGGATCGTGCATTGATAAAGGAGGCAGCTGTGGCCTTCTCCCCGTTGACTTTAGGTGCACCGTCGACGCGCACAAAATTTTGCGCCGCCTGAGATATCAGCGTTGGATACATCATGAAAAAATTGTGACTGTCGGTGTGGAGGAGGCTTGGAAGATCTTTGTGTTTCATCAGGTCTTGCATGACGAACGACTTATCCAGCATGCCCTTATAGAGAGAGAGATTGCGCTTCGTCATCAAGCCGCCACGGCTCTTTATCTGAAAGATCGCTTCACCCGCCATGAGGCCCGATGTCATCGCAAGGTTTGATCCCTCCCTATGCACGGCATTGTTTAGTTGGGCCGCGTCGCCCACGACGACCCACCCGTTGCCAAAGAGCTGCGGGATTGCCTTGAAGCCCCCCTCGGGAATAAGATGCGCGGCGTATTCTTTGATCTCTGATCCGGCCAGTAATGGTCGGATCGAGGGATGTTGCTTGAAGGCGTCAAGAAGGCGGTACGGATTTTCCATGTTTGCCGCTAAACCGGAAACGAGGCAGCCGATCCCCACCGAGATTGACTCCTTGTTGGTATAAAGGAAGCCCAGTCCGGCCATTCCGCGTGAGATCGTGCCGCCGGCTTCGATCACACAGCCCTCGCCATCGGTGAGGCCGAAGCGCTCAGCGATGACCTCTTCCGGCAAGAAATGCATTTCCTTGACAGCGAGTGCCACATGTTCTGGCTTCGGCATGTCGCGTAAGCCGGCTCGTGTTCCAAGCAGTCCGTTCACGCCCTCGGCAAGGACGACTACGTCCGCGAGGATCACACCGCCCTCTCGGTCCGTGTAAACGCCTATTACTCTACCGCTCTGATCTCGAGCGAGTTTCGTCCCTGTCGTTTCACAAAGGACTGTGCCGCCCGCCTCGCGCACCTTGGATGAGAACCACTTGTCAAACTGGGCGCGGATGATCGTATACCGGTTTGGTTTCAGTTCATTGAAGTCATCAGAGCGATAGTGCACGCCCGTGTGCGACGACTCGTCCATTAGCCAGAATCGTTGCTCGACCAGATGCCGTTCCAGAGGAGCGTCATCGCGGAAGTTTGGGATAATCGCCTCCAACATGTTGGCGTACAATATAGCCCCTTGAACATTCTTAGAGCCCGAATGTTCTCCGCGCTCCAGCTGCAGCACTTTTAGACCGCGACTAGCCATCGAATACGCTGCGGCGTTGCCGGACATACCGGCACCAATGACGATCGCGTCGAACTTACTCTTGGTCATTTAGCCTTCCTCGGTCCATACCCTTGATAGCGTTGTGCGGTGGCATTCGCCTGGCGAAAGCTTCTGTCAACGCCGGCAAGAACTCCACCGCGCAAGCGACAACGCCGATGTGGGCGAAGTCAAAGATCGGAGCGTTCTGGTCGAGGTTGATAGCGACAATCAAATCGGCTCCTTCGACGCCAACGCGATGCTGGACCGCGCCAGATATTCCCGCGGCGATATAGAGTTTGGGTCTGATCGTATGGCCGGACTGACCAATTTGTCGATCAGCAGGCATCCAGCCTTTTTGGACCAGTGGGCGCGAGCACCCGACTCCCCCGCCGATCGTCGTTGCCAGGTTTCTCAAGTATTGCAGGTTTCCTGCAGCGCCAAGGCCGAGTCCGCCCCCAACCACGATGTCGGAGTTGGCCAGATCGGATTGCTCTGACCCGCTGTTACAAAGGAACGCGAGGACTTTGGTGACGATCTCCTCCTCAACCATCAGGAGTTGATGTTGGATAACGCGCCCAATTGGCTTATCCGCACGTTGCGGCGTCGCCATGACCCTGGACCGCACCGTTGCCATTTGCGGCCGGCTGTTCAGCGTGTAGATCGTGCACAACAACGACCCGCCGAAAGTTGGCCGCGTCGCTGCGAGTGAACCATCTCCATCAACATCCAGCTCGGTGCAATCAGCCGTAAGCCCTGTTTGTAAGGTCGTTGCTACAGCACCGGCGAGGTCGCGGCCGAGCGTGGTCGCGCCGAGAAGGAGAATTTCTGGTTTGTGAGTAGTGACCAGATCCGTCAAAGCCTTGGTGAAGGGTTCGTTTCGATAGTTGGCGAGGAGCGGCGACTCTACCAGATAGGCGATATCAGCTCCGTAAGCGAAGGCCTCTTCGATCGCAGGCTTAGTCCCCACGCCTTCAGACGAACCGAGGATTACCCCGGCCAGTTGGACACCCAGTTTGTCAGCTAGTCTGCGGCCTTCGCCGAGGAGTTCAATCGATACGGGATGAACCTTGCCGCGCTCAAGTTCCATGAAGACCCAGACGTGCCGGTGATCTTCGAAACACTTAAGCAGCTTTTTCCCTGAGCTGGCGCGGCCGACCGCGTTTGCCGGCGTTTCATTTTTTCTAGCGACCAAAATCTACTCCTCGCTGCTCACCGATTCCCATGGGACGTGAGCTTGCGTTCCAAAACAGGCTCGCGGGCAAAAATTGCAGCGACCGTGTCGGCCGCGACCTCGGCCAACGTTTTGTCGTTAATGTCCATTTGCATAGCTTTTTCGGCGCGCGGACCAGGAGCGAATACTCGCTTCACGACCGTCGGCGATCCCCTTAGGCCGCATTTGGTCAACTCCCCAATGCCGGCGTCAGCGGCCCCCCATTTAAGAACCGGGCTTCGCGCGGCACGGAAGGCGTCATCGAGAGAGCCCCGGCGGATTGCATTGACACCTTCCAGCACGGTGATGAGACATGGCAACGTGCTCTTCAGCATCTGCGTGCCGCTCTCCGCATGCCGTTCAACCATGAGCTCGCGCGAAGTGGGATCAATGGAGACAATCTTCGTTACGTAAGTCAGCTGCTGGAGGTTCAGCCTCTTTGCAATTCCGGGTCCGACCTGGGCCGTGTCGCCGTCAATTGTCTGCTTTCCGGTAAAGACGATATCTGGCGCCCCATAGCTCTCGCCAATCTTCGCTACTGCTTGAGAAAGAGCATACGAGGTCGCCAGCGTGTCAGATCCAGCAAAGTGGCGGTCGGTGAGAAGCACTGCGCGATCTGCGCCGTGGGTGAGGGCTTTGCGTAGCGCTTGCTCAGCCATGGGCGGCCCCATCGTGAGAACAGTCACCTCGCCCCCATAGCGGTTACGAACTTGGAGTGCCTCTTCGAGAGCAAACAGGTCGTAAGGGTTAATGATGGTCGGTACGCCTTGGCGCATGATCGTATTTGTCACCGGGTGGACGCGTATCTGCGCAGAGTCCGGCACTTGTTTGATACAGACTACAATGTGCATCGTCGTTTAAGCTCCCAATCGGATTCGGGCTTTAGGGACCCGGCTAACTCTGAGCACTGCTCGTGCCAATAAAGTTGCGCCGCAAGAAGATGCTGTCCGGGTTCAGGTTGATGCCCTCCTCAATGGCCGAGAGCGCCGCCTTCCAATTCTTAATCTCAATCGCCGCCGAGACTCGATCATGAAACAATCTGCGCAGCATAAGTCTCGCCTTCAGCAATCCGCTCCTCTTCGGCATTCTTTGCTTCCGCGCTGGCGCGCCAGCTGCCGTCAATCACTTTTGGCAAAACGTCCTCGATCATAAGCAGATCACCGATAAAGGCGATGCTACCGTCTCCGTCGACAACGAACGTCTTTGGAACGTGGAACGACAAGCTGGCTTTGAGCCAATCCTCATCCATTTCGCCTGAGTGGTCGAATCCCATCCGAATGTTCGTATTCGGGAGCGATTTGGTTATGGACGCGTCCACCCGGGCTCGGGCGTCGTCAGCCGTTGCAGCTTTCTCACTTGCTGCGATCCCAATGAACTCAACTCCCGTGTCGCTGAACTTCTCGTGCAACTTCGCCAGGTCGGATAGCTCCGGCCCGCAATAACCGCAGGTAGTCGAAAAGAACTCAACGATGTATATCTTGCCGAGCTGGAAGTGGGAAAGCGGTTCGCCGCGCAGCCAGTTCTGCACTTTGATAGACGGGGCTGGAGAGCCGAGATTTAAACTAGAAGTCACGTCTTGTTCCCCACAGTGTTTTATCCGGCGTTTCGCGCGCCAGGAGTGAGCTTGTCCTGCCAAGTATCAGGTCGATTTGTTTTGATATTGAAAGGCCATCGCGGCGAACGTTCCATCGGTTGGACAAAAGACGTTTGTGATCTCGTCTTGTGAAATGGCTTCTGCGGGTGCGTGCCATTGCAAATTCCTCCTTCTGAGAGCATGACGATAGTCACCGTCGTGACGGGAAGGTGCCGAGGTCTAAAGCAGATGGAGCAGGAGGCCATTCCAGAGCTCCTCGCCATGTAAGTCAATTGCTGGAGGTTCGGCCTCCTTCCGATGCCGGTCAGGCCGCGGCCGTGTCACCGTCAGTTGTCGTCTGCTTCCCGACGAAGACGATACCAGGCGTCCGAAGCCCGGCACTTGTTTGATACAGACCACGATGTGCATGGGCGTTAAGCTCCCAATCGGATTTGGGCTTTAGGGACCCGGCTTACTCTGAGCACTACTCGTGCCAATCAGGTTGCGCCGGTAAGCTTTCGAGATTGCACATGTTTCGTTGTCGCTATGCGGAGGGGTTTTGTAGGGTTGCCGACATGTCGTGTCGCAATCCGCCCCGATCACCACCGCGAACGGAGGGGCGGCTCGATGGGCTTCAGGTCGGATAAGTCCGTGATAGCTGCGCCACGAGCCGGAAGATTTCAACGCCGAATAATACGCCTGGAGATAGCACGGGGATTGAAGTTCTGGTGCGGTGGGCGTGTATCGAGCTTCGGTTTACCATTGACAATCTGACTAGCGATACCGTACGCGATCAGAACCAGAGCGATCGAGAAAATAACGCTGCGGCGCCAAGTAAGGTTGGACAAGCGTTTTAGCTGATTTTGCGGCGTCACCAGGATCATTGCCAGAAGCGTGGAGAAACCCTTGCTGGATATATCAATCGAAAGCCGTCCATAAACGCTGCTGCAGCGCATCGAGCTCTTGGCTTTTCTCCGCCTCGATCGTTACATCAACGCCGTTCTGATCGGTTGGGCGAGCTACCGTATGACCAAATGAACAAGCCGAAGCCACATGATCTGACGCGACTTGCTGCATTGAGCCAGCGCCAGTTGTGGCCTTTAGACGCATGACAACAATTTGCGACGTTGTCTTCACCTTTGTCAGATCAGCGACAAAGGCTACCTCCTCGATTGCGCGGCTTTTCCGCGTCAACCGGCGCTCGAGACATGGCGACCTATGGGAGAAGATTACTTTGTGGGTGGCGGCTGAGCGCGGGGCAGGCTGGTGTAGTTCGTAAGGACAAGCGGATCAGGCGGTTGGAAAAAATGGTCGCGGTTTCACGCGGGCTCCTGTGGCCGCAAGTTCGAGAAGGTCGATCCTGGGCAATTTATCTCGCAGTGAAGGACCTTGAGAAGATGGAACAGGAAGCCGACGCCATTTGTGCATATGTCCAAGACAAGGACAGCACCTTGCGCAGCGCAGCCCACGTTCATGCGCTGTCGCGGCATTCGGAGGCTATGGAGGCGCGCGGCACGCGGCAGATCTTTACCCACTAGGTGTGGCGAATGCCCGCTCGCCGGGCGGTGGCCGACCGCAGTGGGAGGACCGCTGCATCCGACGTCGCCAGACAACGACTCCAGTTCAACCAAGTGAAGGGCGGAAAGCATGACGGCTCTGGATGAGGACAAAATCTGCGCTATCGGGAGATCATTCTCCGCTTCAGATCTGGCAATTTTGGGTTGGAAACCTGCAATCGCCAAGGGCCGCGTCACTCCTTGGCCCGCTGCGGAAGAGAAGCACTTGAACGCTTTTCGCGGGGTCATTGAGCTTGGACGATACATAGAGTTCACAACCCGATTGTGGGAAGGCACAGGACACCGGTATGCACCCGACGGCAAAGCAAAGGTTAGTGCATTTCCGAATTCCAGAGCGCCCCGCTTCAAGCGCAGACAGGCTTTCGTGCGAATCAAGGAGGTAACGGACATGCGTGATGGCATTTTCGCTAAACCCAAAAAACTGACCTTTTAGCGCTAGCGCAGCAGTCGGCGCAGGGTGCTCTTCGACAAACGGGCAAGAAGCATATCGGCGAGGGGCCACGGTACGGGCCGTATCGGCAAATCCAGGCGGAAGCCCGAAGCATAAGCTGGTAACGGCGTGCATCTTCTCGGTTCTCCCATGACTTTGCCGCCGGCACTTTCCTCTCGCCAATCGCAAAGGCCATCGTCTCCGACGGGGCATCTTTGCTGACGGACTTTTAGTCGTTCCTGACCGAAATGGGAAACCTGACCTTCAGCGCCAACCGCAAGACGCCACGTTACAAGGCGGTGACATGCACCTATCAGAATTGCCTTTATCGACAACGGCGCCGGGGGATATTTCGTTTATGGTGTCGCTAGTCAGATTATCAACGGTACACCGAAGCTCGAAACACAGCGGCGGCCACCAGAACTTCAGTCCCCATGGTATGTCTCGGGGGATTGTTTGGCGTTGAAATCTGCCGGCAGGTATCGCAGCCATCATGACTTATCCGACCTGAAGCCTATTGGACCTCCCCCTCCATCGCGGTGGTGATCGGGGGCAGATTGCGACATGACATGTCGGCAACTCTACAAAACCCCTCCGCATAGCGACAACGAAACAGGTGCAATCTCGAAGGCTTACCGGCGCAACCTGATTGGTACGAGTAGTGCTCAGAGTTAGCCGGGTCGCTAAAGCCCGATCGTGGTCCCCGACCTGATTGGCACGAAGGGAGACCGACATGGCAGGAATGCGAAAAAAGATCACCCCGAGCCGTGAGGGCGAACAGCGCGAGGTCAAGGGGTCCGACCTCTTTGTCCGGGCGCTTGAAAACGAGGGGGTCACGGTCATCTTCTACATCCGGCGAGGAAACCATCGACCTCGTGGAGTCGCTGCGCAACTCGACGATCAAGCTCGTGCCGACCCACACCGAGTGGGCCGCGGCCCTCATGGCCGCCAACTGGGGTCGGCGCACCGGCCGCACTGGCATCTGCATCGCCACCTGCGGTCCGGGCGTGCTCAACTTCCCGAACGGCGCGGAATATGCCCGGCTCAACGGTATGCCTTTGGTGCTGATCGCCGGCCAGAAGGCGATCAAGAACCGCCGCCAGGCGGGTTTTCAGAGGTCCGACGCCGTCGAGGTGATGAAGCCTGTGACCAAGCGCGCAATACAAATCGCATCGGCGGAGATCCCGCCGACGGTCAGTGAGGCATTCCGCATCACCCAGGAGGGAAAGAAGGGGCCAGTGTATATTGAACTTCCGGAAGATATCGCGGCCGAAAAATGCGAGAAGGAGGTTGCGCTGATTGCACGGCACAAGCGCGAACTGCCGAAAGCAAACGATGCGGCCCTCGATCGCGCCGCGGCGCGCATCCCCGCAGCCAAACGTCCACTTCTGATGTTCGGAGCAGCCGCCCCGCGTCGCGTCGCCTCGTGTCCCGGTTTGATAGCGGATATGGCTCAATTTGTGATCCGCATCGGCATTCCGTTCTTTACCACTCAAATGGGCAAGGGTGCCGTGTCCGAAGACTCCCATCTCTACATGGGCACGGCGGCGCTATCCGAAGGCGACTATGTCCACGAGTCCATCGAGCAGGCCGACCTAGTCATCGCGATCGGCCATGACACGACCGAAAAACCGCCCTTCCTTATGGGGCCTAAGGGACCGGAGGTCATTCGCATCGGAGATCAGTCGCCGCCAGTCGAGCAGGTCTACTTCCCGCAATCCGAGGTCATCGGCGACATCGGCCCTTCGCTCAAGTCGCTGGCGGATCGCCTTGAGGGCAAGCTGCCAAATGCCGGCGCATTGCTGCCGCTGCGCGAGAAGATCCTCTCCCGGATGTCCAACGGCGCCGATGAAGAACGTTGGCCGGTCACGCCGCAGCGACTGGCGCACGCCGTGCGCAAGGTCATGCCGGAAAACGGCATCGTTGCGCTCGACAACGGCTTGTACAAGCTCTCGTTCGCCCGCAACTACCAGACCTATGTCCCCAATACGCTGCTGCTCAACAACGAGCTGGCGACCATGGGCGCGGGACTGCCGTCGGCGATTGTTGCCGCGATGCTCTCTCCCGAGCGCCGCGTCATGGCGGTCTGCGGCGATAAGGGCTTCATGATGACCAGCCAGGAACTGGAGACGGCCGTCCGCCTCAAGCTCAACCTGGTCGTGCTCATCGTGGAGGACGGCGGCTACGGCATGATCCGCCATAAGCAGGCCGCCCGCGGTTTCCCGGATTTCGGCAACACCGTCGGCAATCCGGATTTCGTGAAATTGGCCGAAGCCTATGGGGTTAAGGGCACGCGCGTCGAAGCGCTGGACGATCTTGTGCCAGCGCTGGAAGCCGCTTTCGAAGGCGGCGGGGTGCATGTGGTCGTAGTGCCGATCGATGATTCAAGGAACAAGTGAGTGCTCACCGACGAGCTGCAGCTCGCGCAAAGCGTAACCGGGATAAACCGCCCTCAGGAGCCCAGGAGGTTGACAGCAATGATCATCTTTTCAGAGCGGACGGCAGGCCCTGCCGCCCGAGAGAGGCAAACAGAGGGACCAAGCAGATGAAGCCATTTACTTTCCAAACCCCGTCCAACATCATTATCGAGGCAGGCGCGTCCAGCAAGATCGCCGACTTCTTCAAGGGCTACAAGGCCGCCCATGTGCTGCTCGTCACCGACGAGGGCGTACGGGCGGCCGGGCTGACGCGCAATGCGGAAGCGGCGATTGCCGAAGCCGGCATCGCGCTCACCGTGTTCGACGGCGTGGTCGTCGACGCGCCGTC
>NZ_LWBS01000472.1 GCF_001652265.1 Rhizobium leguminosarum
ATCTCTACGCCCAGCGCCACCTGATCGAATGCTGCTTCTCGAGACTCAAGCAGTTCCGCAGGGTCGCTACGCGCTTCGAAAAAACCGCCGAAAACTACCTCGCAGTCGTCACTATCGCAGCAATCGTTCTATGGATCAGATAACTGTCCACACTTCCTAGTCCTCGAAATCGCTGGCCGGGGCGACTTCGGCCGGGCGTGGCGCCCGCTCCGAGGGATCGCGACCGATTTCAGCCTTCAGAGACAAGAGATCGATGAAATGATCGGCCTGACGGCGCAGGTCGTCGGCAATCATCGGCGGCTGCGTCGCCATGGTTGAGATCACCGAGACCTTGCGGCCTCTGCGCTGCAACGCCTCGACCAGGTTCGTGAAGTCGCCGTCGCCCGAGAAGATGACGAGGTGATCGACCGTTTCGGATTGTTCCATGGCGTCGATCGCAAGCTCGATGTCCATGTTGCCCTTGATTTTTCGGCGACCCATGGAATCCGTGAATTCCTTGGCAGGCTTGGTGACGACTTTGTAGCCGTTATAGTCGAGCCAATCGATCAGCGGCCGGATCGATGAATATTCCTGGTCCTCGATCAGAGCGGTATAATAATAGGCACGCAGCAGATATCCGCGTTTCTGGAATGCTTTCAGGAGCTTGCGGTAATCTATGTCAAAGCCGAGGCTCTTGGATGCAGCGTAGAGGTTGGCGCCGTCAATGAAGAGTGCAATTTTCTCGCGTGGGTCAAACATCGCTTACCAATCCAATGAGAGCAATCGAAATCAGAAGGCACCAAACCTCAATAAAAACAATAGCTTGTGTTTCAATTTCGACCTGATCCTTACTTTATGAATTATTCATATATGAAAGATTTAGGGCACGATTCGACATATTCCAAGCAACCTTCGGTGGAATTATGACATTCTCCATGGAAATTTAGCTCAGCCACGGATAAAGACGAGGGGAGCCGGAATGAAAAACTTGTATTTGCCCGGTTTTAATTGTATCGGGCGTGTTAATCCCGAAATGACGACCGTAAAGGACAGGCAATGGCCCGTGTCACAGTTGAAGATTGCATCGACAAGGTCGAGAACCGCTTCGAGCTGGTTCTCCTCGCCAGCCACCGCGCCCGGCTGATTTCCCAGGGTGCCTCGATCACCATCGATCGCGACAACGACAAGAATCCTGTGGTGGCCCTGCGCGAAATCGCCGACGAGACGCTTTCGCCCGACGACCTCAAGGAAGATCTGATCCATTCGCTGCAGAAGCATGTCGAAGTCGACGAGCCCGAGCCCGATCCGGCAAGCATGATCGCCGCCGGCGGTGTCGCCGCAGCCGACAGCGAGGAGCAGGACGACGTGCCGGAGACGATCACTTTCGACCAGATGTCGGAAGAAGAGCTGCTTGCCGGCATCGAAGGCCTCGTGCCGCCGGAAAAGAGCGACGACTACTAAGCGCGCAGGCGGGATCTCCGGTCGCATCGGTTAGCTGCGACCCTGAAAAAGCTTCATGCGGCGCAAAAGAGCGACGATTACCAATCGTCAATCTTGCACCTTTATTGCTTAGGCATATTATTGCCCATGTGTGCGCCAATCGTTGATTGGCGCGCTTTTATTTTTATCGGAGTGGCTTTGGAATGATGCGGCAGTACGAACTCGTGGAGCGGGTTCAGCAATACAAGCCCGATGCCAATGAAGCACTGCTGAACAAAGCCTATGTCTATGCCATGCAGAAGCATGGCCAGCAAAAGCGCGCGAGCGGCGATCCCTATATTTCCCATCCGCTCGAGGTCGCCGCCATCCTCACCGACATGCATCTCGATGAATCGACGATCGCGGTCGCCCTTCTGCACGATACGATCGAGGATACGACGGCGACGCGCGCCGAGATCGACGAACTCTTCGGCGAGGATATCGGCCGGCTGGTCGAGGGTCTGACCAAGATCAAGAAGCTCGATCTCGTCACCAAAAAGGCCAAGCAGGCGGAAAACCTGCGCAAGCTGTTGCTCGCCATATCAGACGATGTGCGGGTGCTGCTCGTCAAGCTTGCCGATCGCCTGCACAATATGCGCACCCTCGATCACATGTCGGCCGACAAGCGTGCCCGCATCTCCGAGGAGACGATGGAAATCTATGCGCCGCTCGCCGGCCGCATGGGCATGCAGGACATGCGCGAGGAGCTCGAGGAACTCTCCTTCCGGCATATGAACCCGGAAGCCTACGAGACCGTCACCAAAAGGCTGGAAGAGCTTTCGAAGCGCAACGAGGGCATTGTCAAGAAGATCGAGGCCGAACTGCGCGACCTTTTGGTCGCAAGCGGCCTGACGAGCGCCTACGTCAAGGGCCGGCAGAAGAAGCCCTATTCGGTCTTCCGCAAGATGCAGTCGAAGTCGCTTTCCTTCGAGCAGCTTTCCGATGTCTACGGCTTCCGCCTGATCGTCGAGGATATCCCTTCCTGTTACCGGGCGCTCGGCATCGTTCATACGCGCTGGCGCGTCGTGCCCGGTCGCTTCAAGGATTATATCTCGACGCCGAAACAGAACGATTACCGGTCGCTGCACACCACCATCGTCGGTCCCTCCAGCCAGCGCATCGAACTGCAGATCCGCACCAAGCGCATGCACGAAATCGCCGAATTCGGCATCGCCGCCCACACGCTCTACAAGGACGGCGCCACCAATGCCGATGGCGACATCCTGTCCCGCGAATCCAATGCCTATTCCTGGCTGCGCCATACGATCGAGGCGCTGGCCGAGGGCGACAGTCCGGAAGAATTCCTCGAACACACCAAGCTCGAACTCTTCCAGGACCAGGTCTTCTGTTTCACGCCGAAGGGCAAGTTGATTGCCCTGCCGCGCGGCGCCACGCCGATCGACTTCGCCTATGCGGTGCACACGAATATCGGCGATACCACGGTGGGCGCCAAGATCAACGGCCGCATCATGCCGCTGGTGACGCGGCTTGCAAATGGCGACGAGGTCGAGATCATCCGCTCCGGCGTGCAGGTTCCGCCCGCCGCCTGGGAGGAGATCGTCGTGACCGGCAAGGCGCGCGCCGCCATCCGCCGCGCCACCCGCATGGCGATCCGCAAGCAATATGCCGGCCTCGGCCACCGCATTCTCGAGCGCACCTTCAATAGGGCCGGCAAGATCTTCTCGCGCGAGGCGATGAAGCCGGCGCTGCACCGTCTCGGCCAGAAGGATGTCGAGGATGCGATCGCCGCCGTCGGCCGCGGCGAGATGTCCTCGCTCGACGTGTTGCGCGCCGTCTATCCCGATCATCAGGATGAGCGCGTGACCGTGAAGCCGTCGGGCGATGACGGCTGGTTCAACGTCCGCAGTGCGGCCGGTATGATATTCAAGATCCCCGGTAAGACGAAGGCCGGGCATGACGGCGGCCATTCGGAAATCGACGCCGACGCTGATATCGGGCCGATCCGCGGCCTTTCCGGCAATGTCGACGTCAAATTCGCACCGACCGGCGCCGTGCCTGGCGATCGCATCGTCGGCATCATGGACCAGGGCAAGGGCATCACCATCTATCCGATCCAGTCGCCGAGCCTGCAGCGCTTCGACGATCAGCCCGACCGCTGGATCGACGTTCGCTGGGATCTCGACGAAGCCAACAAGTCGCGTTTCATGGCGCGCATCATGGTGAATGGGTTGAATGAACCCGGCACGCTTGCCAAGGTCGCCCAGACGGTTGCAGGCCTCGACGTCAATATCCGCTTGCTGAACACAGTGCGGGTGGCAGCCGATTTCACCGAAATGATGCTCGAGGTCGAGGTCTGGGACCTGCGTCAGCTCAACCAATTGCTCGCCCAGATGAAGGAACTGGATTGCATCGCAACGGTCCGGCGTCTCTACGAGTAAGCTTTTGTTAAGCCCTTTCGGGGGGTTGGCCGCAAAATTGCACATTTTATAATCGGGATAACATCTTAAAAAGGCAAGCGATGCGCTGAGCGCATGGCTGTCTCCATGTTGCGGCGGTGGTAATTAACCTCTTCCGGGCCTATCTTCTGGCTATCGAAACGAAAACAGAAGATGAGACAAGATAATGTTTGACCCTATCAAGAAATTCGCACGTGCCTTCCGCGCTCCGACCACGCAGGAACGTGAAATGGCTTATTTGAACGGCTCGCTCGATCGTATTGATCTCGAGTTTCGTCAGCGCCAGGTCGACCGCGGTCTGTTCCGCAATCGCTGATACCGAACTCTATACTTGAGACGAGTGAGGGACGTTATGCATAACGGACGCCCCTCGGCATGAAGAAGCTCCTCTTCGCAGAGAGAAATGAGGGGCGGTTTTTCGAGCGGTATCATTTGCCGCTCTTGTCATGGCCGTGTGCGCTGCACTAAATACCGGCCATGTTGTTTCGCCGTCGCAAGCCTGCGGGATTCAAGGAAAAGATGCGGGAGCTTTTATGGCCTCGCAAGGGTTTCCTTCGCCCGATCCGTTACCTGACAATGCGCGTCCTGCGCCTGAGCGCTTCGCCGCATGCGGTTGCCGCCGGCGTCGCTGCGGGTGTCTTCGTCTCGTGGACGCCTTTCATCGGCGTGCATTTTGTCATGGCTTTCGTCATCACCTATTTCCTCTCCGGCAGCATGGTGGCCGCCGCCCTCGGTTGCGCCGCTTTCGGCAATCCGCTGACCTATCCCTTCATCTGGGGCATCACCTGGGAAATCGGGCATTTGCTGTTGAGCCGCGAGGATCATCTGGCCGGTCAGACGGTGGATCTCGCTGCCCTTTTTCACAAGCTGAACTTCGCTGAGTTGTGGAAGCCAGTGCTGGAGCCGATGCTGGTCGGCGCCATCCCGCCGGCGATGATCACCTCCGTTGCGCTCTATGCGCTGACGTTCTACACCGTGAAGGGTTTTCAGACGCGCCGCCACATACGGCTGATGGAGCGGGCGCGCCTGCGTCTTGCCAGTCCGGCCGGCGACATGCCGAGCGTATGAACCTGATCAAGAATTCTTAAGCGACGGAAGGTTCCGCATGATCATCGGCATTGGCAGCGATCTGATTGACATTCGCCGTGTCGAGAAATCCATCGAGCGCTTCGGCGAGCGCTTCACCCATCGCTGCTTCACCGAGATCGAGCGCGCGCGTTCTGACCGCCGGGCAAATCGTGCCGCATCCTATGCCAAGCGTTTCGCCGCCAAGGAGGCCTGTTCCAAGGCGCTGGGTACCGGCATAGCGCAGGGCGTCTTCTGGAAGGACATGGGCGTCGTCAACCTGCCGAGCGGCAAGCCGACCATGCTTTTATCAGGCGCCGCCGCCCTGATCCTCGAATCGCTACTGCCCGCCGGCCACAGGCCCGCCATTCATTTGACAATAACGGATGATTATCCCTTGGCGCAGGCCTTCGTCATTATCGAGGCGTTGCCCGATAGCCTCTGATCGCGACCTAGGGAGCTGTTGATCGCGACCTCGGGCGCTGTTGATCGCGACCTCTCGTCGCTTTTGGTGTTGTCGCCATTGCCGCAACCGACCGAAGCCGCTAGAACAGGATGATTTCAGGCCGACCGGCCTAAAATCTGAATCCTGTTCTAGATTAAAGAATTAGAGCATGATGTCGTCCGAAAACCGCTCACACTTTTCGGCATCATGCTCTAGAGAGAACGACAGAAAGAATTGCGCCTCCGCGGCGTCTTGAAGGAATAAGACTGCGTGTCCGAAAAAGTCGAAGCCAAGCCGAACGCCCTCTGGGAAAATATCAAAGTCATCATCCAGGCGCTGATTTTGGCGATGGTGATCCGTACGGTGCTGTTCCAGCCCTTTACCATTCCGTCCGGTTCGATGATGCCGACGCTGCTGGTCGGCGACTACATCTTCGTCAACAAGTTCGCTTACGGCTATTCGAAATATTCGCTGCCCTTCTCGCCTGACGTCTTCAGCGGCCGCCTGTTCGGCGCCGATCCGAAGCGTGGCGACATCGTCGTCTTCCGCTTCCCGCCAAACCCCGAGGTCGATTACATCAAGCGCTGCATCGGCCTGCCGGGTGACCATATCCAGGTTACCGACGGCGTGCTCTACGTTAACGGCAAGCCGGTTCCGAAGGTGGCGGACGGCAGCTTCACCTCGGATTACAAGCTTGATCCGGGTGCCGATGTGCCGGTGTTCCGCGAAACGCTCGACAACGGCAAGACCTATGACACGCTTGATCAGTCTCCGGTATCGCGCGGCGACAACACCCGCGAGTTCATCGTGCCGGAAGGCCACTATTTCATGATGGGCGATAACCGCGACAACTCGCTCGACAGCCGCTTTGACGTCGGCTTCGTGCCTGCGGAAAATCTTGTCGGCCGCGCCAGCGTCATCTTCTTCTCGCTCGGCAACGATACCTCCTTCCGCGAAATCTGGAAGTGGCCGACGAACATGCGTTGGGACCGCCTCTTCAAGGTTGTTGAATGAGTAAGGCGCAGACGCTTTCTGCGGCGGACCGCGCAAAGCTTGAAGGCCTGATCGGTCATGACTTCGCTGAAAAGGAACGCCTGGATCGCGCGCTGACCCATGCCAGCGCCCGCACGGAAAAGGGCAGCAATTACGAACGGCTGGAATTCCTCGGCGACAGGGTCCTCGGGCTCTGCATCGCCGAGCTGCTGTTCCGCACTTTCGGCACGGCGGGAGAAGGCGAACTCTCGGTTCGCCTCAACCAGCTCGTCAGTGCTGAAACCTGTGCCGCGGTCGCCGACGAGCTCAATCTTCACCTCTATATCCGCACCGGCGCCGATGTGAAGAAATTGACCGGCAAGCGCATGATGAACGTGCGCGCCGACGTCGTCGAAAGCCTGATCGCCGCGATCTATCTCGACGGCGGCCTCGAAGTTGCCCGCCGGTTCATTCTGCGTTTCTGGCAGGGCAGGGCGGCGCGGGCCGATGGCGCCAAGCGCGACGCCAAGACCGAGCTGCAGGAATGGTCGCACGCGAAATTCGGCGTCACGCCAATCTACCGGGTTGATGAACGCAGCGGACCGGATCATGATCCGCGTTTCAAGGTGACGGTGGAAGTTGCTGGCGTCAAGCCCGAAACCGGCGTAGAGCGGTCGAAGCGTGCCGCCGAACAGGTCGCGGCAACGAAGATGCTTGAGCGCGAAGGCATTTGGCAGCAATCGCCTGCCGGAAACTGACGGGACAATGACACAAGAAGAAGAGATCGCGGCCGAAGCTGCCGCAGAAACCAATGGTCCGACGCATTCGGGCTTTGTCGCGCTGATCGGGCCGACCAATGCCGGCAAGTCGACGCTGGTGAACCGCCTCGTCGGCGCCAAGGTCTCGATCGTCAGCCATAAAGTGCAGACGACGCGGGCCATCGTCCGCGGCATCGCGATCCACGACAATGCACAGATCGTCTTCATGGATACGCCTGGTATCTTCAAGCCGCGCCGCCGGCTTGACCGCGCCATGGTGACCTCGGCCTGGGGCGGTGCGAGGGATGCCGATCTGATCGTGCTGCTGATCGACAGCGAGCGCGGCCTGCGCGGCGATGCCGAAGCCATCCTCGAAGGCCTCAAGGAAGTCCGGCAGCCGAAGATCTTGCTGCTCAACAAGATCGACCGCGTCAACCGTGAGGATCTGCTGGCACTGGCCGCTGCCGCCAACGAGAAGATCGCTTTCGAGCGCACCTTCATGATCTCCGCCGAAAACGGCTCCGGCTGCGACGACCTCATGGACTATCTGGCGAAAACGCTCCCGGAAGGGCCGTGGTACTATCCGGAAGACCAGATCTCCGATCTGCCGATGCGCCAGCTCGCCGCCGAGATCACCCGCGAGAAGCTGTTTCTGCGCCTGCATCAGGAACTTCCCTACGCCTCGCATGTCGAAACGGAGAAGTGGGAAGAGCGCAAGGACGGCTCGGTGCGGATCGAGCAGGTGATCTATCTTGAGCGCGACAGCCAGAAGAAGATCGCGCTCGGCAAGGGTGGTGAAACCATCAAGGCGATCTCGACTGCGTCGCGCAAGGAGTTGTCGCAGATCCTTGAACAGCCGGTCCATCTCTTCCTGTTCGTCAAGGTTCGCGAGAATTGGGGTGATGATCCCGAGCGGTTCCGCGAAATGGGTCTCGATTTTCCGAAATAAGCATGGCAAGGATGTCATCGGGTAGACGCTGGCCCCTGTTGGCGCGCCGGTTTTGCGACGGCAAGGGCAAGTATGGCGACGTCGAGACCCATCAATTCGTTCAAGACCCCATGCGAGCAATGTCCTTTGCGGCCGTTGCCGCATTTCAGGGAATTCAGCCGCGACGAACTGGAATTCGTCTCGAGCTTCAAGAGGGGTGAGCTTGCCGTCGATGCCGGCTCCACCATTCTCGTCGAGGGAGCCCATAGCGCTCATCTCTTCACAGTGCTCTCCGGCTGGGGCTTCCGCTACAAGATGCTGGAGGACGGGCGTCGCCAGATTCTGAACTATATCATGCCGGGCGACCTGATCGGCCTGCAGGGAACGATTGCCGGTGAGATGCAGCATTCCGTCGAAGCGCTTTCACCCGTTTTGCTCTGTGTCTTCGAACGAGACAGGCTGATGACGCTCTACAACAAGCACGCCTCGCTCGCCTTCGACATTACCTGGATCGCCGCGCGCGAGGAGCGCATCCTGGATGAGCATCTCTTGAGCATCGGCCGCCGCACGGCGCTGGAAAGAGCAGCCTACCTGATCGCTTTCCTGCTTGAGCGCGGCCGGAAGCTCAATATTTTCAACGGCCGCAAATTTATCCCCATCACCCAGCAGCACATTGCCGACACGCTCGGTCTCTCCATCGTTCACACCAACAAAACCTTGAAAAAGCTCAGCGAACGTGGGTTGATCCGCTGGCAGGAGCGCGGCTGCGAGGTGCTGAACGGCGAGGAATTGATGGTCATCGCCGGCTGGGAAGGGCTTGGAGAGGGCAAACGCCCGTTCATCTAAAGCGCGTCGCGATCTTTCAGATTCGCTCCTGGCGCTTCAGGTCTTTGTTTTACGCATGTCGTTGTCGCAAAACCGCTGCACAGTTTTGCGCGACATGCTTTAGCCAAGCAGTCTGGTTATGTCTTTTTTAAATGCAGATTAGCAGCAGGGAAAATAAGGTCAGTCGACATCTTTCCTCCGATTTTGATTCTTATCGACCGGGCAGAAAAATGGTTTATTTAGAAAAGGTGGCGGAATTCACCGATAGCGTGCCATGCGGGGCACCGGAGGGCAATGATGTTGGCGAAATGGCCGGGGCGCTGCGACAGGTGCCCGACGAGGGGCATGGAATCATGAGCGCAATCCGTGTTCTGGTTCTTGAAGACAGTCTGATCATCGCGATGGAGGCGGAAGATATTTTGCGCCTGGCAGGCGTCGAGAGCATAGATATCGTCGGCAGTTTGGAACAGGCGAGGGCTGCCATCGCTGCGGAGAAATATGATTTCGCTCTCCTCGACGTCAATCTCGGCGAGGGCATGAGCTTCGGATTTGCCCGCCATCTTGTCGATATCGGCATCCCCTTCGGCTTCGTCAGCGGCTATTCCGATACCGGCGATTTCCCGGCCGACCTGCAGCACATACCGCTTCTGGTGAAACCTTTCGACGAAACGGCGATGCGTGAATTCCTGCAGAGACTTTTCCCGGCCGTAGCCTGACGCGGTCCATCACAGAAGTGGTCCATGACAGAAACCGGGCCTTGGACTAGGATGGATTCGTCAGCCGCAGGGACTTCTTTCGATGCAATGGCAGGATCAGGCGATCATTCTGGGCGTCAAGCGCCATGGCGAGACGAGCGTCATTGCCGAGGTGATGACGCGTGATCGCGGCCGCCATCTCGGCCTAGTGCGTTCCGGCCGCTCGCGCACCATGCAGCCGGTACTGCAGGCGGGCAATGCCGTGGAGGTCATCTGGCGTGCCCGGCTTGACGAGCATCTCGGCGAATTCCGCGTCGAGCCGGTGACGCTGCGCGCCGCCCGCCTGATGGAAACGGCGACCGCCGTCTACGGTGTCCAGGCGATGGGCGCGCTGCTGCGGCTGCTGCCGGAGCGTGACCCGCATCCGCACCTCTTCGATGCGCTGGAGGTCATCCTCGATCACCTGCACAACCCGGCCGATGCCGGCGAACTCTTCGTGCGCTTCGAGCTCGCTGTGCTGAATGATCTCGGTTTCGGCCTGGATCTTGCCGAATGCGCTGCGACCGGCGCCCGTTCCGATCTCGTCTATGTCTCGCCGAAATCCGGCCGCGCCGTCAGCCGCAGCGCCGGCGCCCCCTGGGCGGACAAAATGCTGCTCCTGCCGCCGTTCCTCAGCATCGAAGGCAACCATGCAGCCGACTTTGATAGTCTCTCAGCTGCATTCCGCCTGACAGGCTTCTTTCTGCATCGTCATGTCTACGAGCCGCGCGGCATCGAGGCGGCAAGTGCCCGCGACGGCTTCGTTCAGGCGGCGCTCAAGGCGCTTAATCCAGCCTTGCGGACGCTTTCCGGCCCGAATGGTATTTCCGACTGACCTCGTTTTTTACGGGTGCAAAACATCCTCCGGATTTGGCGGTTTACCTGCCGATGAGCGCTTCCTATGTCTTCACAGGATTGCCAATCAAGGAGGACCTCATGCTGACCAAGACCGCATCACCGACGACGATCACGCTCTGGAACGGCCGCGAAATTCCGCGCCTCGGCATGGGATGCTGGGCGATCGGCGGTCCCTTCTTCGCCGGCGACACGCCGCTCGGCTGGGGCGATGTCGACGACGATGAATCCGTGGAAGCGATCCACCGTGCCATCGAACTCGGCATCCGCTTCTTCGACACGGCCTCGAACTATGGCGCTGGCCACTCGGAGGAGGTGCTCGGTCGGGCGATCGGCAACCGCGAGGATATCGTCATCGCCACCAAGTTCGGCTTCGCCACCGATTCGGCAACCAAGCAGGCAATCGGCGCCTTCGCCGATGAGGCCTTCATCCGCCGTTCGGTCGAGACCTCGTTGCGCCGCCTCAAGCGCGATCGCCTCGATCTCCTGCAGTTCCATCTCAATGATTTTCCGCTGGATCAATCGGATGCCGTCTTCGATACGCTGGAGGCGCTGCGCGCCGAAGGCAAGATCGACGCGTTCGGCTGGAGCACCGATTTTCCCGATCGCGCCGCCCGTCATACCGGCCGCCAAGGCTACGTCTCGGTCCAGCATACGATGAACGTCTTCGAGCCGGTGCCGGAGATGATCGCGGTGATCGAGGGGAAGGGGCTTATCTCCATCAATCGCGGCCCGCTGGCCATGGGTCTGCTGACCGGCAAGTTCACCGCCGACAAGGCAGTGGGCGCCAAGGATGTCCGCGGTGCTGCGCTCGAGTGGATGGTCTATTTCAAGGATGGCCGCATGGCCCCGGAATTCGCTGCAAGGCTCGATGCCGTCCGCGATCTCCTGACATCGGGCGGCCGCACGCTGACGCAGGGCGCGCTTGCCTGGCTCTGGGCACGCTCGCCGCGCACCCTTCCCATTCCGGGCTTCCGCACCGTCGCCCAGGTGGAGGAAAATGCCGGCGCGCTGGAGAAGGGACCCCTGCCGGCCGATGTCATGGCGGGGATCGATGCCGCGCTCGATCGCGCGTGACGCTCTAACTCTTTGTTTTCACGCAATTCCGGACGGAAAACCGCTTCGCACTTTTCCTGGAATTGCTTATGCTGCGGCGCGACGCTTGAGCGCCCAGCCTTCCGGCCTCTCTTCAATGATGCTGACGGTGTCACCGATCGTGATCCTGCCACTGCCGCGTGGCGTGACGTTCCAGCCGAAGAGCGGGCCGGGCACGCGCCGGTCGGCCGACATACGGATGCGGCCCATGGCCGGCATCGGGTTTGGTCCCTCGCGTGAACCGGTCATCTGGTCCTGCGTCGTCATGATGCAGCGGGAGCAGGGTTTGACGAGATCGAAGCGGATACCGGCGATCTCGATCGCCGCCCAGCGATCCTCCGGCCAGGCCTCGTCGGTATCGATGACGATGTTCGGACGGAAGCGTTCCATGCCGACACTGCCTTCGCCATGGGCGGCGAGATCGGCATTCAATGCCTTCAGCGAGCCCGTTGTCGTCACTAGGATCTGATAGCCGTCGGTAAAGGTGACGGGCGTGCCTTCGCCGGCCCATTCGGCATTCGCCGTCCGCCGCGCTTGCCCGTCGAAGAAGACCAGCCGCACCTCGCGGCCAAGCCATTCGGAAAGCTGCCGGTTGCTCCCTGGATCGGCGACGGCGGCGCTGACGGCAGATTTCCACACGATCACATCCATGCGGGTTTCAGGCTGAGGCGGCGGTACCGATATGTCCGCTTTCCCCTGCATCAGCAGCCGAAAGGTGCTTGCCTCCGGTCGCACTTCGATGCGCGCGAGATCTGGCAGTTCGCGTTGGGTGATGAAGTGACCCTGCGCGTCGGTGATCATCGCCCGCCGGTCGCCGGGAAGTCCGTAACCGTCGATGTCGGCGGCCGGCAGCGCAATACCGCGGGCGCTCTTGAGCGGGTAGATGAAGAGGTCGCTGACATGCATGTTGTGCTCCTAGATTTCGTCCATGAAGGCCGAGAGGAAGTCGCGCAAGCTTTTGTCGCGCGCAGCCGCCAGCCTGCGGCCGGTCTCGGTCTGGAATCCTTTCGTCAGCTTGAACAGCTTCGTCTGGAAATGGTCAATGGCATAACGCTTGTCATCAAGCGCGCGGTCTGCCGCCGCGGGGTCGAACGGATCGTAGAGCCCAGATCCCAGTCGCCCGGCAATATAGAAGCAGCGGGCGACGCCGATCATACCGATCGCATCCAGCCGGTCGGCATCCTGCAGGATCTTTGCCTCCAGCGTCTGCGGCGCCACCCCGGCCGAGAAACTGTGCGCGGTGATTGCGTGGGCCGCGGCTTCGATATCCGTAGCGCTCCAGCCGAGTTTCGCCAGGATCGCCGATGCCTTCTCCGCCGCCAAAGCCGATGCTTTTGCCCGCAGCGGCGAATTCTTTTCGACGGCGACGCAGTCGTGCAGCAGCACGGAAGCGGCAAGCACCCGCCTGTCGCCGCCTTCTCCCGCATGGATGCGCATGGCATTCCTGAAGACGCGCAGGATATGGGCAAGGTCGTGCGAGCCGTCGTCGCCGTCGGCCGCATGCGCAATCAGCGCCGCGGCGAGCGTTTCGTGTGGGGAGAAGGCTTCAGCCGCGAACATAGCGCCACCTGTCATGATGAAGATCGTTTTCCGCCGATAGAGCATGGGCGCGGAAGTGGATGCGGGCGAGTAAAAGAATGCGACAACCAGATCTCGGGATCGCAGCCGATTTTGTAGCGGCTTGCCGTGCGAGTCGCAATCGAGGGTGATCTCAGCGCTTGGCTTCAGGAAGGCGCATCATGCCGCCGTTCTTCGGCGGCAGGGAGAGAAGATCGGCCACGTCACGCGCCGGTCTCGGCGGACTGATGTGATAGCCCTGGATCTCGTCGCATTCCTCGCATTCGAGCAGCGCCAGCTGCGCGGCCGTCTCGACGCCCTCGACGGTGACGCGCATCCCGAGCGCATCGCCAAGCAGGATGATCGCGTGCATGATCGCATGCGCTTCCTTGTTGTCGACGATGTCGTTGACGAAGGATTTGTCGATCTTGATCTTGTCGAAGGGGAAGCTCGAGAGGTAACTCAGTGAGGAATAGCCGGTTCCGAAATCGTCCATCGAGATGCGGATGCCACGCTCCTTCAGCGCATGCAGGATCGGCAGCACTTCGCTCAGATTTTCCATCAGCACGCTCTCGGTGATTTCGAGTTCTAGCCGCGACGGCGACAGCGCGGCAGCGGCAAGCGCGTCGGCCACATCGCGCGTCAGGTCGCTGCTGCTGAACTGGATTGCCGAAACGTTGACGGCGACCTTGATGCCCTCCGGCCATTGCGCTGCATCGTTGCAGGCCCGGCGCAAAACCCAACGGCCGATATCGACGATGAGGCCGACTTCTTCGGCAAGCGGAATGAAATCCATCGGCGGAACGCGGCCTCGAACCGGGTGGTTCCAGCGGATCAAAGCTTCGAAGCCACAAATGCGCCGCTGCGAGAGGTCGTAAAGCGGCTGGTAATGCAGCTCGAATTCCTCGTTCTCCATGGCTGCTCTAAGGTCCGCCTCCAGCGCGTGGCGCAGTTGCATCTGCGCTTCCATCTCGCTGGCGAAGAATCGCTCGCGTTTGCGCCCGTCGGCCTTGGCATGTGACAGTGCCACGCCGGCATTCTTCAGCAGGATATCGGTTTCCTCGCCATCATCAGGGGCGATTGCGATGCCCATGGAGACGCTGAGCTCCACCTGTTTTTCGCCGTGGAGGAATGGTTCGGAAAGCTCACGGCGGATCCGTTCGGCAAGCGCCGTCACGTTCCACGGCTGCTGCTTGCCCGCCTGCAAGATGGCGAATTCGTCCGAGCCGAGGCGCGCCAGGGTGTTTTCCGAACCGGCGGAGGCTCGGATGCGCTCGGTGACCTGCTGCAGGATCTTGTCGCCGGCCGACACGCCCATCGTGTTGTTGATCGATTTGAACCGGTCGAGATTGAGGTGAACGAGGGCGATCTGCTGATCTGGCCTGCGCTCTGTGAGCGTCGCATCGACCTGCTCGCGGAAATGGATGCGGTTCGGAAGGCCGGTCAGCAGGTCGTGGTGGGCGAGATAGGCAATACGCTCGGCCGCCCTTCGATCCTCGGTAATATCGGCATGAATGGAAATGTTGCTGCCGTCGGAAAGGATAGTCACCATGCTCTGGATGACGCGGCCATCGTCCATCAACCATTCGCGCCGACGGAGACGACTGCTTCTTGCGCTTGCGGAGGAATGCCGCCCGGTCCGCCGGCCAGGCTCGGCGGTGGCGTTCTCCGTGCCGCGCATTTTGGCCGTGAGGTCGGCGATTGTCGCGCCGGCAGTGACATCTTCTTCCGTAAGGTCGAAGAGCTGACGGAAGCGGGTGTTGGAAAGCGTCAGCCGCTGGTCGGCGTCGAAGACGCTGAGACCGAGCGGCAGGTTGTTGAGAATGATTTCGAAGAGTTTTTTCTGTCCGTCGAATGCCTGACTGAGGGCTGATATATTGCCTCTCAGCACATCGTTTTCCCGCAGCAGCGTTTCCACGCTTCTCTCGATCTCGTCATAGTTGCTTTCATGGACACGATAGGTCGCGATCACGAGATCCATCAGGCGCTGCGCATCGATCGATCCATCGTCGGTGACGGCCTGGGTGCATTGCTGCCAGAAAAGCGCTTCAGCTTTCATGTGCACGCGTCTTGCGCAGCGATCGCGACCGCCATGACCAAAGGCGTCTCTAATTGATGCACGTGCCTCACTGCGCCGGACATGAAAGACCTTTCTAAAGGAACACAGAAATTGCTTTTTATAAACCGGGACCGTGTGGTGTTGTGTGACGCCCATTTTCTATGGGCCGAATTAATATTCGGTTGCAGTACAGCAGCGACATTCACTTCGTCAGATAATTGTTTTGTATGTCAAAAATCGCTGAAATATGAGGGAAATCGGCCGGCTGGCGCAGGCGGCAGGTCACCCTCGCGGCGCTCCGTTAACTTTTGTCAATCATCGTTAATGAGAAGTTAACAGCTTATTGACGCACTGCGCAAATCAGTTTAACCACCGAGTCAGCACTGATTTTCCACGTTCGTATTGCGTACAAACGCCACCGGCAAAAGGCGGTGAATGGAGGTTTGTATGACCAGCACCACATCCGTTTCAGACACGTCATATGCATATCTGGCGACGCTTTCGCGGCTCGACGCCAACGGCGATGGCGTACTCAGCCGCGGCGAACGTGCCGCCGATGAGAAGCCCGGCATCATCAAAGAGATCTTGGAAGACGACACGAGCAGCGACACGCAGCCGAAATTTTCCGGCAGCCTGATTGCTCTGATGATGGACACGCACGACAGCGGCACGGCAAGCAGCATCGCCGTTTCCTATCCGTTGCAACAGATCGCGCCGACATCAGGCAATCAGTCCGACGATCTCTACCGCAACACCTACGGCCAGTTCGATTTCGACGCCGTCGCCTGAGCTGCGACTCAATTCGGGTGATCTGCAAGCCGGCCGTTTGGCCGGCTTTTCTTGTTCGGTAACCTCGAAAATCGGAATGATTTCCGAAAGGATTATGCGCCAATAAGGTCGTAGAGCGTCATTAGTGCGTCCTACCCGACGCGCGGCGTTTTAGATTAGGAACACCTTCCGGTTTGACACGTTCAGAAGGACAACCGCACGGAAGGAGATCTCCATGAAAGCCATGCGCATTATCGCCGCCTTGAGCCTGCTTGCGGTTGCATTGCCGGCAGGCGCTCAAGACAAGCAAACGGCGGTCGCCAATTTTGTTGGCAAGGACGGTAAGGAGGACGGTCGCGCGCAATTGACGGCTGCCGCCAATGGCGGCGTCCTGATCGAAGTCGAGATATCCGGACTGCCTGCGAACAAATGGGTGGCCTTTCACGTTCATGAGACCGGCCGCTGCGACGCTGCGACCCATCACGAATCGGCGGGCGGTCACTTCAACCCTGAGAAAGCCGAGCACGGCCTCCTTGCCGCCAAGGGGCCGCACGCCGGCGATATGCCCAATCAATATGTCGGGCAGGATGGCGTGCTGCGGGCGCAGGTCTTCGACAGCATGGTCACGCTCGACGGCAAGGCCGACGGCATTCGTGGCCGCGCATTGATGGTTCACGCCAATTCGGATGATTATCGCAGCCAGCCTTCAGGCGATGCCGGGGAAAGGCTGTCGTGCGGCGTCATTCAATAGCCTTGGGCATAATTCCTAAAATCGGAATCGATTGAAGGACAAAACTATGCAGCAATTCAAAGTGTACAGTGTCGCTGGTCTTAAAAAGACCCCGCGGCGCTGCAATGTCCTACTGCCGCGTCGGCATCGGCTTTTCGGCAGCCGTCTTACCGTTGGACTTTTTTTCCGGCGCGGCATCTGAATCATCCGGCCCAGCGTCAGGATTGTCGTCGAAGGCGAGTTTCACGCGCTTCACCATGTCGCGGCTGACCAGCCACCAATCACCTGTCTTTGCCCAATAGCGCAGCGCTACGGAGATCGTGCCGTCACCAAGGCTGTCGATGAAGACGCTGGGTGCCGGTGACGTCAGCACCCTGGAATCGGCTTTGGCAAGGTTCATCAGCGTCTCCATCGCCAGATCGATGTCATCCGCATAGGCGACGCTGATTTTCAACTCGTTCCGCCGCGTAGGCTCACGGGTGAAATTGGTAATCGGCGTATTCCAGAGCGTCGAATTCGGCGCCAACCGGTAGAGCCCGTCGCCGGTTTTGAGCTCGGTTGCAAACAATCCGATTTCGCGCACCGTGCCGGCCACGCTGCTGGTCTCGATATATTCGCCGACGCGGAAAGGCCTGAGGATCAGCAGCATGATGCCGGCGGCGATATTCTGCAGCGTCCCTTGCAGCGCCAGTCCGATCGCCAGGCCTGCTGCGCCGAGGGTTGCGATGATCGAAGCGGTCTGGACGCCGAATTGACCGAGGACGGTGATGAACACCAGGATGAGCAGCGCATAGCGCAGCACATTGGTGAAGAATCGCGCCAGCGTCTCGTCGATGCCATGAACCCGCGACAGGCCTTCATAGGCCCAGCGGCTGGTAAAACCGGCCAGCGCCCAGCCAAGAACGAGCAGGATCACCGCCCCGAGGACGGAGAAGGAATATTGCACGGCAAGTGCGCTTGCTTGGCTGAGCGCCGTTTGCGTGGCGAGGAGGACATCGGCTGCCTGTTGTTCCATGATCTGGCCCTGTCGATTGTACGTGGTCGGGGCCTAGATGGAGCGGCTGGCGGCAGCGTCAACCACCATCAGCGTCCCGGATCGCAAGCACGAAGGGCGCATTGCCGTCGGCATCCGCACCGCGTCCGATTGCCCGCACCGCCGCGACCAGCCGGCCGCCGCGGCCGAGCAGCGCGTCACCGATCTCGATCAGCCGGGCATTCGGCGTCGCGAAAGGTGAGGCGGCCCGGAGCCGGCGGGCAAGGGTTTCCTCGCTCTGATCGGGTGCGAGCGACAGCGCGGCGATGAGGGTTGCCGCCGGCGATCGCGACACGCCCATCCAGCAATGGATGAGCAGCGGCGTCTCCTGTCGCCACGAGGCGGCAAAGTCGATAATTGCTCGCACATGCGTCTCGTCAGGCGCCACGAGATCGCCGGTGCCTTTGAAGGCGATGTCGTTCATGCCAAGCGTCAGATGACGGTCGGCCGCGATCACGCCCGGTCGGTGAAAGGCCTGCTCCTTGGCGATCAGGCTGATCATATCGCGCGCCTTATGGCGCACTGCCATTTCGGCAATGCGCGACAGCGGCGAGACGACGATAAAGGTCACGACACCATCTCCCGCTCGGCCTCGATCGCCGCGAAACGCTCGCAGAACAATCGCTGCGCCTCGATCGCCGGCAGGGGCTCGATCATCAGAATGTCCTTGCTGATGCCGCGCGGCTGGCCGAAGAATTTCTGCGCCTCGGCGGGAGTGAAGCCGGCGAGCACAGTCGCCTCGAAATAGGCAGCGATCGTGTCGGCCTTCTTGATCCGGTCCTTGAGATCGCGCGAGGGATGCGGCGGCAGGCCGAAGCGCAGGTGCACGGCGGCTTCGAGCCGCTTTTCCACCGTCTTGTAGCCGCCGCCGACCACCGATTTGAACGGCGAGATCATGTCGCCGATCACATATTCGGGCGCATCGTGCAGCAGCGCCATCAGGCATTCCTGCGGCCGCGCATCGTTGAAGCGGCGGAAGATATCCTCGACGACGAGACTGTGCTGAGCCACCGAAAAGGCATGATCGCCTGAGGTCTGGCCGTTCCAGCGGGCCACGCGCGCAAGCCCATGAGCGATGTCGGCGAGTTCGACGTCGAGCGGCGAGGGGTCGAGCAGGTCGAGCCTGCGCCCCGACAGCATGCGTTGCCAGGCACGCGGCGCTTTCGTCGTTGTCACGCGCTGGCCTCGTCGGCGCTGGCGGGAAAGACAAGGCCGGACCATGCCGGCAGGATGAGTGAAACGGGCGTTTCTCCGGCCAGCAGAGGCGTGCCTGCGGCCATCGCCGCGCCGGCGCGGTCGATGCGCACGATCGCAAGTCCGCTGCCGCCTTCGACCGAACCGAGTGTTCCCACAGGCTTGCCGGCGGCGGTGATCTCCGTCCCGGTCCCCGGCAGGTCCGTTGCGGCGGACACTGTCACGACGCGCCGGCGCGCGGTGCCGCGATGCTGCATGCGCGAGACGACCTCCTGGCCGACATAACAGCCTTTTCTGAAGGAGAGCCCGCCGTTGAAATCCATCAGTACGTCATGCGGGAAGGCGTCCTGCAGGGCAAAGTCAGATCCTGACGTGACGATGCCGTGGCTGATGCGCAGCGCGTCGTAGAGCGCTTCCTTGCCATCGCCGTGTCTTCCTGCCCGACGGGTCAGCGTGAGGCCCGCCTTCGCGAAACGGCTGTCTAGGACGCCCTGGCTGTCCCGGACGCCCTCGGCATCCTCGCCCCAGCAAACGGTGACGCCCTCTTCGGTGCTTGGCGCAAGTGTGACGGCGGCGCGCAGCTTGTACATCGCCAGCCGCTTCAGCAGGCTGTCGCGCTGGCCGGCATCGGTTTCGATCATGTAACCGTCGCCGTGCTGCCAGACCATGAAATCGAACAGGATCTTGCCCTGCGGCGTCAAGAGTGCCCCGGGCCGCGCCTCGTCGGGCCCGAGCGAGGTGATATCGGTGGTGATCAGGTTTTGCAGGAAGGATTGGGCTTCCGCGCCACTGACGAAGAGCAATGAGCGGTCTTTCAGGAATACGGCTGGCATGGCGGAACCTGTCGCGTTGGTCATCGCTCAGAGGTATGTCTTCATGAGCTGGATCGCAAGCGCCGTGCGAGACGCATAAGGCGCAGCCAAGACAGGTGTCAGTCGCCCGCCGTGAAGAATTTCCATTTGCCCTCAGGCGTAATGCCGAGGCGATAGAAATTATATCCGCCGAATTCCTGCATGTCGGAGAGATCGCCGGCGGTGACGATGCGCAGCAGCTCGACGCGCTCCGGCGGCGTCAGCGACTTCAGGTCCTTTTCGGCAAAATAGGGCCAGACATACATGTCGTCTGCTGTGCCCTGGCCGACATGCACGAAGCCGGTCGAGACGATGTCGAGCATGATGGCAAGGATCTCGTCTCCGTCGGGATCGCCCGAAAGATCCTTCAGCGTGCCGATCGGATCGTCTGTGGGTTCACCGACTGTCACCTGCGTCTGGTCGGCACCGGTGCCCATCAGCGGCCGCAGCCGCTCGAGATCGCCGGAGGCGGCTGCCTCGACGATCTGCTCGCGCATCTTTCGAACCGGCTCTGGCACCTTGCTGATGTCGTAAATCACCTCGACGGGCTTGGAGCCGTCCTGGGCGCCCGGCGTCTTGTCGGCACCCTGATTGTTCTGGCTGTTGACCAGCGGATCGGCCATGGGAACACCGGGAGTCGTCCCGCCCTGCGACTGGCTCTGTCCCTGAGCGCTTCCCTGTGCGGGCGGCGTGTCGTTGGCCGCCTGGCCAGGGATCTTGTGTAGTTCGGAAAGCGCAAAGGCTGCCGGCGCAAGGAAAATATTGCCGGCGGCGAGGCCGAACGCAAGCAGCACCGGCGCGAGCGGAATTCGCGAAACTTTCTCTTTACCGGTGTGCATCAAGCTCTCTGATAGCAATTATTGCAGGGTGCGGTTTGCGGAAAATTCGCCGGCAAGCATGCGCTCACGCAGCGAATCCAGCAGGGCTTCGGCGCTCTTTTCCCCATGCAACCTGATCGTCTCGCGCAACGCATGCGCAATGGCGGCATCGGCGATGATTTCAGGCTCGATACCGTCGGCCATGCCATCGGCCCAAGCCTCGTTCTGGTACTCCAGAGCCGCCTGCATCTTTTCGTGGACGATCATGTCGTCGATGTCGTTGAGGCTTGCTTCCATTGTCTTTTCCTCAGAACTTCTCATGTCTTACTGCACCGTTAACAACACTAACAGCCTTTTCCCAAAACGACACGTCCGCATGCGAAAACAGGTTAATTAAACGTCAATTTCCAAAGCGCGAGGTAATTTCTGTGGCAAGTGTTGCACCTTCGTTACGGTAGCGCTCTTCTGCCACGATGGCCGCCGGGGTGCAATCCGTATAGACCGAGGCGAAGGCGCGATAGCCGCGATTGAAGGCCGCTGTGAGCTTTTCCTTGCGCTGCGGCTCGTTGCCGGTCTCCGAATCGAGCAACTGCTGCATGCCGTTTCGCCACTCGTCGCCGCCGGGCGCCTTGCAGAGCGTTCTCAGATAATGCACCGAACCCAGCACCTCGGCGAACCGCGCCAGCTTGTCGTCATAGGGCACGCTCACGATCGGCGGCGCAATCTGCTCCTCCTGTGGAGGCGGCGTGTTCTTGCCCTGCGCCATCGTGGGGCCGGCGAGCACGAGCAGGGACAGAAAAACGCGTCGAACGGGAATCATGCTCGTAGTTGATACGTTCAGCGTGACAGCAACAAGGCGTGCTTCAAAGTTTCCACGTCTATTCGCCGCCCGCCAGCCGCTCTGCGCATTCGAGCACGCTCTGCGGCACGGGCAGCCGCCGGATTTCCTCCACCGTGTACCAGCCGAGGGCAGCCGCATCGTCGGCGGCTTCCGCCACCGCGCCTTCATCCGCATCGACCCGAAAGACCGACAGCAGGAAATGGCTGTTGACGCTGCCGTCGGCCGCATGCGTCTTCAGGTCGTAGGTCGAAAACAGCCGCGGATTACGTGCCGAAATGCCGGTCTCTTCATGGAGTTCGCGCAATGCCGTTTGCTCCGGCGTTTCGCCGGGCTCGGCGCGCCCGCCGGGAAAGGCGTACATGTCGGCGGAAGGCGGATTGCGCCGCAACACCAGGAGGAATCGCCCCTCGCGTTCGAGAATGGCGGAGGAGGCGGCTCTGGCGGTGGAGGTCATCGGGGCCTGCTCTTGCTGTGATCGCCCATCTTATCGGATGAAGAGTGCGACGGAGATTCGAAAGGTGCTTCCATGACCTACATCATCTTTGCGTTTGCCGCTCTCTTCGAGATCGCCGGCTGCTTTGCCTTCTGGGCATGGCTGAAGCTCGAAAAGCCCGTCTGGTGGCTGGCACCGGGCATGGTCTCTCTGGCGCTTTTCGCCTGGGCGCTGACGCTGGTGCCGAGCGAGGCTGCCGGTCGTACCTTCGCGGCTTATGGCGGCATTTATATCCTCGCCTCGCTGCTCTGGTTGTGGCTGGTCGAGAGCCGCGTGCCCGATCGTTACGATATCGGCGGCGCGCTGATCTGCCTTGCCGGCGCCAGCCTCATCCTCTTCGCACCGAGAGGCTGAGGCGTCTTGACCGGATACGAGCCGGGTGCAAAGACAGGCCGATGTGTGGACGTTTCGCCCTGACAAGCTCCAGCGCCGACCTGAGCGACTTCTTCTCCGGTCTCGATCTCGACGATTTTCCGGCGCGCTACAACATCGCGCCGACGCAACCGATCCTCGTCGTCATATCCGGCGAGGGCAGGGAGCAGGGCAGCAACTTGGCCGACCGGCGCGCCGTGCTCGTGCGCTGGGGCCTCACGCCGGGCTGGGTCAAGGATCCGAGAGATTTCCCGCTGCTGATCAACGCGCGCTCTGAAACTGCGATTGGCAAGGCCTCTTTCCGCGCCGCCATGCGTCATCGCCGCGTGCTCATTCCTGCCTCCGGTTTCTATGAATGGCATCGCCCGTCGAAGGAAAGCGGCGAGCGGCCGCAGGCCCACTGGATTAGGCCGCGCCAGGGTGGAGTCATCGCCTTTGCCGGGCTGATGGAGACATGGTCCTCGGCCGACGGCTCCGAGGTCGATACCGGCGCGATCCTGACGATATCGGCCAATTCAGCCATATCAGCGATCCACGATCGCATGCCTGTCGTCGTCAGACCTGAGGATTTCTCGCGCTGGCTCGATTGCAAGACGCAGGAACCGCGCGACGTGGTCGACCTGATGCAGCCCGTTCAGGACGATTTCTTCGAGGCCGTCCCGGTCTCCGACAAGGTCAACAAGGTCACCAACATGGGTCCCGACCTGCAGGAGCCGGTCGTCGTCGAAAAGCCGCTGAAGGCGCCCGAAAAGCAAAAGCCTGACGACGGCCAGCTCAGCTTCTTCTGAACACTTCCGCCGCACTGGCAGGCCCGTCGGCGACCTATCGGCGCCGACGTCTGACATAAGCGGCGGCGATGCGTCGCTTCGTCCATCAGGTTTTTCGGGTTGTGCTTATGTCGGCAGAGCGTTGTCAGGAGATTTCCGGCAATCGCCTCGTCATTCACTTCGTCAGCGGTGCCTAACGCATGTAACCCGAAAGCACGCGTAATTCCAATGTGAAGCCTTCCGCCTCAAGCGGATTTCTTGACGCTGGTCGGCTTATGCTTCGCCATCAGCGATGCTGCGGCTACAGCCTTCAGGCCGACGGGGCGATAGTTGGCGGCGAGGTCTGGCTTGGCCGTTTGCTGTTCGCCAGTACTGCTCTTCTTCGAAGTCACGATACTCTCCTTACGTGGTTCTTCCCTGGGTATTTTATAGTTTGATGTTTCGTCACGAATAGCGACAAAATGGGGGCGTAGGTGATCAGGATTTGTAAATACGCACCATAATTCGCGAGGCTTAACTGAAGCCTACGTTGGTTAATACTTACTGAAGAGAGCAGTTCCAATAAAAGTGCGAAAGCGGTTTTCTGGGGAAAGCCGCGGAACAGTTTTCACCCGGATAAGCGCACGGTTTCTCCACGGAAAACGCATGCTTTTCCCGGGGATCCGTCAGAACGAAGGGAAAGAAGCATTTCCGTCATTTGGAGAAATCCGGAAATGCTCGGAGATCAGATGTGCCGGCCGATATCGTCGTCGCCGACGCCGGGTTCCTCGATCGTCAGCGTCCCGTATTTCCGTTGCCATTTCCGCGCGCCGAAGGGAAGCGATAAGAGGTAGGCGGCAACGGTGAAGACCATCACCTCCCAGGTGTAGCTCATCAGCAGAGCCACATAGAGCACGACGCCGAGCATCATCGGCAGCACGAGATCGCGCCGCAAGCGGTTGCCTTCCGATTTGCCCGACCAGACCGGCAGCCGGCTGATCAGCAGGAAGGCGATAAGCACGGTATAGATCGACGAGAGATAGGCGAAGGTGCGGTCCGTCGCCAGCCCGAGGAAGCCGAGATAGACCGGCAGCAGCACCAGCATGGCGCCGGCCGGCGCCGGCACGCCGACAAAATATTCCGATTGCCAGCTCGCCTTGTTTTCGCGTTCGGCCATGACGTTGAAACGGGCAAGGCGAAGCCCGGCGGCGATCGCATAGATCAGGGCGGCGATCCAGCCGAGCGAGCGCGCCTGGTCGAGCGCGAAGACATAAACGACCAGGGCGGGTGCGACGCCGAAATTGACGATGTCGGCAAGCGAATCCATCTGCGCGCCGAATTTGGAAGTCGCCTTCATTAGCCGCGCCACACGCCCGTCGATACCGTCGAGGAAGGCGGCGAGCAGCACCATGGAGACGGCGAGCTCGTAACGATTCTCGAAAGCCAGCCGGATGCCGGTCAGCCCGGCGCAGATCGCTAGAATGGTGATGAGGTTCGGAAAGACGAGCCGGAGCGGGATTTCGCGCAGACGCGGGCCGCGGGCGGAATCATCCGGCCCATTGGGCTCGAAAGGCGGAAAAGGCGTTTCCATATCGCGTTCCAATCATTCCTAAAGCAATTCCAGCAAAACTGCGCAGCGGTCGCTTCCGTGAAGCTGAACCGCTCTAGCTGCGGCGGCTGATGACGGGACCCTTGGCGGAGGCGAATTCGGCGATGACGGTTTCTCCCGCAACCGCCGTCTGGCCGAGCGAGACGCGTGGCGCAGCACCGGCGGGCAGGAATACGTCGAGCCGCGAGCCGAAACGGATCAGCCCGAAGCGCTCGCCGGCATCCACCGGCTCGTTGGGGTTTGCCCAGCAGAGGATGCGCCGCGCCACGAGGCCGGCGATCTGCACGACGCCGATCTGGCCGTGGCCGGTTTCGATCACCAGTCCATTGCGCTCATTGTCCTCGCTCGCCTTATCGAGCTCGGCGTTGACGAAGCTGCCGGAGCGGTAGTTGATGCTGACGATGCGCCCGCGCATCGGCGCCCGGTTCACATGGCAATTGAAGACGTTCATGAAGACCGAGATGCGCAGCATCGGCTCGGAGCCGAGATTGAGCTCGGCCGGCGGGGTCACCATCTGGATCGCCGAGACCTTGCCGTCGGCGGGAGAGATCACCAGATCGTCGTCCTGCGGGGTCACGCGCTCGGGATCGCGGAAGAAATAGGCGCACCAGAGCGTGAAGATCATGCCGATCCAGAAGAGCGGCTTGAAGATCCAGCCCAAGACAAGCGACGCGACGAAGAAGGCGGCAACGAAGGGATAACCCTCCTTGTGCACGGGGACGATCGTGTTGCGAACCGTGTTGAACAGGCTCATGGCTGCCGGTCTCCTTGCGTTTTCATTTTTGCTGGTTAGCGAAAAACCGTCTTCGGGGCAATGCTGCGGCCTCGGCCCTGGTTCCCACGCCGGGGTTCTGAACAACAAAAGCCGGCCGGCGTCGGTTTCCCCCTCAGCTTGCCGGGGCAAGCC
This sequence comes from Rhizobium leguminosarum, assembly GCF_001652265.1. Classification (GTDB taxonomy): domain Bacteria; phylum Pseudomonadota; class Alphaproteobacteria; order Rhizobiales; family Rhizobiaceae; genus Rhizobium; species Rhizobium leguminosarum_D. The sequence continues at coordinate 25,531 of NZ_LWBS01000472.1, forward strand.
GAGTTATGACCCCCAGCTCGTCGCTTTCGCGCACCTGCTTCAGATGTTCTTCGGCCTGCGTCGCCTCGCGCTGGCGGTTCCACATCGAGGCATAAAGGCCGTTTCGTTCGAGGAGGGCGGCATGTGTTCCGCGCTCGGCAATCTCGCCGCTTTTGAGCACGATGATTTCATCGGCGCTGATGACAGTCGAAAGCCGGTGGGCGATAACAAGCGTCGTGCGGTTCTTCGAAACCAGGTCGAGTGCCTCCTGGATTTCCCGTTCCGTCGTCGTGTCGAGCGCAGACGTCGCCTCGTCGAGGATCAGGATCGGCGGCGCTTTGAGAATGGTGCGGGCGATCGCCACCCGCTGCTTCTCGCCGCCCGAAAGCTTAAGCCCGCGCTCGCCGACCTTGGTTTCGAACCCCTCGGGCAGCATTTCGATGAAATGCGCAATCTGCGCCACCTCAGCCGCGGCAAAGACCTCGCCCTCGTTGGCGGATGTGCGGCCGTAGCGGATGTTGTAGGCGACGGTATCGTTGAAGAGCACGGTATCCTGCGGCACCATGCCGATGACCGAGCGCAGGCTCTTCTGCGTCACCGTGCGGATATCCTGACCGTCGACGGTGATCGCGCCGCTCTGGATATCGTAGAAACGATAGAGCAGGCGCGACAGCGTCGATTTGCCCGCACCCGACGGACCGACGACGGCGACCGTCTTGCCTGCCGGCACCTCAAAGGAAATGCCCTTCAGGATCGGACGGGCCGCATCATAGGCGAAGTGCACGTCCTTGAAGGAGATCGCGCCCTGGCCGATCCGAAGTTCGGCCGCATCAGGCGCGTCTTTGACCTCGGCCTTCACTTCAAGCAGGTCGAACATCTGCTCGATGTCGGTCAGCCCCTGGCGGATTTCGCGGTAGACGAAGCCGATGAAGTTGAGCGGTACGGAAAGCTGCAGCAGCATCGAATTGACGAAGACGAAATCGCCGACCGTCTGCTCGCCGCGCTGCACGGCCAGTGCCGACAGCACCAGCATGATGGTCGTGCCGATGCCGAAGATGACGCCCTGGCCGAAGTTCAGCCAGCCGAGCGAAGTCCAGACGTCGGTCGCCGCCTTCTCGTAGCGTTCCATCGATTTGTCGAAGCGCTTTGCCTCCATCTCCTCATTGCCGAAATATTTGACGGTCTCGAAATTGAGGAGGGAGTCGATCGCCTTGGTGTTGGCGTCCGTATCACTGTCGTTCATCGAGCGGCGGATGGCGATGCGCCAGTCGGATGCGCGGATCGTGAACCAGATATAGGCCCAGACGGTAAAGGCGGTAACGGCGAGATAGGAGAAGCCGTAGCCCCACCAGAAGATCACTGCCGTCAGCAGGAATTCGATGACGGTCGGGACCGAATTGAGGATCGTGAAGCGCACGATCGTCTCGATGCCCTTGGTGCCGCGCTCGATGATGCGCGAAAGTCCGCCGGTCTTGCGCTCCAGATGGAAGCGCAGCGACAGCTCGTGCATGTGCACGAAGGTCCTGTAGGCAAGCTGGCGCACCGCATGTTGTCCGACGCTGGCAAAGAGCGCGTCGCGCAACTGGTTGAGGCCAAGCTGGATCAGCCGGGTGATGTTATAGGCGATGACAAGCGCGATGGCGCCGGCCAGCAGCGGCGGCACGGAGCCTGCAAGATCCATCCTGCCGTTCAGCGCATCGGTCGACCATTTGAAGAAATAGGGAACCAGCAGCAATACGAACTTGGAGATCAGCAGAAAGACCGAGGCCCAGACGACGCGCATCTTGAGGTCGGGCCGGCCGGCCGGCCACATATAGGGCCAGAGGTTGAGAAGCGTCTGCAGCAGGTTGGATTCCGAGACTGTCTTGCCGTTTGCCATGCTTGTCTCCAGCCCGGATGGGCTTGCCGCGATTGCGGCGCTTCGATGCCGGCAAAAGCACGGAACCGGGACGTGCCTGAAAGCGCTTCCCACAACCCGCAGCCGCCACCGCCAGATAGGGTGCCAGGCGGACGAATACAACAAATGCAGGGGTAAGGAAACGACGAGGCCGGGCGCCTATCCCACCCGGCCTCGTCGTGTTGTTTTGCAGCTTAGAGATGCTGGCCGGACATGCGCTTGCGGTGCAGCTCTTCGGCATTCGGCAACACATCCTTCGGCAGGCCGAAGATCTGACCGGGGCGGATGCGATCGGGATTGACGATCTTGTCCTCGTTGGCGATGTAGATCGTCGTGTAACGAACACCGAGGCCATAGGTGCGGCGCGAGATCTGCCATAGCGTGTCGCCGCGGCGAATGATGACTGCCGCGTTGTTTGCCGTCAGCGGCGCCTGTTCGATCGTCTTCGGCTGGCTGCTTCCGACATCGTTTGCGGACGGCGCTGCCGGCGCGGGTGCCACGGAGAGTTCGGCGATCATCGCGCCGAGCCGGTCGAGTGCGCTGCCCACGGATTTCGCATCCTTCGGCAGGCCCTGCAGCAGTTTCAGCGCGTTGCCGGCGATCTGAGAGGCGGAACCTGACGTCTGCTTGAAGACATCCGGCGCATCGGCCGCAGGCCGGAAATCGGCGACGGAGCGCAGAGCGAATTCCGTTCCCGAGCGCGCCGCGGCGATCTGCTCGGCGCCTGGCAGCTTGCCATCGGCAAAGAGCCCCTTGAGCAGGCCGAAGGCCTTGCCGACTTCGGCTTTGAGTTTGTCGAGCTCGCCTTCGTCGAGCGGCACCATCGAGGGAGCGCTGTTCGTGTCGGCGGGTACCGATTGCGCGGCGACCCTCACCTGGTCGCCGGCTGGGCGATTGAAATTCACCGCCGCGCGCACGATCACCTTGCCTGTGGGATCAACGACATCGACGCGGATCTTGTGGTCGCCGACCGAGAGCGCCACCACGCCGTCGATGACGAAGTGGCCGTCGGAGCCGGCGGTATCCTGGCCGACGAGGCTGTCGTCGGCATAACCGATAACCTTGGCGTTGGGGCGCGTCGTGCCGGCAATAAAGATCTTGTTGCCCTCGATTTCGACGGCATTGACCATCACATCGGGCACATTCGTCTTATCCGATGGCGTAGTTGCGCCGCCGGAGGAGGTGTCGGTGAGGTTCGGCGTCTGCAGCGCCAGCTCGCCGGTTGGTGCAGCTGTTGCGGCAGGCGCAGCCGAGCTTTCGCCCGTTGCCGGCTTGTCTGCAGGCGGCGCCATCGGATTGGAGGCATCGGCAACTTCGGTTCCGGCCTTCGGCGCGGTGATGATGCGGCTCGCCGTCCCGGGTTTAGAGACCATGGCGAGCAGATTGGCGCCATTGCCGTCCTTCGGCACGGAAATGGTCGCGACTTCTTCGGAAAGCGTGCTCTTGCCGTCCTTGCCCGTGAACTTGAGCACGAGCTGGTGGTCGCCGGCCGGAAGCGGATCGTCGAGGACGGCAGCAAAATCGCCGCTCGCATCGACATTGGCCGTCGTCACCACCTTCTCGCCGTCGAGCACCTCGAGCTTGCCGTTCGGTTCGGCAGAGCCGGCGATCACCGTCGAGCCGTCGGGCTCGACGCGCAATACGTCGAAGGCCGGAAGTTTCACGCCGGTATTCTCCGCTGCCGTGTTCGCCGCAGGGGCGGTCTCCGGCGCACCGGTCAGAGCAGCCTCTGCCTTGGCGATCGCGGCAAGCGCATCGGCAATGTTCTCAGGCAGCGACTGGACGATGGCGAGCGCCTTCGCGCCGCCGTCCTTGGCCTTGGCGGCAAGGGTCTGGGTCGCGGGATCGAGGTCCTCGGGGATTGTAAAATCGGCAAGCGCGGTCAGCGCGCTGACGGCCTTGGTCTTGGCGGCGGTGAAGACATCGATGGCAGGGCCTTTGCCGTCGGCAAACAGCGCCTTGAGCTCGCTGAGCGACACGCCGGCATCGGCCGATAGGCGGCCCACGTGGTCGGCGACCGCAGCCGCGTCGCCCACAGCGGAGCGCGATGTCTTTGCCGCCTCGTTAACCGTGTTCTTGAGCTCCGTGCTCGCTTGGTTGATGGCGTCGCCGACCTTGGCTGCATCGCCGCCGATGCGCGGCATGACGAAAAACACCATCAGTATGATTGCGATTGCGAGGACTGCAAGAGCCAGCAAGCCGGCACGGTTCTTCATCATTATGTCTCCCAGAGCGGCAATTTGCCGTAATACCCAAAATTGCTAGCGATTCCCGTTGCTTTCCACAAGCATTCAAAGCAATTAGGCAAGCTAGGCACGCTGCTTTTCAGTCAATTTTCTTGACTGCATTGAAATGGAATAGTTGTTTTGCCCTCATGACCGAACAATCTGTATCGATTCGATCCATCTGCGTTTACTGCGGCTCAAGGCCGGGACGCGATCCTTCCCACATGGCGGCCGGGCGTGCTCTCGGAAGAGAGATCGCCGAATACGGCCTGCGCCTCGTCTATGGCGGGGGTACCAAAGGCATCATGGGCGCGGTTGCCAGCGGCGTGCTTTCAGGCGGCGGTCAGGTCACGGGCATCATTCCCGAATTCCTAATCGATATGGAAGCGACTCGCCACTCGCTCGGTCAGCTGAACGAACTCATTGTAACCCCTGACATGCATGCGCGCAAACACACCATGTTCGAGCGCTCCGATGCCTTCGTCGCGCTGCCCGGCGGCATCGGTACGCTGGAGGAGATCGTCGAGATCATGACCTGGGCGCAGCTCGGCCGCCACGAGAAGCCGATGGTCTTTGCCAACGTCAACGGTTTCTGGGATCCGATGATGGAACTGATGCGCCATATGACCGAAGAAGGCTTCCTGCACACCGCCCATCGGGTGCAGCCGCTCGTCGTCGACGAGATCTCCGGCATCATTCCGGCGATCATGGCCCAGGCAGCCCAACTCGCCGCCGATCGTGACGGCGAGGACGAGGTGATTTCGAAGATGTAGGCGCGTTTGAAGCGGTTCGGCTTTCACGGAAGCGCCGAACCGCTCCAAGCTTTTGTTTTACGCAATCCCGGACGCAAAACCGCTGCGCACTTTTGCTGGAATTGCTCTAGCGCCCGCGGCTTCCCTTCAGCATCGACCAGCTATAGAGGAACAGCCCCGCCCAGATCAGCGGGAAGGCGATCATGCGCGCCGTGCCGAATGGCTCGTGGAAGACGAAGACCGCGATCAGGAAGATCATCGTCGGCGCGATATACTGCATGATACCGATCGTCGAGAGCTTCAACAGCTTGGCGCCGTTCGCATAAATCATCAGCGGCACGGCGGTGATGACGCCGCAGCCGAGCAGCAGGGTCGTGTCGGCAAGACCGGTGCGGTAGAGGTGGCCCTGGCCGCTGCCGAATTCCAGATAGAGGATATAGAGGAGGGCCGGCCCGCTGAGGATCAGCACTTCGAGGAAGAAGCCCTGGTTCGGCCCGAGCGGCAGCGTCTTGCGCAACAGGGCGTAGAACCCCCAGCTGACCGCCAGCGTCAGCGCCACCCACGGGATACCGCCGCTGTCCAGTGCGAGAATGGCGACGGCAAGCGCCGCAAGCGCGATCGCCGCGATCTGCAGCGGTTGCAGCTTTTCCTTGAGGAACACCGCGCCGAGGAAGATGCTGAACAGCGGATTGATGAAATAACCGAGTGCTGCATCGAGCGAATGGCCGGCGCCGATCGCCCAGACATAGGTGCCCCAGTTGACAGTGATCAGCGACGCGGTCAGCGCCGCCATCGCCAGCATGCGCGGCGAGCTGAGTGCTGCGCGGATGTCCTGCGTGCGCCCGAGCACGATCAGCACGATGCCCGCCAGCGGCAGCGACCAGACGATGCGATGGGCGATCACCTCGGCCGGCGAGATATGCGCCACCGCCTTCATGTAGATCGGCAGGAAGCCCCAAAGCAGATAGGCCGTCAGCGCGAAGGCGAACCCGCGCGGACTGTCTTCGTTCTTGGCCAACGGAACGGTTGCATCGGTCGACATCGGTGTTTCCATCTTTGTTCTTCTTCTGATCCGGCCTAGCTTAAGCGCCGTGAATAGGCCAATTCATTTCATTGAATGAAGGGTGAGGGCATTTGAAGCGGGAGACGACGCGATGATCCGGCGCCCTGCGGTGGAAGGCGGAGTCCGAAGGAAGCGAATAATATTCTGACGAGGGCTAGGACCACTCCGCCGAGCCGCGGAACAGGTTTATTCCGCCGCGATCTTGCCCGCCAGCTGCCGGTTCTTCATCAGCTTGTAAATGACGGAATCCATCAAAGCCTGGAACGAAGCATCGATGATGTTCTCGGAGACGCCGACCGTCCACCAGCGCACGCCGTCGCTGTCGGTGGATTCGATCAGCACGCGGGTGATCGCCTCCGTGCCGCCATTGAGGATACGCACCTTGAAGTCGGCGAGCACCAGATCGTCGATCTCGTGCTGGTACTTGCCGAAATCCTTGCGCAGCGCGAGGTCGAGCGCGTTGACCGGGCCTTCGGCATCGGCAACCGACATCAGGGTCTGGCCGTCGATGGTGATCTTCACCACCGCCTCCGAGACGATCTTCACGCGGCCAAGGCTGTCGAAGCGGCGCTCGATCATCACGCGGAAGCCTTCGATGGTGAAGAATTCCGGGATCGTGCCGAGCGTGCGGCGCGCCAGCAGCTCGAAGCTCGCATCCGCGCCCTCATAGGCATAGCCGATGGATTCACGTTCCTTGACGATCGAGATCAGCAGGTCGAGCTTCGGATCGTCCTTGGCGACCGCGATGCCGCGCCGTTTCAGCGCATTGATGAAGTTGGCCTTGCCGCCCTGGTCGGAGACCATAACCTTGCGGAAGTTGCCGACGGTTTCCGGCGGCACGTGTTCGTAGGTCCGCGGGTCCTTGATCAGCGCCGATGCATGGATGCCGGCTTTGGTGGCGAAGGCCGAAGCTCCGACATAGGGCATCTGGTGGTCGGGCGAGCGGTTGAGCAGTTCGTCGAAGGCATGCGAGAGCCGGGTGAGGTTGAGCAGCCGCTCCTCGTCGATCGCCGTTTCGAAACGTGTGTTGTAGGCGCTCTTCAGCGCCAGCGTCGGGATCAACGTCACCAGATTGGCATTGCCGCAGCGCTCGCCGATGCCGTTCAGCGTACCCTGGATCTGCCTGACCCCGGCTTCGACGGCGGCAAGCGAATTGGCGACCGCCTGGCCCGTGTCGTTATGCGCATGGATGCCAAGACAGTGGCCGGGAACGCCGGCGGCGATCACCGCCTCGACGATCGCCCGCGCCTCCGGCGGCTGCGTGCCGCCATTGGTGTCGCAGAGGACGACCCAGCGGGCGCCGCTGTCATAGGCCGTCTTGGCGCAGGCGAGCGCATAGGCCGGATTGGCCTTGAAGCCGTCGAAGAAATGCTCGCAATCGACGATCGCCTCCTTGCCCGCGCCAACCGCCGCCTTGACGCTTTCGGCAATGCATTCGAGGTTTTCCTCGTTGGTGCAGCCAAGCGCTACCGCGACATGATAGTCCCAGCTCTTGGCGACGAAACAGATGGCGTCAGATTTTGCCTGCAGCAGCCCGGCAATGCCGGGATCGTTGGAGACCGAAACGCCCGCCCGTTTCGTCATGCCGAAGGCGACGAAGCTGGCCTGGTTGGTGCGCTTCTCGCTGAAGAAGGCGGTATCCGTCGGATTGGCGCCGGGATATCCGCCCTCGACGTAGTCGAGGCCGAACTCGTCCAGCATGGCGGCGATGGCAATCTTGTCCTCGACGGAAAAATCGATGCCGGGCGTCTGCTGCCCGTCCCGGAGCGTCGTGTCGAAGAGGTAGATTTTTTCCTTGGTCACCACGATGCCTCCCAGGCATTGACTGCTTTTATGCGGGGCTTACCCCCCTCTGCCCTGCCGGGCATCTCCCCCACAAGGGGGGAGATCGGAAATCCGCCGAGCTTTGGCCCAGACCATCGAGGCTCTGGCAAGGAGCTTGCGCCCAGCCGATCTCCCTCCTTGTGGGGGAGATGCCCGGCAGGGCAGAGGGGGGTAACCACAGGGTGCGACATCAGTCTTGCTTGCCGGCAAACTTATCCGTCGCCCGGATCAGCTGATCGAGAATCCCAGGCTCCGAATAGGCATGGCCCGCCCCCTCGATCAGGTGGAACTCTGCCTTCGGCCAGGCCTTGTGCAGCAACCAGGCATATTTGGCCGGGCAGGGCATGTCGTAGCGTCCATGCACGATCACGCCGGGAATATCCCTGAGTCTGCCGGCATCGCGGATCAGCTGTCCCTCGTCCATCCAGCCGGCATTGACGAAGAAATGGTTTTCGATGCGCGCAAATGCATAGGCGAATTCCGGCTCCTCGAACTTGCCGCTCGTCGAAGGTTCCGGTAGCAGCGTGATCGTTTCGCCTTCCCAGATGCTCCAGGCCTGCGCGGCCTCGATGCGCACATTCCTGTCCTCATGCGTCAGGCGGCGATGATAGGCATGCATCATCTCATCCCGCTCCTGCGGCGGAATGGGCGCGATGAACCGCTCCCACTTGTCAGGGAACATTTCAGAGACGCCGAATTGGTAGTACCAGTCGAGCTCGGCCTTGGTCAGCGTGTATATGCCGCGCAGGATGAGCTCGGACACGTGCTGCGGATGCGTCTCGGCATAGGCGAGCGCCAGCGTCGAGCCCCAGGAGCCACCGAACACCTGCCAGGTGTCGACGCCGGCCATTTCGCGCAGCCGCTCGATATCGGCGACGAGGTGCCAGGTCGTGTTGGCATGGATTTCCGCATGCGGCGTCGACCTGCCGCAACCGCGCTGGTCGAACAGCATGACGTCGTAGAGAGCAGGATCGAAAAGCCGGCGATGGGCGGGCGAGATGCCGCCGCCCGGGCCGCCGTGCAGGAAGACGACGGGCTTGGCGCCAGGCGTTCCCGAGCGCTCCCAATAGATCACATGGCCGTCGCCGACATCGAGATGGCCGGAAGCATAGGGTTCGATTTCGGGATAGAGCGTGCGCAGTATCTCGGTCATATCTTCACGCCTTTCGCGGGCCAGACTTCTGTGTCGTGATCGGGATGCTGGAAGGAGATGATCGCCTCCTGCCGTGCGTAGAAATCCTGATCCTTCAGAACCGGCGCCTCGAAGATCTCCTCGACCCAGGGCAGGCGGGCCTCGTAGTTGACCTGGATCAGCGGTGCGAGGTCGCCGCGGTCGTCGAAGGTGCCGATCGCAAGCTCCAGCCCGCCCGGATGACGATAGGTCATCGGCGTGCCGCAATTGCTGCAGAAGCCGCGGTCGATATTGACCGAGGACTGGAAGTAGCTCGGCTCGCCACGTGTCCACTCCATCCCTTCCTCAGGCGCGGTCACGAGCGCCGAGAAGAAGCCGCCGAACTGTTTCTGGCACATGCGGCAATGGCAGATCGAGGGTCGCCCCAGTCTGCCTGAGATGCGGAAGCGCACGGCACCGCACTGGCATCCGCCTGTCTTGATCGTGTCCGTCATGAGCTTTCTCCGAGGGGCCAGCTTTTCGTGTCATGGTCGGGGTGTTGATAGTTGCTTGCCGCGATCGCGTTTTCGCGGTCGGGCGTTTCAGGCTGTGGTTCCAGCGGCAGGCCGTCGAGCGCATGAAACCAGGACATCTTGCGGCCGGTGTTCGATTGTATCGCCGGCTTGACCGCATCGGGATCATCAAGCGAGCCGAGCGTAATGTTGATGAATTCCGCTTCCGGAATGTCATAAAACAGCGGCGTGCCGCAATCGCCGCAGAAGCCGCGCCGCACCAGATCCGAGGACTGAAACCATTTCGGTGCGCCGCGCGTCAGGGTAAAATCGCTGCGCATCGCGGCGGCAAGCGGCATGAAATAATTGCCGGCCGCCTTCTGGCACATGCGGCAATGGCAAAGATGGGGATAGCCGAGTTCGCCTTTGGCGCGGTAGCGCACCGCCCCGCACTGGCACCCGCCGCTTCTGTCCACTTCCGCCGTCATCTGAGCTCCTTGGGTGGCCATGCCTGCGTCTCATGATCCGGATGCTGGTGGGAGACAAGCTCGAGCAGGAAGGGGGCAGCCTGCGCGTCCTCCTCCGTCCGGTGCCCCGGCAATTCGTGCAGATGATCGACGAAACCGATCTTGCCTTCGATCCCGAATTGGACCATCGGCGGAAATGCCGAAGGATCGTCGAAGGCGCCGGCAGCAATCGCCATTCCATCCGGCGCCTCATAGGTGAGCGGCGTGCCGCAGTCGCCGCAAAAGCCGCGCTCGACAAAGTTGGAAGAGCGGAATTTTTTCCGCTCTCCGCGTGTCCATTCGAAATCGGCGCCGCGGACCGAGACCAGCGGTGCATAATAAGCCCCGAACGCCTTCTGGCACATGCGGCAATGACAGATCGACGAATCTTTGATGTTGCCGCTGACGCGGAAACGCACAGCACCGCATTGGCATCCGCCGGTATAGGTCTTGCTCATGGCGGATCCGTTCCGATGGTGCGGATGATATGGCTGCACACGTTGTCGATATCCCGGAGAATATCGTCATTCCAGAAGCGTAGAACAATCCAGCCGTCTGACTGGAGACGTTGAGTCCTGATCTCATCGGAGACGAAATTAGGGGCAAGGGCGTGCTGCGAGCCATCTATTTCGACGATAAGGCGATGGATGGGGCATGCGAAATCGACGATATAGCCGGCGATCGGCATCTGCCGACGGAAGCTGAGGCCCATCAGGCGATGGGCACGAAGCTCATTCCAGAGTTTCAGTTCAGCATCGGTCATGGCCTTGCGCATGCGTCGGGCGTTCGCCCGTCGTTGCGGCGGAATTGGTGCATGAGGCATGTCCTGCTTCTCGCTCTGAAGTGACCGGGGCACACCCCCCTCTGCCCTGCCCATCTTACCGTTTGACCTCCCACGTCGTCACCCGCTCGCCGGTCACCGGATCCTTGCCGTCCTTCAACTGGATGCCCTTCGCCGTCAGTTCGTCGCGGATCTTGTCAGCCTCGGTGAAGTTCCTCGCCTTCAGCATTTCGAGACGCATTGCGACCAGCGCATCGACCGCCGATGCGACGGCTTCGTCGATCTCCATCTTTTTCGGCAACAGGCCCAGAAGCTCGGCCGTTGCGGCAAAAGTGGCGCCCACGGCGGGATCCGTGTGGGCAGCTTGCGCCAACGCATGCAGTGCCTGCACCGCCGCCACCGTATTGAGGTCGTCGGAAAGCGCGTTCAGCACGGTTTCATCGGGCGCCGCATCGCCTGCATGTGTTGCCGGCCATTTGGCGAGCAGACGTTCGGCTTCCTCCAGTCGCTTGATCGAGAAATCGATCGGCTCGCGGTAATGCGTCATCAGCATGGCAAGGCGCAGCACCTGACCCGGCCATTTACGGCCGCCGAAGATTTCCGTCTGAAGCAACTCGTGGATGGTGATGAAATTGCCTTCGGATTTCGACATCTTGCGGCCTTCGACCTGCAGGAAGCCGTTATGCATCCAGACATTTGCCATCACCTCGGTCCCGTGCGCGCAGCGCGACTGGGCGATCTCGTTTTCATGATGCGGGAAGATCAGGTCCAACCCGCCGCCGTGAATGTCGAAGATATCGCCGAGATAACGCTTGCTCATCGCCGAGCATTCGATGTGCCAACCGGGCCGGCCGCGGCCCCATGGGCTCTCCCAGCCGGGTTCGTTGTGGCTCGACAGCTTCCAGAGCACGAAATCACCTGGGTTTTTCTTGTGCGCGTCGACAGCGATGCGGGCGCCGGCCTGCTGCTCGTCGAGCGGACGCTTCGAAAGCTGACCGTAATCCGCCATGGATTTGGTGTCGAACAGCACTTCTCCCGATGCGACATAGGCATGGCCGTTGCCGATCAGCTTCTCGATGATCTCGGTCATCTCAACGATATTGTCGGTGGCGCGCGGCTCGAAGCTCGGCTCCAGGCAGCCGAGTTCGGCGACATCGGCGTGATATTGCGTCTCGGTCTTTTCGGTGACCGCGCGGATCGCGTCGTTGAGCGGCAGGCCCGGATGGTCCCGAAGTGCGCGCGCATTGATCTTGTCGTCGACGTCGGTGATGTTGCGGGCATAGGTGACGTGGTCTTCGCCATAGACATGGCGCAGCAGCCGGAACAGCATATCGAAGACGATGGCTGGCCGGGCATTGCCGATATGAGCGAAGTCATAGACGGTCGGGCCGCAGACATACATGCGGACATTCTTGGGATCGATCGGCGAAAAGACCGATTTTTCCCGTGTCAGCGTGTTGTACAGCTTCAGTTCCGGCGTCGCGTCCATTTCACTCTCCAAATGCACGATCAGAAAAATATCGCGACCGGCGGACCGGGGCGTTTCGCATCTTGACTATTTGGGAGACGAAAACGGCCGGGCCAGCGCTCGCGCTAGCGGATAATCTTCCGGCAGATAATGCAGATAACCGTTTTCATGGCGGGTTTTATGGCCCGGTTCGCGCTTCCGGTCAAGGGGGGCGAAGAGCGATCCAGCGGCAACGGGATCATCTTTCTGGTGAATCGATTGCAGCAACCAACGTCTTTGAAACCGATTAGCGCGCTCTTGAAATTCGTCCGCCATTTTCGGAGCACAAATCTCGCATAGCCAGTTGAGAAGCTGTTGAAAATGGGGGGAAGGGATGCGGAGACTTGCGCGATCGACGATCGCAGCGACTGCGGTTCTGGTGGTCGCATTCGCTACATATTTCGCATACGATTTCGGGATGCTTCGCTTCAACAATCCCTCTCTCAGCAACTATCCAATCCAAGGCATCGATGTCAGCCATCACCAGGGCGATATCGATTGGAAGGTTGTTGCCGCGCAGCCGAATGTCCGTTTCGCCTTCATGAAGGCGACCGAAGGCGGAGACCATCGGGATTCCAAGTTCGCCGACAACTGGCAGCGCGCCGGAGATGCTGGAGTGGTCAGGGGCGCTTATCATTTCTTCACCTTCTGCCGCCCGGGCAAGGATCAGGCGCAGAATGTCCTGGCGACCGTGCCGAAGGAGCAGGGAACCCTGCCGATCGCCGTCGATCTGGAGTTTGTCGGCAATTGCAACAAGATCCCGACGCTCGAGGAAATGGTTGCCGAGGTGAACGCCTTTTTCACCGAGCTGAACGGCACTTTTCCGGAAAAGCCTATTTTCTACGTCACGCAGGAGTTCTTCGATCAATATCTGAAAGGCAATGAATCACGCTTCCCCGACCATTATCTGTGGCTGCGCAGCGTGTTCAGGGAGCCGAGGCAGGAAGAGTGCGGTCGTTGGTCGATCTGGCAATTTGCCGATAACGGCACCTTGGACGGCATCCAGGGACCGGTTGACCTGAATGCGCTATGCCCGTCGGAAACGGGCTTGGGGCATCTGTTCCCCGCCGTTTCAGCGAACTGAAACGTCGACAGCGCCGCGCGTCTTTTCGAGAGCCGCAAAGTACGCTGTAGCACTTTGAATGGCTGCATAATTTTATCCTTAAATCGATTCCGTTTTAGGAATTATGCAGTGGCTTATTCCGGCAGGCGGTAATCGACAAGCTTGTTCTCCCGGACGATGAACAGCTTGCCCGTCTCCGTTACACCAGGCCCCAGCAACGGCAGGATCGCCTTTGCTACCTCGGACGGATGCGGCAGCGTCTGCGGATCTTCGCCGGGCACAGCCTGCGCCCGCATCGCCGTACGTGTCGCCCCCGGATCGACGCTGGTGACCCGCAGCGGTGTGTTTTGGCTTTCGCCGGCCCATGTGCGTGCCAGCGCTTCAACCGCAGCCTTGGAAGCGGAATAGGCGCCCCAGAAGGGGCGGCACTTGTGAGCAGCACCCGACGAGATGATCACCGCGCGGCCGGCATCCGAGCGGGCAAGCAGCGGGTCAACCGAGCGGATCAGCCGCCATGTCGCGGTGACATTGATAGTCATCACCTTCTCGAACACTTTCGCTTCGATATGGCCGATCGGCGAAATGACGCCGAGCACGCCGGCATTGGCGACGAGGATGTCGAGCTTGCCCCAGCGCTCGAAGATCGAGCCGCCGAGCGCATCGATAGCATTCATGTCGGCAAGGTCGAAGGGCACGAGCGTCGCCGTGCCGCCGACAGCCTTGATCGCATCGTCCAGATCCTCGAGCCCGCCGACCGTGCGCGCGCAGGCAATCACATGGGCGCCGGCTTTGGCAAGTTCCAGCGCCGTGAAATAGCCGATGCCGCGCGACGCACCGGTGACGAGTGCGATCTTGCCCTCAAGATTGATATTCATGATGCCGTGTTCCCTCACGAAGGGAGAGGGGTGCGATGAACCCCTCGGGATGGACAATGGAAAAGCCGGCGCGCCGTGTCAGCCGTTGCTGGCAAGCATCGAAATCTTGTTGCCCATGGACTCGCCGTTCTTGTCGAGCAGGCGGGTCGGATAGTCGCCGGTAAAATAGTGGTCGGTGAACTGCGGTCGGGCCGGGTTGCGGTCTTCACCGCCAACGGCGCGATAGAGGCCGTCGATCGACAGGAAGGCGAGCGAATCCGCGCCGATATATTTGGCCATGGCTTTGACATCGGCATATTGGTTTGCCAGCAGCTTGTCTGCGTCAGGCGTGTCGATGCCATAGAAATCCGGGAAGAAGATCATCGGGCTTGCGACGCGGACATGGACTTCGCGCGCCCCGGCTTCACGGATCATCTGGACGATCTTGAGAGACGTCGTGCCACGCACGATGGAATCATCGACCAGCACCACGCGTTTGCCTTCGATCATCGCCCGGTTGGCCGAATGCTTCAGCTTCACACCGAAGGCACGGATCTGCTGCGTCGGCTCGATGAAGGTGCGCCCGACATAATGATTGCGGATGATGCCGTATTCGAAGGGAATGCCGCTCTGCTGGGCATAGCCGAGTGCCGCCGGCGTGCCGCCATCCGGCACAGGCACGATCACATCGCCATCGACGGGCGATTCCTTGGCAAGGTTCATGCCCATGCTCTTGCGCGTCGTATAGACGTTGCGGCCGCCGACGACCGAGTCCGGGCGGGCGAAATAGACATATTCGAACAGGCAGAGGCGCTCCGGCTGCGGCTTGCTGGGCTTGCGCGCATCGATGCTGATCGAGCCATCGGGCTGGATTTCACAGATGATGACCTCGCCGTTCTCAACGTCACGGATGAACTTGGCGCCGATGATGTCGAGCGCGCAGGTCTCCGAGCAGAAGATCGGCTTGCCGTCGAATTCTCCCATGACCAGTGGGCGGATGCCGGTCGGGTCGCGCGCGGCAATCAGCTTGGTGCGCGTCATGGCGAGCATCGAATAGCCGCCTTCCATCTGGCGAATGGCATCGATGAAGCGGTCGGATGTGGAAGCGTGCCGGGAACGGGCGATGAGGTGGAGGACGACTTCGGTATCGGACGTCGACTGACAGATGGCGCCGGTCGCGATGATCTGGCGGCGCAGCGTCAGGCCATTGGTGAAATTGCCGTTATGGGCAATGGCGATGCCGCCTTCTTCCAGTTCGGCAAAGAGCGGCTGCACGTTGCGCATGGCCACTTCGCCGGTTGTCGAGTAGCGGGTATGACCGATCGTAATGCTGCCGGGCAGGCGGGCAAGCGTCATCGGATTGGTATAGTGGTCACCGACGAGGCCCATGTGGCGCTCTTGATAAAAACGCTTGCCGTCGAAGGAGACGATGCCGGCAGCTTCCTGTCCGCGGTGCTGCAGGGCATGCAGGCCGAGAGCCGTGAGCGCGGCGGCATCGGGATGTCCCAAAATTCCGAAAACCCCACATTCTTCATGCAGCGTATCTCCGTCGAGCGGATCGTCGGTCGGGAAGGAATGGGAGTGGTTCATTTCTGCGGGCCTCTGCTCTCACAAGAATGGATCGGCATTTCCAGAAATAGCTGAGCCCGGCAGAGCTGGAATGCCCGGCCGGACCCTCATTTCAGATCCCGCTCAAATGGCGATTGCCGGAAGGCGGGTCAAGCTCTTGAACACTGTGTCAATTCGCCGGCTGCTGTGCGCCGTCTGCTGGCGCGGTCGGTGCGTCTTCCGCCGGAGCCTGGTCGCCCGTCGGCGGAGTGGTACCTCCAGCGCCCTGTGCCGGCGGCTGCAGCTTATCACGGATGCTTTCCGGTATCATCTGGGCAAATTGCTCCGGCAGAACCGATTTCAGCTTCACCACCATCGAATCCAGGAACGGCTTCGACTTCGCTTCGTTGACCCAGGCCGGACGGTGGTCGACATCGACGAGCCAATTCCAGAAGGCGACGGCGACGACCAGGAGCAGCACACCGCGCGCCGCCCCGAACAGGAAACCGAGCGTGCGGTCGAGCGCGCCGACACGACTGTCGATGATGAAATCGGCGATCTTCATCGTGATGAAGGAGATGACGATGAGCGCGATCAGGAAGACGACCGCTGCCGAACCGACGATCGCGATGCGGTCGTCATCGGTATATTTCTTCGCATAGGGCAGCAGGTACGGATAGAGGTAATAGGCAGCCGCGGCCGAACCGCCCCAGCTCGCGATTGAAAGGATCTCGCGCGAAAAGCCGCGGACCATCGCCAGCACGGCGGAGAAGAGCACGACGCCGATGACAATACCGTCGAAAATCGTAATGGGCATGTAAATTCAACTCCAGGACTGCCGCTTGGCGGCCGTGTCGTGCCTTATCGTGTGCCTCCTATATCATCACCATTCCTGGCAATGAAAGGATCAAACGTCGTCTTCCACACGCAGCGCTCCCTTCGATCCGGCGATGCGCGCGACCAGATCCGGCAGACTTCCGACTTCGCTCCAGCGCCCGCCGGAGCCCTTCGGCAGTTCGGCGGAGGCGGATGGAAGCAGTGCTGCAGAAAAACCCAGCTTCTCGGCTTCCTTGAGGCGCTGGGCGGTGTGCGCAACCGGCCGGATGGCGCCCGACAGGCTGACTTCGCCGAAATAGACGCAATCGGCGGGAAGGGCAATACCGGCAAGCGAGGAAACAAGCGCCGAGGCGACGGCAAGATCGGCCGCCGGTTCGGAGATGCGGTAACCGCCGGCGACGTTGAGGTAGACGTCGTGCTGGCCGAGCCGGACGCCGCAATGGGCTTCCAGCACCGCCAGGATCATAGAGAGCCGTGCCGAGTCCCACCCGACCACGGCGCGCCGCGGTGTGCCGAGCGAGGTCGGCGCCACCAGCGCCTGCACCTCGACGAGAATGGGACGCGTGCCCTCCATACCGGCGAAGACGGCAGCACCCGGCGATTTTTCGTTGCGCTCGCCGAGGAAGAGTTCCGAAGGGTTGGCGACTTCGCGTAAGCCTTTGTCTGACATTTCGAAGACGCCGATCTCGTCGGTCGGGCCGAAGCGGTTCTTGACCGTGCGCAGGATGCGGTAGTGATGGCCGCGATCGCCTTCGAAATAAAGCACGGCATCGACCATGTGCTCGACGACGCGCGGCCCGGCGATCTGTCCGTCCTTGGTCACATGCCCGACGAGCACCATGGCGGCCCCCGTCTGCTTGGCGAAACGGATCATTGCCTGCACGCCGGTGCGCACCTGCGTCACCGTTCCGGGCGCCGATTCGGCAAGTTCGCTCCACAGAGTCTGGATGGAATCGATGATGACGAGGTCCGGCCGCTTGCCCTCGGCGAGCGTTGCCAGAATATCCTCGACATTGGTTTCGGCCGCCAGCATCACGTCGGTATCGGCCGCCGCAAGGCGTTGCGCCCGCAGCCGGACCTGCGCCACGGCTTCTTCGCCGGAGACATAGATGATCTTGTGGCCGCGCCGCGCAAGGGCGGCGGCTGCCTGCATCAGCAGCGTCGATTTGCCGATGCCCGGATCGCCGCCGATCAGCACCGCCGACCCGCGCACGAAGCCGCCGCCGAGCGCCCGGTCGAGCTCCGACATGGCGGTATGGATGCGCGGCGCCTCCTCGATCTCGCCGGAGAGCGCCGTCAGCGCCACCGGGCGGCCCTTTTTCGGCGTCTTGCCGGGACCGGAGCCGATCCCGCCCATCGGGTCTTCCTCGACGATGGTGTTCCACTCACCGCAGTTCTCGCATTTGCCGGCCCAGCGGTTATGAACCGTGCCGCAACTCTGGCAGATGAATTGTGTTCTGGCCTTCGCCATCAAATACTCTTTCAGTCCGGGTTCCCGAGTGAAGCGACGCGCCGCTTCACCGAATCATTGTCGTGCTTGAGATAATGGCTATCACGACGGATCAAAACTAATGATTTCCCCATCAGCGCACCCGTGCCTATCCTTGGCCGCTGCTTATCCGGAACGGTGGAAGATGTTCGATTATTCATTTGCGCACTGGCTTGCATTTCTGTCGGCGGCGGTTCTCCTCAACCTCTCGCCCGGTCCCGATATCGCTTTCATCCTCGGTCACACGATGAGAAGCGGAAAACGTGCCGGTTTTTCCGCGCTGTTCGGCGTCTGGTCCGGCGCCTGCCTGCATGTGCTGATGGCCGCACTCGGCCTCTCGGCCATACTTGCCGCTTCCGCCGCCGCCTTCTCGACAGTCAAATGGATCGGCGCCGCCTATCTCGTCTGGCTCGGCATTCAGGCTTTGCGCTCCGGTGGCGGCGACGGCCTGATAAAGGCTGCCGGTGAAAGTTTGCCGTTTGCAAGAATCTACCGGCAGGGAATTCTGGTGTCGCTGCTCAATCCGAAAGTGGCGATATTCTCCTGGCTTTCCTGCCGCAATTCGTGGTCGAAGGGGCAGGGCCGGCATGGGCGCAACTTATGCTGCATGGCGGGCTCATCATCGTCGTCGCCGCCTTCATCGAACCGCCGCTCGTCCTTCTGGGTGGGCGCCTTGCTGACGCGGTCAGGCATAATAAAAAAATCGGGCTATGGCTCAATCGCGGCCTCGGTGCGCTTTTCGTGGCGTTCGGCGTCCGTCTCGCCCTCAGCAGCCGCTGAGTAGGAAGGCGCTATTCCTCGGCCACGTAGCGCCGCTCGTGGCGCAGCCCCATGCTGGTCAGGATCTCGTATCCGATCGTGCCGGATGCCCGCGCCACATCGTCCACCGGCATGTTCTTCCCGAACAGTTCGACATAGTCCCCGGCGCGCACGGCATTGTCAGGCAGGTCGGTGATATCGAAGATCGTCAGGTCCATGGTGATCCGACCGGCAACTGGGACCTTGTGTCCCGCGATGAAGCCTTGCCCGCCTTGCGGCACCACCTGGCGCAGCGGCACGCCGCCGCTCGACTGGCTGCGCATGTAGCCGTCGGCATAACCGGCCGAGGCGATCGCCAGCCGGCTTTCACGGCGAAGCTGCAGCGCCCGCCCATAGCTGACGGTCTCGCCGGCTTCGACGCTGCGCACCTGGATGATACGCGCTTCCGCCGTCGCCACCGGCCGCATCGGGTTCGCCATGCCGCTGACCGCTTCGCCGCCATAGAGCGAAATGCCGGGGCGGGTCAGATCGAAGTGATAATCCTCGCCGAGAAAGATGCCGGCCGAGGCGGCAAGGCTTGAATCGATGCCTTCATAAGCGGCGCTAACCCTGTGGAATGATTCGAGCTGCTGCCGGTTCATCGCATGGGTGGGATCGTCGGCGCAGGCGAGGTGGCTCATCACAAGCACGGGCGCGAAGCTCGCAGGCCGTGAGACGTCGTCGGCGAGCGCGATCGCATCGTCGATATGCAGTCCGAGCCGATTGAAGCCGGTGTCGACATGCAGCGCGCAGGGGTAGTCGCCGTAATCGGCAAGCACCGCCATCCAGAAGGCGAGCTGTTCGTCAGAGGAAATCACCGGCACCAGATCATTGTCGAAGAAGCGCCGCTCAGTTCCTGGCCAGATGCCGGAAAGCACGAAGATGCGCGCCTCCGGCGCATAGAGGCGAAGCGTCACGCCCTCGTCGACGGTCGCGACAAAGAAGTCGCGCGCGCCGGCCATATAGAGCGCTTCGCCGGCATCCTCGATCCCCATGCCGTAAGCATCCGCCTTGACCACCGCCGAGGCGCGCGCCGCACCCGAGCGGCGCGCCATGTCGCGCCAGTTCTCCGTCAGAGCCGTCAAGTCGACAGTCAGCCGCAGGCCTGCCGAGGCAAAATTGTCGTCTTCGGGGGCGTCGAATAATTCGCTCATGATCCACATCAAAACAGAGGCCGGAGAAGGATTCTCCGGCCAGTTTAGAGGTCAATATTGTCGGGGGAAAGTCCGGCCGCTGCGTTGCAGCACCGGCCCACGATCAGTGCTCTTCATATTGGGTGAAGGAGGGATCGGCGAGATCGGCAAAGCGCGTGAATTCTGCCTGGAAGGCGAGCTTCACCGTGCCCGTCGGCCCGTGGCGCTGCTTGGCGATGATGACGTCGGCCGTGCCCTTCACCTTATCGAACAGCGCTTCCCATTCCGGATATTTCGGATCGTGGATGTCGCGCGGCTCCGAATTCTTGACGTAATATTCCTCGCGGAACACGAAGAGCACGACGTCGGCGTCCTGCTCGATCGAGCCGGATTCGCGAAGGTCGGACAGCTGCGGCCGCTTGTCGTCGCGGCTTTCGACCTGACGCGAGAGCTGCGACAGCGCGATGATCGGAACGTTGAGCTCCTTGCCGAGCGCCTTGAGGCCGGTGGTGATCTGGGTGATTTCCTGCACGCGGTTGTCGCTGGATTTGCCCGAGCCGGTCATCAGCTGAATGTAGTCGACCACAAGCACGTCGAGGCCGCGCTGGCGCTTCAGACGCCGCGCGCGGGCCGAAAGCTGGGCGATCGAGATGCCGCCGGTCTGGTCGATATAGAGCGGCACCTTCTGCATCATCATCGAGCAGGCGACGAGCTTTTCGAAATCGGCATCGTTGATGTCGCCGCGGCGAATCTTCGAGGAGGAGACTTCCGTCTGCTCGGAGATGATACGGGTGGCAAGCTGTTCAGACGACATTTCGAGCGAGTAGAAGCCGACGACACCGCCGTTCTTCGCCTTCATGCTGCCGTCCGACTGGACTTCGCCTTCGTAGGCGGCGGCGATATTGTAGGCGATGTTTGTAGCAAGCGAGGTCTTGCCCATGCCGGGGCGTCCGGCAAGCACGATCAAGTCCGACCGCTGCAAACCGCCCATCTTGGAATCCAGCGAATGGATGCCGGTGGAAATGCCGGAAAGCCCGCCGTCGCGTTCCTTGGCGACGGCCGCCATGTCGATCGCCAGCGCGACCGCATCGTTGAAGGCCTGGAAACCGCCGTCGTAGCGGCCGTTTTCCGCCAGTTCGAAGAGGCGGCGTTCGGTATCCTCGATCTGCGACTGCGGCGGCATGTCGAGCGGCGCATCATAGGCGATGTTGACGACGTCCTCGCCGATGGTGATCAGCGCCCGGCGCAGCGCCAGGTCGTAGATCGCCCGACCGTAATCCTCGGCATTGATGACCGTGACGGCATTGCTGACCAGGCTCGCCAGATATTGCGAAACCGTCATGTCGCCGACCTTCTCGTCGGCCTTCAGGAAGGTCTTAATCGTCACCGGATTGGCGATCTTGCCCATGCGGATGATATCACCGGCAACCTCGAAGATCTTCCGGTGCAGCGGTTCATAGAGATGGATCGGCTTCAGGAAGTCGGACACCCGGTAATAGGCGTCGTTGTTCATCAGGATCGCACCCAGAAGCGCTTGCTCGGCTTCGATATTGTTGGGTGCTTCGCGATAATGCTGCTCCGACGGGGCAACAGCTACAATCTTTCGAGCGGCGTCGTTCATCATCATCCGTTCTGTCTTTTTCCAGCTCCGGATTTGCAATTCCGGACGCAAAAATCAAGAGGCTACGAAAGGAGCGGGGGCTCGCTTCGCCTAAATCCTGAACGCTGTGCACGTTGTTCGACTTCTCCACAGTCTTGGGCGACACAAAGGAGAAATACTGGCAGTGTCACCCGCACGACACGGTATGGCGCCGACTCAGCCCATCCGTTTCGGTGAATGTTATTTTAGCGCGATGCGATAAGGCACGCAGCAAAAACATCCGGAAGATCCCCTTAAAAAAAGCGAACCGATCGGCTGCTCACATCGACGGGGTGGAAACGAAAAAGCCCGGCGCGGTGGCCGGGCTTCCCTCTCGCGGATCGCTCCGACGAAATTATGCTTCGTCTTCGTCGACGCCGTCAGCTTCCGGATCGAAGAAGTCTTCCGGACGCAGCGCATCTTCGTCGACGCCGTAGATCGCGTCGACCGAGGTGAGTTCTTCGCCCTTGGACTGGCGCTCTGCCTCTTCGGCAGAACGGGCAACGTTCAGCTCGACGTGGATTTCGACTTCGGCATGCAGCTGCAGCTCGACCTTGTGCAGGCCGATCGACTTGATCGGCGTGTTGAGGTGAACCTGGTTGCGGCCGATGTTGAAGCCTTCGGCGCCGAGAATATCGACGACGTCACGGGCAGCAACCGAACCGTAGAGCTGGCCGGTTTCACCGGCGGAGCGCACGACGATGAAGGACTTGCCGTCGAGAACATCGGCGACCGTCTGGGCTTCCGACTTGCGCTCGAGGTTGCGGGCTTCGAGCGTCGCACGCTCGGCTTCGAAGCGGCTCTTGTTGGCGGCGTTGGCTCGCAGCGCCTTGCCGAGCGGCAGCAGGTAGTTACGGGCAAAGCCGTCGCGAACCTTTACGGTTTCGCCCATCTGGCCGAGCTTGGAAATGCGTTCGAGAAGGATGACTTGCATTTTCTTTTTCCTTTCTTGTGTCTCAGATTTTCGTATCGGATTGTTTGGGGGCATCAGCATCTTTCGTCGGGGTCAGCGCGATCGCCTTGCGCGTATCGCTGAGACCGAGGACGAGGATGAGGAGAGCTGGCAGCAGCATGAGCATCGAGGCCAGATAGCAGAGGATGAGGGCCGGTATGCGCCAGTCCTTGCCGCGCGTGCGGAAATGCAGCGAGGCGAAACCGGAGAGCATGAAACCGGCGCCGAAGGCGCCGATCACGGTCGCACCGACCAGCGCCGGAACGCCGCCGAAAAAGCAGGCGGCAAGCCCGGCCAGGAAGATGAAGATCGAGTTGCGGTTCATCCGCAACGACGAGGGAATATCCTCGCGCGGGCGAAGGCCTCGGCCCGACGCGGCAACGATGCGCACGGCGAAATAATAGGCGGCAAACAGCATGCTGACCCACATGCCACCCTGCAAAGCCGGCAGCATCAGCAGGATCAGCGACTTGGTCTGCGCGGTCGCCGCCGGATCGGGCATGAATTCCGGCTGCTGCTGCTTGAGCGAGGTGATCAGAAGATCGACGATCGGATCGGTGATCTCAGGCCCGTAGCCGATGATCACACCGATGACGATGACGGCAAGCGTCACCAGACCGCAGAGATGCAGCAGGATATCGGAGAGCGGATACCAGGCAAGCAGATGGTCGGGTCCCCCGAGTTCGGAGGCCGGACGCGCCAGATTGGCGAGATGGCTCAGCCAACCGGCCGGCAGAAGCGTCACCAGCGTCATGATCAGCGCGAAGGAAGGCGAGATCAAGATCGCGCCGAGTGCTGCAGCGGTGACGACGGCCGAGACCGCGGCGGCATTGCCCCAGCCGAGCCCGACGATCAGGATCGGCAGCGCCGAGGCCGTATAGAGGAGCGCGCTGAAAAACGACGGCTGCATGCTCGCGCCCAGCACCAGCAGGGCGGCGGTCAATCCGGCGAGTGCGCCGATCAGCAGCGTTCTAATGTTTGGTCGTTTCAAGGTCGCTGTCCTGCTTCATCAAGCAGTTAGAGGATGTTGCTGAATCACATTCAGAAACGTCTCAACATGGGTTTTAACAGTTCCGATCCGCGCCCATCGCGAAAGGGAGAAAGGAAGGCACGAATGCCTTCCCTCAAAGGTGTTGGCGTCGACCGATTAGGCGACGACGTAGGGCAGCAGGCCGAGGAAACGGGCGCGCTTGATCGCTTGGGCGAGTTCGCGCTGCTTCTTCTGGGAAACGGCCGTGATGCGGGACGGAACGATCTTGCCGCGCTCGGAAATGTAGCGCTGCAGCAGGCGTACGTCCTTGTAGTCGATCCGCGGCGCGTTGGCGCCGGAGAACGGGCAGGTCTTGCGGCGGCGATGGAACGGGCGGCGGACCGGAGCGGAGGAAGTTTCAGACATATCTCAGATCTCCCTTATACACGGTCTTCGCGCGGACGGCGCGGACGGTCGTCGCGGTCGCCGAAGCCACCTTCACGCGGCGGACGCGGGCCGCGGTCGCGATCGCCGAAGCCGCCTTCACGCGGGCCACGGCCGCCTTCGCGCGGACGGTCGTCACGGTCGCGCTTCTGCATCATGGCAGACGGACCTTCTTCATGCTTTTCGACGGCGATCGTCATGTAGCGAAGAACGTCTTCGCTGATGCGCATCTGACGTTCCATTTCCTGGACGGCAGCAGCCGGTGCATCGATGTCCATCAGGGCGTAGTGCGCCTTGCGGTTTTTCTTGATGCGGTAGGTAAGGGACTTGAGGCCCCAGTTCTCGATACGCCCGACCTTACCGCCATTCGCTTCGATCACACCCTTGTACTGTTCTACGAGGGCATCGACCTGCTGAGCGGAAATATCCTGCCGGGCAAGGAATACATGTTCATAAAGAGCCATGACAGCTTTGCCTTTCTTGCGTTTGGTTCAACCCGATATTCGGCGGCTAAGCCTCAACGACTGCTCCTGATTGGGCGGACCCAGGCAAGAAAGCGTTTCCGAGACGGTCGAGAGCGGAGACACGGGAGGCTGGAACGCTTCCGTTCCGAACGATTTCCATGAGGAAACCGGCCCTCCGTTCAGCCACCAGCCAGAAGACCGGGTTAACGAACAGGGCGGCTTATACGGATTTTTTGGGCAAAGGCAAGCGCAATCGGACACTCGAACCCGATGCCGGCCAATGGTCGGCATCGGGCAGGCGCCAAACAAATAGGATCAAAGTGTCAGCGGATACTGCCGGTGCACCTTGGCGATTTCCGTCAGGATCTCGTTCGAAAGCGTAGTGTCGGCCGCGCCGATATCGATTTTCAACTGCTCCATCGAGGTCGCGCCGATAATGGCCGAGGCCATGAAGGGCCTGGACAGGCAGAAGGCGAGCGCCATTGCTGCCGGGTCGAGGCGGTATGTTGCAGCGATCTCCAGATAGGCTTTGGTCGCCGGCTCCTGCAGCGGCTGCAGGCGACCGCCGATATCGTGGTTGATCGAGCCGCGCGAACCCTTCGGCCTGGCGCCATCGACATACTTCCCGGACAGGATGCCGCCGGCGAGCGGCGAATAGGCGAGCAGCCCAACATCCTCGTGATGCGAGAGCTCGGCGAGATCGAGGTCGAAATGACGGTAGAGCAGATTATATTCGTTCTGGACGCTGGCAACGCGCGGCAGGCTCTTCTGTTCGGAGAGCGTCAGGTATTTCTGTATGCCCCAGGTGGTTTCGTTGGAAAGGCCGATCGCGCGGATCTTGCCCTCCTTGACCAGCGCGCCGAACGTTTCCAGGATGTCGAGCATATTGGCGACAGCCTTGTCGCGATCCTGGTTGAAGGGATTGTAGCCCCAGTTCTGGCGGAAATGGAAATGGCCGCGGTTCGGCCAGTGGATTTGGTAGAGGTCGACGTAATCAGTCTTCAGCCGCGCCAGGCTGGCCTCGAGCGCCATGCGGATATTCTTCGCATCGGCACCTTCGCCGCCGCGTATATAGTCGCGGCCGCGGCCTGCGACCTTCGTAGCGAGCACGATATCCCCACGCTTGCCGGTCTTCTTGAACCAACTGCCGATATAGTCTTCGGTCCAGCCCTGTGTCGCTGCCGAAACCGGGGTGGTTGGATAAAGCTCGGCCGTATCGAAGAAATTGACGCCCTTTTCGACGGCGTAGTCCATCTGCGCATGCGCATCGGCTTCGCTGTTCTGCGAACCCCAGGTCATGGTTCCAAGGCAGATCTCTGAAACGGAAATCTCGGTGCGGCCTAGTGAATTGTACTTCATGGAAAAACCTTGGAAGAGAGATGAAAGCCTTGGGAGGGTCCGCGCAAATCTAGGCTGGATTTGGCGGAGCGCAAGAGCAAAAACAGGGCTTTTGCGCACGCGCGAAAGGCTTTGCGGAGAATGGGCCGCCACTTGACTCTGCCTGAAAGAATGTCAATTGGAGGCAAAACAGCCTTAAGGGGCGCAATCAGGGGCAGGAGCCAGGGACACGAGATGACCATTGCTTTCACTTTTCCCGGCCAGGGCAGTCAGGCCGTCGGCATGGGCAAAGATCTCGCCGAGAATTTTGCCGAGGCCCGCGCCGTCTTCGAAGAGGTCGATGCGGCGCTCGGCGAAAAGCTTTCGGACGTCATGTTCAACGGTCCCGAGGATAGGTTGACCTTGACGGCGAACGCACAGCCGGCGCTGATGGCCGTCTCGATCGCCGTTGTTCGCGTTCTGGAAGCCAAAGGGCTGGATCTGAAGTCGAAGGTCGCTTACGTCGCCGGCCACTCGCTCGGCGAATATTCGGCACTTTGCGCCGCCGGCACTTTTTCGCTCGCCGATACCGCGCGGCTGCTGCGCATTCGCGGCAATGCCATGCAGGCGGCTGTTCCCGTCGGCGTCGGCGCCATGGCCGCGATCATCGGCCTCGAACATGCCGACGTCGTTGCCGTCTGCGAGGCAGCCACCGCCGTCGGCGCCTGCCAGATCGCCAACGATAATGGCGGCGGCCAGATCGTCATCTCGGGCGAGAAGGCAGCCGTCGAAAAGGCCGCCGGCCTCGCGACCGACAAGGGCGCCAAGCGTGCCATTCTGCTGCCGGTCTCCGCTCCGTTCCATTCGACACTGATGGCACCGGCCGCCGACGCCATGCGCGAAGCACTGGCAACGGTTTCGAAATCCGATCCCATCGTGCCCCTCATTGCAAATGTCCGTGCCGCCCCCGTGACAGCCGCCGACGAGATCGCCAGCCTCCTGGTCGAGCAGGTGACCGGTCAGGTCCGCTGGCGCGAGACGGTGGAGTGGTTCGCTGGAAATGGCGTCACGACGCTTTATGAACTCGGTTCCGGCAAGGTGCTGACCGGCCTTGCCCGCCGCATCGACAAGACGATCAACGGCATCTCCGTCAACGGTCCGGCGGATATCGACGCGGCCGTCGCCGCCCTCATGGCCTGATTGGTATCTCCAGATATAAGGAACGTTTCCATGCTCGATCTCTCTGGCCGCAAGGCTCTCGTCACAGGCGCATCGGGCGGTATTGGCGAGGAAATCGCCCGCCTTCTTCACAAGCAGGGCGCCGTCGTCGGCCTGCACGGCACCCGTGTCGAGAAGCTGGAAGCGCTGGCGGCCGAACTCGGCGAGCGCGTCAAGATTTTCCCGGCCAACCTGTCCGACCGCGATGAGGTCAAGGCGCTCGGCCAGAAGGCCGAGGCCGACCTCGAAGGCGTTGACATCCTCGTCAACAATGCCGGCATCACCCGCGACGGCCTGTTCGTGCGCATGAGCGACGAGGACTGGGACAGCGTTCTCGAAGTGAACCTGACATCGACCTTCCGGCTGACGCGCGAATTGACGCATCCGATGATGCGCCGCCGCTATGGCCGCATCATCAACATCACCTCCATCGTCGGCGTCACCGGCAATCCGGGCCAGGCCAATTACTGCGCCTCCAAGGCCGGTATGATCGGCTTCACCAAGTCCCTGGCGCAGGAAATTGCCACCCGCAACGTGACGGTCAACTGCGTCGCACCTGGCTTCATTGAGAGCGCCATGACCGGCAAGCTGAACGACAAGCAGAAGGAAGCGATCATGGGGGCGATCCCGATGAAGCGCATGGGCACGGGCGGCGAGGTCGCTTCGGCGGTTGCTTACCTCGCGTCCTCCGAGGCTGCCTATATGACGGGCCAGACACTGCACGTAAACGGCGGCATGGCGATGATCTGAAACGACAAACCGCTGGCATGGGAATAAATCCGCCAATAGCATGTTGAGCAATCACGAACCGTTGATTTTCTGGCTTTGCGGCAGACATAAAGCATGTTAAGCGGGCCATGACTGTGAACAGTCGTCCCGAGAAAGCAGACGGACCGGCGGGCTTTTTGCAAGCCTGGGACATCTCTGAAGCCGGGTAAACGAGTTTGCCGAGGATGTCTGAAAACATCGCAGGCTGAAACAGGGTAGGGGTGCCGTGATGGCATTCCGATCAGGACATAAGGTCGAGGAAACCGACATGAGCGATATCGCAGAACGCGTAAAGAAAATTGTTATTGATCATCTTGGCGTTGATGCCGACAAGGTCGTCGAGAGCGCCAGCTTTATCGACGATCTAGGCGCTGACTCGCTCGACACGGTCGAACTTGTCATGGCTTTCGAAGAAGAATTCGGCGTTGAAATTCCTGACGACGCTGCCGACTCGATCCTGACGGTTGGCGATGCCGTGAAGTTTATTGAGAAGGCCCAGGCCTGATCCTGTGAATTTGAGAAAGGGCGGGCCTGGAGTCCGCCCTTTTCTTTTCGGCATATTTCTCCATAGAACATAAGAGACGGGGGAAAGCACGCGATGAGACGTGTCGTCATCACCGGTACCGGCATGGTATCACCCTTGGGATGCGGAACCGAGGTGACGTGGTCCCGGCTGCTTGCCGGTCAGAACGGCGCCCGCCTCGTCACCGAATTCGAGGTCGATGACCTTCCCGCGAAGATCGCCTGCCGTATTCCTATCGGTGACGGCACCGACGGCACCTTCAATGTCGATCAGTGGATGGAGCCGAAGGAGCAACGCAAGGTCGATCCCTTCATCATCTACGGCATGGCCGCGGCCGACATGGCGCTCACCGATGCCGGCTGGCATCCCGAAACCGATGAGGACCAGATCGCCACCGGTGTGCTGATCGGCTCCGGCATTGGCGGCATCGAAGGCATTGTCGAGGCGGGTTACACCCTGCGCGACAAAGGCCCGCGCCGCATATCCCCCTTCTTCATTCCCGGCCGCCTGATCAACCTCGTCTCCGGACAAGTCTCGATCCGCCACAAGCTGCGCGGACCCAATCATTCGGTCGTCACCGCCTGCTCGACGGGTGCGCATGCGATCGGCGATGCCGCGCGGCTAATCGCGCTGGGCGACGCCGACGTCATGGTCGCCGGCGGCACGGAATCCCCCGTCAGCCGCATTTCGCTTGCAGGCTTTGCCGCCTGCAAGGCGCTGTCGACCCAGCACAACGACGATCCGCAGAAGGCGTCGCGTCCCTATGATCGCGACCGCGACGGCTTCGTCATGGGCGAAGGTGCCGGCATCGTCGTGCTTGAGGAGCTGGAGCACGCCAAGGCACGCGGCGCCAGGATCTACGCCGAAATCGTCGGCTACGGCCTGTCGGGCGATGCCTATCACATCACGGCACCCTCCGAAGACGGCGAGGGCGCCGGCCGCTGCATGGCGATGGCGCTGAAACGCGCCGGGCTGACGCCGGCCGATATCGACTACATCAATGCCCACGGTACCTCGACCATGGCCGACACGATCGAACTCGGCGCCGTCGAGCGGCTGGTCGGCAATGCGGCGTCGAAGATCTCCATGTCCTCGACCAAGTCGGCGACAGGACACCTTCTCGGTGCTGCCGGTGCCATCGAGGCGATCTTCACCACGCTCGCCATCCGCGACAATATCGCGCCGCCGACGCTCAATCTCGACAATCCCGAACGGGAGACGGCGATCGATCTTGTTCCGCACAAGGCGCGTGAGCGAGACATCGATGTGGCGCTGTCCAATTCGTTCGGATTCGGCGGCACGAACGCGTCGCTCGTACTGCGCCGTTACGCGCAATAAGAGTCCTGCAAGCGGTGTGACGGGTCTCCCTTGCACCGCAAACCGGCCGTCCTCTACGTTGCGTAAGGGGGGCGTGCGAAAGCATCACGACGGGCAGCGGCGTCGTTGAACGGCGGCAGAACCTGCTTTTGCCGCATTGCTTCGCGAAATAGCGAAGTGAGGGTCAAGTTTTAGAGGATTGCCGGTGAGCGATACGACGAACCAGAGCAACGATACCCAGGCGCAGAAGGGACCGATCATCCCGAAGTCGCCGAGCGAAGCCCTGCGTCCTGAGCGCGTTCCGGAGCCGCCGAAGCGGTCCAAGAAAGCCCGCGGTCAGGTCGTTCTTTTCCTGAACTTCATCATGACGATGGCCGTTCTGGTCTGCGTCGTCGCCGTCATCGGCTTCTACTACGCCACATCGACCTATCGGAATCCCGGTCCGCTGCAGACCAACACCAATTTCATCGTCCGCAACGGCGCTGGTCTGACCGAAATCGCCTCGAACCTCGAGCGCAACGCGATCATCAGCGATGCCCGCATCTTCCGCTATCTCACGGCAACGCACCTGTCCGCGGGTGAGAGCCTCAAGGCGGGTGAATACGAGATCAAGGCGAGGGCTTCCATGAGCGATATCATGGAGCTTCTGAAATCGGGCAAGTCCATTCTCTATTCCGTTTCCTTCCCCGAGGGCTTGACGGTCCGCCAGATGTTCGACCGCATGCTGCAGGATACTGTGCTGGAAGGTGACTTGCCGGCCGCACTGCCGATCGAGGGCAGCCTTCGTCCGGATACCTACAAATTCTCGCGCGGCACCAAGCGCTCGGAAATCATCGACCAGATGGCGGCTGCGCAGCAGAAGCTCGTCGATCAGATCTGGGACAAGCGCGACTCCTCGCTGCCGCTGCGATCCAAGGAGGAATTCGTGACACTCGCCTCGATCGTCGAAAAGGAAACTGGCGTTCCCGACGAGCGTGCGCATGTCGCCTCCGTTTTTCTGAACCGGCTCGGCAAGGGCATGCGCCTGCAGTCTGATCCGACGATTATTTACGGCCTCTTCGGCGGCGAAGGCAAACCGGCCGACCGGCCGATCTACCAGTCGGACCTGAAGCGGGATACACCTTACAACACTTATGTCATCAAGGGGCTGCCGCCATCGCCGATCGCCAATCCCGGCAAGGATGCGCTGGAAGCCGTCGCCAATCCCTGGAAGACGCAGGACCTCTATTTCGTCGCCGACGGTACAGGTGGCCATGTTTTTGCTGCGACGCTCGAAGAGCACAATGCCAACGTCAAGCGCTGGCGTAAGCTCGAAGCCGATAAGGGCTCGGACCCGAACATCGCAGTCGACGGCCAGCCGGAAGAGCAGCCGGCGGATAATGGCGCGACCGTTGTGCCGCCGAAGAAAAAGAAGATCAACTGATACTTTCGGGAGGCTCGGATGGCTTTGCAGTCCATGACCGGTTTTGCGCGGCGCGAGGGAACGAGCGGCCGCTGGCGCTGGGCATGGGAGCTGCGCTCGGTCAACGGCAAGGGCCTCGATCTGCGCCTGCGCCTGCCGCCCGGCCTCGAACGCATGGAGGCAGAGGTCCGCCGCCTTGCCGGCGAAAGCTTCAGCCGCGGCAACCTGCAGGCATCGCTATCCGTCACCGCAGACGAGAACCGTTTCGAGGCGGTGCTGAACAAGCAAGCGCTTGCTGCCGTGCTGGCCATGCGCGAGCAATTGGACGGTGTCATCGACCCGGCGCCGCTGAAGCTCGATACGCTGCTTCTGGTGCGCGGCATCGTTGAATTCCGCGAAAGTGAGGATGGCGAGGAAGCGCTTGCCGCCCGTGACGCCGATATCGCTGCCGGCCTGCTGGCCGCGCTAGCCGATCTGAGAGCAATGCGCGAACAGGAAGGGTCGGCTCTGGCCCGCATTCTTCAAGACCATGTCACGACGATTGAAGGCCTGACACGAACGATTGAGGTCGATCCCTCGCGCTCGCCGCAGGAGATCGCCGCGCGGCTGGTCGCGCAGGTCGCCTTGTTGATGGACGGCATGGCCGCACTCGACCGCGACAGGCTGCATGCCGAAGCCGCACTGCTGGCGACCAAGGCGGATTTGCGTGAGGAAATCGATCGTCTGAAGGCGCATGTCGCCGCGGCGCGCGATCTCCTGGTGAAAGGTGGCCCTGCCGGTCGGCGGCTGGACTTCCTTGCACAGGAATTTAACCGCGAATCGAATACCATCTGCTCGAAGTCGAATGCCTCGGCGGTCACCGCTGCCGGCATCGAGCTGAAAGTCGTGATCGACCAGTTCCGCGAGCAGGTCCAGAATTTGGAGTAAGACATGAAACCGGCGAAATCCTCGCCCGTGCAGATCGCCCGCCGCGGTCTGATGCTTGTCATCTCGTCGCCGTCAGGCGCCGGCAAGTCCACCATCGCGCGCACGCTGCTGGAGACCGACAGGCATATCGGCCTTTCCGTCAGCGTCACCACGCGCCAGCGCCGCCCAAGCGAGGTCGAGGCTGTGCATTACCACTTCAAGAGTGTGCGCGAGTTCGAGCGGCTGCGCGATAGCGACGCGTTGCTCGAATGGGCCGAGGTCCATGGAAATTTCTACGGCACGCCGCGTGAGCCGGTCGAGCAGGCCATGGCGGAAGGCCGCGACATGCTCTTCGATATCGACTGGCAGGGCGCCCAGCAATTGCAGGAGAAGATGTCGGCCGACGTTGTCTCGATCTTCGTGCTGCCGCCGACCATGACCGAGCTGCAGTCGCGGCTGCACCGTCGTGCCGAGGATTCCGAAGAGGTCATCCAGACGCGCCTCGCCAACAGCCGCGCCGAGATCGCCCACTGGCGCGAATACGATTACGTCATCATTAATGACGACCTCAACGCTGCCTTCGACGCCGTCCAGTCGATCGTCAAGGCCGAACGCCTGCGCCGCGACCGCCGCCATGGCATGTTCGACTTTGTCCGCGAGCTCTTGGAAGAGACGCCGTCGCTTTAAAACGCGATGCCGGAACGTGCGCGGTTTCGGATGACGTCATCCTGCATCTAGAGCAAGTCCAGCAAAAGTGCGCAGCGGTTTTGCGTCCGGGATTGCGTAGAAACAAAAGGTTAGAGCGGTTCTACACTTCCATGAAAAGCTGAACCGCTCTAAAGGCTGTTCGCCAAAAGGCAGAATTCCTCGACGGAAAGGGTCTCAGCCCGTCGCGCCGGATCAATCCCGGCCTTGACGAGCAGGCTCTCGCCGCCGAACGGTTTCAGGCTTTGGCGCAGCATCTTGCGACGCTGGCCGAAAGCGGCTTGCGTCATTTTTTCCAGATTGGCGACAGCGCAGGGGATGGGGTTTTCGCGGGGGACCAGATGC
Source organism: Rhizobium leguminosarum (assembly GCF_001652265.1). Lineage (GTDB taxonomy): Bacteria > Pseudomonadota > Alphaproteobacteria > Rhizobiales > Rhizobiaceae > Rhizobium > Rhizobium leguminosarum_D. The sequence continues at coordinate 58,380 of NZ_LWBS01000472.1, forward strand.
ACGACGGTCGACGTCACTTTCGGCGGCGGTGTGAAGGCTTGTGGCGGCACGTCAAAAGCCATGCGTGCCTTCGTCCGCCAACCGCACAGCACGCCGAGACGGCCGTAATGGTCGTCGTCTTCATTGGCGACGATTCGCTCGCCGACCTCCTTCTGGAACATCAGCGTCAGCGACTGCCAGAACGGCGGCCAGGCTTTCGGCAGCAACCAGTTGACCAAGAGCTGCGTGCCGACATTGTAGGGCAGGTTGGCAATGATCTTGATCGGGCCTTCCGGCGCCAATGTCTCGAAATCGGTCTTCAGCGCATCGCCTTCGATCACCTCGAGCCTGCCAGGATAATGACCGGCGATCTCGGCCAGTGCCGGCAGGCAGCGTGTATCCCGCTCGATGGCGATAACCTTCCTGGCGCCGAGCGCCAGGATCGCGCGTGTCAGTCCGCCGGGGCCGGGGCCGACCTCGAAAACGGTCGCCTCATCGAGCGCCCCCGCCGTCCGGGCGATTTTCTGGGTGAGGTTGAGGTCGAGCAGGAAATTCTGCCCGAGCGCCTTGCGCGCATCGAGGCCGTGACGCTGGATGACGTCACGAAGCGGCGGCAGGCCATCGAGTGCTGCCATCAGCAGCGGCTTTCCGCACTGCGGCCGAGCTGGGCGGCGAGCTTCAGCGCCGCAACGAGGCTCTGCTCGCGCGCCAGTCCCTTGCCGGCGATGCCGAACGCGGTGCCGTGATCCGGCGAGGTGCGTACGAAGGGAAGCCCAAGCGTCACATTGACGCTGTCGTCGAAACCGAGTGCCTTGGCTGGGATCAGCGCCTGATCATGATACATGCAGACGGCGACGTCGTATCGCGCCCGCGCCTCGTCATGGAACATCGTATCGGCGGGCAGGGGGCCGATCGCATCGACGCCCTCGTCGCGCAGGCGCTCGATCGCCGGACGGATGACCTCCTCGTCCTCCTTGCCGATCGCCCCGCCTTCGCCCGCATGCGGGTTGAGGCCGGCAACGGCAAGCCGTGGCGCCTCGATGCCGAAGCGCTGCCTCAGGTCTTCATGAGCGATCCGGCAGGTTTCCATGATCAGTTCGCACGTCAGCGCCTGCGGCACATCCCGGACCGGAATGTGGATGGTGACGGGAATGGCCTTCAGTTTCGGTCCGCACAGCATCATCACAGGTGTCACCGGCCGGCCGGTCGCTCTGGCGGCGAGATCGGCGAGAAACTCGGTATGGCCGGGAAACCGGAAACCCGCCTCGTAGAGCACGGCTTTGGCGATCGGGTTGGTAACGACCGCGAGCGCCTCGCCGTTGATGACAAGCGACACGGCTTTTTCGATCGCCGCGATCGTGCCTTTCGCCGTTGCCGCATGCGGCTCGCCAGCCACGACCTCGATGCCGGCCGGTATGGTCATGACGGGCAGCGCGTCGGCAAACATGCCGGCGGCCTCGCTGGCATTATCGGTCTCGCGGATCGACACCGCCAGATTGAGTTGGCGGGCTCTCAGCGCCAAGACATCGGGATCGCCGATCAGGAAGAAAGGCGGCAGCCCGAGTTCACGCCGCCGGAGCCAGGCCATCAGAGTAATGTCCGGCCCGATGCCGGCGGGGTCGCCCTGGCTCAGCGCAAGCGGTCGAGAAAACGGTATCGCCATTGTCGGTCAGCGATAGGCGATCTGCGCCTTTTTGCGCAGTTCATCCAGGTATTTCTTGCTGTTTTCGTTTTCCGGGCTGGCGTCCTTGCCGCCCTTGGACTTGTCGAGATCTTCCTGGCGGAAGACCATTTCGGCTGCCTGGTCGTCGGAGACCTGCCGCTGGCTGCAGATTGCCAGATATTCGACACCCTTGTCGGTGACGCGGGTCCCTGTCGTGTTGCCCTTGGCCTGCTCGACCAGCGGCTTCCAATCCGGCGGGATCTCGGGGGCGAGCAGGCGGCCGAGATCGCGCACGGAAACGTCGCGCATCGTCGCAGCAAACACCTTGGCCTGATCGCAGCCCGGAAATTTGGAGCGCGACGCCTCGGCCTCGCCCTTGCGCTTGCCGGTGATGGCCCCGCGCTTGGCTTGTGGAATGACGAAGATGATCTGCTGCAGCATGTATTCCGTCGTCACCGGCTTCTGTTTGTTGTTTTGCATCATGCGCGAGACGAGATCATAGTTCGACAGCCGCGAGGTCGAGCCGTAGCGGGCGTTGACGACACGCGGCCAGCTCATCTGCACGGCGACGAAACGCTTGAAATGGTCGACGCCGACGCCGGCGCGATCGAGGATCTGCGACATCTGCTCGGGGGAAAGCTTGTTGCCGCTCGAAAAGCGCGCGAAAGACGCATCGACGTCCTGCTGCGACACCGACATATGCACACGGGAGACTTCCTGCTGCTTGAGCGCTTCGTCGATCAATTGCTCCTCGGCGGTCTTGGCATCGGCCTTCGTATGCTGCAGGCGCAGGAAGGCTTGGCGCTTGGCGACATCGCCGCTGGTGATGGCGGTGCCGTTGACCACGGCCTTGACTTCACTTACCGCGAGCGCTGGTCCGGCAAGGCCTGTCAGCAACGCAAGCGCTGCCCCGGCGAGGAACTTGGTTATGGCTTTTTTCGCGTCAATCATCTGTTGACCTCCCGATAGCGTCGCGAGCCGTTGTTCGCGGCGTTCTTACCACAGTGCGAGACACGCAGAAATCGCTTCCATCACGGCGCGAAACCCCTATGCCTCAGATACCGACTGGCGGCAATGTCCTGCACAGGCTTACGGCGAAACAATGGCTTCAGGCCATGTTTGCACCGATCGCCCGTCATTCGAGGGTATCGGTACCGATCTTGATGTCGCCGAGCGTGCGGAAGGTCAGCCGTGCGCCGATCGTCCAGTCGCTTCCCGACTCGTCGTCGGAATCTTTGCTGTCCGTATAGGCGATCGTGAAGATCGTGCATTCGTCGTCATAAGAGAGGCCGATCGTCCGCCGGCTGATCACATCATTGTTCAGATCCCAGGCAATGCCGCCGAAAATCGACCAGTAATCCTTGAACTTGACGCTGCTGTTGGTCTGGATCTCGTCATTGTCCTCGGCAAAGCCATATGCCGGCTGGGCGCTGAGATGGGTGTAGGTCAGCTGCGTCGCGAAGGTATCGTTCTGGTAGGCCGTTGTCAGATCGCCGCGGCGGAATTCGAAATCTCTTTCGTCGAGCCGGTAGGAGGCTGCGACGGAAACACCGTACGGTGTTTCGACGCCGCCAAGGCCGACATAATCGGAGCGGTCGGTTTCAAGGCCCGAATCCGCACCGACATTGACGAGATCATCGGTCGCAAACGAGTTCTGGCCGGCGATCTGGTAAGACTGGCCGAAGATTCCATGCAGCTTGTAACCGCTGTCGAATGTACCGGTGTACTGAACGCCGAGATTGGCGCGGGTCCCGCCTTCGATCCGGTCGTAGCCCGAGTACTTGTCGCGGTCGAACAGCGAGGTGGCGTCGAAGACGAAGCTCTGCGCATCCTCGTTCGGCAGGCGGCCTGCCAACTGCTCGTCGGGGCGGGCATAGATCTGTGCGATCGGCTCGAGGATATGGGTGCTATTGTCAGTCGTCATCAGGATCGGATAACGCATTTCCAGCCCGGCGGTGAACATCGAGCGGGTGGCGGAATTGCCGTCGTCGTAGTTGCCGGCGTAACCTGTGGGGTCGTCCATATTCAGCGCGAAGGCATCGCCGCGCGCGGCCAGTAGCGGCGTGATGACCAGGCCGGTCGGCGTGACGTAGGTGCGTTTCCACTGCAGCTCGGCAGTCAGGCGCGAAGTCTGGCCCTTTAGGCCGGCGAAGCGCTCGAAGCCGTCGACGGTATAGAAGTCGTCATGGGTGCGCGAAATATTCGTCAGGTTGACATCAGCCGAAAGCTCGCCGCCTGCAAGCGGTTGCGGCGCCACGTAATGATAGTCGAGCGACGGATAGACGATCGGCTGCTGTTTTTCGGCGGTGTTCGTCCGGTCGGCATCCTGGACGTCGAAATAGAACGCCCGCATGTCGAAATAATTGCGTTTCCCAAGTCCCGTCAAATAGATCTGGTTGGTCCGATCCGTGCTGGCCAGGCCCCGGAGTTTGTACGTTTTCGAGAAATTGTTGTCGCTCTGCATCATGACGTCCCAGCCGAACGTCCAGCGCGGATTGATGCGGAATTCGGCCTTCGATGCCACCATGGCACGCTGGCCGGCTTCGGCATCGGTGGTGCCGGAGCTGAAGTTGCCCGGCTTTGCCTGGTCGATGCCGGCGACGCGCAGAATATGCGTGCCATTTTCGAAGCGTTGGCGAAATTCGCCTTCGATGAGGAAGCCCTGGGCGGTATAGCCCGTGGCAGTGACCGTCGCGTCCATGCTCGGCGAGATAACATAGTAATAAGGAACGGAAAGACCGAAGCCGAGATTCTGCGACAGGCTCATCGTCGGAAACAGAAAGCCGGACTTGCGTTTCACTGTATTGTCGGGAACTTCGATGAACGGCAGGAAGGCGATCGGATGGCCGAGCAACTCGAAGCGCGCTCTCTCCAGACGGATCGTATGCGTCTCGCCGTTCTGGATCACCCGCTGGGCCTTGACCTGCCAGAAGGGGGCGCGCTTCGGATCTTCGGCGCAAGGAAGGCAGGCCGTGTAGACGCCCTTGTTGAGAATCATCTTGGTGCCGCCCACGCGCTCGCCGGTTTCGGCGGCAATACGCGTATTGTCGGCGGTTTCGATGCGCAGCGAGTTCATGAACCCGTCGGCGAAATTGTCCGTCACGTCAAGGTTGTCGGCATAGATGCGGTTGCCGTCGGGACTGACCAGCTCGATATTGCCGATCGCCATCATCCGGCCGGTCTTCTGATTGTACTCGACCTTCTGCGCGACCATCTTGTAGCCGGCATAATTGATCTGCACGCCGCCAACCGCCGACACCAGATCGGCGTCACGGTTATAGACCAGTTCATTGGCCGAAAGCAGAAGCTTGGCCCCTTCGGGAATCTTCTTCTCTATATTTTGTTCGGGCGCGCTGGCCTGGCCGAAAGAGGCCGGAGCGCTGCCGAAATAGGAACATAAAGCCGCGCCGACAAGCAGGGCAACCAACTGTTTACTAATAAAATACTTGCGGTCGCCTGCCGCCACTAGCCGTCCTCCTGATGAAGCAGAATAGTCGCACCCAAGGCCAGCGCGACGACCACCGGTATCCACGTCGCCACGAAGGGAGGCACGACTCCACTGCTTCCGAATGCCTTTACAAGCACGGTGATGACATAAAGCATGAAGCCCGAAAGGATGCCACCCAGAATCACGGAGCGGGATTGGTTGAACCGGCTAAATTTTAGAGACACTGTTGCAGCAATGAAGGTCATGGCCACCAGCAGCAATGGCTGGGACAACAGGGAGTTGAATTGCGTCTCCAATGCCTTGGTCGAGATGCCGAAGGATTTGGCCGCCGCAATCCGGTTGGAAAGGTCAAAGAAACCAATTGTTTCCGGCGCTGTCAGCCGCTCCTGGACGAAGTCCTGTTTCAGATTGGTGCGAAGTTGAACCGAAGCTTTGCGCACGGGGATTTCGCCAGGCTTGCGCTCGACAACGTTGTTAAGTTGCCAGTAACCATCTTCCAATTTTGCCGTGGCGGCGTCCTGTCTCAGAATGACCTGACCGCTTGAATCGAAATGGATCAGCACGGCGTCGATCAGCTTGGTTCCGTTCTCCTGGACCGTCTGCGCGCCGATGATGACATCGTCGCGGCCGCTGATCTGGCGCAGCCACGGAATCTGCGGCGCCTTACGCAGAACCGCGTTCTCGCCGCGCCAGTCGGATTCGACCAGCAGCGCCTGGCGCTGTCCCCAGGCGGCAAGCGGATTCAACGCCGCCATCGTCAACAGGCCGAGCGCCAGCGAGCCGGCGATGAAGGGGAACATGAACTGCCACACCGAAATGCCGGCTGCGCGCGTGACGACGAGTTCATATTTGCGGTTGAGCCCGATCAGCACCGTCATGCCGACGAAGAGAGCGATGAACGGCACTGTCTGCTGCAGGATGAGCGGCAGGCGCACCGCGGTCATCAGGACGCCGCCGCCGATCGTGTAGCCGGGAAGGCCGGACATGCGGCCCGCCGTCTCGCTGAAATCGAGGAGGAAGGAAATCGCCGAGACGCCGATCAGGAACCAGCCCGTCGTCACCAGGTAGCGGCGAAAAAAATAACGCGACAATGTCCCGAACATCATTGGGCAGCGCCCCCGCCGGTCCTGCCGGTCACGGCAAGCAGCCTTTCCTGCATCCCTCTCCAGAAGGACGAAATCCGGTCCCGAATGAACGAAGGCATGACCAGTCGCTTATGCAGGCCGAGGAAGACGATCGAGACGATGCTGCTGGCGATCGGAATGGCGTAGAGGACGGCGATATATTCAGGGTCGGTGTCGATCTGATTGGCCGCATAGAAGGCCGCCCACCGCATCGCAAAGGCATAAGCAAGCGCGCTCACCATCGGATGCAGCCGGGCTTCGCGGTGTGAGCGCGCATCGCCGGCGATCGCCAGTGAAAACAGCGCAAAGACGACGGGCAGGATCCAGTCCGTCAGCCGGCGGTGCAGTTCGGCGCGGTAGCTCTGCGGCCGGATCGTATAGTCCTTGTCGGCCGGATCTGGATTGAACAGGAACCACAGGTCACGGTCGCTGGCACGCAGCGTCGCCTGACCGCGATTCTCCGTCATGTCCGAGAGGTCGAAGGAATAGGAATCGAAATTGATGACCGAGACGTTGCCGTCGGGCGTTTTGCGGTGCACTTCGCCCTCATGCATGATCAGCGTCGTGCCCGTATCGTCAACGGCGCCTTCCTTCGCATAATAGATCAGTTCGTCGGCCGGGTCGCGCTCGTCGGCGACGAAAAGGCCCTTCAGCATGCGGCCGGCCATCCGCTTCGAGATCTGCACATAAAGGCCTTCATCAAGTTTGCGGAAGGTCTTTTCTTCGATCACCGAAGAGAGGAGGTCAGCATAGGTCTCGGCGATCATCTGGCGCACGACGGTCTTTGCGCGCGGCTCGACGACGTTGTCGACGAAGAAGGAAAAGACGCTGATGACGGCGGCAAGCAGCAGGATCGGTCGGATCAGCACGCTGCGCCGCGCCCCGGCTGCGTCGATAACGGTGAGCTCTGAATCGTTGTTCATCGTCGTCAGCGTCTGGGTGATCGCGATAACGAGGGCGAAGGGCAGCACGACGGGAATGATCGACGGCAGGATCATCGTCGCCAGCTTGGCGAACGTGCCGATCGACTGGCCGCTGTCGGTGACCAGATTGATGCGCTGCAGAACCTGTGTCGTCCAAATGATCGCCAGAACGGGCAGGAGCGCCACGAGAAACATCTGGCCGACGCGCCGCAATATGTATGTCTCGAGTAGTTTCATGCCTGCCCTTGAAAGCACCTGCACGCCCAAACGGCTTTGCAGGAGAATCCCTCTACGCTCTTTGTCGCGCTTTTGCGACAAGCTGGTGTCAAAAATTCATTCAAATTTCAGAATTTTTTTGATGCTGTTGCGACTCAGTTAACGCCAGCAACGCGGCGAATACGACAAGCGACGAAAGCCATCCAAGAACGACGTCGGAAAGGTAGTGCGCGCCGAAGGATAGCCGCATCGCCGGGGTGAGGATCGAGATCGCTGCCACAGGCGCCGCCAGCGCATAACGCAGTGGTTTCGGAACGAAGAGCAGAAGGCAGATGAGCCAGCCGGCGCTTGCTGCCTCGCCCGAGATGAACGAACAGTTCGAAACGCATTTTCCGGCAAGCGAACCGGCCTCGACGAAATGCAGCGCACCGCCGAAAATATCCGTCTGTATCGGCCGCGGCCGGCCCCAATGTTCCTTCAGGACGACATTGACCAGCAACACCGGCCCGATCAGCATCGTTCCGAGCGCGACTTTGAGCTTTTGCGCCCGCTCGGCGTTGAAGGTCGCGCCGTGCTGCTGGTAGCATTCGACGAGTTTCCACAGCATCACGATCGCCACCACATAGGGCAGGCGGAAGAAGACCGTGCGCAGCAGGTCGAAGGTCGCGACCTCGCGATAGGGAAAGCCGCCGCAGATGCTCCCGGTGGCGGCCGTCGTGTCGCAATCTGCACCCACGAAAAAAAGCTTGGAAAAATAGATGTCTATTCCGGGGAAGGCGCGGAAGACCACAAGCAGCGCCCACCACGTCCAAAACAGCAGCATGAATGCACCGAAAGTCGTTTTCGGCAGGCGGATTGCCAGGCCCCACCATCGATTTTTCGAAAAAACTGTCAACGCGAATATCTACGAAACTGACGAAAACATGAGGGCCATGATGGCCGCGGGCGACCATAACAATTGTCGCAAGCCATTGACAGACCCGCCAAACGCGAAATTATCCGCGAGGGACGGATTTCAAAGAATCCCAGCGGAGAAGACATGTCAGTAAAGTTGGAAATTTCATTCTCGAAGTCGGCAAAGCTCAATGGCGGCCTGGCGGTCCTGCTGAAGACTGCGGAGGCCGACAGCGCTGCCGGCGCCGAAGCGGTCGACCCGGCAGGCGTGATCGCCAAGGCTGCCAGGATCGCCCGATTCTCCGCGAAATCCATGGGCGCGCTCGATATTGTTGCGCCCGAAGGTGCGCCCGTCGAGCGCATCGTGGTCATCGGGCTTGGCAAGGCCGCCGAACTCACTGCCCATGACTGGCTGAAGGCCGGTGGTGCTGTGGCATCGAGAATCAAGAATACCGACAAGGCTGCTGTCTTCATCGATGTGCCCGGGCTTGAGACGAGCGCGCGGGCAGCGGCCGATTTCGCGCTCGGCATGCTGCTGCGCGCCTATAGTTTCGATACCTACAAGACGAAGAAGGGCGACGAGGAGGAAAAGCCGGCGAAATCCGTCAAGGTGACGATCGTCACCGCCGATCCGGGCGGTGCCAAGAAGGCGTTTTCCGATTCCGAAGCGATTGCCGGCGGCGTCAATCTTGCCCGTGACCTCGTCAACGAACCGCCGAACGTGCTCGGCCCCGTCGAGTTCGCCGCCAAGGCGAAGGAACTGGAAAAGCTCGGCGTCGAAGTTGAAATCCTGACGGAGCGGGAGATGCGCCGCCTTGGGATGGGCGCCCTTCTCGGCGTCGCCCAGGGCTCGGTGCGCCCGCCGCGCCTGGCGGTCATGCAGTGGAAGGGCGGCAAGGTCAAGGATCGTCCCGTGGCTTTCATCGGCAAGGGTGTCGTCTTCGATACCGGCGGCATTTCGATCAAGCCGGCAGCCGGCATGGAGGACATGAAGGGCGATATGGGCGGTGCGGCAGCCGTCACCGGCCTCATGCATGTGCTCGCCTCCCGCAAGGCCGCCGTTAACGCGGTCGGCATCATCGGCCTGGTCGAGAACATGCCCGACGGTAACGCCCAGCGTCCGGGCGACATCGTCACGTCAATGTCCGGCCAGACGATCGAGGTGATCAACACCGATGCCGAGGGCCGCCTCGTGCTCTGCGATGCGCTCTGGTATTGCAACGACCGCTTCAAGCCGCAGTTCATGATCAATCTCGCCACGCTGACCGGGGCGATCGTCGTGGCGCTCGGCAATGTGCATGCCGGCCTGTTCTCCAATGACGACCAGCTTTCCGCCCAACTGACGGCCGCCGGCCTTTCGAGCAATGAGAAGCTCTGGCGCATGCCGCTCGGCAGGGACTACGACAAGCTGATCGACAGCAAGTTCGCCGATATGAAGAACACCGGCGGGCGACAGGCCGGCTCGATCACGGCCGCGCATTTCCTCAAGCGTTTCGTGCAGGAGACGCCTTGGGCGCATCTCGATATTGCCGGCACGGCGATGGGCTCGCCGCAGGACGAGATCAACCAGTCCTGGGGTTCCGGTTTCGGCGTGCGCCTGCTCGACGAACTCGTTCGCGCCCATTATGAATCCTGATGACGGACGTTCTCTTCTATCATCTGACCGAAACCAGGCTGGAGGACGCGCTTCCGCCGCTCATCGACAAAAGCGTCGAGCGCGGCTGGCGCGTTGTCGTCCAGACGCGTGAGCCGGCGCGGCGCGATGCTCTCGATCAGCATCTTTGGACTTTCCGCGAGGAGAGTTTCCTGCCGCATGGTACCGACGAGGCCGATTTTGCCGAAAGCCAGCCGGTGCTTTTGACGGTGACGCCAGACAATGCCAATGCAGCGACCGTGCGTTTCATCGTCGACGGCGCCGAGCCGCCGCCGGCCGATGCCTATGAGCGCATCGTCTTCATGTTCGACGGTCACGATCAGGCGCAACTGGAAGCCGCCCGTGCGCAGTGGAAGAAGCTGAAAGGCGAGGGGCATAACCTTACCTATTGGCAGCAGACGACAGAAGGGCGGTGGGAGAAGAAGGCCTGACCGTTTCGCTGCGATGCGACAGCGCCGCAGGTCTTTTCAGACGCGCAAAGAATGCCATAACACTTCAAATGCTGCATGAACTTCGTTCTCACCGGCCGGCGGAAGCCGTTATCCCTACGACCCTTTGTCCTCGTCGAGGTTCGTCAGGATGTTGAGGGGGACGATCCCTCCCGCACCTTCCGACGGATTGAGCGCTTCCACTGCTAAAACCCGCTTTCCATTCGGACTGACAAAAGCGAATGCCCACGCCTTGTCGGCAAAGGTGCTGACCGGCATTTCCGCCCAGCCGGCTTGATGGACAAGGCGGTCGGCATAATAGGCCTTGATGGTCTGCGGGTCGGTGGTGCTGGCGAGATTGCGGGCCAGTATCCGCACGGACTTCTCTCCGAACCGCCCTTCCAGTTGGCCCAGCACTTTGCGGGTGGCCTGCCAATCCTGAGCCTGGGTCGCCGATCCGAAGGAATATTCTTCGGATCGGGAAACGCCCGGTGCATCAGGAGGCATGACGGCCTGTTCGCCCGAACATGCTGCAAAGCCGAGAAGCGGCACCACAAGGATGCCAATCTTCAACACGCGGAAAAATCGGCCCTTGCGGCGGATTTTGTTGCTCATGAGCGGCTGCCCCCGAACACAATTGCCATAGCCGGCAAATCTTGCCGGTTTCTATGACGTTATTACGACGCTCAGTCGTGGAACGCGTCGACGAATTTCCGCTTGCCGAGCATGAAGGCATCGGCGACGTGGCGCAGCGGCGCGAGGTCGACATCCGATTTGCCGGCCTTGATGATTTCGGCGAAGCGACGGTAGAGCGAGGGATATTCCTGCTCCGGTTCGGCGAATGTCAGCGCGCCGTCGATCAAAAGCTTGGCGCCGCCTTCGGCGAGCACCATCTGGCCGGCGGCCGTCTCCGCGACGATGTCCCAGCTCTGCTTGCCGGTCTGGCGCCAGTCGAATTCGGCGTGAACCGGCAGGCCGTCGGCATTGCGGAAGTGAATGTCGGCCGCGATCGGCGCATCGCGATTCTCGGGAAATTCGAGCACGGCCTCGGTGATGAAGATCGGCCGCGGCAGGATATGGGTGACGATCGACAGCGCGTTGATGCCGGGATCGAAAACGCCGAGGCCGCCAGCCTGCCAGATCCAATCCTGGTTCGGATGCCAGTGGCGGACATCCTCCTTCCAGATCACATGCACGCTTCTGATCGTCGTCGAGGCAAGAAATGCCTTGGCGGCCTCGACGGCCGGCGCATAGCGCGAATGCCAGCTGGCAAAGAGCGACGCACCCTGCTTGCTCGCCAGCGCTTCGAGATCGGCCGCTTCGCTCAGCGTCGCGCCGGGCGGCTTTTCCAGGAAGACGTGCTTGCCGGCGACGAGCGCCTTAAAGGCTGCCTCGTAGCGATATTGCGGCGGCATGCAGAGCGAAACGGCATCGATCGACGGCTCGGCATCGAGCATCGCTTCGATCGTCGTATAGCTTTTGACGCCTTCGACCGTGCCGTGGCGGCTTGCCGTGGCGACGAGCGCGAAATCCGCGTTCTTGGCGATGGAGGGAAGGTGCTGGTCGCGGACGATCTTGCCGACGCCGACGATGGCGAGATTGATTGGAGACATGGTGTTTCGCTCGAGCCTGTATGAAAAGTATGATTATTGCCGTGTTTGTATTCAGAAAGAGGCGCGCCGACAAGCTCTCCTCCTCCATTCTAGGGCTTACTATCGCATGATGGTTTGGCGAAGGAAGCTGTAACCCATCGCTGCGCGGGCGGCGCGCTCTTCGGAATTGCCGTCGCCGCCATGCCCGCCGGAGCCGAATTCATGGAAGAGTGGCCGGTGTCCTTCTTCCTCCAGCCGCGCGGCAAAGCGGCGCGCATGTGAGGGATGCACGCGGTCGTCATTGGCTGAGCTTTCGACGTAGATAGGGGGATAGGTGACCTCGGTCGCCGGCCTGACATTGTGAAGCGGCGAATAGCCGAGCATGAAATCCCGGTCCACCGGCGTCTCCGGGTCGCCGTATTCGTCCATCCAGGCCTGCCCTGCGCTGAACAGGTGGAAGCGTGTCATGTCGAGGACCGGCACCTGGCACCAGACGGCGCCGAAATCATTGGGATAACGCGTAAGCATCACGCCGGTCAGCAGACCGCCATTGCTGCCGCCCTGGCAGGCAATCCGCGATGGCACGGTATAGCCGCGGGCGACGAGGTCGCGAGCGATGGCGACGAAATCGGCAAACGCCCGGTCTCGCCCCTGCCGCTTGGCGCTGCGATACCAGTCCGGCCCGAATTCACCGCCGCCGCGGATATGGGCCTGCACATAGGCGCCGCCTTGTTCCAGCCAGCGTCCTGTCACGCCGGAATAGTTCGGCGACAGCGAAACATCGAAGCCGCCATAGCCGTACAGCAGGACCGGCAGCGCGCCCTTGGTCCACTGCTTCGGCAGGACCAGCCGGTAGGCAACCCTCGTTCCATCCTCGGAAACAGCCTCCAGCAGTTCGGATGACATATCGGTCGCATCGAAATAGCTCGGCGCCGCGGCGACGAAAACCGGCTCGGCCTCTTTGCTGCGATCCGACAGCTCGAGACGGTAACAGACGGGCGGCTGCAGGAAGCCCTGGCCGACGACGAGGAGCGTGTCGTCGCCAAGATGCAGATCCGCATGGAGCGGCTTGAAGTGAGCCGTCTGCATATCCGCCGGCAGTGCGATCTCGCGCTGCTCGGCGTCGGGCCTTGTCAGGTCCAGCACCATGAGACGCGGACGCAGCCGATCGGAGATGATGAAGACGCACCACTCCTGCATCAGCATCATCTGCGCGATGGACTGGCCCTCGCCAGGCTGAAACAGGATCCGCTCCGGCCCGAGCAGGGCCGTCTCCGAGGCGGGATCGAAGCGTTGCAGCACGAGGCTGCCAGTCGCTACGCGCTCATCGGTCTTTGCCCGCCAAAGGCAATAATCATGATTGAACTGGAAATCGGCCTCGGCGGGCAGATCAATGCGCTGCCGCGTGCCGTCCTCGGCGATCAGGAAAGCGCTGGCGACGCCGATCTCGTGGGCGGCGACGAAAATATCGATCAATCCGTGAGCCGCCGAAGCGCCTGATAGGGCAGGGTCGATGACGAGATTGAAGCCGTAGACGTCCTCGTCCGCGGCTTCGAACATGACGGTCGCATCTTCCGGCCGCTGCCCGCGCTTCAAGCGGCGTCCGACCCGCGGCCATCCCGAACGAGTCGCCGAAAATCGGTCGATGGAACCGAAATAGCAGATTTCGTCACGGCTCAGCCAGGTGGCATGCGATCGTGCGGCCGGTGTATCGAAACCGCCCTCGACGATCTGCTTCTGCTCGGCGTCGAATTCGAGCAGCCGGAGAAGGTCGGAGCCGCCGTCCGAAAGTGTGAGCAGCACCCGCGTCGGCTCCCATGGGCAGGTGACGGCGCCGCGCCAGTTCCAGCGCTTGCCTTCCCTGACGCAAAAGGCGTCGAGATCGAAGACCGGCTCCCAGACGGCGTCCGGAAGCGGCTCCTGATCTGCCGACAGGCGGAGCCAGATGCCGAGAGGATTGTCCTTGCTCTGGCGGAAATCGAACAGCCATTCGCCTCGGCGCATCGGGACGATCAGCCTGTCCTGCCGCTCGATCAGCGCCTTGATCGCGTCGCGATCCCTCTCGAATTCAGCTGTTCTCAATGCCGCGTCGGAAACCGCATTGTGCTCGTCGATGAACTGGCGGGTGCGCGGATCGTCGTCCGTTTCGAGATGAAGGTTCATATCTGACCTGCGGGCTTCCGTTGACGTCGGACAGATCTAGGCAGCCGGTCCCGACTTGGCAACCCGCCTGACAGCGCCGCGCGTCTCTTCAGACGCGCGAAGGACGCTGTAACACTTTGAATCTAAGCATCGGCCCGATGCGCTAACGGGTCGTCACGAAATCAGCCGAGGCGACGACGGTGTTCGGCACCTCAGTCTTCTTGAATTTCAGCGTCACCACCTTGTAGCCTTCAGCTTCAAGCTTCGAGAGCAGGGTCGGCAGCATCGTCGCCGTGCGTTTGTGGATGTCGTGCATCAGGATGATGCCGCAGCCGCGCTTGTGCAAGAGGTTCATCGTCCGCTGGGTTATCGAGACCGGCGTCGTGGTGAAGTAGTCCTTGCTGTCGATATCGACATCCATGACCACCATGTCGCGCATGGCGATCGCGGCGCGCAGCCTGTGGCTCTCGGCAAGATAAGGGAAGCGGAAGAAGGAGACGTCGGTTCCGGTCGCCTTGGTCACCGCCAACTCGCCCTTGATCACCTCGGCCATCGCCGCGTCGAAATTCAGCGAACTCAGGTTGGCGTGGTCATAGGTGTGGCTGCCGATCGTGTTGCCGTCCTGGGCGACCTTGCGGGCGAGCGCCGGATGCATCTCGGCCATTTCGCCGACCATCATGAAGGCGCCCTTGACGCCGAACTGGTCGAGGATTGCCAGCACCTTGTCGGTCCGGCCGGGGATCGGGCCATCGTCGAAGCTGAGGATCACTTCCTTGTCCTGCAGCTTGAGATCGGCGAGCGAGGAGACCTCCAGCGTCCGTCCCGCCAGATGGTGCGGGCCGGCAAGGCGCGGCGTCGCATCGTCGCCGGCAGAGGCAAGCTTCCGCTCGTCGGGCGCGATCACCGAGGAGGTCTTGATCGTGGTATCGGGAGCGGCTTGTCTGGTGGTGCTGCAGGCGGAGAGGGCGGCCGTGAGGGCCATGCAGGACAGAACGAAAAAACGATACATGGAAAGGGCTCAACAAATCGGTAACGAATGTTGAGACAACCTTTCGGATTATGGTTAACGATCGGTTGAGAGCGGCAAAAATTGTGTTGTAGCGCGGCATTCCTTAAGACTTGCGACTATCCCGCCATCGCTTCTTCGTATTCGGCAGACAGCATCAGCCAGTCTTCCTCGGCGGCCGCGAGTTTTGCCGCAGCTTCGCCGCGCTGCTTTGCCTTCTCGGCGGCTTTAGTGGGCGTCTTCTCGTAAAGGGCCGGATCCGCAAGTTCCGCGTCAAGCGCCTGAATCTGTTTCTCCAGCTTCGCCGTCAAGGATTCGATTTCGTTGATCTTTTTCCTGAGCGGCGTCAGCGAGGCGCGACGTTCGGCATTGAGCTTGCGCTGGTCGGCCTTCGACGTCGCGTCTTCAGTTAGCTGCGGCTTTTCTTCTTTTTTTTTACCGGAGGTGACAATGAGGTCGCGGTATTCGTCCATATCGCCTTCGAAGGTCGTCACCGTACCGCCATTGACCAGCCACAGCCGATCGACCGTCGCCTCGATCAGATGGCGATCGTGCGAGATCAGGATGACGGCGCCTTCGTAGTCGTTCAGCGCCTCGATCAGCGCGCGGCGGCTGTCGATGTCGAGGTGGTTGGTCGGCTCGTCGAGGATCAGCAGGTTGGGCGCGTTGAAAGCGGCAAGCCCCATCAGCAGGCGGGCTTTTTCGCCGCCGGAAAGATCCTTGGCGGCCGTCGCCATCTTCTCGGTCGCGAGCCCCATCTGGGCGACGCGGGCGCGCACCTTGGCTTCCGGCGCGCCGGGCATCAGCCGGCGCACATGCTCCACCGGCGATTGCTCGGGAATGAGGTCGTCGAGCTGGTGCTGGGCGAAGAAACCGATCTTCAGGCTCGGCGCGATCTTCACTTCACCGCTCTCCGGCGCGAGCCGGCCGGAGATGAATTTGGCGAAGGTCGATTTGCCGTTGCCGTTCGAGCCGAGCAGGGCGATGCGGTCGTCATTGTCGATGCGAAGATTGAGGTTCTTCAGGATCGGATTGCCGGGCTCGTAGCCGACGGCGCCGCTCTGGATCGCGACGATCGGCGAAGCCGGCTGCTTTTCCGGCTCGGGAAAAGTGATCGGCTGCACGTGGTCCTCGATGACAGCGGCGACCGTTCCCATGCGCTCGAGCGCCTTGACGCGCGATTGTGCCTGCCGGGCCTTGGAAGCCTTGGCCTTGAAACGATCGATGAAGCCCTGCAGATGTTTGCGTGCCGCGTCGTTCTTGGCCTTGGCCTTGGTCTGCAACTCGTCGGCTTCCGCCTTCTGTCGCTCGAATTGGTCGTAACCGCCACGATAGAAGGTGAGCTTCTTCTGGTCGAGATGGACGATCGCATTGACCGCATTGTTCAACAGGTCGCGATCGTGGCTGATGATGATGACGGTGTGCGGATAGCGCCTGACATAGTCTTCCAGCCACAGCGTGCCTTCGAGGTCGAGATAGTTGGTCGGCTCGTCGAGCAGAAGCAGGTCCGGCTCGGAAAACAGCACGGCGGCAAGGG
This sequence comes from Rhizobium leguminosarum, assembly GCF_001652265.1. Lineage (GTDB taxonomy): Bacteria > Pseudomonadota > Alphaproteobacteria > Rhizobiales > Rhizobiaceae > Rhizobium > Rhizobium leguminosarum_D. The sequence goes on from NZ_LWBS01000472.1 coordinate 74,986, forward strand.
CGACGCGCATGCGCCAGCCGCCGGAGAAGGAGGAGGCGGGGCGGGCCTGCGCCTCTTTGTCGAAGCCGAGGCCGGCAAGGATGCTCGCCGCACGCGCTTCGGCCGAATGCGCGTCGATATCGACAAGGCGCATCTGGATTTCGGCGATGCGGTGCGGATCGGTCGCCGTTTCCGCCTCGGCAACGAGGGCCGTGCGTTCCTTGTCCGCGGCAAGCACGATCTCGATCAGCGCGTCTTCGGTCGCAGGCGCTTCCTGCGCCACTTGGCCGATGCGTGCGGCCTTCGGGATCGACACTGTTCCGCTCTCCGAGCCGAGATCGCCGGTGATGACGCGAAAAAGCGTGGACTTGCCGGCGCCGTTGCGCCCGACGAGCCCTGCCTTCGTGCCCGAAGGCAGCGAAATGCTGGCATTGTCGAGAAGCAGGCGCCCGGCGATGCGGGCGGAAATATCGGTGAGCGTGATCATGTCCGGCGTTTTGGCCGAAAGCGCTCGCCAAGGCAAGAGCGCTTATCTCGCGCCAAGCTTGCTTGTGCGCAGACAAGCTTGCTTATCCCCGCGCCAAGCTTGCTTGTGCGCTGACAAGCTTGCTTATCCCCCTCAAGCGCGCTTGTCCCACCGCAAGCTTGATTGTCCGCCGCCTCAGCGGCCGAAAGCCTGCACCGGCAGTCGAGGGTTCGATTGCGCGGCGAGAAGCGCCACGCGGGCATTGGCCTGCAACTGCCCTGGCGTTGCCGCATCGGTGCTGAGCGCCACGCCGATCGAGATGGTGAGCCTGCCGCGATCGGTCTTGTCGGATGTCGCGAAGACGAGATTCTCCTCGACCGAGGCGCGCAGGCGCTCGGCGATAGCAATTGCATCCTGAATGCCGACATTGGAAAACAACAGGGCGAATTCGTCAGCCTCGGTGCGGGCAATGAAATCGTTTTTCTTGATCGACTTCTGGAGGAGACCGGCGAGCTTCTTCAGGAGCTTGTTGCCCGCCTGGGTGCCGTATTTGTCGTTGAGATCGGTGAATTTGTCGATATCGACCATGATCAGCGCGCTGCCGGCGGCACCTTCTTCCCGCTCGTAGAGATCGGCGATCGTCCGGTTCAGCGCGATGCGGTTCGGAAGTCCGGTGATCCTGTCGGCGATGGCGGCCGACTGCATCGCCGAAATGCCGCGTTCCAGCGTTTCCAGCGTCTTGATATCGTCCTGCAGCTTCGCGCCGATTTCCATCTCCGCTGCAAGAACGGTCGAAAGCGACGCAGTGAGATAATCGATCTCGCTGAGGAAGGCGGCAAGGCTCTGGTCGTCCTGGCCGGAAACGGATTTCAGGATCGCGCCGCAGGCGCGCGCAAAGGTATTCTTGTGCCTCAGCCCTTCGGCAAGCCTTTCCGCCACGCCGCGCAGCATCCGGCTCGCTTCGTTGCGTGATGTCTCGCCCGCCAGCCCGCAATGGCCGACGAGGTGGTATTTCAGGCCGAGTTCGTCGAGCATCGGCTGTTGCGGCTGCGGCCCGAGTGCGGCGATATCCTGCGCAAGGCCGGCATTCAGTCCGACGATCGCCTCGTGAAAGAGTTCGTAGTTGCGCGGCAGTGCCGCGACGTTCAGGCGCGCCATGTGCTGGGCGATCTTCTGAATATCCGCCATCGGCGCGGGACGCGCAGCCTCGCGCGGCACCAATGCGTTTGCGCTTGCATTCTGCATGACGATCCCTCGCGGCCCGGCCTCATTTCTCACATCACGCTATGCCCGCAAGCGTTTAAGAGAGGCTGAACTTTCAACGGGGAAGCCCTGGATTGTCGGCAGAACCGGCAAAGGCGGTTAATTCAGTCTTGATGGCGACGTGTAGCGCGCAAAATCGAATGGCAATTCGCGCAAGATCAAATGGCAACTGAAACTTTTATGATTTACAGATCAACTGTCACCGTGTGACTGGTCTTGGCGCGGGTTCCCTGAAAGTTTTCTGATGACAAAGCGCGATGAGGACGAGAAGCCTCCCGAGAAAAAGCAGGATATCGAATACTATCTTGAGTTTAGGGGCGGTAGAGAGATAAAGGCATTCATAGATTTCTTTAAAATTATGAAGTCGCTTTTCTCACGAAAAGACTGAACCCGAAGGCGAGCTAAAACAGCCCAAACCCCTCTGTTCCTGGAGAAACTGCAGGTAGAAAAGCTACATGGAGAAGTATACTTCTTTGTTGTTACTTAGCTGGCGATCACGCCAGTTGCTGGACTATATTTCGCTGCAAGCATTATATACGTGAAAACGAAGCATATTGATCCTTCCCAGATCGGCGATTTCGCTTTCTTATGGCCGGTTATGCTAATTTGTTTTTTGACTCTCTTTCTTATCATGCAGTTGGCGGCATATTCTAAATTTAGAACTGGCTTTTTTCGGCATGGCTCGAGATGGTTTTTGGGGAAATAACGGTTGAGGGTCTTTATGAGCGGGGACGGCAGGCCCGACTGGACAAACAAGAGTCTCGCAAAAGCGAGGAAAATAGCTAGCCCAGGACTTCTGCTCCGCAACTGAGGTGCCATTTGAACTTGCGCCGCTGTTGTCGCATCTCTCGCGGCGAAATCCAACAGAAGCCCTGCGCTTAAAGGCTTCCGCCGTCATCTCCTAGCAATTCCCAAATATTCGCGGTTAGTGCCATGTGATCTTGCGGGTTACAGCGGGAGCGGTTTTCGGATGACATCATGTTCTAATTTTTTAGTTTGGATCGGGCCTCACATCCACTCGCGACCCTCGCTGCGCAGGAAGTAGATGAGATCAAGCGTGAGGCTCGGCTTGCCGAGCGCCGTCAGCGTCATGTGGCACTGGCCGCGATGATGGGTCTGGTGGTTGAAGAAATGCGCGAGCGCTGCCGACAGAGGCTGGGTGATCTCGACCGGCTGTACCACTGTTAAATAGGTGAAGTTGGCGGCTAGGGTTTTCTCGTCCAGCATGCCCGTCCAGGCAATGATACGCTCGTCCTCTGCCTTGCGGGCGGCGGCAAGCGCATCCCGGTCTTCGAAGAGCACGGCATCAAGTGTCGCCGGCGCTTCGCCGGTGCCGGTGAAGCGCTTCATCCATATCCGGTCGGCGACGATCAGGTGATTGAGTGTGCGATGGAGTGAGCCGAAGAAAGCGCCACGGTCGCTGCGGAATTCTGCATCGCCGAGTTCGGCCGCAGCCGCATAGACTTGGCGGTTGGCCCAGCGATTATAGGCGGCGAACATCCTGTAATGTCTGAGCATCCTGTCCCTCCCGTGTCGTATCGGCAGTCTAGCCGGTTTCCCTAGAAAGCCGAGTGATGGCGCCATGAAATTTCCTGATTTGATTGCAGGCGCTTTCTGTCGTCGAATGGATGGAGCTGCGATCTCGAAAGGACTGTCATGACCAGAGCCCTCTATTCCCTCTGCGGCGCCGACGAGCGACGCTTCTTTTCGCCCCATTGCTGGAAGGCTGTCATGGCGCTGGCGCACAAGGGGCTCGATTTCGAGGAGATTCCGACGACCTATGCCCGCATCCGCGCGATCGGCGGCGGCGTCTCGTCGATCGTGCCCGTTCTCGACGACAATGGCCGGCTGATCCCCGACAGTTTCGACATCGCCCTATACCTGGAGGAAGCCTATCCCGAGCGGCCGTCGCTGTTCAACGGCGACGGCGGCAAGGCGTTGTCGCGGATGGTGGAAGGCTATTCGCAGATGATCATCCATCCGGCGATCATGCGCATCGCCCTTCTCGACATCCATGCGAACCTCGACGAGGGAGACAAGGCTTATTTCCGCGAAAGCCGGGAGGCTCGGCTCGGCAAGGCGTTGGAAATGGTTGCCGCCGATAGCGAGGTGGAGAAGGCCGCCTTCGGCGCCAAGCTGGAGCCGCTCCGGCACATGCTGAAATTCCAACCCTTCATCGGCGGGCAGACACCGCTCTTTGCCGACTATATCGTCTTCGGCGCGCTGCAATGGCTGCGTGTCTCCGCCGGTCTCGCGATGCTAGCTGCCGACGATCCCGTCATGCTCTGGTTCGAACGCTGCCTCGATCTTCACCAAAGCCGCGGCAGGACTGTGACAGCGGCGTGAAATTGCCGCCTACCTCTTGTTTTCGGGCGTTGGGGCGGGTAAAGACCGCCCACTTTTCCCGAGAAAACAGAGGATTTGACTATGGCGATTGAACGCACCTTCTCGATGATCAAGCCTGATGCAACCAAGCGCAACCTGACGGGCGCCATCACCAAGATGCTCGAAGATGCCGGCCTGCGCGTCGTCGCTTCCAAGCGCGTCTGGATGAGCCGTCGCGAAGCCGAAGGCTTCTACGCCGTTCACAAGGATCGTCCCTTCTTCGGCGAACTGGTCGAAGGCATGACCTCCGGCCCGACCATCGTCCAGGTGCTGGAAGGCGAAGGCGCGATCCTCAAGAACCGCGAGATCATGGGCGCGACCAACCCGGCAAACGCTGACGAAGGCACGATCCGCAAGGTTCACGCGCTGTCGATCGGTGAAAATTCCGTTCACGGCTCGGATGCTCCGGAGACAGCTGCCCAGGAAATCAAGTACTGGTTCTCCGATACCGAAATCGTCGGCTGAGGCCACGCTTCGGCATTCGCTCGTAATGCCTTGAATTGACTCTCGAAAGCCGGGGCCTTACTCCGGCTTTTTCTATGCATTTCTCTATGCCGGGCATTTGTCGGTATTCGAGAAATCGACGCTGCCGTCAGGCTTGAAGACCTCCGGGTTCTTTTCATAAAGCGCGCCGAGGACGAGCGGTTTGCTCGGCAGGACGGTCTGGTCGAGGTCGGACCGGAACTGCGTCTTCAATTCCTGCAGCACCTTGCCGTTCTTGTCGACCAGCCGGACACTCACGGAATAGGGGCGGTCCTTGCGCACGCAGTGCAGTTTTTCGCTCTGCAGCGCGATCTTGTCGTCGATCGGATAGATCTTCTGGTTCAGCACCAGCGGATCGCCGCCTTGTGGATTTTCGAATTCGGCGATGATGATCGAACCGTCGGGGATATGCCCCGTCTTCTTCAGCGTCAGCAGATAGGTGGCGCTCGCCACCCGATAGTTGAAGACGAAGAGATGGCCGGTGACTTCGACCAGGTTTTCAGCCTGTCGCTGGCAGGCGGAAAGCAGAAGAACCGCTGCTGCGACCACTACGATCATATATTTCTTCATGGCGTCTCCTCCTTCTTGCGGCGATAGTGACGGTTCGCCTTAGCGCGGTTGCCGCAGACCGCCATGTCGCACCAGGCCCGGCTCCTGTTCTTGCTGCGGTCTATGAACAGCCAGCCGCAATTGCCGCAGATCTTCATGCGTTCCGGATCCGGCATGGCGATCAGCCGCAGTGCCGAATGGGCGGTCGCCGCAACCAGGCTGTCGGGGCCTGCGTCGCGCAATGTCTTCGCCAGCGCTTCCAGTAGCCTGGCCAGCAATTGGTCGTCGCCGCCATTCAGTATACGCTCGCGGAAATAGACGTCGATCGCTTCCCGCAGCGCGATGAAATCCGCTTCGTTTTCCGCCGCCACCGGTGCGATGTCGCCGAAGAGGGGCCGCTCGGCGCAGAATTCGGCTGCGGCGCGCGGAAAGCTCCGCATCTGATCCCCAACTGCGAAGCGGTCGATCCGCCGCGTTGCATCGTGGCGCAGAACGACGCTGTTGACGACATCAAGCGCCAGTGCACCGCCGGCAAAGCGGTGAGGGGTCCAGGAAAAGCTCATGATCAAATTATAACTGGTGAAATTAGTTTTACCAGTTATAATTTTCACAACGCGGAGTGTCTCGAATGGCCTATCTTCTGCAGCAGCTGGCGAATGCGGTTCCTCTCGCTGCTCTCTATGCCGCGCTTGCCTTCGGTTATGCCGTCGCCTTCGGCGTGACGAAGCGGGCTGACATCACCTATGGGGCGATCTTTGCCTTCGCGGGCCAGATCCTGCTGCTCTTCACCGAACTCGCCTATGTCAGGTCTTGGCTGGTGCTGCCGGCCGCGCTTGCCGTCGGCGCCTGTGCTTCCATCGTCTATTCGCTGGCGGCGGGCCTATGGATCGGCCGCTCGATCATGCTGCCGCTGGTCAACAAATCGCCGAATACGGTCATCGTCGCTGCCCTTGGCATCATGATCGTACTGATGGAGACCGCCCGGCTTGCCGCCAATACCCGCTCTATCTGGCTGCCGCCATTCCTGAACGACACGGTCGTCTTCTGGAGCGACGGCCCCTTCAAGGTGACGCTCACCCATATCCAGTTGATCGACACGGCGCTGATGTGCGCCATCGTCGCGATCGGTACGCTGATCCTCAGGCGCACGGCCTGGGGCCGCGTCTGGCGCGCCGTCACCGATGACCCGCTGGCAGCCGAACTCTGCGGCACCAGCGCCGACCGCGTCTTTCTCGTCGCCTATGCGGCAGCCGCCCTCGTCGCCACCATCTGCGGCATCCTCGCCACCTTCTATTACGGCTCGATGGATTTCGGCGCCGGCCTGATGTTCGGGCTGAAGGTGCTGTTGATCGCCGCCGTCGGCGGCTATTCCGATCCGCTGCGCTCAGCCGGCGGCGCCGCCGGGCTTGCCATCGTCGAAACCATGTGGGGCGCCTATGGCCCCTTCGTCTGGCGGGATCTGGTCATCTTCTCGCTGCTCGTCCTGCTCTTGGTCATGAGCCGCAGGGAGCGCGTGGTTCTCTAATTTACGAATTTACTTCCACTTGTCGCGCGCTGCATCGTCGACGTCTTTCGCCGTGACCCAGTCGCCGGTGGCGCCATCCCGAGTGTGCTCCTTCTTCCAGAAGGGAGCTGCGGTCTTCAGGAAATCCATGACGAAATTGGCGCCGTCGAACGCTGCCTGCCGGTGCGGGGCGGCTGCGACGACGAGCACGATATTCTCGCCGGCTGCGATCTTCCCGTAGCGGTGGATGGCGGTGAGGCCGAGAAGTCCGAACCGCGCGATGGCAAGATCGCCGATGCGCTGCATCTCCGCTTCAGCCATGCCGGGATAATGCTCGAGTTCGAGGGCAGCCAGCGTCCCGCCTTCGTCGCGGCAGAGGCCGGAAAAGGTGACGACGGCGCCAATGCCGGGTTTGCCTTTGGAGAGCAGATCGACCTCGGCCTGTAGGTCGAAGTCTTCGCGCTGTACGCGGATGGTGGGGGTGGCGGTCACAGCGAAGTCCTTCGCTGCTTTGATGTGATTGCAAAGAATGCCGAAAGGCTATGCCGCGGAAGCCCCCCTCTGCCCTGCCGGGCATCTCCCCCACAGGTGGGGAGATCACAAGTGGCGCGCTCTTCCTGCCCACTTACCGTTTCGCCGGGCTGAAACGTCGATTGTTTGAGGAAACCCGTGCGCCCAGCCAATCTCCCCACCTGTGGGGGAGATGCCCGGCAGGGCAGAGGGGGGTGATGTCGCACCACCATCACCGTCTCATCCCCCCGTCATCGGCGGAAATATACCGATCTCTTTCGCCCCTGATATCGGCTCGTCATGCTCGACATGCTCCATGTCGAGCGCCACGCGGATCACGTCGGGATATTGAAGTGCGGTCTCATATTCTTCGCCCAGCGTCTTCAAATGATTCAGGAGATCGGCAACGGTGACGACGGAGTAGGGGAGGTCGATCTCCTCTTCGCCCTTGCCGATGCGCTCGCGCACCCATGCGAAATAGACAAGCTTCGTCATTCCTCGTCATCCACGATATGTTTCAGTCCGGCGCGAAAATAATCATAGCCGGTATAGATCGTCAGCAGCGCCGCAATCCACAGCAGCGCGATTCCGGACTGCGTCGTATAGGGGAAAATCTCGTCGCCGGCCGGGCCGGCGAGCAGGAAGGCGATGGCGACGAGCTGCAGCGTCGTCTTCCATTTGGCGATCCGCGTGACCGGTACGCTGACCTTGAGCGCCGCCAGATATTCGCGCAGTCCCGAAACCAGGATCTCGCGGCAGAGAATGGTGATCGCCGCCCAGATCGACCAGCCGGCGATCGTCTGATCGGCCGCGACCAGGAGAAGAATCGAAGCGACCAGCAGCTTGTCGGCGATCGGGTCGAGCATGCGGCCGATATTCGACGTCTGGTTCCAGATGCGCGCGAGATAGCCATCGAGGAAATCGGTGAGCGAGGCGATGACGAAGATCCACAGCGCCACCCAGCGCGCCGTGTTGCTGATCGACAGCCTGCCCTCGATGAAGAAGCAGAGAACGATCAGCGGTACGGCGAGGATACGACCGTAGGTCAGAAGATTGGGAATGCTGTACGCACGCGATGCCATGGGATCGGTTCTCTGAATTGATGCGCCGCTACAGCGCTGCGCGGCTTTTCAGACGCGCCAAGGATGCTGTAGCACTTTAGGACCTCCGCATCGTGCTCGGGCCGTTGCGGTAGATGACGGCTTTGGCCGCGGACCGTCAACATTCTTTCTGTCTTTTCACCGCCTTTGCGTGGAATTTGCGACGGACGCCGGTTATTTCGCGGCGTCGTCGTGGAAATGGTTATAGACCTGCTTGGCGACGGCTTCCGATATGCCTTCCACCGCCATCAGATCGGACAGGGCGGCGCGCGAAACCGCCTTTGCCGTGCCGAAATGCTGGAGCAGCGCGCGTTTGCGCGATGGGCCGATGCCGCCGATCTCGTCGAGCGGGTTCTTGATCATTTCCTTCTTGCGCCGCGCCCGGTGCGAGCCGATCGCGAAACGATGCGCCTCGTCGCGCATGCGCTGGACGAAGTAGAGCACCGGATCGCGCGGCGGCAGCGTGAAGCTCTCGCGCCCCGGCGGGAAGAAGCGCTCGCGCCCGGCCTCGCGGTCGACACCCTTGGCGATGCCGATCGCCGTCACGCTGTCGGTGATGCCGAGTTCGGCAAGGATGGCGCGCACCGCCGTCATCTGGCCCTGGCCGCCGTCGATGAGGATCACGTCGGGCCAGGTCGGGAACGGCATGTCGGCGGCGTCGGCAGCGGCTGTCCGCGCCGTCCGGTCCGGAATGCCTTCCTCCTTGATCAGCCGCGAGAAGCGCCGCGTCATCACCTCCTTCATCATGCCGAAGTCGTCGCCGGGCGTGATGTCGGTCGATTTGATGTTGAACTTGCGGTACTGGTTCTTGACGAAGCCTTCCGGCCCCGCGACCACCATGCCGCCGACGGCATTGGTGCCCATGATATGCGAGTTGTCGTAGATCTCGATGCGCTGCGGCGTATAGGCAAGCTTGAACGTTTCCTTGAAACCTTCGAGCAGCCGCGACTGCGACGCCGTCTCGGCGAGCTTTCGCCCATGCGCCTCGCGCGCATTGCCGACGACATGGTCGACCAGGTCGCGCTTCTCGCCGCGCTGCGGCACGAGGATGGAAACCTTGTGGCCGGCCTTTTCGCTGAGTGCTGCGGCGAGCAGTTCCAGCTCCTCGACCGTCTGCGACAGCATGATCTGCTTCGGCACCGGCTTATCGTCGTAGAACTGTGCGAGGAAGGAATTCAGCACTTCGGCGCCGGAAAGCTGCGGATCGGCCTTCGGGAAATAGGCGCGGTTGCCCCAGTTCTGGCCGGTGCGGAAGAAGAACACCTGGATGCAGGAGATGCCGCCCTCATGGTGGATGGCGAAAACGTCAGCCTCCTCGACGCCGGCCGGATTGATGCCCTGGTGGCTCTGCACATGCGAAAGTGCTGCCAGGCGATCGCGATAGATCGCCGCCCGCTCGAAGTCGAGGTCCTCGGCCGCCTGGTTCATGGCCTCGGCCATATGCGACTTCACCTTCTGGCTCTTGCCGGACAGGAAGTCCTTCGCCTCCTGCACCAGTTCGCCGTAACCCTCGTCGCTGACCTCATGCGTGCACGGCCCGGAACAGCGCTTGATCTGGTAGAGCAGGCAGGGCCGCGTGCGCGTTTCGAAGACGCTGTCGGTGCAGGTGCGGATCAGGAAGGCGCGCTGCAGCGAGTTGATCGTCCGCCCGACCGCGCCGGCCGAAGCGAAAGGCCCGAAATAGTCGCCCTTTCGCGCTCTCGCACCACGATGCTTGAAGATCGCCGGCGCCCGGTGGTCGCCGGTAATGAGGATATAGGGAAACGACTTGTCGTCGCGCAAAAGCACGTTAAAGCGCGGCCGCAAGCGCTTGATCAGATTCGCTTCCAGAAGCAGCGCTTCCGTTTCCGTGCGCGTCGTCACGAATTCCATGTTGGCCGTCTGGCGCACCATCTGGGCGATGCGGTTGGAATGCACGCGGCCGACGGCGTAATTGTTGACGCGCTTCTTCAGGCTGCGCGCCTTGCCGACATAGAGCACGTCACCCTCGGCGTTGAACATGCGGTAGACGCCGGGGCTGTTGGGGAGCCGCTTGACGAATTCGCCGATCAGTTCCGCGCCGATAAGCCCGGTCTCGTTGAGGCTGCCCGCATTCCAGTCGACCGCAGCCGCAAGCGGGACGGCGGCGGAAACGTCGCCTTCCACTTCGATATCGTCTTCGCTCTCATCCGTCTCGTCGTAGAGAACGCCGCCATCCGGCAGCTTTCGTCCGTTCATTCCGTAATCTCCGCCACATCGGGCGTCTGCCAGGCGAGGTGCTGGCCGCCGTCGAGGGCAATCATCTGGCCGGTGATCGAGGGCGTGTCGTAAAGGAAGCGAATCGTTTGTCCGAATTCCTCCAGCGCCGGCCCTCGCTGTAAGATAAGGGCTGAGACCTGCGCTTGGAAGTCCTCCACCGCCTGCCGCTCGCTCGGCATCGAGGGGCCGGGGCCGATGGCATTGACGCGGATGCGTGGCGCCAATGCCTGTGCAAGCGTCTGCGTCGCCGTCCACAGCGCGGATTTGGAGAGGGTATAGGAATAGAAGCTGGGCCTCAGCGCCCAGACCCGCTGGTCGATGATATTGACGATCAGCCCTGCTGCCTCAGCGGGCATCTGCTGCGCGAAGGCCGCCGCAAGGATAGAGGGCGCACGGACATGCAGGTCGAAGTGCAATGCCCAGGTGGCGGCATTGAAACTACGCGCGGAATCATGCTGGAAGACCGATGCATTATTGACGAGCAGATCGAGCGGCCCGAGCGCTTCCGACGCCTTCGCGACCAATCCCCCCGTTTCGCCGAGATCGCTAAGATCGGCCTGCAGCGCGATCGCCTTTTGTCCTTTCCGCCGCAATTCCGCCACCAGCTCTTCGGCCTCACCGATGGAGCCGTTCGCGTGGATCGCAACGGAAAAGCCATTTGCGGCAAGGTCTTCGGCGATTGCCCGGCCTATTCTTTTTGCAGCCCCTGTTATAAGGGCCGAGCGAAGTCTTTTGTGGTTCAAAATCTTGCCTTCTGATCCCGCGAGTCTGTCAGCAAAATATATAGGGGCCGGTGGAGATTATATAAATAGGCCGTTGCGGTTGCGTCCGAGAGCCGGATATTCTATGTATTATTTAAGAATGCGATTTCCTAAAATAGGTATTTTAAGTTTAACTCTTCGGTAGGGTTAACAAAGTGTATGTTGCGCTGAAGCAACATCGAATTTCAGCCATGCGGCAGCCACAATGATATCACAATTTGGCTCTTTCAAATCCGCATTTCAGTTCCAATTTCAATCTCGATCCGGAAGGGACATCTGGCAATATCCCGCCAATGCTTCACTGATAGACAGATGGTAAGCGGCGCGGGACTGAAAGGAGACTAAGTATGCGTGTACTCATTGCTGGCCTCATGGCCTCCGTTTTTGCAATTGCGGGCGTCTCGGCAGCTCAGGCGGCCGATGCCGTCGACCAGGTTCCGGAAGCACCGGTCGCCCAGGAAGCTCCGGTCAAGCCGGCTGGCAACTGGGAAGGCTTCTACCTCGGCGGCGCCGGCACCTACAACATGGGTGACTTCGGTTCCGACCGCCACACCTACGGTTTCGGCGGCCAGGTCTTCACCGGCTACAACTGGCAGCAGGGCCAGATCGTTTACGGCGTTGAATCCGATCTCGGCTACAGCGGCGACGACGTCTCCTCAGGCGGCGTCAAGAACAAGTATGGCTGGAACGGCTCCGTCCGTGGCCGCGTCGGCTACGACATGAACCCCTTCCTGCTCTACGGCACGGCTGGTCTTGCCATCGGCGACGTCAAGGTTTCCGACGACACCTCGGACGAAAGCAAGACGAACTTCGGCTATACGGTCGGCGCCGGCGTCGAAGCCTTCGTGACCAACAACATCACGACGCGCTTGGAATATCGCTACACCGACTACCAGAGCAAGGACTACGACCTCGACTCCGGCAGCTTCTCGCGCGGTTACGACGAGAACAGCGTCAAGCTCGGTATCGGCGTCAAGTTCTAAGCCGGACCATCCGTCCAAGCATGAAAGAGCCGGGCACGTCGCCCGGCTTTTTGCTGTCTGTTTGCTCTTCCCGCCGTCGAGTCCTAGGCTTTGAGCGCGCTCAGCCTTGGGACTTGAGTTCGCTATGGGCAGGGAATTTCTTGTTGAACTGCCGGAGCCAGTCGGTGAGCGGCGCATGATCGGCTTCCCATTGGTCCTTGAAGCGCAGCTCGAGATAATCGAGCGTCGCGGCCAGCGCGAAATGCCCGCCATTGAGCTTCTTGCCTGTTTTCGGTGGATTGGCGCTGAGATGAGCGAGCCCGCTCGTCGCCTTCTTCCATTGCCGGTCTATCCACGGCTGGTGAATTTTTTCCTCGTCGCGGAAGCGCCGCTCGTAGACGATCGCCAACAGGCAGTCGCAGATGCCGTCGCACAGCGCCTCGAGGATTTCCGCATCCGTGCGCTTGCCCTTCTTGGAAGGGTAGAGCCCGCCCTTCGTCAGCCGGTCGAAATAATGCATGATCGCTACGCTGTCGTATATCGAGACCCCGTCATCGGTCAGAAGCGTCGGGATCTTACCGAGCGGATTGTTGTCCAGCAGGATCGCCGGTCCGGTATTGGTGTCGACCCGGATGGAATTCAACTCCAGGCCCAGAAAATGCGCGGCCATCCGCACCTTGTTGGAATAGGGCGAGGCGGGCGAACAAAGGAGCTTCATGGGACACCTGATGAGGTTGTAGACTGCGGCGCGGACTATTCCTTAAGGCGATTGGCTGGTCAATCGTCCTTGACGGCCTTGTTTTCGCCGCGCAGCCAGAAGGCGCGGTGCGAGGCGAAACGGTCTTGCGCCAGATGGTCCTTCAATGCGGGCAGCAATTGGTGCAACTCGTCCTTCAGTGTGAAGGGTGGGTTGACGATGACGAGTCCGGAGCCCGTCAGTCCGGTAATGCCGCGGTCGCTGCGAACGGCAAGTTCGGCGCAGAGCATTTTCGGGATATCGAGCGCCTGGAGCCTCTCGTGGAATTCCTTGATCGGCGCGCCTTTCTTCAGCGGATACCACAGGCAATAGGTGCCGCCGGGAAAGCGCCGATAGGCCTTTTCCAGCCCCTCGGCCAGCCGCTGATATTCGTCCTCCTCCTCGAAGGGCGGATCGACGAGCACGATGCCGCGCTTCTCCTTCGGCGGCAGATGCGCTCCGAGCGCCAGCCAGCCGTCGAGCTCGGTGATGCGGGCGTGGTGATCGCCCTCGAACAGCCGGTGCAGCCTGACGTAGTCTTCGGGATGCAGTTCCATTGCCGACAACCGGTCCTGCGGCCGGAACAGCATGCGCGCAAGTTTCGGCGAGCCGGGATAGAAGCGGATGCCGCCCTCAGGATTGAGTTCGCGGATTGCCGAGAGGTAGGGCTCCAGCAGTTCAGAGACCTGAGGGCCGAGTTCTGCCTCCATCAGCTTGCCGATGCCATCGAGCCATTCGCCGGTTTTCTGCGCTTCTTCGGAGGAGAGGTCGTAGAGTCCGATGCCGGCATGCGTGTCGAGCACGCGGAAGCCGCCATCCTTCTTCTGCATGTAGCGGATCAGCCGCGTCAGCACGACATGTTTCAGCACATCGGCAAAGTTGCCCGCGTGATAGATGTGGCGGTAGTTCATTTTTGCTGATGTCCGTATGAATTCGCGTCATGGGGAATTTTTGTGGCTTTTGGCCGTGCAAGCCTTGGAATATACAAATGCCATGAACATTGCGACCCCCATCCACGCCAAATCATCCAAGCCGGAGAATAGGGTAGGCCACACCGCCTGTCCGCATGACTGTCCCTCCACCTGTGCGCTGGAGGTCGATATATCGGAGGATGGCCGCATCGGCCGTGTGCGCGGCGCCAATGACCATTCTTACACGTCAGGTGTCATCTGCGCCAAGGTCGCCCGTTATGCCGAGCGGCTCTACCATCCCGACCGCCTGATGCATCCGCTACGCCGCGCCGGCGCCAAGGGGGCAGGGCAGTGGCAGCAGATTTCCTGGGACGATGCGCTGGATGAGATCGCCGAAGCCTTTGTGAAGTCCGAGGCAAGCGACAGCAGCGAAGCGATCTGGCCCTATTTCTACGCCGGCACCATGGGCTGGGTGCAGCGCGATTCGATCGATCGCCTCCGTCATGCCAAGCGCTACTCCGGCTTCTTCTCCTCGATCTGCACCAACCCCGCCTGGACCGGCTTCACCATGGCGACCGGCACGCTGCGCGGTCCCGATCCGCGCGAGATGGGCCGCACCGATTGCGTCGTCATCTGGGGCACCAACGCGGTGTCGACGCAGGTCAACGTGATGACCCACGCCATCAAGTCGCGCAAGGAGCGCGGCGCGAAGATCGTCGTCATCGATATTTACGATAATCCGACGATGAAGCAGGCCGACATGGCGCTGATCGTCAGGCCAGGCACCGACGCCGCACTCGCCTGCGCCGTCATGCACATCGCCTTCCGCGACGGTTACGCCGATCGTGACTATATGGCGAGATATGCCGATGATCCCGCCGGTCTCGAGGCGCATCTGAAAGCCAAGACGCCGCAATGGGCCGCTGCCATCACCGGCCTTTCGGTCGAGGAGATCGAAGCCTTCGCCAGCCTCGTCGGCACGACGAAGAAGACCTTTTTCCGCCTGGGCTATGGCTTCACCCGCCAGCGCAACGGCGCGGTCGCCATGCATGCGGCCGCCTCGATCGCCACCGTTCTCGGCTCCTGGAAATATGAGGGCGGCGGCGCCTTCCATTCGAACAGCGATATCTTCCGCATGAACAATGCGGAGCTGACTGGCCGGTCGATGAAGGACGCCGATATTCGCATGCTCGACCAGTCGCAGATCGGCCGGGTGCTGACCGGAGATCCGGTGGCGCTGCGCCATCGCGGTCCGGTGACGGCGATGCTGATCCAGAACACCAATCCCGCCAACATCGCCCCCGAGCAGCGCCTCGTCAGACGCGGCTTTGCCCGCAACGACCTCTTCGTCGCCGTCCACGAGCAGTTCATGACCGAGACGGCTGAGATCGCCGATATCGTCATCCCGGCGACGATGTTCGTCGAGCATGACGATATCTATCGGGCCGGCGGCCAGAACCATATTCTGCTGGGGCCGAAGCTGGTCGATCCGCCGCCAACCGTGCGCACCAATCTCTTCGTCATTGAGGAACTGGCAAAACGCCTCGGCGTCGCCGATCGCCCCGGCTTCGGCTTCACCGCCCGCGAGATGGTCGACCGCATTTTGGAATCGAGCGGCCTGCCGGATTACGACCATTTCCTCGAACACAAATGGTTCGATCGCCAGCCCGCATTCGAGGAGGCCCATTATCTGAATGGCTTTGCCCATCCGGATGGCAAGTTCCATTTCCGCCCGGACTGGATCAATCAGCCGGCGCCGAACAGGCCCCCGGCTTCGATCGGCGCGCTCGGTCCGCATGCCGCGCTTCCGGCCTTCCCCGATCAGGTCGATGTCATCGAAATCGCCGATCCCGAGCATCCCTTCCGGCTCGCCACCTCGCCGGCGCGCAACTTCCTGAATTCGAGCTTCTCCGAGACCAAGACCTCTCGCCAGAAGGAAGGCCGTCCTGAAGTGATGATCAATCCGGCCGATGCCGAAGCCAATGGCATCGGCCATGGCGATCTTGTGCATATCGGCAACAGCCGCGGCGATCTGAGCCTCCACGCCCGCATCACCACCGAAGTCAAATCCGGCGTGCTGATCGCTGAAGGCCTCTGGCCGAACAAGGCGCATGTCGACGGCGAGGGCATCAACGTCTTGACCGGCGCCGACCCCGTCGCGCCCTATGGTGGGGCGGCGGTGCACGACAACAAGGTCTGGCTTCGCAGAGACGCAGCATGATGCAGCCGAAATCACGCGTGAAGATCGTCAGCGAAGACACGCTGTCGAATGGGTGGACGCGATTGAGCAGCTACCTGCTCGACTATGTCGACCGCAAGGGCGCGACCCAGCGGTTGAAACGGGAGGTCTATCACCGCACACCGGCCGCTTGCATCCTGCTTTATGATCCCAGGCGCGACCTCGTCGTTCTCGTCCGCCAATTCCGCCTCGCCGTTCATCTCAACGGCGATCCTGCCTGGATCATCGAGGTGCCTGCCGGCCTTCTCGATGACGACCATCCCGAGGCGGCGATCCGTCGCGAGGCGATGGAGGAGACCGGCTATCGCCTGCGCGATACGCGCTTCTTGTTCAAATCCTATCCCTCGCCGGGCGCCGTCACCGAAGTCGTCCACTTTTTCGCAGCCCTCATCGACATCGCCGACCGCGTGGCGGAAGGCGGCGGCCTGGATGAGGAGCACGAGGATATCGAGGTCCTCGAAATCCCGCTCGACGAGGCGGCGGCGATGATCGAAACCGGCGAGATCTTCGACGTCAAAACGATCGTGCTTCTGCAATGGGCGCTGTTGAACAGGGGAACGCTTTTCTAACCCAGCCCGAAGGTGAGACTTTCCGCTGACGCGGCACGTTCCAGTCTGGCGTCCAGCGTCGCAAGCGATACGTTCTCTGCGACCGCAAGCGCCAGATAAGCGGCGTCATAGACCGATAGCTGATATTTTCCGGCAAGTCGCAAGATCGGAAGATGGTCTTCGCTTGAGACAGTGCGCAGCGGCAGGCTGGTGAGTCGCATGAGACAAGCGAGCACATCCTCGTTGGAGATGCGTTTCCGTCGTTCCGCGGTCAACAGGATGTTGCGCATCTCATGCCAGAAAAGATCGGGCACCAGCGCATCTTCGGTTTCGAGAAACGACAAGGCTTGTTCGGCAGTCCGGCTTTCCTCATCGGCAAGCAACCAAGCCGCCGCAACCGAAGCATCGACCACGAACGGCATCAGCGCTGGCCTTCGCGCCGCCAGGCTTGAATTTCGGCCGCGGCTGCTCCGGCGCGTTCTGCCCGTTCGCTGCGGAGTGCACGGATGGCGTCGAGCCCCTGGCGACGGTCATCGATCTTGATCATGCGGGCGACCGCGTTGTTGCCGCGTGATATCACCACATCTTCGCCTGCTTCCACCTTTGTCAGAAGCTCCGAGAGATGCGTTTTTGCCTCTGCCACTTTCACTTTGATCGTCATAGCCACCGTCCACGTTGTCTCTAATATAATGTCATGCTTGGTCAACTGATTGGTCAAGTATGGCAAAGCAAGAACGGAAAGGGTAAGAAGTTTGGAACTTCTTCATACGACTGTCACGAAGCGGTTCTATCCGCTGCGGTTTGTCAATCATCGGATGCGGTCAGGAGAAAGCCCATGTGGCTCAGCAATTTCACCCTCGTTCTCCCAAACGAGGTGGTGAGGGAAGGTTCCGTGCGTGTTGACGATGGGGTCATCGCCGAGATCAGGCCGGAGCCGGTCGCCGGTGCTGCCATCGATGGCGGTGGGCGGCTGCTGATGCCCGGATTCGTCGATCTGCACGGCGACATGATCGAGCGCGAAATCGCCCCGCGGCCGAACGCAACGATGCCGATCGATTTCGGCATCCACGAACTTGACAAGAAGCTTGCCGCTGCCGGTGTCACGACGGCGTTCGCCGCCGTCTCCTTTGCGACCGAAAGCGTCTACGGCCACGTCCGCTCGCTGGAGACGACATCAGCGGTGATCGAGGGCATTAACCGCCTGCGTGACGATCTGCTGATCGACCACCGCGTCCACGCCCGCTACGAAATCACCAATGTCGGGGCAGCTCCCGCGCTCGAGTGCCTGCTGAATGCCGATCAGATCGACATGGTCTCGTTGACCGACCACACGCCGGGCCAGGGCCAGTACAACAATCTGCAAAGCTATATCCTCAGCATTTCCGAGCGCCGCGCCGTCTCCGAGGAAATGGCGGCGGAGATCGTTGCCAAGCGCATCGCCATGCGCAGCAATCCTGACATCGAAGCCAAGCTGAAGGAGATCGTAGCGCTGTCGCTGAAGCACAAGCTGTCGCTTGCCTCGCATGACGACGACAGCGTCGAAAAAGTCGCCGAGATGCACGATCTCGGCGTCACCATCAGCGAGTTTCCGGTCACCGCACCTGCGGCCGAAGAGGCGCGCCGTCGCGGTCTCTGGACGTTGATGGGCGCGCCGAACGCGCTGCGTGGCCAGTCGATGTCGGGCAATCTCAGCGCGCTCGGTGCTGCGAGGGCCGGTCTGCTGAGCGTCATTGCCGCCGATTATCATCCGGCTGCCTTCGTACCCGGCATCTTCAAGCTTGCCGACGTGATGGAAGGTGGCCTGCCGGCAGCCGTTGCCATGGCGACCGGCAATGCGGCCCGTTCGGCCGGCCTGTCGGATCGCGGCGAGATCGCCATCGGCCAGCGCGCCGATCTTGTCGTGGTCGAGTCGGGTAATATCAATCGCATCCGCGCCACCTTCCGCGCCGGCCGCTTCGTCTACAGCGACGGCACGCTGCATCCGCTACGGGCTCTGGCGGCTTAATGCATGTCGCCCGAAATACAGTTTTGGGACGACGACATGCATAAAACAATGAGAGATGGCTGCCTCTCACCCTAGCCCTCTCCCCGTAATCGGGGCGAGGGGACGTGCCCTACGAGAGGCGGGCGAGGAACGGAGAGGGTGCGGCATATCCCCTTCTCCCCGCATGCGGGAGAAGGTGCCGGCAGGCGGATGAGCGGCGGCCATTCGAACCGGGCGGCATTTGGACAAGTCCGAGCATCACGAATGAAGAGTTTGCCAGAAGTCTGAAGCGCGTCGCGTGGCGATGCGCTTTAGGCGCGCTCGCCGATCAGCGAGATCAGTTGAGCCTTGGGTGCGACGGTCGAAACCTCAGCGCCGACGGCCTTGCCGCCTTCCATCGTCACTCGACCTTCGGCAAACAGCCGCAAGGCTTGTGGGTAGATCTGGTGTTCGACGGTGAGCACACGTGCGGCAAGGCTTTCGGCCGTGTCGCCGGAAAGAACCGGTACGGCCGCCTGGCCGATCACCGGCCCCTCGTCCATGCCCTCGGTGACGAAATGCACTGTGCAGCCGGCAATCCGCATGCCGGCGTCGATTGCCCGCTGATGTGTATGCAGGCCCGGAAACAGCGGCAGCAGGGAAGGGTGGATGTTGAGCATCCGGCCTTCGTAACGCTGGATGAAGGTCGGCGTCAGCAGCCGCATATAGCCTGCCAGGCAGAGAATGTCGGGCGAAAGCTCATCGAGCGCCGAAAAGATCGCCGCTTCATGCGCGTCCTTGCTGGCATAGTCCTTGCGGGGAAAGGCGAAGGTGGCAATACCTTCGGCGGCTGCCTTGGCAACCCCGCCGGCATCCGCCTTGTCGGAGATGACGCCGACGATCTCGGCCGGGTAGTCGGCTGCCTTTGCCGCCGTAACCAGCGCCATCATGTTGGAGCCGCTGCCTGATATGAAGACGACGGCGCGTTTGCGCGACGAGCTCATATGGCAAGTGTGCCCTTGTAGACCGTGCCGGCAGCGCCCTCGTCGCGGGCAATCATGCGGCCGAGCGTGATAACCGTCTCGCCCTCGGCTTCGAGTGCCGCGGAAACCGCTGCAACATTCTCACCGCCGACGACAGCGATCATGCCGACGCCGCAGTTGAAAGTGCGCAGCATTTCCTTGGATTCGACGCCGCCCGTCTTGGCGAGCCATGAAAACACCGGCGGGACCTTGACTGCGGCAAGATCGATCTCGGCTGCCAGATGCTTCGGCAGCACGCGCGGAATATTTTCCGGAAAGCCGCCGCCGGTGATGTGCGCCAGCGCCTTGATGGCACCGGTCTCGCGGATCGCCTTCAGAAGCGGCTTCACATAGATGCGGGTCGGCTCGAGCAGCGCTTCGCCGAGCTTCTTGCCTTCGGCGAACGGCGCCGGTGCATCCCAATCGAGACCGGACAATTCGACGATCTTGCGCACCAGCGAGAAACCGTTGGAATGGACGCCGGAGGAGGCAAGGCCGAGGATTACGTCACCCGCGGCAATATCGCCTGATGGCAGGAGCTTGCCGCGTTCGGCAGCACCGACGGCAAAGCCCGCGAGATCGTAATCGCCGGAGGAATACATGCCGGGCATTTCGGCCGTTTCGCCGCCGATCAGCGCGCAGCCCGCCTCGCGGCAGCCGGCGGCAATGCCGCCGACGATGGCCGCGCCCTGATCCGGGTCGAGCTTGCCGGTCGCGAAATAATCGAGGAAGAACAGCGGCTCGGCGCCCTGCACCACGAGATCGTTGACGCACATGGCGACGAGGTCGATGCCGACGGTGTCGTGATAGTCGGCATCGATCGCGATCTTCAGCTTGGTGCCGACGCCGTCATTGGCGGCGACGAGAACCGGATCGGTAAAGCCTGCGGCCTTGAGGTCGAAGAGCCCGCCGAAGCCGCCGATCTCGCCGTCGGCGCCGGGACGGCGCGTCGAGCGCACCGCCGGCTTGATTTTCTCGACGAGCAGGTTTCCGGCATCGATATCGACGCCCGCATCGCTATATGTCAGGCCGTTTTTCCCAGACTGGCTCATGCTGGTCTCCGATGGCTATTTCAGGCGGCAAACGTGCCGCGTCATCTGCCGGTCGCAATTGCATGACAGGGGCTTTTATGCAAGCGTTGCATGGCAAAAGCCCCCAATTTCCCGCGCCTTCCTCCAGCCTTTCGGGGATTTGGCGCGACAGGGTTGACCATCTTTGCGCCTGCATCCTATGTGCTGAATGGCCGCTTCGGTTCCGATGCGGCGTTTGGCGGCGGCGACGATCAGCGGGGAAGCGATGCCACAGCATGTCAGCGGCAACAGTCTCAAGCGTCAGATCTTCTTCTGGCTGGCGGTGCTCGTCTTCTTCATCGTCTTTCTCTATGTCTTCAGCTCGATCCTGCTGCCCTTCATCGCCGGCATGGCGATCGCCTATTTCCTCGATCCGGTGGCCGACCGGCTGGAGCGGCTGGGTCTGAGCCGCATGATGGCGACCATCGGCATCCTCGTCGCCTTCGTCATCGTCTTCACGCTGGCGCTGATGATCCTCATTCCGGTGCTCATCAGCCAGTTCAACGATTTCGCTCAGCGTCTGCCGGGTTATATCAGCCAATTACAGCAGTTCATCACGCAGGCGCATAATTCGCTGCTGCCGGACTGGGTCGAGAACCAGATGGGCGCGATCAAGGACAATCTCTCCGGCATCCTGTCGGAGGGCATGGGCTTCCTGACCGGGCTTTTTGCGCAGATCTGGAATTCCGGCAAGGCGATCGTCGACGTCATATCGCTGCTCGTGGTCACCCCCGTCGTCGCCTTCTATATCCTGCTTGATTGGGATCGTATGGTTGCCAAGGTCGACCAATGGATCCCGCGCGATTATGTCGGCGATGTCCGCCAAATCGCCAAGGAGATCGACCAGGCGATCGCCGGTTTCATCCGCGGCCAGGGCTCGCTGTGTCTCATCCTCGGCATCTATTATGCCGTCGGCCTTTCCCTCGTCGGGCTGAATTTCGGCCTGCTGATCGGCCTCTTCGCCGGGATGATCAGTTTCATTCCCTATGTCGGCTCGATGGTTGGCCTCGTGCTCGGCATCGGCGTGGCGCTTGTGCAGTTCTGGCCCGATTATGCCTGGATCGGCCTGGTGCTCCTCGTCTTTTTCAGCGGTCAATTCCTGGAAGGCAACATTCTGCAGCCGAAGCTCGTCGGCTCCAGCGTCGGCCTGCATCCGGTGTGGCTGATGTTTGCGCTTTTTGCCTTCGGCGCGCTCTTCGGTTTCGTCGGGCTTCTGGTTGCCGTGCCGGCTGCCGCTGCCGTCGGCGTCCTTGTTCGTTTCGCGCTTTCACGCTACCTTCAGAGCGATCTTTATTTTGGCGGGTCGCCCAGTGGCCACGCCCGGAAGACGAAATCTGTTCCCAATGAATGACGTGAAGAACGCTGATCCGAAGCGCAAGGCCGGAGAGCAGCTGCCGCTGGTCTTTTCGCACGATGCGGCAAGCGGGCGCGACGACCTCCTGATCTCGGAGCGTCTTGCCGCCGCCGTTTCGATCGTCGATGCCTGGCCGGCATGGCCATCGCCGGTCGTCGTGCTCGCCGGCCCCGTCGGCTCGGGAAAATCGCATCTCGCCCGCATCTGGCGGGAATTGAGCGGCGCCGTCGACATTCATCCCGAGCTTGGCTCGGATGCCGCGGTTGCAGCCGCCGCCGGCCCGGTGCTGTTCGAGGACGCCGACCGCCTCGGCTTCGACGACAACGCGCTCTTCCACGTCATCAACAGCGTGCGCGAAAACGGCACCAGCCTGTTGATGACCAGCCGCCTCTGGCCGATGTCGTGGCCGGTTTTGCTGCCCGATCTGCGCTCGCGCCTGAAAGCGGTAACCGTCGTCGAGATCGGCGAACCGGATGAGGCGCTGTTGTCGCAGGTGATCGTCAAGCTCTTCGCCGACCGGCAGCTTTATATAGATGACAAACTCGTGCTCTATATCGTGAACCGGATGGAGCGGTCGCTGAACGCGGCCCAGACGATCGTCGAGAGGCTTGACCGGCTGGCCCTGTCGCGGGGCACGAAAATCACCCGGTCTCTTGCTGCCGAAGTATTGAATGAATTGGGAAATTCGGAACCAGCCGATTGACTGTCACAGTTCCGTCGTCAAACTGATATAATTGCCTTTGGCGATTGAAAACGGGGTAAGCGGACAATGGATAGCGCAGTCGCAGAACATCAGGAACTCACTCCGGAAATCAACGACAACACCCCCCCGCTGGAAGAACTGCTCAAGAGCCCCGAGCGCTTCATCAACCGAGAATTCTCCTGGCTGCAATTCAATCGCCGTGTCCTGGAAGAAACGTTGAACACCGAGCATCCGCTGCTCGAGCGCGTCCGTTTCCTGTCGATCTCGGCCGCCAACCTCGATGAATTCTTCATGGTGCGTGTCGCCGGCCTCGAGGGCCAGGTGCGCCAGAACATCGCCATCCGCAGCCCCGACGGCAAGACGCCAGCCGAGCAGCTCGATTCGATCCTGCAGGAGATCGACCACCTGCAGATGGAGCAGCAGGCCTCGCTCGCCGTGCTGCAGCAATATCTCGCCAAGGAAGACATCCTGATCGTGCGCCCCGGCGCCTTGAGCGATGCCGACCGCCAGTGGTTGGCCGCCGAATTCGAACAGGCGATCTTCCCTGTTTTGACGCCGCTATCGATCGATCCGGCCCATCCGTTCCCCTTCATTCCGAATCTCGGCTTCTCGATCGGTCTGCAGCTCGTCAGCAAGAACGGTCGCGAACCGATGACGGCGCTGCTGCGCCTGCCGGTGGCGCTCGACCGCTTCGTCCGCCTGCCGGATGATGGAAACACCATCCGCTACATCACGCTGGAAGATGTCGCCAACATCTTCATCCATCGGCTCTACCCGGGTTACGAGGTGCAGGGCTCCGGTACGTTCCGCGTCATCCGCGACAGCGATATCGAAGTCGAGGAAGAGGCCGAGGATCTCGTCCGCTTCTTCGAAACGGCGCTGAAACGCCGCCGCCGCGGCAAGGTCATCCGTATCGAGACCGATTCGGAAATGCCGGCGTCGCTGCGCCAGTTCGTCGTCCAGGCGCTGAGCATCCCCGACAACCGCGTCGCCGTTCTGCCGGGTCTGCTGGCGCTGAACACGCTGTCGGAGATCACCAAGGCGCCGCGCGACGATCTGCGCTTTGCCCCCTACAATGCGCGATTTCCCGAGCGCGTCCGCGAACATGCCGGCGACTGCTTCGCAGCCATCCGCGAAAAGGACATGGTTGTCCATCACCCCTACGAATCTTTCGACGTGGTGGTCCAGTTTCTTCTCCAGGCTGCGCGCGATCCTGATGTCCTGGCGATAAAGCAGACACTTTACCGCACCTCCAATGATAGCCCGATCGTTCGCGCGCTGATCGATGCCGCCGAAGCCGGCAAGTCGGTGACGGCGCTGGTCGAGCTCAAGGCCCGCTTCGACGAAGAGGCAAACATCCGTTGGGCGCGCGACCTCGAACGTGCCGGCGTCCAGGTCGTCTTCGGCTTCATCGAGCTCAAGACCCACGCCAAGATGTCGCTGGTCGTCCGTCGCGAGGATGGCAAACTGCGCACCTATTGCCATCTTGGCACCGGCAACTATCACCCGATCACCGCGAAGATCTATACCGATCTCTCCTACTTCACCTGCAATCCCGTCATCGCCCACGACATGGCGAACATCTTCAACTTCATCACCGGCTACGGCGAGCCGGAACAGGGTATGCAACTCGCGATCTCGCCCTATACGATGCGCTCGCGCATCCTGCGTCACATCGAGGAGGAGGTCCAGCATGCCAGGAACGGCACGCCGGCGGCGATCTGGATGAAGATGAATTCGCTTGTCGATCCTGACATCATCGACGCGCTCTATCGCGCCAGCCATGCTGGCGTCGAAATCGATCTCGTCGTGCGCGGTATCTGCTGCCTGCGTCCGCAGGTGCCCGGCCTTTCGGAAAAGATCCGCGTCAAGTCGATCGTCGGCCGCTTCCTCGAGCACAGCCGCATCTTCTGCTTCGGCAACGGCCACGGCCTGCCGTCCGACAAGGCGCTGGTTTACATCGGCTCGGCCGACATGATGCCGAGAAACCTCGATCGCCGTGTCGAAACCATGGTTCCATTGACGAATCCAACCGTCCACGAGCAGGTCTTGTCACAGATTATGCTCGGCAACGTGATTGACAATCAACAAAGCTACGAGATATTGCCCGACGGTACGTCGCGACGCATGGAAGTGCGCAGGGGCGAAGAACCGTTCAATGCGCAGCAATATTTCATGACCAATCCGAGCCTGTCAGGCCGTGGTGAAGCTCTGAAGTCCAGTGCGCCGAAGCTGATCGCCGGCCTGCTCGAAGGCCGCAACAACAAGTAAAACTGGACCTAAATGGTTGAATCTGAAGCCCAGGGGCGCCTTCCGGGGATCGCCCCGGTCTCCGTCGTCGATATTGGATCGAATTCCATTCGTCTTGTCGTCTACGAAGGCATGTCCCGTTCGCCAACCGTCCTCTTCAACGAAAAGGTCCTCTGCGGCCTCGGCAAAGGCGTCGCCCTTACCGGCAAGATGGACGAAGACAGTGTCAGCCGGGCTCTGGCGGCGCTGCACCGTTTCAAGGCTCTGTCAGATCAGGCCCGCGCTGCCACCATGTATGTGCTGGCGACGGCGGCCGCGCGCGAGGCGAGCAACGGTCCTGATTTCATCCATCAGGCGGAAACCATCCTTAACCGCAAGGTCCGCGTGCTCTCGGGCGAGGAGGAGGCAAAATTCGCCTCGCTCGGCATCATCAGCGGTTTCTATAATCCTGACGGCATTGCCGGCGATCTCGGCGGCGGCTCGCTGGAGCTGATCGATATCAAGGGCAAAGAGGTCGGCAAGGGCATCACGCTGCCGCTCGGCGGCCTGCGCCTGTCGGAATATGCCGGCGGCTCGCTCTCCAAGGCTCAGACCTTTGCCCGCAAGCAGTTGAAGACGGCAAAACTGTTGTCGAAAGGCGAGGGGCGCACCTTCTACGCCGTCGGCGGCACCTGGCGAAACATCGCCAAGCTGCACATGGAAATCACCCATTATCCGCTGCACATGATGCAGGGCTATGAGGTGTCGCTCGAAGGAATGATGCAGTTCCTCGACCAGGTGGTGACCGCGTGCGACTCCAGGGAGCCGGCACTGCAGGCCGTTTCCAAGCACCGCCGTTCGCTGCTACCTTTCGGCGCCGTCGCCATGAAAGAAGTGCTGAGTGCGATGAAGCCGTCGCTGATTTCCTTCTCGGCGCAGGGTGTGCGCGAGGGATATCTCTATTCGCTGCTGTCGGAGGCTGAGCGCCGCCTGGATCCGCTGCTTGCCGCCGCCGGAGAACTGGCGATCCTGCGTGCCCGTTCGCCGGAGCATGCCCGCGAGCTGGCAGAATGGACCGGCCGCATGATGCCCCTCTTCGGCATCCAGGAAACCGAAGAGGAAAGCCGCTACCGTCAGGCTGCCTGTCTGCTTGCCGATATCAGCTGGCGCGCTCATCCTGACTATCGCGGCCTGCAGGCGTTGAACGTCATCGCCCACTCTTCCTTCGTCGGCATCAGTCATCCCGGCCGCGCCTTCATCGCGCTTTCCAACTATTACCGTTTCGAAGGACTGCATGACGACGGCGCCACCGGCCCGCTGGCGCAGATCGCCACGCCGCAGCTCATCGAGCGCGCCAAGCTGCTCGGCGGTATGCTGCGCGTCGTCTACCTTTTCTCGGCCTCGATGCCCGGCATCGTCAAGAACCTGACCTTCCGCAAATCCTCGAGCCCGGACCTTGACCTCGAATTCGTCGTGCCTCCCGAGTATCGCGACTTCGCCGGCGAACGCCTGGACGGCCGCCTCCAGCAGCTGTCGAGGCTGACGAACAAGCGGTTGGCGTTTCGATTCGAGTAGGTTTGATTTGCGGCCGTTTTGCCGTATCAGCCCCCCTCTGCCCTGCCGGGCATCTCCCCCACAGGTGGGGAGATTGGCTGGGCGCAACGGCCTCCCCAAACAATCAGCGATTCAGCTCGGCTTGACGTTCAAGATGCGGGAAGGTCATGCCACTTGTGATCTCCCCACCTGTGGGGGAGATGCCCGGCAGGGCAGAGGGGGGCACACACGGCATGCCGCCAAATATCCAACTGCCATAAACAAAAGGGCGGCACCTGCGCACCGCCCTCTCTATCTCACATCACACTCGAATTACTTCGCGTTCAGGAACTCGCCGACTTCGAGCAGGCTGAACTCGTTATTGTCAGCCTTGTCGACGGCGCGGCCGGCCGAGAAGGGCAGGTTGTTGTCGTTGCCGATGATGATGTGCGTGGCGTCGACGCGGTCGACGTTTTCGATCGTCACGAACGGCATGTCGTAGACGCCGTCCTTGCTGCCGGCCTTCTTCTTGTTGTCGGGGTCCTGGATGTTCAGCAGGTCGATATAGCCGATCTTGCGAACAGCCTTGCCGACATTGGCGTCGTTGAACTCGATCTTGTAGACGCGCTTCAGCACGGCCGGAGCTTCGAAGCAATCCGGCTTCGGCTGCTTAGGGTCGGCGCAGGCCTTGTCCGCAATGCCGGCACCGTTGTCGCGCTCGATGACGAGAGCGGTCGTGTCGTCGAGCATGTTGAAATCGCCGATCGAGACACCCTTGTCCTCGAACGGATAGAGCCAGCTGCGGCCGGTCCACTTTTTCGAAGCGACATCGAACTCGATGACGCGGATGGCGGTGTGGCCGTCGATGGTTTCCACCGTGCCGTCATCCTTGTAGATGGCGCCTTCGAGCAGGCCGTAGAGCTTGGCGCCGTCCTTCGACATGGCGAGGCCTTCGAAGCCGCCGGAGCGCTTCAGATTGAAGACCGGCATCTTTGCGGCCGGGTTTGATGGAACCGAGAGAAGCGGATTGTCGGGCGAAAGCACCGGCTTGCCGTCGAGCGTCGTCGGAATGACGTCGGTGAGGCGGCCTGATGTGTCGAACTTCAGGATGTAGGGACCGAATTCGTCCCCGAGCCAGAAGCCGTCGGCAACCGGCTGGATCGATTCGATGTCGAAGTCGGCGCCGGTAAGATAACGCGTGTCGCTGCCTTCAAGCACGATCGGGAACGGGGCGATCTTGTTGGGGTCGGAAAGGAAGAGGTTCTTGACGACCTCAGCCTTGTTGCCGGCCCAGTCGAACTTCATCTGGTGCAGGAAGAGCATGGAATCCGACGAGTTGAACTTCGAGCCGAAGCCGTTGTCGGAGAGTGTCCAGAAGGTGCCGTCGGCCATCGTCTTGACGCCCGAGAAACCCTGGATCGGCTGGCCGTCGAAGGGAAGCTTCAGATCGGTGATGCGGGCGCCGTCCTTACCGGGAACGGTGCCGAGCGCTTCGGTGCGCTTGCGGTCCGGCGTGGTAAACTTGCCGGAATGCTTGAGGAATTCGGGGGCATCGGCCGGTGCCGGAACCATGGTGTTGGCGGGCAGGATCGCCTGGCCGGCGAGCTTGGCCGGGAACTGCTGCTGGTCGGCCGAAGCGGAGCCTGCGACCAGGATGAAAAGCGATACGGAAGCAAAAAGGGCGTTCTTCATAATATCCCCGTGGAACGGATTGCAAAGGCCTTCCGCTTAGCAGGGCTTCCGTGTCAGCGAATTGACGGTTGGGTGAAGCTTTGGTGACGTGACGTCAGACCGTGCTCAGCCGTGCAGAATGGCCGCCGGCGTGTTCAGCACGGTGACCGCGCGCGAGGTAAGCGCCATGACGCCGAGCGCCTGGCCGCGCCCCTTCACCGCATGGGTGCCGAGATCCTCGCAGGATATGTCGTCGGGAAAATTCATGCGCCGGGCAAGCTCGCTGGAGATCAGAACCGATCGGTTCAGACTGCGGCAGAGCGTCTCCAGCCGGGCGGTGGTGTTCACCGTATCGCCGAAATAGCTGATCTTGTGATGGTCGACGCCGATTTCGGCGGTGATGATCTCGCCGCCGTGAAGGGCGGCGCGGAGCTTTGGCACCTGCCCGTAATTTTTCCGCCAGCCGGCGGCATTGGCGTCGATGTCGGCAAGGATATCGAATATGCAGCGCACACAGCGTGCATCCTTGACGCCGCGGGCAAGCGACCAGGTGATGATCGCCGCATCGCCGACATAGTCGTTGATCATGCCCTTGTGGCGCCTGACGGGCTCGGCGAAGGTCGCAAACAGCGAGCTCAGCAGCTGTTGCGCCCTGAGGTCGCCATGCTTCTCGGCAAAAGCCGTCGAATCGACGAGGTCGATGAACAGGAAGACGCGTTCTTCCTTGACCGGATTGCGGTAGCGGCTGATGAGCATGCTGAGGAAGACTTCACGACCAAGCAGTTCTCGCACGCGCAAGACGAAGATCAGCATCGTGCAGACCGCAAGCGCATACAGGAAGACTTCGAACGGCATGACGACGAGGTCGAAGAGCGACGCCGGCTTCAGCATGCCGACCGCCCAGAGCAGCAGGCCGGCGCAGGCAAAGCCGATGCTCATCAGGATCTCATAGATCACCAGTTCGGTGATGATGAAGGCGAAGGTCGGCAGCTTCTGGATGCGTCTATAAAGCGTTCGAAACAGCACCTTGCGCTCGAAGGCGAGGATCGGCATGCCGATGAAGAGTGCGAAGATTGCCCCGATAACCGGCGTCTGATTGGAGTAGAACATCATATCATAGATGACGCCGCTGACCGCGAGGACGATCACGATCAGGATCCAATTCTGTGTCGGAGATATTTCCCGCATGCCGCCTCTGCGCCGTGATGTTTCTTCCCACCATTGTTTCAGGCCGGAAAAAACCGTCAAGCGAATTCGAAACTACTGCGTCCTTAGCGTGTCTTTTCGAGAGCCGCTAAAGGACGCCGTAGCACTTTGAATTGCCGCACAATTTTATCCTCAAATCGATTCCGATTTAAGGAATTCTGCAGCGGTCTCAGAGGCTGACGGTCTCGACCTTCCGGTCGACGAAGCGCAGGCCGATCGCGCCCTGGATCAGCTGCAGTGCCGGCTCGCCGAAAAGATCGCGCCGCCAGCCGTGCAGGGCAGCGACTTCGGCCTTCTCGCCCTCGGCGGCGATCTTGTCGAGATCCTCGCTGTTGGCAATCACCTTCGGCGCCACGCCGTGTTTTTCCGAAATCAGCTTCAGCAGTACCTTCAATAATTCGACGGCAGCAGCGGCCCCTTCGGGCGCCTGCGCCTGGCGTGGCACATGCGGCATATCGGCCTTCGGAAGAGCAAGAGCGGTGTTGACGGCCTCGATGACCGCGGCGCCAGAGACCGAGCGCTCCCAGCCTTTCGGAATGGTGCGCAGCCGGCCGAGCGCCTCGGTATCCTTGGGCTGCTGCTGGGCGATCTCGTAGATCGCATCGTCCTTCAGCACCCGCGAACGCGGCACGTTGCGGGCCCGCGCCTCGCGTTCGCGCCAGGCGGCGACATATTTCAGGATCGCCAGCTCCTGCGGC
Organism: Rhizobium leguminosarum; assembly: GCF_001652265.1. Lineage (GTDB taxonomy): Bacteria > Pseudomonadota > Alphaproteobacteria > Rhizobiales > Rhizobiaceae > Rhizobium > Rhizobium leguminosarum_D. The sequence continues at coordinate 105,069 of NZ_LWBS01000472.1, forward strand.
TTGCGCAGGCGCATCTTCAGCCGCTGCCAGGCATCGTCGGGATGCATGTCGTAGGTTTCGCGCGACTCGAGAATATCCATTTCCTCGGAGAGCCATGAGGTGCGGCCTTCGCGATCAAGTTCCGCCTTCAGCGACAGGTAGACGTCGCGCAGGTGGGTGACGTCGGCCAGCGCATAATCCAGCTGCTTCTCAGACAGCGGCCGGCGGCTCCAGTCGGTGAAGCGCGACGACTTGTCGATATGCACGTTCTTGATGCGGCTGACCAACTGGTCATAGGAGACGCTGTCGCCGAAGCCGCAAACCATGGCGGCGACCTGCGTGTCGAAGATGGGATGCGGTATGAGATTGCCGCGATTGAAGATGATTTCGATGTCCTGGCGCGCCGCATGAAAGACCTTCAGCACCTTCGTATCGGCCATCAGCTCGAAGAAGGGGGCGAGATCGATTCCCTTGGCCAGCGGATCGACGAGAACTTCCGTCGTCGGGCTTGCCATCTGGATCAGGCAGAGCTCCGGCCAGAAGGTCGTTTCGCGCAGGAATTCGGTGTCGATGGTAATGAAGTCGGACTTGGCCAGCTCTTTGCAGGCGGCCGCCAAATCGGCGGTGGTTTCGATCATATCATTTCATTCGCAAGGAAAAGGTCGGTTAAACCTTCCTTCTCCTTTCGGTTCGATATGTCAATACAACAGCATACGCTTCGAGCATTGCTGGCTAAGAATCACGTCCAAACTGAGGCAAGGCGCGAACGCCGGCGCGAAGCGCAGCCCAACCGTGGTGAAAGCGCACTGCCTCAGCTTACCCTGAGATAGCTCGTCATCCCCGTCTTCTGATGCTCGATGATATGGCAATGCAGCAGCCAGTCGCCGGGATTGTCGGCGACGAAGGCAAGCTGCACCTTCTCGTCCGGCTGGATGAGATAGGTATCGGACACCAGCGGCATCACCTCCCGCGTCGAGGAGGAGATCACCGTGAAGCTCATCCCGTGCAGATGGATCGGATGGGCATGCGGCGTCGTATTCTCCAGATTGAAGACATAGCTCTTGCCGAGCTTCAATTCCGCAAGCGGTGCCGTCGGATCGGGCGTGTCGCCTGGCCACGGCACCTTGTTGATTGCCCAGAAACTGTAGCCGAGCGTGCCGCAGATGCTTTCGACGGCGGCATTCTCGGCAGTGGCGCTCAGTATCAGCGGGATCTGCTCGGCGACGGAAAGATCGGCCTTCGGGACGGGATTGTCGACAAGCGGGCCAAGATCGCCGATGGCGCGCTTCAACGATGATCCGACCGCGCGCAGGCTGGCGATCGTCTTCGGCGCCGTGCCGCGGATATCTTCGAGCGTCGCGATCGCGCCTTCGTCGTCCGGCATGCGCACGGCAAGATCGAGCCGTTGACCCGGCCCGATCTGCAGGAGGTCGAGGGAAAAACGCTTCGGCACCGGATTGCCGTCGATCGCAATCACGGTCGCATCGGCGCCTTCCATCTTCAGCGAGAAGATCCGCGTCACGTCGGTCACGGCAATGCGCAGCCGAACCAGCCCGCCGGCCGGTGCGTCATATCGCGGCTCCTGATGCCAGTTGGCGGTGCGCACCGTGCCGTAGGTGCCGGCCTTGGCAGCGTCGCGCGGCCGGAAGGGAGCGATGAACTGTCCGTCGCCGCCGAGCCGCCAGTCGCGCAGGTTCAGCACCACCTCGGTATCGAACTCCGGATCGGCCGGATCTTCGACGACGATGACCCCGGTCATGCCGTGCCCCATCTGCGTCAGCGTGTTGCAATGCGGATGATACCAGAAGGTGCCGGCATCAGGCGGCGTGAAGGCGTAATCGAAGCTGTTGCCGGTATAGACGTAAGGCTGCGTCATGAATGGCACGCCGTCCATGCGATTGTCGATGCGAAGCCCGTGCCAGTGGATCGTCGTCGGCTCATCAAGGCCGTTTTTCAGCCGTGCCGCGAAGGGGCGCCCCTTCCTCATCCGCAGGACCGGCGGCATGCCGCCATGGCCCCAGCTCATGATATCCCTGGTCGGTCCCGCCTCGGTCAGCATGGCCTCGGTCTTCACCGCCGTCAGCAGCTGCGGCTCGGGTGCCGCCTCGGCAAACCCGAATTTACCGGCAATGCCGATGCCGACGCCATAAGCCCCCGCAACAGCGGATGCCTTCAAGAGGTTGCGGCGGCTAAGGAGAGGCATGCGGACGCTCCACGGTGAGAATGCCGATCCTTTTAAAGTTGACCGGCGGCTTCAGCAATACGGGAAGTGCGGCCAAACTGCCGCAGCATACCGGTCGCAGCCTCGCCATAAACGCGTGTCAGACGATCGGTGGCGTGCGCCAAGCCTTGACAAATCGGAGCGTCCATGCGCTTTTCCGCCCGATTTTCTTGTCGGCGCTTGAGGGTTCTTGGAACCCTTGCTGCCGTCTCAGCATATGCCAGGATTTGAGATCATGCATCGCTACCGCAGCCACACATGTGCCGCCCTCCGCAAGTCGGATGTCGGCTCGACCGTCCGTATTTCCGGCTGGGTCCACCGCGTTCGCGACCATGGCGGCGTTCTCTTCATCGACCTTCGCGACCATTACGGCATCACCCAGGTCGTTGCCGATCCCGACAGCCCGGCCTTCAAGATGGCGGAAACGGCGCGTGGCGAATGGGTCATCCGCATTGACGGCCTCGTCAAGGCCCGCACCGAAGATACCGTCAACAAGACCATGGCAACAGGCGAGATCGAGCTCTATGCGCAGGAGATCGAAGTCCTCTCCGCCGCCAAGGAATTGCCGCTGCCGGTCTTCGGCGAGCCGGACTATCCCGAAGACGTCCGCCTGAAGTATCGCTTCCTCGATCTTCGCCGCGAAACGCTGCACCGGAACATCGTCAAGCGCACCCAGGTCATCTCGGCCATGCGCCGCGAAATGGGCAATGTCGGCTTCACCGAATATACGACGCCGATCCTGACGGCCTCCTCGCCGGAAGGCGCGCGCGACTTCCTCGTGCCCTCCCGCATCCATCCCGGCACGTTCTACGCGCTGCCGCAGGCGCCGCAACTGTACAAGCAGCTGCTGATGGTGGCGGGTTTCGACCGCTACTTCCAGATCGCGCCCTGCTTCCGCGACGAAGACCCGCGCGCCGACCGCCTGCCAGGCGAATTCTACCAGCTTGACCTCGAAATGAGCTTCGTCACCCAGGAAGACGTCTGGGACACGATGGGTCCGCTGATATCAGGCATTTTCGAAGAGTTCGCCGAAGGCAAGCCGGTCACCAAGGAATGGCCGCGCATCCCCTATGACGAGGCGATCCGTAAATATGGTTCGGACAAGCCGGATCTGCGCAACCCGATCGTCATGGAAGCTGTGACCGAACATTTCGCCGGCTCCGGCTTCAAGGTCTTCGCCGGCATGATCGCCTCGAACCCGAAGGTCGAGATCTGGGCGATCCCGGCCAAGACCGGCGGTTCCAGAGCGTTCTGCGATCGTATGAATGCCTGGGCGCAGTCGACTGGTCAGCCTGGTCTCGGTTACATCTTCTGGCGCAAGGAAGGTGACAAGCTCGAGGGCGCCGGCCCGCTTGCAAAGAACATCGGCGAGGAGCGCACCGACGCGATCCGTACCCAGCTCGGCCTCGATGACGGTGACGCCTGCTTCTTCGTTGCCGGCGATCCGGCGAAGTTCTACAAGTTTGCCGGTGAAGCCCGCACCAAGGCCGGCGAAGAGCTGAACCTTGTCGATCGCGACCGTTTCGAACTCTGCTGGATCGTCGACTTCCCGTTCTTCGAATGGAGCGAGGAAGAAAAGAAGGTCGATTTCGCCCACAACCCGTTCTCGATGCCGCAGGGCGGCCTCGATGCGCTTCAGAACCAGGATCCGCTGACCATCAAGGCGTTCCAGTATGACGCCGTCTGCAACGGCTTCGAAATCGCCTCGGGCTCGATCCGCAACCAGTCGCCGGAAACCATGGTCGCTGCCTTCGAGAAGGTCGGCCTCAGCCAGCAGGATGTCGAGGATCGTTTCGGCGGCCTTTACCGTGCCTTCCAGTACGGCGCTCCCCCGCATGGCGGTGCTGCCTTCGGTATCGACCGTATCGTCATGCTGCTCGTCGGCGCGAAGAACCTGCGCGAGATCTCGCTCTTCCCGATGAACCAGCAGGCCCAGGACCTGCTGATGGGCGCGCCGAGCCCGGCAACGCCGACACAGCTGCGCGAGCTCTCGATCCGGCCGATCCCGCCGGTCAAGAAGGACTGAGATCGCCTGATCCCGAATGCAAAAGCCCGGCAATCGCCGGGCTTTTCTTTTGGTTCGGTCGCTCACATGCCGCATAGATCGCCTCGCGAAGATCGACTGTGAACTTGCCCCACATGCCCTCCAGCGTCGTGTTCGTCAGCGCAACGACGGTCAGCCCGTTGACCGGGTCGATGAACCAGCTATGGCCGTAAACGCCGCCCCATTTCAGCGTGCCGCTGGGGAAGGGGACGCCTGCCTCGGCCGGATTGTTGATAACCGACCAGCCGAAGCCAAAGCCGGAGCCGGGTTCATGCCGCTGGCGGTGGCCGGCGGCCTGGTCCGTCATCATCATCCCTACCGTTTCGGTCGAGAGCAGCGGTGCGCCACGCCCATCAGCGCCGGCCTCACCCAGCAGCACGCCCGTTTCCGCCTCGATGACGCCGCCCAGAACATCCATGGCGACGGAATATTGCCAGCCCCTGCCATTTCTGAAGTCGCTCGCCACTGCGCATGAAAACGAAAAGGCCCGCCAGAACGGGCTGCCGGGCCTTCCATCGCAAGATCGAAGCGATCAGTCGTTGGCGGTCACCTTGACGCCAAGCACCTGCGGCAGCGTGTTCGGAGCGCCCATGGCGGCGCCCACGATCGTCGGGAACGGCACCGGCTTTTCAGGAGCGGCTTTGACGGTCAGGCTCTTCGGGTCGTCGAGGAAGGTGTTGACCGCAGCCGAAACGGCGTTCTGCAGTTCCGGGATATTGAGCTGCGCCAGCATGATCGGCGTCATCGCCTTCAGCGAATCGGCCATCTGCTTGCCCGATATGTTCTGCTGCGAACCGGCATAATCGAGAGCGCGCTTGGTGATCGAGGCATCTTCGAAGCGCACCTGCGCGGCCTCGAAGGACAGCTGCTGCATCAGGCCGAGCATGGCAAGGCCGAGCGCCTGCTGCGACTGTTCCTTGTTCGTACTGGCTTCGGATTGCTTCATCGCATCCTGCAGCGACTTCACGAAGGCCATCGTGTAGCCCGAGATCTTGAAACCAAGGTTCAGCTTGCCGATGTTGGTGAAGTCGAAGGCAAATTCCGAAATGTCGATCGTGCCGGGGGCAAGTTCCCAGGCGCCCTTCATGGTGATGTCGCCCTGGATGTGCTGCAGGGCCAGCTTCTCGATCGCGTCCTTGCTCTGCGGATCCTCGGCTTTGCTGAGATCGGCCTTCATGCTTTTGAAGGCGCCGTCGAAATCGAAGCCGGATTCGTCCTCGCGCAGCGTCAGGTTCATGTCGCTTTCGAGCAGCGAGAACATTTCCGCGCCGTCCTTGACCACCTTCAGCGGGCCCGTATGGGCGGTTTCGTAGAGCATCATCGTATCGAGCGTGTCGCCGCCCGCCGTTGCCGGGATCGAGATGCCGCCGAGCGTCAGCTCCTGCGCCGTTACAGTGACGCCGTCTTTCGTGGTGTTGATATCGGGGAAGGCGGCCTCTTCGATGTAATAGCCGCCATCCTCGTCTTCCTCGACGCCGGAAAGGGTGACTTCGCCGACGGCCAGGCTTTCGCCGCCGGCCGATTTGACGTTGACATTCTTCAGCGTCGCGGTCGTGCCGTCGATATCGACTGCGTCAGCCGAAATCGTTCCGCCCTGTACGGCATAGGCGGCATTGAGCTTCTTCAGCAGATCGGCGCCGTCGAGAGCGAAAGCCGAACCGGCGAGCGAGAAAAAGGCGGCGCCCGACAGCATCAGCCGCGTTGTCCGGGAAAAGTTCATGGGGTGATTCCTCGGGTGGCGTGGTGGCGGTTGGAAATCTGCAGTTACGCTACTACGGATTAGGCCCGCTTTATATTTGCGGACTTCTAAATTTCTGTTGAGAGGAACGGCAAACGAAGTCCAAATTGCGGCGGAACGTTTGTCTCATCCTTTGATGTCAGTCCCAAGACTTCATCCACAGCTGCAATAGCCCGGATTCCTTGCCCGCCGGCCTCTTCTGGGCTAGTCAGGACCTATGGGACAAGAGATTTTGCCGCCTTCAGGCGGAGACGACGATCACATCCAACCGGTCGACCTCAAGGCGGCGCTCGAGCAGCGCTACCTTGCTTATGCGCTGTCGACCATCATGCACCGCGCCCTGCCTGACGTGCGCGACGGGCTGAAGCCTGTCCATCGCCGCATCGTCTATGCGATGAACGAGATGGGGCTGAGGCCGAACTCGGCCTTCAGAAAATGCGCCAAGATCGTCGGCGAGGTGATGGGTAATTACCATCCGCACGGCGACCAGTCGATTTACGATGCGCTTGCCCGTCTCGCCCAGGACTTCTCGCAGCGCTACACGCTGGTCAACGGCCAGGGTAATTTCGGCAATATCGACGGCGATAGCCCCGCCGCCATGCGTTACACCGAATCGAAGATGACGGCGGTCTCCGAACTGCTGCTCGAAGGCATCGACCAGGATGCCGTCGATTTCCGCGACACTTACGACGAATCGAATTCCGAGCCGGTCGTCCTTCCGGGCGCCTTCCCGAACCTGCTCGCCAACGGCTCCTCCGGCATCGCCGTCGGCATGGCGACCTCGATCCCGTCACACAATGCCCACGAGCTTTGCGACGCCGCCCTGCATCTGATCAAGCATCCCGATGCGACCGTCGAAAAGCTCGTCGAATTCATTCCCGGCCCGGATTTCCCCACAGGCGGCATCATCATCGACAGCCGCGACAGCATCATCGAGAGCTACCGCACGGGGCGCGGTGGTTTCCGCGTTCGGGCGAAATGGCAGACGGAAGATCTCGGCCGCGGCGGCTACCAGATCGTCATCACCGAAATTCCCTTCCAGGTGCAGAAATCGCGGCTGATCGAGAAGATCGCCGAGCTGCTGATCGCCCGCAAACTGCCGCTGCTGGAAGATATCCGTGACGAATCGGCCGAAGACATTCGTGTCGTGTTGGTGCCGAAGACCCGCAGCGTCGATCCGACGATCCTGATGGAATCGATGTTCAAGCTGACGGAGCTCGAAAGCCGCTTCCCGCTCAACATGAACGTGCTCTCCATGGGCCGCATCCCGCGGGTCATGGCGCTGAATGAGGTGTTGAAGGAGTGGCTGGACCACCGCCGCGAAGTTCTGCAGCGCCGCTCGCGCTTCCGTCTGGCGGCGATCGACAGGCGCCTCGAAATCCTCAGCGGCCTGCTGGTCGCCTACCTCAACATCGATGAGGTCATCCGCATCATCCGCGAGGAGGACGAGCCGAAGCCGGTCATGATGGCGCGCTGGGATCTCACCGACAATCAGGTCGAGGCGATCCTCAATATGCGGTTGCGCGCCTTGCGCAAGCTGGAAGAGTTCGAGATCCGTAAGGAATTCGACGGACTCACCAAGGAAAAGGGCGAGATCGAGGCGTTGCTTTCTTCCGACGACAAGCAGTGGCAGACGGTCGCCTGGGAAATCGGCGAAGTGAAGAAGAAATTCGCCAAGGCGACCGAGGTCGGCCGCCGCCGCACCCAGTTTGCCGACGCGCCCGAGACCGACGAGGAAGCAATCCAGCAGGCGATGATCGAGAAGGAACCGATCACCGTCGTCATTTCCGAAAAGGGCTGGATCCGTGCGCTCAAGGGCCATATCGCCGATACGGCGACGCTAACCTTCAAGGAAGGTGACGGCTTGAAGATCGCCTTCCCGGCGCAGACGACGGACAAGATCCTGATCGTCACCACCGGTGGCAAGGCCTTCACGCTCGGCGGCGACAAGCTGCCGGGCGGTCGCGGTCACGGCGAGCCGCTGCGTATCATCGTCGATATGGACAACGACCAGGCGGTGCTGACTGCTTTCGTCCATGAGCCCTCGCGCAAGCAGCTGATCGTCTCGACCGCCGGCAACGGCTTCGTCGTACCGGAGGCCGAGCTGGTCGCCAATACGCGCAAAGGCAAGCAGATCATGAACGTCGGGCTGCCCGAGGAAACGCAGCTGCTCGTGCCCGTCAGCGGCGACCATGTCGCCGTCGTCGGCGAAAACCGCAAGCTGCTGGTCTTCCCGCTGGCGCAGGTGCCGGAAATGTCGCGCGGCAAGGGCGTACGTCTGCAGCGTTACAAGGATGGCGGCATTTCCGACGTCCGCTGCTTCGCGATATCAGACGGTCTCATCTGGGTAGACAGCGCCGGCCGCACCTTCACGAAGAACAAGGACGAGCTCGCAGAGTGGCTGGCCGACCGCGCCACCGCCGGCCGCACCGTGCCGAAGGGCTTCCCCCGCAGCGGCAAATTCGCCGGCTAGGACACGACAGCGTTGTGCGTCTCTTCAGACGCGCAAAGGACGCTGTAACACTTTGAATTGCTGGATATCTATCTTTCAATCGAGTCCGCTTGAAGGAATGATGCAGTAAATTCCGCGCCCGACTCTTGGCGGGCGCGACAACTCCTCTATCTCAATCCTGTTAGCAAAAATATGAGCAGGCCGGCTCCGGAGGCGGACGGAATGGCCGCAGGCCGCGCACGGGAGGAGTGTGCGCGCCACTACCGGAGGAAAATCGATGCCCGCCAGCACCATCAAATTGCATGTCAGCCACACCTACAAAGTGCCGCCTGCTGTTGTCTACGACGCCTGGCTCAACCCTGAAATCGCCCGCCGCTTCCTGTTTGCGACGGATGACGGTCATGTCATCCGCGCCGATATCGATCCGCATGTCGGCGGCCATTTCTTCGTCGTCGACCGCCGCCCGACCGGCGACGCCTTTCACCAGGGCGTATTCCTGGAGCTGAAGCGCCCGCAACGCATGGTCTTCAGTTTTTCCGTCGAGGAGCACGACCACAATTGCGACCGCGTCGAAATCGACATCGAACCTCTCGGCAGCGGTAGCCGCCTGACGCTGACCCACGAAATGTGCGCCGAATGGGCAGCACATGAGGAAAAGACCCGGCAAGGCTGGGCGCATGTGGTCGAAGGGTTGGGCAGGGAACTGGAGTTGCAGCAGTTCAAGGCGACGGGTTGAGCGGTATGCAGAAATCCCGCAGGAAGCGGGTCGCACCTTCTTCGTCGATCTCGCCGGCTGCGACGTCTAGTACAAATGCAACGACCTGCGCGTTGTCGGCATTGATGAGATAGCAGTTGATGTAGAGAAAGGTAAACGCCGCGAGATAGCCCGTACGCTTGTTTCCATCCACGAATGGGTGGTTTCTGACAATGGCATAGAGATAGGCTGCGGCGAGTACGAAGATGTCCGTCTCGCCGTATGCAGCCTTGTTAAGCGGGCGTGCCAAGCTGGTTTCCAATGCATTGGCATCCCGCAGGCCAGCCAGACCGCCATGCTCGGCAATTTGCTCATCGTGCATATTTTCAATTGCTTGGCGGCTTAGCCACTTAAGCCGTATCATTTCGCGAGTTCGCGGAGTGCCACCCGATATTTTTCCATGCCGATGCGGGCTGCCCGCATTTGCTCGGCAAGATCGGCCGATTCCGGTACGAGCTGAATATTACCCTCGATCTCTCGCAGTTCGAGGCTGTCGCCGCTGCTCAGGCCCAACCGCTGTAGCACCTCTTTGGGGATGATTACACCCTCGGAATTTCCGATCTTGCGGATTGTGACGTTCATCGTTTTGCCTCCGTGATAACAGAGTTATAACATGCGGCCGAGCAGGCGACAACGTCCTAAAGCGCGTCGCGATCTTTCAGATGCGCTCCCTGCGCTTTAGGTCTCTGTTTTTCGCATGTCGTTGTCGCAAAACCGCTGCACACTTTTGCGCGACATGCTTTAGCCTGCCATTTGAACGATGCTTTTCCTCCGCACCATCCAGACGGAATGGGCTGCGATCGCCGCCACCAGGATGCCGCCGCCGACCAGTGTCATGGTCGCCGGCGTTTCGGCGAAGATCAGCCAGACCCAGATCGGTGCGAGCACGGTTTCGAGCAGGTAGAACATGCCGACCTCGGGCGCCGAGAGGTAACGCGGCCCGGTTGCCAGGCACCAGAAGGCAAGCGGCATCATCACCGCGCCGTTGAAGAGGATCCAGGCGGGATGCTCGATCGAAAAACCGCCTGCCGGGATGACCGAGATCAGCCCGACCGCCGCCGGCAGTACCGTCGAAAGCAGCGAGACGAAGCCCATCTCCCGGCGTGAGGCGCGACTGATGGTGATGGCGGCGGCAATGATGAAGGCGGTAAGCAGCGCCAGGGAATCGCCGAAGAGATGGCCGCCCGAAAGCCCGTCCCGCACGATCAGGCCGACGCCGAAAATCATCGCCGCCATGGCGATCAGCGTTGCTGGCGCCGGCCGTTCTTTCAGGAAAATCCAAGAAAGAAGGGCGGCGAACATCGGATTGAAGGCGACGATGAAAACGACATTGGCCGTCGAGGTGTTGAAAACGGCGAGAAGGAAGATCACCGTTGTCAGCCCGTAAAACAGACCGGTGACGAGGCCCGGCCAGCCCGGCACGAGCAATGGCCATCGCCCGTTGGCGATCCTGAGCGCCGTTGCGACCAGAAGCGTCACGCCAAGGGTCGCAATGCTTCTTACGGCAAGGATCGACCACATCTCGCCTTTGGCGAGCCTCATCAGCGGGATATCCACGGAAAGCGCCAGCCCGCCGATCGCCGTCAGCAGCAGGCCCTTCCGATGGTCGGAAAGAGCGGTGGGGAACATTCAGTCGTGGGTGCTCTCGGGCATGGACGAGGGATCGAAGCGTTCCCAGCCGCGCGGGGTCAGATGCTCCTGCGGCTGGAAGCGCGTCTTATAGTCCATTTTCCGCGACCCTTGAACCCAGTAGCCGAGGTAGACATGCGGCAGTCCCAGCGCTTTCGTGCGCCTGACATGGTCGAGAATCATGAAAGTGCCGAGCGAACGTCGCTCGAGCGCCGGATTAAAATAGGAATAAACCATCGACAGCCCGTCGCTCATCGTGTCGGTCAGCGCAGCGGCAAGTAACTCGCCCTTCGGACGCTGCTCCAGTCCCGAGCCTTCTTCGCGCCGGCGGTATTCGATGATTCTCGTATTCACATGCGTGTCTTCCACCATGATTGCATAGTCGAGCACGGTCATGTCGGACATGCCGCCCTGCTGGTGGCGAAAATCGAGATAGCGTCGGAAGAGCGAATATTGCTCGCTAGAAGGCTGGGCCGTGAATTCGGTAGCGATGACGTCGGAATTGGCGCCAAGCACCCGTTTCATCGATTTCGTCGGCTCGAATTCCTGGGCGAGAATTCGCACGGAAACGCAGGCGCGACAGGATTCGCAGGCCGGGCGATAGGCGATGTTTTGTGAGCGGCGGAAACCGCCCTGCGTCAGGATGTCGTTCATCTCGGCGGCACGCGGGCCGACCAGATGGGTGAACACCTTGCGTTCCATCTCATGCGGCAGGTACGGACACGCAGCCGGAGCCGTCAGATAAAACTGCGGTGATGGCGTCGTCTGCGTATTCATTTGTCGCGGAAATTTCCCTGTCGAGACCGTGCCGTTTCCTGACAGCATGACCTAAGAATAAAAAACGTCAACAGCGGGGCGCGTTTCGCCCTTCATATCAGTCTTTTAATTCTAGATATGGAGCGCCGGCGCCCGTCGGCAAAGAGAAGGCGGAGACTTTATTTCGTCTCCGCCCCCGAGATCGCAGTTAGGTTTCAGCCAAGGTCTCAGGCAGTGCGCACCGTCGCCGTGCCCACCAGCAGGTCGTGAACGAGACGGCTGCGTTCGATAAACAGGCCGGCAAGTAGAATGAGCGGCGTCAGCACCGAGTTGAGGATCCAGAACAGTGCCAGATGCACGATCGCCGTCATGAAATCCATCGGCCGTCCGTCGACGCGCACGATCGCAATTCCCATGGCCCGCATGCCGAGCGAGGCCTGGCTCGGCCCGCCCACCGTCAGGCCGAAGTAAATGCCGGCGACGATGACGAAGAGGGCAGGGTAGAGAAAGAAGCCGAGCCCGAGCGTGACGATCGACAGGAAGAACAGCACGATCGCCGCGGGAATGCAGAGCAGCGCCACGATGACGTAGTCGAGGATGAATGCGAAGACCCGGCGGCTCAACACGCCGCTATAGGCACGCCAGTCCTCCGGTGCGGCATAAAGCGGATTGGGGTTGTAGCTCATCTCAATCTCCTCAGGAAAAGCGATGCCGCTGATATGGTATCGGCAGGGCAAAATGCAATAATTCTAAATCAACGAGCATGATGGCGTCCGAAAACCGCGGACGCTTTTCGGCATCATGCACTACAGCGCCGCGCGTCTTTTGAGATGCGCAAAGGACGCTGTAGCACTTTGAATCGCTGCATAATTTTATCCTTAAATCGATTCCGATTTAAGGAATTATGCAGTCACCGCTTTGCGAGAATTTTCGCCACTTCGACCGCGAAATAGGTGAGGACACCGTCGCAGCCCGCCCGCTTGAACGACAGCAGCGTTTCGAGCATCGCCCGCTCGCCGTCGATCCAGCCATTCATCGCCGCCGCCTTGATCTGCGTATATTCGCCGGACACCTGGTAGGCGAAGGTCGGCAGGCCAAAGGCCTCCTTCATCCGCCAGCAGATATCGAGATAGGGCAGGCCGGGCTTGACCATCAGCATGTCGGCGCCTTCCTCGACGTCGAGGGCAGCGTCGCGGATCGCCTCGGTGCCGTTGGCGGGGTCGATATAATAGGTCTTCTTGTCGCCTTTCAGCAGCCCGCCCGTCGAGATCGCCTCGCGATAGGGACCATAGAAGGCGGAGGCGAATTTCGTCGCATAGCTCATGATGCCGACGCTCTGGTGACCGGCTGCATCGAGCGCCATGCGGATCGCGCCGATGCGTCCGTCCATCATCTCCGACGGCGCGATGATGTCGGCGCCGGCATCTGCCTGCATCACGGCGGCGCGCGCCACCTGGTCGACCGTCTCGTCGTTGACGATCTCGCCGCCTCTGAGGATGCCGTCATGGCCGTGGCTGGTGAAGGGATCGAGCGCGACGTCGGTGATAACGCCGATATTAGGCACCGCCTTCTTGATCGCCGCCGTCGCCAGGTTGATCAGGTTGTTGGCTTCGAGGCTGTTCGAGCCGGTCTCGTCGCGCAGTTCCATCTCGATATTCGGAAAGGTGGCGAGTGCCGGAATGCCGAGGCCGGCGGCTTCCCGCGCGGCTTCCACGGCCTTGTCGATGCTCATGCGGTTGACACCGGGCATGGCCGCGATCGGATCGACGATGCCGGAACCCGGCACGATGAAGATCGGCCAGATCAGGTCGTCGACCATTAGCCGGTTCTCCTGCACCAGCCGGCGTGTCCAATCCGCCTTGCGGTTGCGCCGCATGCGGCGATGACCGGTGATGTCGTCGACGAGATGCGTCCTGTCCTGCATGATATCTGTCCTTGGCCCATTCCATTTATAGGAGCGCTCATTATCATGGCACCTGGAAAATCCAAACCGGACGATTGGCCGCGGCGGAAAAACCTATTCATGTCGCCCGGAAGTGTGCAGCGGTTCCGGGATAACGACATGCATAAAAACAAGATGCTTTAGCGCATGATTTTCAGGGTTATGCGCCAACGCAATGTTATAGAGCGTCCTTGGCGCGTCTTGTCCGACGCGCGGCGCTTCTTGCGAAGATGCAACCCCGAACCGATGTCTGCGCTATGGAAACCGAATCCCCGACGATACCGAAACACACACTGGCGGATATCCTCTTCATTCTCTTCCTGAGACTGGTTGCCGTATCCTGCTTCTGGTTCGGCCTGCAATACTGGGCGATGCTCGTCGGCTACTCGCTGGTCGGCGCCGGCCGCTTCGATCTTTTGAGCCTGCCATGGAAGGTGGCGAGCACCAGCCTCGCCGTGCTCTTCCCCGTCGCCTCCCTCGGCCTCTGGCTGACCGTCTCCTGGGGACCGGTCATCTGGGTGCTGGCCGCCGGCGGACAAATCCTCATGTATGGCCTGCTGCCGGATATTTTCGGCCCCAACCGGCTGATCATCCTGCTGCATGTCATGGTCGCCGTCGTCTACTTGATTTTCCGCCTGCTGCTGTGGCTGGAAAAGCGCCGGCATCGCCGCCAGGTAAGTGTTGATTTACCCTGAGACAACGTGGGGTTACCGGTAAGGCTCCGTTAAGGCTGCGGTTTAAGTCGAATTTTATATGTATTCGATAGGGTCTCACTCAAGGCGGGAAGAACACACACCGCCAAACAAACAGTGAGGCAGTCAATATGAACACGAAAATCAAGCCGCAGGCGGTATCGACCTTCCGTGACCAGCAGGACCACGACATCCGTGATCTTTACATGGAATCCCTTCATCTCGTTGAACGTCTGCACCGTCGTCTTCTCGACGTCATCAAGGACGAATTCGACCGTCAGGGTCGCAGCGACGTCAACGCCATCCAGGCGCTGCTCCTTTTCAACATCGGCAATTCCGAGCTGACCGCCGGCGAGCTGCGCTCGCGTGGCTACTATCTCGGCTCCAACGTCTCCTACAACGTCAAGAAGCTGGTCGATCTCGGCTTCATCAACCATCAGCGCTCGCGCATCGACCGTCGCTCGGTCCGCATCAGCCTGACCGAAACCGGCCAGGACATCGCCGAAACGGTGGCCAAGCTCTACGAACGCCACATTGCCTCGATCGACAAGGTCGGCGGCATCGGCACCGACGAGTTCACGCAGATGAACAAACTGCTCCAGCGCCTGGACCGTTTCTGGAACGACCAGATCCTGTACCGTCTCTAAGACCCCTGACCTCCTTCCAGGGTTGCAGAAAATCGGACGTGTCCCTGCACGTCCGATTTGCCGTTTATATTTGCGTGGTATCTTTGCAACGCATGGCAGGCAAGCGCAAAGGCCTGTATTCAAGCCGTTTTTTAGCCGTTATTAACCGGCACGCTCTACCCGTGTTATGGTTCGTCGCGTCCTATTTCCGACAGTCGGCAAGTCCGTCTTCCGGCCCGGCAACACGAATTGGCCATATTGGTGTGGCAGCGGAAGGCTTAACAACCGGCGCTTTCAATGGGACCGATCAGGAACGTTCGGCTTTCTCATCGCAATCTTGTGATGGGACCAGCGGACTTTCCTGATGCACCAGGAGAACGAACGGATAGGGATCTGCGTTAAAGCGCAGTGATATCGCAAAGAGCCGCGGCTTTTCATATCGCGGCATTGAGTGGTTGGGACGAATGTCGAAGAAAAACGGAATTGAAGCTCTTTCTCGCCGCGCTTTCCTGGCGTCCGCGGCAACGATTGGCGCCAGCGCGATTGCCGCGCCGGCATTCGCGCAATCGGCGCTCGATACGCTGATCAATGCGCCGCGCCGCGGCAACTGGGACGACCAGTTCGACGCCAAGGCGGCTTCGCGCACGGCAAACGCCATGGTTTCCAACACGCCGATCCTCGGCCCGCAGTCTGTTGCGAGCGCGCAGCAGGCGATTATGCAGTATCAGCAGATCGCCGCAGCCGGCGGCTGGCCTGAGGTCAATCCCGGTGACCAGCGCCTGCAGCTCGGCGTCAGCTCTCCTTCCGTCCAGGCGTTGCGTCAGCGCCTTGCGATCACCGGTGACCTGCCGCGCGAAGCCGGCCTGTCCAACGCTTTCGATTCCTACGTCGATGGCGCCGTCAAGCGCTTCCAGGCCCGCCACGGTCTGCCGTCCGATGGTGTTCTCGGCGAATTCACGCTGAAGGCGATGAACATTCCTGCCGATGTCCGCCTGCAGCAGCTGAACACCAATCTGATCCGTCTGCAGACCTTCCCCGAAGACATGGGCCGCCGTCACCTGATGGTCAACATCCCGGCCGCCTATGTGGAGGCTGTCGAGGACGGCAGTGTCGCGACACGTCACACAGCGGTTGTCGGCCGTCTCAGCCGCCCGACGCATCTCGTCAATTCGAAGATTTATGAGGTCATCCTCAATCCTTACTGGACGGCGCCGCGCTCGATCGTCGAAAAAGACATCATGCCGCTGATGCGCAAGGATCCGACCTATCTCGAAAAGAACGCCATCCGCCTGATCGACGGCAAGGGCAACGAAGTCGCCCCCGAGACCATCGACTGGAACGGCGAGGCGCCGAACCTGATGTTCCGTCAGGACCCCGGCAAGACCAACGCCATGGCGTCGACGAAGATCAACTTCTACAACAAGAACGGCGAGTACATGCACGACACGCCGCAGCAGGGCCTGTTCAACAAGCTGATGCGCTTTGAATCGTCGGGCTGCGTCCGCGTCCAGAACGTGCGTGACTTGTCGAACTGGCTCTTGCGCGAGACCCCCGGCTGGAACCGCCAGCAGATGGAGCAGGTGATCGCAACCGGCGTCAACACGCCGGTCAAGCTCGCCACGGAAGTTCCGGTTTATTTCGTCTACATCTCCGCCTGGGGCATGCCCGACGGCATCGTCCAGTTCCGCGACGACATCTATCAGATGGACGGCAATGCCGAGCTGGCGCTCGACACCACGGCTGGTATGGAGCAGCCGGTCCAGTAAGCGGCGACCTCTGCATCATGATTTGAGAACCGCGCTTTCGGGCGCGGTTTTTTTTATGTCCGAGGAGACGCTCCTCGATGTGGTCGCCAAGGATCGGCGCGGCGCAACCGCAAAAGAGCTTGAGCGCGCGCTTTGCTCAGCAAATGTCGTTCTCCGTATTGCCCTCGCCACGGCGGAAGGCTAATACCTCAGCGCATTCCAGTTGAGGAGCCCGCCCATGACCAATGCTTCCACCGAATCCTTCTTCAATCGCTCGCTTGCGGACGTCGATCCGGATATTTTCGGCGCGATCGGAAAGGAACTCGGTCGCCAACGGCACGAGATCGAACTGATCGCTTCTGAGAACATCGTCTCCCGCGCCGTGCTGGAAGCCCAGGGCTCCATCATGACCAACAAATATGCCGAGGGTTATCCCGGCAAGCGTTATTACGGCGGCTGCCAATTCGTCGATATCGCCGAGGAACTGGCGATCGAGCGTGCCAAGAAGCTGTTCGGCGTCAATTTCGCCAACGTCCAGCCGAATTCCGGTTCGCAGATGAACCAGGCCGTGTTCCTGGCGCTGCTGCAGCCGGGGGACACCTTCATGGGTCTCGACCTGAATTCGGGCGGCCACCTCACGCATGGTTCGCCGGTCAATATGTCCGGCAAGTGGTTCAACGTCGTCTCCTACGGCGTGCGCGAAGGCGACAACCTGCTCGACATGGATGAAGTTGCCCGCAAGGCCGAAGAAACCAAGCCGAAGCTCATCATCGCCGGCGGCACTGCCTATTCCCGCATTTGGGATTGGAAGCGCTTCCGCGAGATCGCCGACAGCGTCGGCGCCTATCTGATGGTCGACATGGCCCACATCGCCGGCCTTGTCGCCGGTGGCGTTCATCCGTCCCCGTTCCCGCATTGCCATGTCGCGACGACGACGACCCACAAGTCGTTGCGCGGTCCGCGCGGCGGCGTCATCCTCACCAATGACGAGGATCTGGCGAAGAAGTTCAATTCGGCCGTTTTCCCGGGTCTTCAGGGCGGCCCGCTGATGCACATCATCGCTGCCAAGGCTGTTGCCTTCGGCGAGGCGCTGCAGCCGGAATTCAAGGACTACGCCGCCCAGGTCGTCAAGAACGCCAAGGCGCTTGCTGAAACGCTGATATCGGGCGGCCTTGACGTCGTCTCCGGCGGTACCGACAACCACCTGATGCTGGTCGACCTGCGCAAGAAGAACGCCACCGGCAGGCGCGCCGAGGCAGCTCTCGGCCGCGCCTACGTCACCTGCAACAAGAACGGCATTCCCTTCGATCCGGAAAAGCCCTTCGTCACCTCAGGTGTTCGCCTCGGCGCGCCGGCCGGCACGACCCGCGGCTTCAAGGAAGCCGAATTCCGCGAGATCGGCAATCTGATCGTTGAGGTTCTCGACGGCCTGAAGATCGCCAATTCCGATGAAGGCAATGCCGCCGTCGAAGCCGCGGTGCGCGGCAAGGTGGTCCGCCTTACCGACCGCTTCCCCATGTATGATTACTTGGGATAAGGAGTAGGGATGCGCTGCCCCTATTGCGGTTCGGAAGATACTCAGGTCAAGGATTCGCGCCCGGCGGAGGACAACACGTCCATCCGCCGGCGGCGCATCTGTCCGGATTGCGGCGGCCGCTTCACGACGTTCGAGCGCGTGCAGCTGCGCGAGCTGATGGTCATCAAGAAGACCGGCCGCAAAGTGCCCTTCGATCGTGACAAGCTGGTGCGCTCCTTCGAAGTGGCGTTGCGTAAACGCCCGGTCGAGCGTGATCGCATCGAACGCGCCGTCTCGGGTATCGTCCGCCGGCTTGAAAGCTCCGGCGAGACCGAAATCTCCTCCGAGCAGATCGGCCTGCAGGTGCTGGAAGCCATGAAGAGCCTCGATGATGTCGGCTTCGTGCGCTACGCCTCGGTCTATCGGGATTTCTCGCTTGCCGAGGATTTCGAGAAGGTCATTTCCGAAATCAACGCCAAGATCGCCCGCGACCCGCTTGACAGGTGAGCCATGAGTATCACGCCGCATGACGAACGTTTCATGGCGGCGGCGATCCGCCTGTCGCGCTGGCATCTCGGCCGCACCGCCACCAACCCCTCCGTCGGCTGCCTGATCGTCAGGGATGGCGTCATCGTCGGCCGTGCCGTGACGGCGCTCAGTGGCCGCCCGCATGCCGAGACGCAGGCACTCGCCGAAGCCGGCGCGCTCGCCCGCGGCGCCACCGCCTATGTGACGCTCGAACCCTGCTCGCATCACGGCAGGACGCCGCCCTGTTCCGAGGCGCTGATCGCCTATGGCGTTGCCCGCGTCGTCATCAGCGTCACCGATCCCGATCCGCGGGTCTCCGGCCGCGGCATCGGCATGCTGCGCGAAGCCGGCATAGAGGTGGATGCCGGCGTGCTGGAGGCGGAGGGCCGGCAGTCGCTTGCCGCCTATCTCACCCGCCAGACGAAGAACCGGCCCTATGTGACTCTCAAATTTGCCGTTTCCGCCGATGGCATGATCGGCCGCGAGGGGGCAGGGCAGGTGGCCATAACAGGCCCGGAGGCAAGCGCCCAGGTGCAGGCGCTGCGCGCCGAAACCGATGCGATCCTGGTCGGCATCGGCACCGCGATTGCGGATGATCCGCTGCTGACGGTACGGGCGCCAGGTCTTCAATCGCAATCGCCGATCCGCATCGTGCTTGATCCCTCGCTGGCATTGCCATTGACCAGCAAGCTTGTCGAGACGGCGCGGGAAGTGCCGGTCATCGTGGTGGCGAGCGAGGAAGCATCGTTGTTGGAGGCAGAGGGGGGGAACACACCCGCAGACGCCGCAGAGATGGAATCTCGTCGCGCAGCCCTCGAAGCCGCCGGCGTCGAGGTCGTCCATTGCAATCCCTATCATCCGGAAGTCCTGCTGCCGGCACTCGCGACGCGCGGTATTTCTTCGCTTCTGGTCGAGGGCGGCGCTAAGACGGCGAGGCTTTTTCTCGAGGCTGGCCTCATCGACCGCATCCAGCTTTATCAGGCGCCAGTTGTCATCGGCGAGGGCGGTATTGAATCCCCGCTTGATGCAACCGACATACCATCGGGTTTTGCCCATACGGGCACGCTGATGTTCGGCGAAGATCGCCTGGACGAATACGAAAGAGGGCTTTGATGTTCACCGGAATTGTTACTGACATCGGTACGATCGAATCCGTTTCGCCGCTGAAGGAGGGCATCAAGCTCCGCGTTGCGACGAGTTACGACCCGGCAACCATCGATATGGGCGCATCCATCTCTCACGCCGGCATCTGCCTCACCGTCACCGGCCTGCCGCAGGAAGGCAGCAACGGTCGCTGGTTCGAGGTCGAGGCCTGGGAAGAGGCGCTGCGGCTGACGACGATCGGCACTTGGCAGGAGGGCAGCCGCATCAATCTCGAACGGTCGCTGAAGATCGGCGATGAACTCGGCGGCCACATCGTTTCCGGCCATGTCGACGGCAAGGCGGAAATCCTCTCGGTGACGGCAGAGGGCGACGCCACCCGCTACCGCCTGCACGCGCCTGAACATCTGGCGAAATTCGTCGCCCCCAAGGGTTCGATTGCACTCGACGGCACCTCGCTGACGGTCAATGCGGTCGACGGCACGGATTTCGACGTGCTGCTCATCCGCCACACGCTCGAGGTCACCACCTGGGGCGATCGCAAGGCCGGCGATTTCGTCAATTTCGAAGTCGACACGATGGCGCGTTACGCCGCCAGGCTGGCGGAATTCCCGAGCACCTGAATCAAAAACCTGTAATGGTTTCCAGCGTCACACCACGACTGGCATGCTGGGCGCGCAAGATCATCAGGCGCTCGTCGACGCATCCAACTGCACGTCTGCGACGCGGCGCCGGCCGGATAGCTCACCAATCCGGGGACAGCTTCGTCAGATACTGGCCGTAGGCGCTCTTGCCGAGCTTCTCCGCGAGCTTGGCGAGGTCGTCCTGCGAGATGTAACCCATGCGCCAGGCGACTTCTTCAGGGCAGGCGATCTTGAAGCCCTGGCGTTTCTCCAGCGTGCTGACAAAACCTGAGGCATCGTGCAGGCTGTCCGGCGTGCCGGTGTCGAGCCAGGCATAGCCCCGACCCATCAGCTCCACGAAAAGCTGGCCGCGCTCAAGATAGGTGCGGTTGACATCGGTGATTTCCAATTCACCGCGCGGTGACGGCTTCAGGTTGGCGGCGATATCGACCACCTGCTGGTCGTAGAAATAGAGGCCGGTCACCGCCCAGTTCGATTTTGGCTCCTTCGGTTTCTCCTCGATCGACAGCGCATTCATCTTTTCGTCAAAGCCGACAACGCCATAGCGTTCCGGATCGGTGACGTGATAGGCGAATACCGTCGCGCCTTCCCGCCGACTCGTGCCGGATTTCATGATTTCCGGCAGTCCGTGCCCGTAGAAGATGTTGTCGCCGAGAACGAGTGCCGAGCTGTCGCCGTGCAGGAAGTCGGCGCCGATGATGAAGGCCTGGGCGAGACCGTCCGGGCTCGGCTGTACGGCATAGGTCAGCGAAATTCCCCATTGCGAGCCGTCGCCGAGAAGGCGCTTGAAGGCTTCGACGTCGTGAGGCGTAGTGATGATCAGCAACTCCCTGATGCCGGCGAGCATGAGCGTCGTCAGCGGATAGTAGATCATCGGCTTGTCGTAGACCGGCATCAACTGTTTCGAGACGGCCTGCGTGATCGGATGCAGACGCGTGCCCGTGCCGCCGGCGAGAACAATCCCCTTCATGCCCATCTCCCTAAAGACCTTTATTCAAGAGGTCTTGCATGACTATCTTCATAGACTGCTTCCACTCCGGCAGCCGGATTCCATATGTTCTGGCGAGCTTGTCGCCATTGAGACGTGAATTGGCGGGACGCTTGGCCGGTGTCGGATAGTCCGCCGTCGGGATGCGCTCGACGCCGACCTTTCTGCCGCCGGATCCAGAAAGCTCCGTGAATATCTCTTCGGCGAAGTCCGCCCAGCTTGCTTCGCCGCTGCCGGTCAGGTGAAAGGTGCCGCGGAGCGACGGCTCAGGGTCCGCTACAACTCGGGTTGCGATCGCAACAATCGCGTCGGCGATATCGAGTGCCGAGGTCGGGCATCCTGTCTGATCGGCGACAACGCGAACATGATCGCGCGTCTCGGAAAGCCGCAGCATTGTTTTCAGGAAATTGGTGCCAAAGGGCGAATAGACCCAGGCGGTGCGCAAGATGACGTGGTTCGGGTTCGCCGCCGCGACGGCCTTCTCGCCCACGAGCTTCGAACGCCCATAGACGGAGATCGGCGCCGTCGCATCCTCTTCGGAATAGGCAGAGGTCTTGTCGCCGCTGAAGACGTAGTCGGTCGAAATGTGGATGACCGGGGCCCCAATCCGCGCGGCAGCCTCGGCAACCGCCCCGGCGCCTGCCGCGTTGACGGAAAAAGCAAGCTCGGGTTCGCTCTCGGCCTTGTCGACCGCCGTATAGGCGGCGGCGGAGACGATCACATCCGGGCGCAGAGCCGAGAAGGCGGCTACGATGCTTGCCGGATCCGCGAGGTCCATTTCCGGGCGCCCGACCGCGCTGAGTTCGGCGCCCATTTCGGCGCCACGTCTGAGCAGCGACTGAACGACCTGGCCCTGTTTGCCGGTGACGGCAATGCGCATCGCTTATCGTCCCTTGAAAACGCCGAGGCGTTCGCCGGAGTAGACGTTTTCGCGCAGCGGCCTCCACCACCATTCGTTTTCCAAGTACCAGTGCACGGTCTTCTCGATGCCAGTTTCGAAGGTCTCTTGCGCCTTCCAGCCGAGTTCGCTTTCGAGTTTGGAGGCATCGATCGCATAGCGTGCGTCGTGTCCGGGGCGGTCCGTGACGTTGTTGATCAGACGTCTATGCGGTCCCTTGTCACTGTGGACGCCGTCGAGAATAGCGCAGATGCGATGAACGACATCGATGTTCCTGCGCTCATTGCGACCGCCCACATTGTATTTTTCGCCGGGGCGCCCTCTGGATGCGATCGTGAAGAGCGCGCGGGCGTGGTCTTCGACATAGAGCCAGTCGCGGACATTCGCGCCATTGCCGTAAACCGGAAGAGACTTGCCCTCCAGTGCGTTCAGGATCATCAGCGGAATGAGCTTTTCGGGGAAATGGAACGGGCCGTAATTGTTGGAGCAATTGGAGACGACGACGGGCAGGCCGTAGGTTCGGTGCCAGGCGATCACCAGATGGTCGCTGGCGGCCTTGGAGGCGGAGTAGGGCGAGGACGGATCGTAAGGCGTCGTCTCCTCGAAGAGGCCCTCGTCGCCGAGCGAGCCGTAGACCTCGTCCGTCGAGACATGCAGAAAGCGGAAGGCGCTCTTGCGGCGAGCGTCAAGCTCATCCCAATAGTGCCGTGCGGTATCCAGCAGGCTGAATGTGCCGACAATGTTGGTCTGAATGAAATCGTCCGCGCCCGAGATCGAGCGGTCGACATGGCTCTCTGCCGCAAGATGCATGACGGTATCAGGGCGGAAGGACGCGAATGCTTCCTGCATCCTGGCGCGGTCGCAGATGTCGGCGTGCAGGAATTGATAGTTCGGCGCCGATTCGACGGATTTCAGCGATGCCAGATTGCCGGCATAGGTCAGCGCGTCGACATTCAGCACTTCGGCGCCGATCCCGCTGACGAGATGGCGCACCAATGCCGATCCGATGAAGCCTGCTCCGCCCGTGACCAGTATGCGCATAGTGAATCAATCCCTGGTTACTGTGCTGAATTGGAAAAATGGCTTGGCAGATCGGCGAGCCACGGCAGCGTCTTGTCCTTGTCGGACAAAACAATGTCTCCCTCATCGAAGGGCCAGCGGATGCCGATCGCCGGATCGTTCCACGCGATGCCCCGATCATGCTGCGGGCTGTAGGGTGCGGTTACCTTGTAGCTGATGACGCTGTTCGGCTCGATCGTTGCGAATCCGTGTGCGAAACCGGCCGGTATCCAGAGCTGCATGCCGTTTTCCGGCGAGAGCTCCTGAGAGAGCCATTTGCCGAAGCTCGGCGATCCCTGGCGAATATCGACGACGACATCCATGATCCGGCCGGCAAGGCAGCGCACCAGCTTGCCCTGTGCGAAGGGCGGTATCTGGAAATGCAGCCCCCGAACGGTGCCCGCCTGCGCCGAAAGCGATTCATTGTCCTGGATGAACGTGACGTCGGCCACATTTTCCCGGAACCAAGCATCCTTGAATACCTCGGAGAAGTAGCCGCGGTGATCGCCGAAGCGTGGCGGCGTGATCGCAATGATACCCTCGATGACCGTGGCCTCAATACGCATGATTTACCTTTTCTGCGGCCTTCATCAAGCGCCCGCCCTCATGACGCTCATCAGCATGTCCGCCTGCGAGCGGCTCTGCATAGCCGCAAGGCCCTTCGCAGCAATGGCATCGCGCTCGTCGGCATCTGCGATCAGCTTGTAGCAGCGTTCGATCATGTCGTCATAGGGCTCAATTGCCAAGCCGCCGATGAAGGGCTGAAGGTCCGGATCGCGGATGTCGCCTTCCGTCAGCACGCAAACGCGATTGGCGAGCAGATAGGAAATGCGCACGATCTCGAAGACGCCGCTCGCATAATGATGGATGTTGATCACGATCTTGGCGCGGGCAATCGCCGCATCGCGTTCCGCGCCATAGATGTTAAAGAGGTGCGCGACCTCGAGCCCGCCGTCCTTCAGCGTCTTCAGGATATGGTGGCGGCGTTCGTTCATCGAGCCGTAGAAGAGCACGTCGATATCTTTGACGGCGGCGTGCTGTATCTGGCTGAGGCAGCGGCTATAGCCGATTTCGAGCACGCCGGCGTGGTCAATGCCCTTGGCGGCGAGATTTTCCCGGTTGCGCGGGCTGTAGTCGAGAACCGGAAACGACTTCAGGATCGAGGTGTAGCGCGAATTGATCCAGATGCTTTCTTCAGACACCTGCTCGAGATTGATGACGACGCTGTCCTTCGGCAGATGGCTGACGATTTCGGCCGGGAGAAGATTGCCGCCATAGATGATCGGCGTACGACCGGCGAATGCGTTCATGTCCCGGGTGATCGGTGCCGAGCCGCCGAGTTCCTCGAAGGCGCCCTGTAGGCCAAGCGCGACTTCGTCGAAGGCATGGCTGTGATTGTAGTTGTCGGGCGTCACGATCCAGATGCAATGACGGTCCCTGTGTGCCTGCCATCCGCCGGCAAAGGGCTGCAACAGGTTGCGGAGCGGCTGCTCGATCTTCGGCGCGGCTGGTATCGCGGGCCTTTCCGTGTGCACCGGCTGCCGCGGTATCGGGGAAGCGCCTGACGCCTGCTGGGCATAGGCGCGCATCAATTCGCGGCCGCCGATAAATTGGCCGCGCGGCATCCAGCCGGGCGGATCATCAGCCCCCCAGATCAGGTGCGGCTGCTTGATGAGGGGCTGGCGGCCTTGCTGCCACGAGGTCAGGAGAGCCTCGTCACGGCTCCGCAGAAAAGCTTCCTTGGCGGCGAAGAGGCCATGTAGCATCCGGCCGAGGCGGACACCGAATTTCCATTCGAAATCGGCAACGGTCGGTACGAAGGCGGCGATCTTCAGTCCGGAGGCGATAGCCTGCTGGACATAAAGTCCGAGCAGACGCTCGATCACGAAGGGGCGCATCTGCGCGTTGGCATCGCGTGAATAGTGAGCCGAACCGGCATAGGCGGCGCCCGCCGCCGTGCCGGCGCGGGCTTGGTTTTCCAGCGATTCGAGAATGCGCTCGCAAAAGGCGAAATACCCGGACCAGAATTTGCGGTTGCCGCAGAAATAGTTGCAGAACATGAAGGCAGTCTTGTCCTGCGGCGGCGCGATCGGATAGCCCAGCTCCTGGATATGTAGAAAGATCGGCTCCATGCCGGGGTGACCGCCAAGCAGTGAATGCTCCCAGACGTTGCTGTAGATCGCCGCGTGGCCGATCAGCGGGTTGTAAAGATAGGCGTCCGCACCTTCTGCCCTGGCCTTTTCTGCCTCCGTGACAAAAGACGGAAAGCTCGTCACCGACTTCATCTCGAATTTGCTGGAGAGCAGCCCCCAAAACACGTCGTCACCGAGACCGATCGCCTCGTGATGCTGATGCAGGGTGAGGAAGAGTTCATATTCGCGGGTCGTAGCCTGCGTATTGAACGAGATGTCGAGCGGCATGGCAGCCGCATCGAGCTGGCTGCGCTGCGAAAGATCGAGATAAGGCTGATAGACAATGACGGATCCCGTGCCGGCAGCCTTCTCCGTGAGAAGCGCCAGGTCAGGGAGACCGGCTGGCAAAGAAGAAATGGGCTGATTGATCGTCAAGGTATGTCCTTTGCGAAGAGCTGCCGTCTGCATGGGAAATCCGCAGAACGGTAATTCGAGCCTGTTTGATGCCTACTATTTGAGATGAAGCTTGCGCCACACTGTTCGCAGAACTTTCGCTGGTCAGCATGGAGCGGGTGTGGGCGCTCGACTTCCGTGCTCAGTTTTCTCTAGCCAGCTTTATTGGCTCGGCCGCTTCTGCTGCCAGTATCGCAAAGAGTTGCGATGGCACGTTTGGAATTGGGCCGCCTCGGTTTATACGCGGCTTTTGTAGACCCCATCATTCGATAGGGTAGCCAATTCTCATTCCCTACCGCGAAAACTGAATGATCTCGCCGTTGTACTGCGTGCGCGCCGTCTCGCGGAAGCCGAGCTTGGTTGCGACCCGCAGCGAGGCCTGGTTCTCGGGACTGATGATGCAGCTCATTTGTTTTTCGGGAAAATGCGTTTCCGCCCAACCGATCAGGACTTTCAGCGCCTCAGTGGCATAACCGCGGCCGTGCGCCGAGGGCATCAGCGCCCAGCCGACCTCCATCGTCCCCTCGATCGATGGTTCCATCTCGCGCCGGGCTTCCAGGAAGCCCGCTTCACCGATGAACCGGGCGCTCTCCTTTTCGACGATCGCCAGAAAGCCGAAACCCATGTGATGCCACATGCCGGCGACGCGTAGCATGCGGCTCCAGCTCTGCTCGCGCGTTGACGGCACGCCGGTGATGAAGCGCACGACATCCTCGTCCGCCCATAGTGCCGCATGCGCGTCGAAATCGTCGAGGCGGTGAGGGCGAAGCGTCAGCCGCGCCGTTTCGAGGGTCGGAATGTCGGTCATGATGGGTCCTTGGAATCGCGCTCTCAGGCGCCGGGCTCGCCGTCCCAATAGTCGAGATCACCTTCCGGCCGTCCGATATGACGAAAGCGCTTGTTTTCTGCACCGTCCCTATTCGTCTTGGCAAGGAACTTTCCGGAATCGGGATATTCGACAATCTCCGTCTTCGCCATCGTCGAAATGCCGAGATAGACGAGTGTGGCCGTGCCGGTATTGATGATCTGGTGCGCCCTTTCAGGCCCGCCGGCCGGCGCGCCGAGTACGTCGCCCGCCTTGATCGCATGGCGCGCGTCGCCGAAGCGGTATTCGCCGGTACCCGCGATCACATAGAAGAGCTCGTCTTCGACGTGGTGGTTGTGGAAGGGGCAGCCCGATTTGCCCGGCGGCACCTCGTTGTAGCTGACGCCGAGGCCGACCAGGCCGAGAAGCGCGCCGAAAGAGGTGTCGGTGCCTTCATAGAGCTCGCCCTGTTTCCAATGGTCGAGCTTGAGATCGGCGGTATTGATCACCGCCTTCGATTCCGTCATGACGTCCTCCTGTTTCAGCAAGAGAAGCCGTCATCCCAGGAAAATACAATGATTATCTGGGCCTATCTCCGATATCCCCAGCATGGGCGGAGAGGAGGCCGCCGCCCATGCTTTCAGCGCCGTGCGTCGGAATGGAAACGCTAGGGACGCTCGATCACTTCAACCCACGCACACCCCCGAAGATCGATTCCGGTCTCGGGGTATGCGCTGGCGTGTCAGCGGACGTAGAAGGTCAAGCTTCCGTCGGCTGCCTGCTCGGCGTTGACGATGTTGCGAACGTCGACGCCTTCGTTGTTGAGCCGGTGGGCAAGCGATCTGTTGGCGTCAATCGAGGCTTGGATGCCGCGAACGGCCTGGCCGGAGCGTTCCGGTGCCGAGCGCGGACCTGTCGTTTCGTCATCGCGATTGCGCCAGTTATAGACCTGCTCGACATTAAAATCATTGCCCTGGAAGGTTCGGAGCGTCTGCTCGATGCCCTGGGCAGTGTTCATCCCAAGGCTTTCGGCCCGGCTGACGCCGGCAAAGGCGAGAGATGAGAGGGCTGCAGCGATAGTAATGGTGACAACGCGGTTCATGATGGTATCCTTTCATCTGCTTTGACGGTCGACTGTCGTTGCAGGGCATCGTCTTCGTCACTGCATGGAATTGGCGCTCTCCCTTCCGCGATTCAATGGGTTAAGCCACTGAAAATACGTTAAGAATTGTTCACGAAAACTGCCTTCGAATTGCCGCTTTCGAGGCATCGCGGAAAGTCGGTTTTGGAAGCTTGCCCAGCTGTGCATCTGTGGTGCTGCTATCCCCTTGCAGATATTTCCTCTTTCCTATTGCGGCATCGGGCGAAATTGCTTGCCATTCGGACGAAGGCATGTTTTGACCGCGGGCTGCCGCGTGGGAAAATGTCCCGCCAACCGAAGGTGAACCATGCCGAGAGAGACCGCTCCCCATATTTTGATCGTTGAGGCCCGCTTCTACGACGACATGGCCGACGCCCTGCTCGAAGGCGCGACTTTCGCATTGACAGAGGCAGGCGCTACCTTCGAGGTCGTCACCGTTCCCGGCGCACTGGAAATTCCGGCGGCGATTGCCATGTCGCTCGATGGAGACGACAATGGCGGAACGCATTATGACGGCTACGTCGCCCTCGGTATGGTCATTCGCGGCGAGACCTATCACTTCGATATCGTGTCGAACGAATCCTCGCGCGCCTTGATGGATCTGGCGATCAGCGAGTCCCTTGCCATCGGCAATGGTATCCTGACCGTCGAAAACGACGAACAGGCTTGGGCGCGCGTGCGCCGTTCGGAAAAGGACAAGGGCGGATTTGCCGCTCGTGCAGCTTTGACCATGATCGAGCTGAAGCAGAAACTGGGTGCATAACGAATGAACGACGACAAGACGGAACGGCCGGTCAAGACTGCGAACCAGCGGGGCGCTGCCCGTCTTGCTGCCGTTCAGGCCCTGTATCAGATGGATGTCGGCGGCACCGGCGTTCTGGAGATCGTGGCTGAATACGAGGCGCATCGGCTTGGTCAGGAAATCGATGGCGCGACCTATCTGAAGGCCGATGCCGCCTGGTTCCGTTCCATCGTCTCCGGTGTCGTGCGCGATCAGGTTCGCCTCGATCCGCTGATTGCCGCAGCCCTGCAGGATGATTGGGCCTTGTCGCGCCTCGACAGCACCGTGCGCGCCATCCTGCGCGCCGGTGTCTTCGAGATCACCGACCGCAAGGACGTTCCGGTGGCGGTCATCGTCACCGAATATGTCGAGATCGCCCAGGCCTTCTTCGATGACGATGAGCCGAAGCTCGTCAACGCCGTGCTCGACCGCATCGCAAAGCAGGTCCGCGGCGAGGCGAAGAAATAAGTCTTTAGCCGCCAAACAATCTCCCCGCGTCTTTCTTCGCACCGCAATGGTTTTCGCCCGTTGCGGTCTTGACGCCACGTGATCGACCACGCAATCTCCGCACCGCTTAGCTGTGGCATTTCTGTGGAGCGGAAGGCGATTCGGCGGCGTATCTGCCGGAGAAGGAGTGAGCTCCGGCCTTTGGGAGGAAAGAGCGAAATGACGATTCTTTTATGCGTAATCGCATGCGGTCTGCTCTCGGTGGTTTATGCCGCCTGGGCAACCCGGTCGGTGCTTGCCGCCGATCAGGGCAATAGCCGCATGCAGGAGATCGCGGGCTATATCCGCGAAGGCGCTCAAGCCTATCTGACGCGCCAGTACAGAACCATTGCCATTGTCGGCGTTGTTGTTTTCATCTTAGCCTGGCTGCTTCTTTCCGCCGAGGCCGCGATCGGCTTCCTGATCGGCGCCGTGCTTTCCGGTGCTGCCGGTTTCATCGGCATGCACGTCTCCGTTCGCGCCAATGTGCGCACCGCCCAGGCGGCTTCCGTCAGCCTTTCCGCCGGCCTCGACATCGCCTTCAAGTCGGGTGCGATCACCGGCATGCTGGTGGCCGGCCTGGCGCTGCTCGGCGTCTCTATCTACTATACGGTCTTGACCGTCGGGCTCGGCCATGAGAGCGGCTCGCGCGAAGTCATCGATGCGCTGGTGGCGCTCGGCTTCGGCGCTTCGCTGATTTCGATCTTCGCCCGTCTCGGCGGCGGCATCTTCACCAAGGGCGCCGATGTCGGCGGCGATCTCGTCGGCAAGGTGGAAGCCGGCATTCCCGAAGACGATCCGCGCAACCCCGCAACGATTGCCGATAACGTCGGTGACAACGTCGGCGACTGTGCCGGCATGGCCGCCGACCTTTTCGAGACCTATGCGGTTTCGGTCGTCGCCACCATGGTTCTCGCCTCGATCTTTTTCGCCGGCGCGCCGATCCTCCAGTCTGCGATGGTCTATCCGCTGGCGATCTGCGGTGCCTGCATCATCACCTCGATCATCGGCACCTTCTTCGTCAAGCTCGGCTCGAACGGCTCGATCATGGGCGCTCTCTACAAGGGCCTCATCGTCACCGGACTGCTGTCGATCGTCGGCCTTGGTGCTGCTACCTCGCTCACCATCGGCTGGGGATCGATCGGCTCCATCGGAGGCGCCGACATATCAGGCGCGCACCTCTTCTTCTGCGGCATCATCGGCCTTGTCGTCACCGCGCTGATCGTGGTGATCACTGAATATTATACCGGCACGGGCAAGCGCCCGGTCGTCTCGATCGCCCAGGCCTCGGTCACCGGCCATGGCACCAATGTCATCCAGGGCCTGGCCGTCTCACTGGAATCGACGGCGCTGCCGGCGATCGTCATCGTTGGCGGCATTCTCGCCACCCACCAACTCGGCGGTCTGTTCGGCACCGGCATTGCGGTCACGGCGATGCTCGGCATCGCCGGAATGATCGTCGCGCTCGACGCGTTCGGACCGGTGACGGACAATGCCGGCGGTATCGCTGAAATGTCGCATCTGCCGCCGGAGGTGCGCAAATCCACCGATGCGCTCGATGCCGTCGGCAATACCACCAAGGCCGTTACCAAGGGCTATGCCATCGGTTCCGCCGGTCTCGGCGCACTGGTTCTCTTCGCGGCCTACTCCTACGACCTCAAATATTTTGCGGCGAATGGCGACAAGTTCCCTTATTTCGCCGGCATCGGCGAAATTTCCTTCGATCTTTCCAACCCTTATGTGGTGGCGGGATTGATCTTCGGAGGTCTCATTCCCTACCTCTTCGGCGGCATCGCCATGACCGCCGTCGGCCGTGCGGCAGGCGCGATCGTCGAGGAAGTGCGCCGTCAGTTCAAGGAAAAGCCCGGCATCATGCAGGGCACGGAAAAGCCGGATTACGGCAGGGCGGTCGACCTTCTGACCAAGGCCGCCATCCGCGAAATGATCGTGCCGTCGCTGTTGCCGGTGCTGGCGCCTATCGTCGTCTATTTCGGCGTGCTGCTCATCTCCGGCTCCAAGGCCTCCGCCTTTGCCGCCCTCGGCGCATCGCTGCTCGGCGTCATCATCAACGGCCTTTTCGTCGCCATCTCGATGACGTCGGGCGGCGGTGCCTGGGACAACGCCAAGAAGAGCTTCGAGGACGGTTTCGTCGACAAGGACGGCTTGCGCCACATGAAGGGCTCGGATGCGCACAAGGCTTCCGTCACCGGCGATACCGTCGGCGATCCCTACAAAGATACCGCCGGCCCGGCCGTCAACCCGGCGATCAAGATCACCAACATCGTAGCGCTGCTGCTGCTCGCCGTTCTCGCCGGCTAATGTATCCGAAATACGAACAAAAAACCCGCCGATCCGGCGGGTTTTTCGTGTGGGTGTGTCCGATCAGCGCAGGCTGCTTGGGTTCTGCGGCGTGCCGCCGGCACCACCGCCGAACAGGCTGCGGGCAGCACTCGCGGCGCTGCCGCCGGAAAGCATCTGCTGCAGGAAGGTGAGTTCCTTGCCGCCGGTCGGCGTGACGCGCCCGATCGTGTCGAACACCTTGCCGTCCTGTAGCGTATAGTTGGCGCGGCGGCTGACGACGCCGTCCTTGTCGAAATAGATCGCCAGAACGCTCTGATCGACGACCTTCAGTTTCTGGAAGGCGACGGCACGCGTGCGCCGCTGCGAGATGTAATAGAAGACTTCGCCATCGAAGGTCGCCGTCGTCGACGGGGTGCCGAGCGAAAGCAGCACCTGCTCGCGGCTGGAGCCTTCGGGAACGAGGTTCAGCGACTGCTGGTCGGCGACGTAGCCGCCATTGAGCACGGTGCTGGTCTGGCAACCAGAAAGAGCTGATGTGGAGGCGATTATAAAGGCAATGGCCGCACTGCTTAAGAATTTCACGTCAGACTTGAAATACCGTTTATTCAACGACATCTACTCCCTTGAGTGTCGATAGCAGCCATTTGGGGCCTTGCACGCTTTCCTCCTGCAAAACCATTGTGGCCATTCCGGGTCGAATGTCCCGAATTCGCTTCGCCGACGCATCGAAGGCGTCGTCCCGAAACTGGCCATGATCGGCATTGCAATTCGCGCCTGCTTCGGTAAACCAGCTTTCGAAATCATGCAACAAGGCCAGACGCCAGCCGGCATGAAGAATGAGGCATTTCCGGAAAAAACAATGATCTTCGGGCTCTTCCGCAAGAAAAACAACAATCAGGCGATCGTCGATCGGCAATATGCGGCGTTAGCGGCGGCTGCGCGCATGCCGGAACTCTACGAGCGGCTCAATGTGCCGGATACGGTCATGGGCCGTTTCGAGATGCTGTCGATCGCCATGATTCTGTTTTTTCGCCGCACACGTGCTTCCGCCACCAGCGGCCAGGAGATCGCCCAGGAGATCGTCGACGCTTTCTTCCAGGATATCGACTATTCGATTCGCGAACTCGGCATCGGCGACAACAGCGTGCCCAAGCGCATGAAGAAGCTCGCCGGTATGTTTTACGGCCGGCTTGAAGCCTATTCGAAGGCGATGGACACAGGCGATGCCGAAGCGCTCGCTCTCGCTCTCCAGCGCAATATCTACCCCGAAACCTCGGCGCCTGCCGATATGTCCGGCCTTGCCGGATGGATGATGGCCGCAGAATCGCATCTGTCCGCCGTCCCCGAAGAGGTGATCGCCACCGGTTCGGCGACGCTCCCACCGGTCGCCTACCTACCGGTCACCTGAAGGAGGAAACGATGAAGAACAATCGGGACGATGTTCCCTTCTCCTATCACGTCAAGGTCGGCCACATCTCGGCCAACCCCGTCGAGGTCCATGTCGAGGCCGACACCAGCGAACTGAAGGCGCTTGCCGAGACCTGGAACGTCCTCTCCGTCGGCGATCTCCGCGCCGATCTGCAGATTGCCCGCTGGAAGCGCGACGGCGTGCGCATCAAGGGCCGCGTGCAGGCGAAGATCGTCCAGTCCTGCGTCGTGACGCTGGAACCGGTCGAATCCGCCATCGACGAGAATTTCGAGCAGATCTTCGTGCCGGAGGGCTCCAAGCTTGCCCGCCAGGCGGGCAACGACGCCGGCGAGATGCTGCTCGATCCGGACGGTCCCGATCTGCCCGAGACCTTCGTCGGCGATACGATCGATGCCGGCGAGGTGGTTGCCGAATTCGCTGCTCTCGCAATCGATCCCTATCCACGCAAGCAGGGCATCGAATTCGCCGGCCATGTCGAGGACAGCGGCGAGGACGACAAAAAGCCTTCCGCTTTCGCCATCCTCAAGGACTGGAAAAAGGACTGAAGCCCCTCTGGCATTTGACACAATTCAGTTGTAAGCGACGCCAAAACCGGTATTTTGGCCGAAATTTCGCCCTCGGCGAAAAGAAGGATCAGGGACGCGTGATCAGAATATCTCTCGACCTCATGGGTGGCGACTTTGGTCCCCAGGTTGTCATCCCCGGCGCCGCCAAGGCGCTGGATCGGCATCCGGATATTTCCTTCGTTCTCTATGGTCTCAAGGAACAGTGCGATCCGGTTCTCGCCAGGTTTCCGAAGCTCAAGGAAAAGTCGCTCTTTCACGACTGCGAGCTTGCTGTTGCCATGGATGAGAAGCCGAGCCAGGCACTGCGCCGTGGCCGTTATATCTCCACCATGTGGCGTTCGATCGAGGCGGTGAAGACGGGCGACGCCGATGTCGCGGTCTCGGCCGGCAATACCGGGGCGCTGATGGCAATGGCGAAGTTCTGTCTGCGCACCATGGCCAATATCGAGCGTCCGGCGATTGCCGCGATCTGGCCGACGCTGAAGGGTGAGAGCATCGTGCTCGATGTCGGTGCGACGATCGGCGCCGATGCGCAGCAGCTGATGGATTTTGCCCTGATGGGCGGCGCCATGGCGCGTGCGCTCTTCGAGGTCGAACGTCCGACGGTCGGCCTCCTGAACGTCGGCGTCGAGGAGATGAAAGGCCAGGAGGAAGTCAAGGAGGCCGGCCGGCTGTTGCGCGAGGCGAACATCGATTCGCTCGAATATTCCGGCTTCGTCGAGGGCAACGACCTTGGCAAGGGCACGGTCGACGTCGTCGTCACCGAAGGATTTTCCGGCAATATCGCCCTGAAGACCGCCGAAGGCACCGCCAAGCAGATCGGCGAATATCTGCGTGCCGCCATGTCGCGCACGCTGCTGGCCCGCATCGGCTACCTCTTCGCCAAAAGCGCCTTCGACATGCTTCGCGAGAAGCTCGATCCGAGCAAGGTCAATGGCGGCGTGTTCCTCGGCCTGAACGGCATCGTCATCAAAAGCCACGGCGGGGCGAATGCCGAAGGCATCGCCGCCGCCATCGAAGTCGGCTACGACATGGCCAAGAACGGCCTCAATCAGAAAATAGAAAACGATCTTAAGAAATATCATGCCAAGCGGCTGCCCCCGATGGGCCCGGAAGCGGCATGAGCGATGGGGTTCAATCAAAGATGATCCGTTCAGTGGTTCGCGGGTTCGGAGCCGCACTCCCGAAGCGCGTGATGACCAATCGTGACATGGAGGCCATCGTCGACACATCGGACGAATGGATCGTCCAGCGCACCGGCATCCGCCAGCGTTATGTTGCCGGCGATGACGAAACGACGGCGTCACTCGGCGAGGCCGCCGCACGCGCAGCCCTTGCCAATGGCGGCCTGACGCCTGCCGATATCGATCTTGTCATCTGTGCCACCTCGACGCCGGATAACACCTTTCCGGCAACGTCGGTCAACATCCAGAACCGCCTCGGCATGAGCCACGGCTTCGCCTTCGACGTCCAGGCCGTCTGCACCGGTTTCGTCTACGCGGTGACGACCGCCGATGCCTATATCCGTGGCGGTCTTGCCAAGCGCGTTCTCGTCATCGGCGCCGAAACTTTTTCGCGCATTCTCGACTGGAACGACCGCACCACCTGCGTGCTTTTTGGCGACGGCGCCGGCGCGATCATACTCGAAGCGACCGAAGGCGAGGGCACCGTTGCCGATCGCGGTGTGCTGACAGCGCATCTGCGTTCCGACGGCTCGCACAAGGACAAGCTCTATGTCGATGGCGGACCGTCGACGACGGGCACTGTGGGCAAGCTGCGCATGGAAGGCCGCGAGGTCTTCAAATACGCCGTCGGCATGATCACCGATGTCATTCAGGCGGCTTTCGATGCGACCGGGACCACCGCCGATGACCTCGACTGGCTGGTACCGCATCAGGCCAATCGCCGCATCATCGACGGTTCGGCGAAAAAGCTGAACATCGATGCGGCGAAGGTCGTCATCACCGTCGACCTGCACGGCAATACGTCGGCCGCCTCGATCCCGCTGGCACTTGCCACCGCTGCCGGCGACGGCCGCATCAAAAAGGGCGACCTGGTGATGCTCGAAGCGATGGGCGGCGGTTTTACCTGGGGTGCGGTTCTGCTGCGCTGGTAGGCACGAATCCTAAAAAACTGGCGGCGAACAAGAGCTTGACCGTAAGGCGCAAGACAAATACTCTTCGTGCGATTTCACAAAATATTTTGTATGGGCGGGGAAACCATGACCGGAAAAACAGTGACGCGAGCAGACCTGGCGGAATCCGTTTTCCGAAAGGTTGGGCTGTCCCGGACCGAATCTGCCGAACTGGTCGAAACTGTCATCGACGAGATCTGCAACGCCATAGTGCGTGGTGAAACCGTCAAGCTTTCCTCCTTCGCCACCTTCCAGGTGCGCGACAAGAACGAACGAATCGGCCGCAACCCGAAGACCGGCGAGGAGGTTCCGATTTCCCCCCGCCGGGTCATGACCTTCAAAGCGTCGAACGTGCTGAAGACGCGCATCCTCAAGGCGCATGTTGCTCGCAAGATCAAGCTGAAGCCGCTGAATCCGGCTCCTTGATAATCGGCTTCCCGTTTCGAAACGGCTTTTTTTCTCTCTCGCACTGACCATCCTTGTGCGCAACGTCGAGACATGACTTGAATTGTCGACGCCAAACCGTTGAAATATGATGAGTCGCCGTAGGATCGAGCCGCGAGGTCGCGTAGCAGTATGACGTTGGACAAGAGCCCCGATGCCTTTCGCACCATCAGCGAAGTCGCAGACGATCTTGATCTGCCGCAGCATGTGCTGCGCTTCTGGGAGACGCGTTTTCCCCAGATAAAGCCGATGAAGCGCGGCGGCGGCCGTCGCTACTACCGACCGGAGGATGTGGATCTTCTCAAGGGCATCCGGCATCTGCTCTATGATCACGGCTATACGATCAAGGGTGTGCAGAAGCTTCTGAAGACCAACGGCAACAAGTTTGTCATATCAGTCGGCCACGGTGATCTTGCCAGCGTCGAGGCGCTTGCGTCGGGCGTGCAGGAGGTGGGTGCCGGGGAACCGCGCGTCGGCATGGCTGATGAAGACCAGATTGTCGGCCGCGCCAAACCGCCGATCACCCGCAGGTTCTTCAATTTCGTCGCTGGAGACGACGAGCAGGAAGTCTCGATCGGCAAATCGAGCGTTGGCAAGGAAGACCGAGCGCTGCTGCAGGAGGCGCTCTACGACCTCCTGGAATGCAAGCGTCTGCTTGATCAGGTGCGTTGAACAGGAACTCAGGTTTCAGTAAGCCGCTTCATCGCCTGTTCGAGTTCGCTGAGCTGGAAGGGTTTTTGCAGCACGGGCAGCATGCTTGGGCTGCTGCCATCAGGCGGCGCGCCATATCCCGTTGCATAGAGATAGGGTTTTCCGCGTTCGTCGAGCAGCTTTGCGACCGGCAGCGAACTCTGCCCGGCAAGCGAAACGTCGAGGATTGCAGCGTCGAACTCAGTATCCCTGGCGGTTGCCAACGCCCGTTCCAGATCCGGCGCGCTGGCGCAGACCCGGTAACCCAAATCGGCAAGCATGTCCTCGAGCAGCATGGCAATCAGCGTGTCGTCTTCGACGATGAATATGTCTTTTATGATCCCGTCCACCCATTGCCCCCTTGCTAAAGCATGTCGCGCAAAAGTGTGCCGCGGTTTTGCGATAACGACATGCGTAATAACAAAGACCTAAAGCGCGAGGAGCGAATCTGAAAGATCGCGACGCGCTTTAGGCATGGAGATTTATGTGGACTGCTTGCACGGCTCGTCAAGACGTCGTGCCCGGCGGTACGAGAAACAGCATATTGCCGG
The DNA here is from genome assembly GCF_001652265.1 of Rhizobium leguminosarum. Taxonomy (GTDB): domain Bacteria; phylum Pseudomonadota; class Alphaproteobacteria; order Rhizobiales; family Rhizobiaceae; genus Rhizobium; species Rhizobium leguminosarum_D. The sequence goes on from NZ_LWBS01000472.1 coordinate 142,294, forward strand.
TTGAAATTCGATGTGCAAAAGCTGGGATGCCGTTTTCCGCAACGGCTCCTGCATAATTCCTTAAACCGGCATAGATTCGAGGAATAGAATTGTGCAGCAATTCAAAGCGTTGCAGCGTCATTTGCGCGTCTGAAAAGACATGGCGGCGCTGTAAGATGGCGGCGCTGTAAGAAGGGGTGTCGAATGGATTTGCTGAGTGCCACGGATTGGCTGCGTCACAGGCCGGGTTATACCTATCCGCTGGCCATTGCCTTCGTTGGCCTGACATTTCTTCTGAGGCTTGCCGCCAGTGACACTCTCTCCGAATTTCCCTTCCTGAGCTTTCTTCCGGCGATATTGCTCGCCAGTTTCATAGGCGGCGGGGGGCCGGGCCTTGTCGCGGCCTTGGTTGCCGGTTTCATAGTCCAGGAGTTTTTCGTCGAGCCGCACAATGTCTTCTGGCCGGTCAGCGCCGGCCAATGGGTCGGCCTTTCCACTTATTTCATCAATGCCGCGATCATCGTCGGCCTGATGGAGATGATCATTATCGCACATGAGCGACAGAGCCGCCTTCGCAGCGAGCTCAACAGCTTCAACACGCGCCTCGAAGAGACGGTGGTCCAGCGCACTGCCGAGCTCAGGCATGAGATGGAAGAGAATGCTGCCGCTCAGGCGCAAGTCCGCCAGTTGCAGAAGATGGAGACGATCGGCCAGCTGACCGGCGGCGTCGCCCATGATTTCAACAACATGTTGGCGATCATCATCGGCAACCTCGATCTCGCGCAGCGGCGGCTGAGCGGCAGCGAGGATCCCCGCCTGCCATACTCCATCCAGAATGCCAAAGACGGTGCGCAGAGGGCGGCGGTACTGACCGCGCGTCTTCTCGCTTTCTCGCGCCAGCAGCCGCTCGCCCCGGAGGTGATCGACCTCAACAAGCTGGTCGGCGGCATGTCTGAGCTGTTGCGGCGCACGCTCGGAGAGCAGATCCGCATCGAGACCGTGCTTGCCGGCGGTCTCTGGCCGAGCTTTGCCGATTTGAGCCAGCTCGAAAATGCCATCTTGAACCTTGCCGTCAACGCCCGCGATGCTATGCCGGGCGGCGGAAATCTAACGATCGAGACAGCCAATACCGAACTCGACGAGCGATATTCGCGCATGCATTCGGAGGTCGAGCCGGGCCAATATGTGATGGTCAGCATCACTGACACCGGCACCGGCATGTCGCCGGAGGTGATCGAGCGCGCCTTCGACCCGTTCTATACGACCAAGGGACCCGGCAAAGGCACTGGCCTCGGTCTCAGCCAGGTCTATGGCTACGTCAAGCAGAGCGGCGGCCACATCAAGATCTATTCGGAGATCGACAGGGGCACGACGGTGAAGATCTATCTCCCCCGTCGTGTCGGCGTGACGGACGCCCGGTCGGGCGCAGCCGGCACCCAGCCGATTCCTCACGGCAGTCTCAACGATACGATCCTGGTGGTGGAGGACGATGAGCACGTCCGCACCATGACCGCCGAAAGCCTGCATGAACTCGGTTACACCGTATTGCAGGCGGCAAGCGGCATCGAGGCGCTTCTGTTGCTCGAAGAAAATCCGGCAGTCGACCTGATCTTCACCGATATCGTCATGCCGCAGATGAGCGGACGCCAGCTTGCCGATGTCGTCCAGGAGAAATGGCCGACGATCCGGATCCTTTACACGACGGGATACACCCGAAATGCCATCGTCCACAATGGCGTGCTCGATCACGGCGTTTCCCTGCTCTCCAAGCCCTTCAGCCTGCAGCAGCTCGCTCATAAGATCCGCGAACTTCTGAATGTACCGGCGAGGGCGGGAGACGAGCGGACGTGAAGCCGGAATACGGCCGCACGTCCGCAAATCCAGACCGCGTTATTCCAGCACCTGAATGATGCGGTGGGTCTTCGGCTCGACGATCACGCGCCGTTCATTGACGACGGTATAGCCGTAGCCGTCCATGTCCGGCACTGTGTGGACTTCGACGGTATCGGGCAGCGTCGCTCCGACCGCGATATCGCCGTCATAGACGACGGACGGCGTGTTTTGCTCCATCACATAGGTGCGCACCTCGCCGGGCAACACGACGGAGCCGGTTGGTGCGGGATCTGTGACAATGACGGTGCTCTGCGCGAAGGCGGCGGAGCTGATGGTCAGTATGGTGGCCGCAGCCAGCATGGTCTTGCGCATGGGATGTTCTCCTTTCTACCCCAGACCTCAAGGCAACGCCGGCCATGCGGCATGGTTCCCCGCGAGCTTTTCGCCGCAGCGGAAGACAGGCGCATTGAGAGTAATTAAGTTGTTACTAAATTAATTTCTGCATCATACGGTTGAGCTGCCTGAACAAAGTTCGAAAAGAGTCCATCCAGCGATGTTAGGGCTCGCTTGTTTACTTTTCGCTAACCATGTTGGACGTTTATTCCGAACGGACGACCAACCGGTCGTTGATTCGACGATTCGTCGCGTTTCGGCTTGCGAATGGATCTCTAGAAATACGATTTCGGCGGATCGAGACATGCGATTGCGGAAGACGATATCGCTGGTGGCAGTGGCGGGCATAATGGCCGGCTGCACATCGACAGGCGGTGTGCGCCAGCCTTCCGGGCCGGAGACGGTGACGCCTGAAAAGGCGCTGGTCCTGCCGCCGCCGGGCGGCCCGTCGATCGTCAGCGTCGTCGAGCGCAAGCGCGGCAACGGCGTCGAGCAGACGATCTCGCTATTTACGTCATCCTCTGTGCTCGGTCAGAATTTCCTGAAGGTCCAATTCTTCGGCGCTTCCGGGGCCAATCCCGGTACCGGCAATGCCGGTTACAGCATGATCAACGAGAGCGGCATTACCCGCGAGGTGGCGCGTTCGGCCCCCGGCGTGCCGATGGCGACGTCGGCGACCTTCCTGCAGAATGCCTATGGCCCTTTCGGTTATGCCTCCGGCCGCAGTCGTGCCGGCGACACCTGCGTCTATGCCTGGCAGCAGATCCGCTCGAGCACTGCTGCCAATACCCAGGCGCGCAATTTCGGCATGATCCAGCTGCGCCTGCGTCTTTGCGATGCCAGAGCGAGCGAGCGCCAGCTGCTCGGCATCGTCTATGGCTACACCATATCAGGCACCTTCGACGGCGCGGTCTGGAACCCTTACGGCAATCCGCCGCCCGCCGACGCAGCACTCGGGCGCACCGGCGAGCCGACCTATCCGGACGAGGGCGGCTATCGTGCCAGCCCGATGCCGATCGGTTACGAGCCGGCGCCTGCCATTGTCGGCCGGCCGCGGGCAGCTGCCGTTCGTAGCGCCTCATCGCCGCAACCGGCTCAAGGTGCCGCATCGGTGCCTGCACCCATCGGCCCGCGCGTGCCGCTGCCGGGCGAGGCTTCACAGACGAGTGCAAGGTCGGATGCGGCCGCCGCGCCAATCGAACAATCGGTAAGGGCAATCGGCGTCACCGTGCCTTCGCCGGACTGCATAGGCGACGCGGCCATGACGGCCGCCTGCCGGAGATAATGAGCATGCCCGCGGGCGCCAGTTGGTGCCCCGGTTGAGCAATTTCGAAGGAACGCCGATGCGCAAAGCCCGCAGTGTCATCATATGGGCAGTGGTTTCGCTCTGCATGATCGTGCTGATCACGCTGCCGGTCAACCTGCAGACCCAGCTCATCACCAGCATCACGGTCGTGACTGTGATGGCGCTGATCAAGGTTCTGAAGGGCGAGGGGACGTGGCGCCTGGTGGCGCTCGCCTTCGGCACGTCGATCGTGCTGCGCTATGTTTACTGGCGCACCACCAATACGCTGCCGCCTCTGAATCAGCTGGAAAACTTTATTCCCGGCCTGCTGCTCTATCTTGCCGAAATGTATAGCGTCGCGATGCTGGCGCTCAGCCTGTTCATCGTCGCCACGCCGTTGCCGTCGCGCCCCTCGCGTGCCGCCAATCCCGGGCGCCTTCCTCATGTCGACGTCTTCGTGCCATCCTACAATGAGGATGCCGGTCTTCTCGGAAACACGCTGGCCGCCGCCAAGGCCATGGACTATCCGGCCGAGAAACTGCATGTCTGGCTGCTCGACGACGGCGGCACCCTGCAGAAGCGCAATTCCGGCAAGCTGCTCGAAGCCCAGGCGGCGGCCGCCCGCCATAGCGAACTGAAGCAGCTCTGCGACGATCTCGACGTCAGCTACCTTACGCGCGACCGCAACGAGCACGCCAAGGCCGGCAATCTCAACAATGGCATGAAACATTCGACCGGCGAACTCATCGCCGTCTTCGATGCCGACCACGCGCCGGCCCGCGATTTCCTGCTCGAGACCGTCGGTTACTTCGAAGACGATCCGAAGCTCTTCCTCGTCCAGACTCCGCACTTCTTCATCAATCCCGATCCGCTGGAGCGCAACCTGCGCACCTTCGACAAGATGCCGAGCGAGAACGAGATGTTCTACGGCATCATCCAGCGCGGCCTCGACAAATGGAACGCCGCCTTCTTCTGCGGCTCGGCCGCGGTTCTGAGCCGCAGGGCGCTCGAATCCCAGAACGGCTTTTCCGGCATCAGCATCACCGAGGATTGCGAGACGGCGCTGGCGCTCCATGGCAGCGGCTGGAACAGCATCTATGTCGACAAGCCGCTGATCGCCGGTCTGCAGCCGGCCACCTTCGCAAGCTTCATCGGCCAGCGCAGCCGCTGGGCGCAGGGCATGATGCAGATCCTGCGCTTCCGCTTTCCGCTTCTGAAGCGCGGCCTGACGATCCCGCAGCGCTTCTGCTACATGTCCTCCACGCTTTTCTGGCTCTTCCCGTTCCCGCGCACGATCTTCCTGTTTGCGCCGCTCTTCTACCTGTTCTTCGATCTGGAAATCTTCACCGCCTCGGGCGGCGAGTTTCTCGCCTATACGCTTGCCTATATGCTCGTGAATCTGATGATGCAGAACTACCTCTACGGGTCGTTCCGCTGGCCCTGGATTTCCGAGCTCTACGAATATGTCCAGACCGTGCATCTGCTGCCGGCCGTCGTCTCCGTCATGCTCAATCCGAGAAAGCCGACCTTCAAGGTCACCGCCAAGGACGAATCGATCGCCGTCAGCCGACTGTCGGAGATCAGTCGTCCGTTCTTCGTCATCTTTGCGGTGCAGATCGTTGCGCTCGTCATCACCATCTACAAGATCTACGCCGAGCCCTATAAGGCCGACGTCACACTCGTCGTCGGCGGATGGAATGTCATCAACCTGATCATGGCCGGCTGCGCGCTTGGTGTCGTGTCGGAGCGCGGCGAGCGCGCCTCGTCCCGTCGCGTCCGCGTCAACCGGCGCTGCGAATTCGGCGCCAACGGCAAGTGGTACACGGCCTCGATCGAGGACGTCTCGGTTCACGGCGCAAGGCTTCACATCTTCAACAAGCATCTCGACGAGATGCTGGTCGGCGCCGTCGGCGAAATCCGCTTCCGGCCCTATAGCGGCGCGGATCTGGAAACCCTGCCGCTCATCGTCCGCAACATTGAGCCGTCGGGTGACATCAGCAATGTCGGTTGCCAGTACGTGCCGAAAAGCGCGCTCGACCATCGCCTGATCGCCGACCTGATGTTTGCCAATTCCGATCAGTGGACTGAGTTCCAGGCCTCGCGCCGCCGCAATCCGGGCCTGATCCGCGGCACCATCTGGTTTCTCGGCATGTCGTTCTACCAGACGAGCCGCGGCCTCGTTTACTTCTTCCGCAGTATGCGGCCGGAGCGGGAAGCCCAGCAGCAGGCGGCAAAGGTCAACGCCGGATGAGAACGATCGTCGTCGCCTCGCTTCTCCTGCTGAATGCCTCCGCCTTCGTCCAGGCGCAGACGGCACCCTTCGACATGTCCGGCGAACGGCCGCCCGGTGCGTCCGTTACCCCGAGATTGACGCCGCCCAAACCTCCCGCAACCACCGCGCCGGTTCCCGTCGCGCCTCCGGTTTCCGTCTTACCCGCACCTTCAACCCTGGCTGCTCCCCCTCCTTTTGCTCCGCCGGTCGCCACTCAGCCGCAGCCGGCGATGCCTACGCCCCAGTCTGCCGCAGCGGCAAACAGCGTTGGGCCGCCGCGTGCCGGCGATGGCCGTCGCTTCGTCGTGCCCTTTTCGAAACTTGGCCTCGCCGGTGAATACGACCGTCGGTCATGGTCGGTTTATCTGACGCCGGAACAGGCGGCGGCCAAGGCAAGCTTCACCTTCGCCTACCAGAATTCAATCGTCGTTGCGCCTGAGGCCTCGACGCTGACCGTCTATCTCAACAGCCGCCCGGTCTGCTGCAGCCGGGTGCCAACCTCGTCACTTTCGAAGCCAATCAGCGCCATCGCACCGATTGCAGCATCCAGTCCACTTATGAACTGTGGTCGAATATCGATCCGGCCGGAACCTATCTGAGCTTTGCCGGCGGGGATGCCGCCCAGCTATCGAGCGCCGACGCAATCCGCGCCATCGGCGTCGACGGAGCCGGCAAGACGGAGTTCGACATCGTTGTCCCGGCGCTGGAGCAGCCGGGAACCACCAAGCCGCTGCTACGGCTGGCGCAGGGCCTGTCGGTGCTGAGCAGCATGCCGAACCAGATCTTTGCCTTCAACACCGCTTCGCTTCCGCCCGGCGGGCCTGGCAAGCTCAGCGTGCTCGTCGGTACCGCGGCGGAGTTGCGGCCGCTCTTTCCCGGCCTGCCGCCCGGCGCCGAAAGTGCAGCACTGGCCGCTTTCGTCACCGATCCGCGCAGCGGCTCGCCGGTGCTTCTGATCAGCGGCCCCTCCTGGCAGGCGGTCTCCTCGGCGATCGATACCATCGTCTCGCCGACGGACAGGTCCTCGGATGTTCGCCGCGACGTGCTGACCACCGAGCGCTGGAGCGCGCCGAACGCGCCGCTGGTCTTTTCCGACACGAACATCGCCTTGTCTCAGCTCGGCGTGAAGACCGCCGAATTCTCTGGCAGGCGGTTGCGGACCAGTTTCAATATCGCCGTGCCGGCCGATTTTTATGCCAATGCCTATGGTGAGGCGAAGGTGCTGCTCGACGCTGCCTACACCGATAACGTGATGCCCGGCAGCCACATCGATATCTACGTCAACGACAACATCGCCTCCACCGTGCCGATCACCACGACATCGGGCGGCATTCTCCGTCATCTGCCGATCCGCGTGACGATGCGTCACTTCAAGCCAGGTCTCAATTCGGTGGCGGTCGAGGCGATCCTGATGACCAAGGACGATGCCGTCTGCGCGCCGGGCTCAACCGCCGGCGCCACCCCACGTTTTGCCCTGTTCGATACCTCCGAGCTGCAGATTCCGGATTTCGCCCGCGTCGGTCAGCGTCCGAATCTGGCCGCAATGGCCGGCACCGCCTATCCCTATGGTCGGGCCACGGAGCCGACGCCGCTCTTCATCGACCGCATCGACGCCGATACGCTTTCGGCCGCCGCCACGCTGCTCGGCCAGATGGCGATCACCGCCGGCCATCCAATCGCCGTCGAAACTGTCGCCTCGGCGAATACGATCGGCGATCGTGACGCGATCTTCATCGGCTCCATCTCGCAGATGCCGGCAACCGCGCTGTCGCAGACCAATATCGCCACGGCGAGCCAGGCCTCATGGCGTCCCGTGCCCGATGCGCAGGCGGGCGTCGTCGATACCGGTACTGCTTTCGAGGAGTGGAATTCCAAAGTCAGCGGCGGTGTCCTGCGCAACCGGGTCACTGCCTTCCGCGAGTGGCTGTCGCGCAATTTCGATATCTCCCGCAGCTCGCTGCAATTCATCCCCGGCGCCGAGCAGATTTTCACGCCGGCCAACGCCGACACGCTGCTGGTTGCCCAGGGCTCCAGCCCTGCGGGGGCTGGCGCCTGGACCGTGGTGGCGGCGCCGTCGGCAAAGGACCTGCGTGACGGGCTCGAGGTTCTGACCGCGCGGCTGAACTGGCCGCAGATGTCAGGCCACATCACCACCTATTCGAGCAAGACAGGCAAGATCGAAACCGTGCCCGTCACCCGTTTCGATTTCGTGCCGTCCACCCCCTGGTCGATCGCCAATTACCGCCTGATCGCCGCCAACTGGCTATCGACGAATATCCTCTCCTACGCCTTCCTGCTGGTCGTCTTCGTGCTGCTGATCGGGATCACCACCTCGAGCATGCTCAGAAAACTGGGCCGGTCCAAATGAGGCGGTGGCGCGCGCTCCTGCTGGCGGCAACGGTCGCGCTTGCCCCGGCGGGCTCGCCCGCCGGGGCACAGCAGGCGATGATCAATGCTGGCGCATGGTCGGCCTACAAGGCGAAGTTTCTCGATGCGACCGGCCGCATCGTCGATAACGGCAACGGCAATATCAGCCACAGCGAAGGGCAGGGCTATGGCATGCTGCTCGCCTATCTCTCAGCCAGCCCCGCCGATTTCGAACAGATCTGGTATTTTACCCGCACCGAACTGCTGCTGCGCGACGATGGCCTGGCCGTCTGGAAATGGGATCCGAACGGCAAGCCGCACGTCACCGACACCAACAACGCCTCGGACGGCGACATGCTGATCGCCTATGCGCTGGCGCTTGCCGGCACGGCGTGGAAACGCAACGACTATATCCTCGCCGCCTCCCGAATGGCGCAGGCGCTGCTTGCCGAAACAGTCGTGCACTCGGCCGGCCACACACTCCTGTTGCCGGGGAGCCAGGGTTTTGCCGCTACCGACCGTGAGGATGGCCCCGTCGTCAACCCGTCCTACTGGATTTACGAGGCGATCCCGGTGATGGCGGCGCTCGCTCCGTCGGATGCCTGGCAAAAACTGACTGACGATGGCTTGGCGCTGTTGAAGACGATGCAGTTCGGCCCGCGCAAACTTCCAGCCGAATGGGTGAGTCTCAGCGGTCAGCCGCAGCCGGCGCAGGGTTTCGACGCCGAATTTGGCTATAACGCCATCCGCATCCCGCTCTATCTTGTTCGCGGCGGTGTCACCGACAAGACGCTGTTGACCCGTCTGCAGCAGGGGATGTCGCAAGATGGCGTTCCCGCCACCATCGATCTGACCACCGGCCGGACGAAGACCGTGTTGCCGGACCCAGGTTATCGAATTGTTAACGATGTTGTGGCCTGTGTAGTCGATGGGACCAAGTTGCCGATCTCGGCCCTGCAATTTGCGCCCGCACTCTATTATCCGTCCACGCTTCAACTGTTGGGGCTGGCCTATATTGGGGAGAAGCATCCAGAGTGTCTGTGAAGTCTTCTCTCGTGGCGATTTCAGCGGCAGTCGTGGTGGCAACCCTCGTCACCGGGCTGAAAGATCGTGCCGCTCTGCAGGAAAAGTTCGGCCTTGGGTCTGCCGGCAAGCCGGCACCGGAGCTGATGATGATGGGCCGCATCAAGCCGACCGATGCTTCCGCCGGCAATCCTGAATTCAATGCGCAGCTGGTGGCCGACAAGATCGAGGCGATCACATCCCCGTCGCCGCCAGCACCGGGCGCGCGCGAGCCGGATGCCGCAGCATCGCAACCGGCGGCACCGCCCGCGGCACCTCAGACGGTCGCCCAGCCGGCGCCGGTCACACCCCCCATCGTTTCCGCGCCGCCAGCACCGCAACAGGCGGCCGCGCCTGCGCAGCCTGCAGTCGATGAAAGTGCGCTTCGTTATTTCGCCAGCCGCGGCGACAAGGTGCGCCTGCAGGCCGAAATCTCCCGCCTTCAGGCGCTCTACCCCAACTGGGTTCCGCCGGCCGATCCACTCGCCGTGCCGCAGAATGGCGACAAGCAGCTTGAGGCCATGTGGCAGCTCTATTCCGATGGTCGCTATGCGGAGTTGCGCAAGGCGGTCGCCGACCGCCAGGCAGCCGATGCCGGATGGCAGCCGCCGGCCGATCTGCTCGACCGGCTCGACGTCGCCGAGGCCCGTGCCCGTCTCGTCAATGCGTCGGACCTCAAGCAATATGCGACTGTGGTCGATATCGCTGCTGCAACACCGAGCCTGCTCACCTGTAGCGAGGTCGATATTCTCTGGCGTGTCGCCGAAGCCTTCATCCGGACGGAGAGGGCGCAGCGCGGCCAGGATGCCTACGCTTATATCCTGAAGAACTGCACCAATCCCGCCGAGCGGCAGGCGACGGTCGAAAAAGCCTCGACGCTGCTTGCCTACCAGCCGATGCAGGCACTGCTCACGCTGGAGAGGCCTGCTGCCGACGGCAGCAAGGAATTCGATGCGATCCGCGACAATCTCACCCGACGCTTCATGGCCGAGGGCAATGACGATCCGAAGCTTGTTATCGCACCCGACTACATCGCCCGTCTCGAAAAACTCGCCGAGACTGAGGGGCTCGCCTCCGACGCGTTGCTGCTCGGCTGGTATCAGCTTCGCCGCAACAACGATGCCGATGCCGAGAAGTGGTTCCGCGCTGCCCGAGCCAAGCAAGATTCGGGGGCCGCTTCGCAGGGGCTGGCGCTGGCGCTAATCGCCCGCAAGGCGCCTGAGGAAGCCGAGGAGGTGATGTTCCGCTGGCGCGCCGATTCCGAGGATGCGACTTCAACCTATCTCGCCGCCACCGCCAACCTGATGGCATTGCAGCCGCCGGCCGATCTGGCCGAAGACGTGCTGCACCGTATCGCCGCCGAGGTCATCGCCCGCAAATACGTGCCGACGGCGCAGCAGTTCGGCTGGTATGCCCGTTCCCTCAACCAGTTCCAGACCGCCACGCGCTGGTTCGAGACGGCGCTTGCCTGGAAACCTGATGACGAACCGTCCGCCTATGGCCTTGTCGTCACCCGCGAGCAGTTGAGCGACCGCAAGGGCGTGCTCGACCTCCAGCGCGCCTGGGCCGGCCGGTCGAGCCGAATCACCAATCTTGAAGACACGTCCTCCCTGATACCGAATGCCGTTACGCCGCCGCCGGAGAAGGGTACGCTTGCCGCACGGCAACCATCGGCTCAGCCGACGCAAAATCCCCCGACCGAGCCGCTTCCGGCCGAGCGCCGCGTTATCCTGCAGCCGGGGTCGCAAGTGGTCGTTCGCGCCGCGAGCCCGGCGATGGAGACGGTGACCGTTCCGCGCGGCCCGCGCCAGACGCGCGGCTGCTCGACGACAATCGATGCGGGGCAGCTTAAGCCGGCCGAGGCGCTGTCGCGCGGCTGGTGCCTGATGGATATCAACCGGCCGATGGAGGCGATCTCGGCCTTCGAGGCCGCATTGCAGAGCCCGACCCGCAAGGTCCGCGAAGACGCAGCCTACGGCCAGAGCCTTGCTTATCTGCGCGCCGGCCTCTCCGGCAATGCCGCCGTCGCGGCCACCAAGGCGCCGCAGAACCGCCAGCGCGCCGCCGAGCTTCAGGTGGCGATCCTCGCCGACCGTGCGCTTTCAGCCTTCGACGCTGGGCGTTATCGCGACACGCTGATCTATCTCGATCAGCGCGCCCAGCTGCAGCAGGAACGCATCGACCTGATGGTTCTGCGCGGCTACTGCTACCTCAATCTCAAAATGTACGATGATGCGACCCGCATCTTCGAAGCCGCTGCCGCGACCGGCAGCCGCGATGCTGCCCGCGGTCTTGCCGACGTCAGAAACGTCACGCACCCCGACGTCAACGACTGACGTTGACGCCGCCGCAGCTCTCCGCTACTCGCCTGCGCAGGGGCTGCCCCGGCCTCATGCTGTAAGGAAACACCCGTGCCCGCTCTCCATGACATCCTTGATAGGTCCTACGACGCTTTCCTTTTCGACATGGACGGAACGCTGCTGAATTCCATTGCCGTCGTCGAACGCGTCTGGAGCGAATGGGCAAGACGCCACGGCTTCGAGCCGGAGGTCTTCCTGAAGACGATCCACGGCATCCGCGCGTCCGACGTAATCCGCGGGCTCGGCCTGCCCGGCGTCGATCCGGCCCATGAGGCGGATCTGCTGCTCGCCGAGGAAATGGAGGATGTCTCCGGCATCGTCGAGATCCCCGGCGCCGTCCGCTTCCTCTCCGCCATCGCTGAGGGCCGGTGGGCAATCGTCACCTCGGCGCCGATCGAGCTCGCCAGGCGCCGCATGGCCGCCGCCGGCATCCCGATGCCGAAGGTCATCGTCAGCGGCCAGGAGGTCAAATCAGGCAAGCCCAGCCCCGAAGGTTATCTGCTCGGCGCAAGCCGCCTCGGCGTCGATCCGAAAAAATGCCTGGTCTTCGAAGATGCCGTCGCCGGCATTCTCGCCGGCGAAGCCGCCGGCGCCGGCGTTACCGTCATCACCGAAACCCACGCCACGCCGTTCGAAACACCGCATTTTTCGATCGCCAACTACCAGACATGGCAGCCCCACCAGACCATCGAAGGCCGGCTGAAGCTCGCCGCGATCTGACCATTCGGGCAAACCGCTCCCTTTTTGTTGGAGGCAAGGTTTTTCCGCTTGCATTGCACGCGCTGAAAAACTAAACGAAGCAAGCCGTTTCGGCAGGTCGGGGCGTAGCGCAGCCCGGTAGCGCACTTGACTGGGGGTCAAGGGGTCGCTGGTTCGAGTCCAGTCGCCCCGACCATTTAAATCCTTGAAAACCCTAGTCTTTCCGGAAAAAAGTAAAGCCTCGAAAGAGGCAAGTTGCGAAAATTGGGGCCATTCTGGGGCCATGACAGCCACGGCACCCTAGTGACGATTCGGCCCAGCTATGGCATTCTCCGCGACATGCCCACACCGAAGCTTCGCCCCACCCTCGTTGAGAATCCGTACTTCCCCCGCGCCCACCCGCCAGATGCGACGAACCCGCGCATGATTCCCGCGATGATGAACATCCGCGAAAGCGCGATCACGACATTGGCGGCGAGAGGTGTTCTCGATGCTGCTCAGGTGGCCGCCGCGACGCACTTCCGGGCGCTGTGGGAATCGATGGGTGGCAAAGGTGCTTCGGCCATCGAACTGGAGAGGTCGTGGGGGGGTCAAATTTCGGTTCGCTTGACGCATCTGAAGCCAACGTGACTGGTGGAGGTGTCCTCCGGTTCCGCATGACGGGCGGCGGGACGGTAGCGACGGCAGTAGTTCGGCGCACAGAGATGTGACCCGCCTTTCAGCACCCGTCTTGGGATTCGAACATTCGGTTCGCGGGGATCGAGGCTTGCTTCTCGGTCACCACCACGAGGGTTTTGACGAATGCAACACGATTTGGTCGCGGGTTGAGGATGGCGGGTTGACCAGTAGTCTGACGTCCACTCCCAGACGTTGCCGATCATGTCGTAAAGACCGTACCCGTTCGCGGGGAAAGACCCAACCGGCGATGTCCTGTCGGCGCCGGGCCGCTTCGTGCTCATTGTGGGAAACGTTCCCTGCCACGTATTGGCCATAAGCTTGCCATCTGGGTTGAATTCGTCGCCCCAGGCGAATTCGGCATCGTCAATCCCGCCACGCGCTGCCAGCTCCCACTCAGCTTCAGTTGGTAGATCCTTGCCAGCCCAATGGGCGTAAGCCAGGGCGTCGCGGTAGGCCACATGAACGACGGGATGGTCGAGCTTCCCACGAATGTCACTGCGACCACCGTAGGGGTGTCGCCAGTCTGCGCCGAACTTGAACGACCACCATTGTGTTATGTCGGAGCCGATGACCGCCTTTGGTTGGGTGAACACGAGCGAGCCGGCCCGCAGCATTCCGGGAAGTGCCCCTGGGTAGTCGGCAGCTTGTGGCGTCATTTCCGCGACGGTGACATGTCCGGTGGCTTTGACGAAGGTGGCAAACTGGCGGTTTGTTACTGGCGTCGCGTCGATCCAGAAGCCGTCGACCTTGACCGGATGCGTAGGCGCTTCCTCCGGATAGTGCCTGTTCGATCCCATGGTGAACGTCCGTGCAGGCACCCAGGCCAGCCCGTCAAATGCGGGATCGTATGCATCTGCTGCGCTCATGGCCATGCCCACCTGAATGTCCCTGTGTGTATCTTTATGACATGCGGTTTCTGATCGTGCCTATTGTCCTTTAGGGAGGGTGTTCGCGACGGCTCCGATCGGTGGCAATTCGCAATCCCTCACGGGGATTCCCCAAAGGGCAATATCTGCTTACGCTAATACAATGTAGAAAATGGATGGAAGAGTGGACATGCCCTCTTCGGCAAGTCGAGGGTGACCGCGCGCGCGGGTCGAGAGCCGCGTCTCTACCGAAATGATCTGTCGCCGACAAACCCTCTTTTGCTTCGACTCGTCTTTCAACCAACCTTGGTCGTCCATGTGGCGACCCCCTGAGGGAGGCATTCGAAATGAGACGGACTACAAAGTTCATAACAGCAGCAATGGCGGTCGCCGGCAGCCTGTTGGCGAGCACGGCGGCAATACATGCGCAGGAGAACAGGAAGCCCAACATCCTGTTCATCATGGGTGACGACATCGGCTGGATGCAGCCGAGCATCTATCATGAGGGCCTGATGGTCGGGGAAACGCCCAACATCGATCGCATCGGCCACGAAGGCGCGAAGTTCATGACTTACTACGCCGAGCAGAGTTGCACGGCAGGGCGCACTGCCTTTATCACCGGCATGCAGCCGGTGCGCGTCGGCATGGTTTTGCCGGAAATTCCCGGAAGCCCGTCCTACCTGCGGGCCGGCACGCCTCACCTCGCCAAGTTCCTGTACGATCTCGGCTACACGACAGGCGAGTTCGGCAAGAACCATCTCGGAGATACCACCGAATCCCTGCCGACGGCGCACGGCTTCCAGGAATATTGGGGCTACCTCTACCACCTCGACGCCATGCAAGGGGTGAGCTTCCCCGACATCAACAAGACGGCGGTCGAGCAGGGGATCGCGCCGGCTTGCAAGAACACGCCGATCCCCGGACTTGCGGAGAATCCCGCAGCCGTGGACCCGAAGACCACGACCTGCCTGACGCCGCCGCGTCCGATGCTGTCGTGCAAGTCGTCCGACGGATCCCCAGCCAACCAGAGCTGCACCGACGAAGGTCCGCTGACGCTGGATCGCTCGAAGGGCATTGACGAGGAGATCTCGGCCAAGGTCATCGACTTCCTCGACCGCAACGATCCCAAGAAGACCAACAAGCCGTTCTTTGTCTGGTACAACCCGGCGCGCATGCACATCACCACCGTGCTGCCGGACAAGTACCAGGCCATGGTGGGCGAGCCCGGCGGCAAGGACTGGGGCGTCAACGAAGCCGGCATGAAGCAGATGGACGACAATATCGGCTACGTCCTCAAGAAGCTCGAGGAGATGGGCCAGCTCGACAACACCATCGTTGTCTTCACCACCGACAATGGCGCCGAGACGATCACCTTTCCCGATGGCGGCACCACCCCGTTCAAGGGCGGCAAGCTGAGCACCTGGGAGGGCGGCATGCGTGCGCCGCTGGTCGTTCGCTGGCCCGGGCACATCGAGCCCGGCACGGTCAAGAACGACATCTTCGCCTCGCTCGACTGGATGCCGACATTGGTCGACATCGCTGGTGGACCCAAGGGTGATGGACTGAAGAAAGAGATCGAGGCGGGTGAGTATCCTGGGATCGTCAAGACCACGCTTGACGGGATGGATCAGCGCGACTTCCTGGAAGGCAAGGCGCCATCCAAGCGCGACTCTTTCTTGTACTATTCCGGCAAGGACCCGTCGGCGGTCCGCTTCAAGAACTGGAAGATGTACTTCGCAATGGTGTCCGACGATCCGGCGGGCTTCATTCACGGAGTGCAGCCGTACTCGTGGACGCAGGTCGTCAACATCAAGCGCGATCCGTTCGAGACCTCGGTCGGAACACAGATCAAGACACTCTTCGGCATGGGCGGCGCCATTGCATCACCGTCCACCGCCTATGTCTATGACTGGAATATCCTGCCCATCGGCCAGCAGTTGTGGCTGAAACACCTCGAGAGCTACATCGACTTCCCGCCACTGCAGAACCCTGCAAGCTACAATCTGGAGCAAGTTATGCAGCAGGTAAAGGAGATGAAGACCTCTGGCGGCACCGACTGACCGCCACCTGGCGTGCGATACGGAGGGGCGGCCGGAAAGGCCGCCTCTCAAGACAAAATCCGATATCCGACGAAGGGCGGGACGATGAGCGATGTCATCCAAGCAGGTCGTGACGAAGCACGCTGGCCTCCGGTGATGGCGATCCTGGCGGTGTTCGCCCTTTTGGAGGTGCTGCCGCACCACGTCTATGCCATGCCGCGATGGGTGTCATACGCGGTCCTAGTAGCAGCTATCGTTCCAATGATCATGGTGACGGTGTCGACCGACAAGGCCATGTGGCTGCGCATCGAGCATGTCGCCATCATGCTGCTTGCCAGTATCTACGCAGGCAATACGGCGGCGGAACTCGGAGATATGGTCGGGATCATCACCGTGCATCCGCCCGAGACGCGATCAGTGTCGCTGTTGACGTCGTCATTTACCATCTGGATCACCAACGTTCTCACCTTCTCGCTGCTCTATTGGCAGATCGACGCGGATGGCCCCTCGCGCATCGCGCGTGGCATGGCGGGACAACCCGACTGGCTGTTTCCCCAGGCGTCGGCTCCCGAACTAGCGGCGCCAGACTGGCGGCCGCTCTACATCGATTATCTTTCCCTTGCGTTCAACACAGCGACCGCGTTCAGTCCCACCGACGTGCTGCCACTCGCCCGACGTGCGAAGGGGCTGATGATGCTCGAAAGTGCCATTTCATTGCTGACGCTCGTGCTCGTGGCCGCGCGTGCAGTCAATGTCATTCCGTAGCGCCTCGCCGGCGCCGCGGTCGTCCGTTCGTGCCGAAAGGATCGAAGGTGCCCGTATGTCAGTGGAAGCCGATCAGCTTTCAACAATGATCAATCACGCGGTCGCGCCGGCGTTCATGCTCAATGGCGTCGCGGCGATGGTGGCGGTTTTGGTCAATCGGATTTCCGGCGTCACCGAGCGGATCAGAAACCTCCGTGAGATCCACGAGAGTGACGTCGCCCGAGCCCCGCTGAAGAAGGGAATCGGGGAGCTGAGGCGGCGTGAGCGCCTATTGAACAGTGCATTGCACCTGGCTGTCCTGTCAGGGATAGGCGTGACGCTCCTACTCCTATTCGGCTTCGTCGTAGCCTTTTTGGGATACCGTCACGAACCAGGCGCCGCCGTACTATTTGTTGCGGCACTCTGCTTCCTGGCGGGGTCGCTCGTCCGATTCCTGCAGGACATCCGGCTGTCGCAAGGTGAGCACGACGACCGTCCGTTGCGCTGACCGCCGAATTGCTCAAGGCCCTCTCGCCTTCACTAATCTAAAGCGTGTCTCACTTATTCCGCCTCATAACCTGCTGTGAAGAAATTCAGTCATTCCTCGACGGAGAAGATGCCGACAATCTCACCCAGGGCTTTGTTATTGTATCTAAGCTTCGTGCGGCACGTTTTCGCAGTAAGGTCTTGAGCTTGGAGAATGCCATCTCGATGGGTTGAGGTCGGATCAATAGCCCGGCAGGGCGCGGCAGAATGCCTGAAGCTGTGGCTCGTCGGCTTCAGTCTTGCCTGTCCTCCTGCTGGGAGGGACACGCCACGAAGGTGACGTTGTCCCTTCCTGAGATCAATAGCAAGGCGGGTAGGGATAGTAGCCGCACTGCGGACCGTTGTAGTAGGAATTGTAGTAGGGCCGCGCTGCAGCGGCTCCAATGGCAGCACCGGCGACCACGCCCGCCGCGACGGGAGCGCCGCGATACCAGGCCCCGTGGTAGACGGGCGCATGCCAGTAGGTACCTCCGACACGGTTGATGTTCGTGTCGCCGATATGCACGTCGTCTCCACGGAAATCACCTCCCGCGAAGTCTCCGCCGCGGAAGCCGCCGCCGCCGAAGCTGCCGCCGCCAAAGCCGCCGCCATGGAAGCCCCCCCCTCCGCCGAAACTTCCACCGAAGTGATCGATGAAGAGGGCCGCGGGTCCGGTCGCACCGCTGAGGCTTCCCTCCAGAATGGCGATATCGAATGTCAGTGTCGTGCCGTCGAGTTTCGGAGTCTTCAGCGTGACGACGGTGTCACTGACATCCGATCCGTCACCGCCCAGCACCGACACTGTTGCGTTCGGAGGATCGACGGCAAAATTGTCCTTGCCGTCGTCCCATTGCATAATGAACTGTTCAGTCTTCACATGCCCGGCAGCTCGCACCGGCCGGTCGGCGAAGACGATCGAATTGGCCGAGACGCCAGTCAGAATGAGCTTTCCGTTTTCGATTTTGGCGCCAGCCGAATTGATCACTGCCAATGACGGCACCGGACCTGTTGGCGTGACTTGGCCAATTGCCTTTTCGAGCGGTACGTGCGGCTTCTTCGGGGCGTCCTGCGCAAAGCCAGCGGAGGCCAGGGCGAAACTTCCGGCGAAGATGAGCGTGGTGAAGCGGTCGACTTTCATGGCGAATATCCTCCCAGTTGGAACGGGCAGGAAGCCCGTCACCTTAATGCACGTTGTTGAAGTCTGATGTCACAAGCGTTAGGCACGCCGCCCAGCCGAGGCGCACACAGTCCTAGTTCTTGAAGATCTGCTTCCAGTCGTTCTTCATGTCGACGACGGTCCAGCCGGTGATCGCGGCCGCGTCCAGCGCCTTGTCGAGGCGTCCGAAATCGGTCTTACGGTCATAGGCGTATTCGCGCTCCGCATCGGTGTGATGAACAAGCATCCCGAGGCGCGCCGGCGCACCCGCCATCGTCGTCCATTGGAGCATTTCGAGATCGCCGTCGGAATTGCCGAACGCTGCGATGGGGCGGCGGCCGATCTCCTGGTTGATCCCGACAGGCTTGCCTGCCTTGTCGTCGATGAAGTTGACTTCCGGCAGACGGAACAGGGTCGGCGTGTCGTCCTGCATCTTGAACTCGGTCTTGATTGAGGAGCCGACAACCTGCTCTGGCGGGACGCCGTAGACCTTCTCCGTCCATGGCCGCATGAACTCTACGCCGCCACCCGACACGATGTAGGTCTTGAAGCCGTTGGCGCGCAAATAGGACAGCAGTTCGACCATCGGCTGGTAGACGAGCTCGGCGTAGGGCCGCTTGAATCGAGGGTCGCGTGCCGTGGAAAGCCAGTCGGTCACGACCTTCTGGAAATCCTCAGTCGTCATTCCCGCATGGGTGACCATGATGAGTTCCAGAAGGCCTTTTTCGCCCGATGCGGCAAGGGTTTTCATGTCGCCGTCGAGCACCGCCTTGAACGGCTGGACGTTTTTCCATTCAGGATGCTGCGGCGCGAGCGTCTTCACGCGGTCCAAGGCGAAGGCAAGTTGGGTGTACATGGGATGCTCGACCCAAAGGGTCCCATCATTGTCGAATACTGCAATCCGTTCGGGCTCCGGGACGAAATCGGTCGAGCCCTGTTGGACACTCTCTCGACGAAGGAGACTATCGCCTGTTTCGGACCGGTGTCGTTCCAGGAGGGCAGAGGATCGCTTTGTGCATACGCGGACGCCGTGAGGAAAAGTGCTGCGATGACGACCGAAATCACATCGCGTGCCGATTTGATGAGGTGGCGGATAGTGAACATTGGGTGTACCCTCAAGTGAGAGAGCGCCCAGCGAATTGCACTCCGACCCGGCGCCGCCCAACTCTAGCGAATGTGATCGCCCTCCGATATTGCACTTTGGGGAATCGTCGGGATCCTAAGGCAATCAATAGTGGTGTTTGCAACGGATGACATACACCAAGAAGGTGTTGTCGTCGCAAAGCTTTGAGGGTGGACCAATGGCCTTGGGCAAGGGGAAGGTCGATTGCGATGGGTTGGTCCTTGCTGGCGTCGCTCCTGCGAATTGCTTCGAATTCCTACGGTGTCACTGCCGATACGTCGCCCGCACTCCTCGATCGGCCGCCGCGGGTTCTAATACTTTATGCCTATGATGAGCGGATCGCGGCAACAACCACTGCCGGAGAAGCGTTGCGCAGCCGCCTGCTGGAAGCGACAGATGGCAAGATCGATCTGTTTTCAGAGTTTCTGGATCTGTCGAGGTTTCCGGAAGCCGATCATGTCGCACGCATAGGACGATACCTGGCGCAGAAGTACGCCCCTCGTCGCCCGGATGTGATCGTCGCACTCGGCAAGGAGTCTGCCAGCTTCATATCGACGAACCGCAGCGCGATCGCTCCCGATGCGCGGGCGAAGCGGAAGTCTTCGGGCTGATCGTCCGTGGCAAGCTCAACAAGCAGATCGCCTATACCCTTGGCATATCGGAGAGGAGGGTGAAGGTGCACCGCCATCAGGTTATGGAGAAGCTCGGAGTAGGATCGCTGGCCGAGGCAGTGTCCATAGCCGCGAGTATCGATCTCACCGGTCGGGGCGCATCGTGGCCTGGGATTTGATTGGGCGACCTTCCCCTTAGGACAATATGAATCGAGATCTAGCAGGCCTACTGTGCCGAGGAGCCCGTAATCACGAGGGAGGCTTGAGGTGGGCGACCTGCGCCGCACGATCGCTGTCGTTGATGATGACGCAAGCATACGTCGAAGCGTCGGGCGGTTGGTCAACGCTTACGGGTTCGCGAACGTAGAGTATGCATCCGCAGAAGCCTTTCTCGTTCGCGATCCAGCGGTGGCGATCGACTGTCTTGTTCTGGACATCGGTCTCGGCGGCATCGCAGGCATCGAATTGCAGCGCAGGCTGAAAGAGGCTGGGGTGAACTTGCCGGTGATCTTCATCACGGCGCTCGAAGATGAGCGGCTGAGGGCCGAAGCAGAGCGGGAGGGGTGTATCGCGTATCTGCGAAAGCCCTTCGCGGGATCCGTGCTCATCGCGGCGATCAAAAAAGCGCTCGAGCGAGCGCTGCACATATGAATGGGTATCCAAAGGTCTTCAATATCGAGTCCGATCCGCAGGAGGATCACAATATCGGCGAGAATACAACTGGGTCCTTGGGCCGATACTGAAGACGGTCGAGGAATACAAGAAGACCCTTGTCCGGTCACCCAATCCACCTGCGGCCAACATGACCAAATTTTGAATTCAAGCACCGCGATCTTTTGGCACGTTGAGCTGACGGGTGGCGCTAACCAAAAGGAAAGGAACGACAATGTTCAGACACTTGATTGCCGCATGCTCGGTATTTCTCATTCCAGTCGCAGCAGGCGCTGCAAAGCTCGAGGTCGGAAAACTGGAGTGCGATATTTCCAAAGGCGTCGGGATGATCATCGAAACCAAGCAGACCGTCTCGTGCACATTCACGCCATCGCCCTCGGGCCCGACGCAGACTTACAAGGGTTCGATCGACGAGTTCGGCCTCGCCGTCGGCGACGTCAAGGCTGGGAGGATGGTCTGGCTGGTCTCGAGCGTTAGTGGCAAGCCGGCTTTGGGCTTGCAGGGGACCTATCGAGGTGTCGAGGCCGATGCCAGCCTTGGCCTCGGCGGCGGCGCCAAGGTTCTGGTTGGCGGAAGCCGCGACAGCGTTTCCCTTCAACCGTTGTCGCTGGAAGGCGAAGAAGGCGTCAACGTTGCGATTGGTGTCGCTTCGTTGAAACTGAGTGCAGTTGACTGAGACATCCGCATCCTGCTGATCGCGGTGTGGGACTTCGTCGACACGCCAGGTCTTGTCTCTGATCAGTCGCGCGTTGGGGCCGAGAATGGAATATTCACCGTCAGAAACACGCTGCCGCCGCTAGTTCGGTTCTCGACCCCGAACACCTCGCTCAGTTCGCTGGCTGCCTCCCGCTCGCCCGTGCCGGTCGCATGCGTCACCGCGCCGTCGACCACAAGTCCATTGCGGTTCTCCATCAGCGCATGCCCCAGATAGGCCAGCCGGCTCTCCTGGCCCTTGCTCTTGCGGTAGAGCCGGGCATCCTGGTCGGTGGTCGAGGCGTGCGTCTCGTTCGAGCGCTTCTCCTTGCGGAAGTCACGCTCGCCATTGCGCCCGCCCTCCGGTGGCTCGCCATCGTCGCCACCTGCGCCATCCTTGGCGCGAAAGCTCTTCATCGAGGCAAACGCCTTCAGCATCGTCCCGTCGACCGAGAAGTGCTCTGCGCTCGAAAGCTTCTTCACCGCCGGCTGTGCAAGCAGCGCCGACAGGAAGCCTTGCGCCACCTCCGTCGTCAGAACCCGGTCGCGATTATGCGTGAACACCGTCGGATGCCACACCGCATCATCGATCCTAAGACCCACGAAACCAGCGGAACAACAGGTCGAACTCAAGCCGTTCCATCAATTGCCGCTCAGAGCGGATCGAATACAGCATCTGCAGCAGCACCGCCCGCAACAGCCGTTCCGGCGCGATCGACGGCCGACCCGTCTTGGCATAGAGCCCATCGAACGACCCATCCAGCGCCGCAAGCGATGCATTCACCAACCGGAGCATCGCACGAAGCCGGTGCCCTGCCGGAACCCGTGCCTCAAGGTCGACATACGAAAACAGCGATCCCGTCCGCTCATCCCCGCCACGCATGCAAATCAATCCCCGCTGTTGCAACCGCAGGGAATCATGGCTTCAACTCAAAAGCCAGAGAGTTTTTCAGCAGCCTTCAGTGCGGTTTTTGAGCGATCGCGATCATCGATTTCGCCAGCAGTGGAATTCTCCCGACATATTCGAAGTCGACGCCTTCGAAGCCTGTTTCGACGAGCAGCGTGCTGAGCGTTTCGGGAGACCAGAACTTGATATGGCCATTGTCCTTGAGGGGCATAAAATGGTCGTCCATCTTTCCGCTCACGGCCAGAGCCAGATTTTTCCAGTAGCCGTGAAACGGCGTCGATACGACCGCGATGCCGCCGGGCTTCACCAGATCGTAAATGGTCGTCGAGAAAGCCTTGGGATCATAGACATGTTCCACCACTTCAAGACTGATGACCGCATCGAAGGTCCCATACCGGCTGGATAGATCTTCGTAACCGGAACCGATTTCCAGCGGAAGATCGGGGTGGGCCATTCTCGCTTTCGCGATGCCGTCCTTCGAGGGATCGACACCGACGACGTCATAGCCTTTTTCCGCAAGCACGGCTGCAGCGCCGCCGGTGCCGCAACCGAGGTCGAAGACTGCCGTTTCATTTGCCTCCTGGAAACTGTTCTCGAGAACATCGACAACGGCCGGCAAAATATAGGAATGGGCGGTCGCCGGCTTGGCGTGTACATAGGTAGTAGCGTCTAGTTCGATAGACATTTTACCTCCTGAAAAGCTGAAGAAGTGAGCCGCCAATGGTACGGCGGACTTTGACCGGAGTGTGGTGTCGTTGTGGTATTAAGGTGATTAACGCCAGAGGCGTTCGCGGCGGTTAGGGCCTGCCAGCCGATTGGCTCTACCGACTGCGCGCGACATCCTCCAGCGAGCCCGACGCTCACCCCATCCAAGATGACGAAGCTGATTGACAGGGTGTCAAGAAGATGTTGAAAACGGGCCGCATTCGGATTTGCCGCATTCTTGTGGTCCGTGGGCCGCTGCATCGGCTCCGGCCGCCTTGACCATTTAAAATAAATAACGCGATGAAATACGCTTAGAGAGTGCATCGCAAATAGATCCTTTAGTTCTTTTTGGTACTGCCTCAGTTGTGGAGGTGGTATTTGTTGCATTTTGTTAAGGCTATACCCAGTTTTGGCGTTATCAACCCGATTTTGAATTGAAAAATATCTGCAACCTCTTCGCATTCTCGCGAACTTGTGTAAATTAACATTATCCCTGTCACAGTAGCCTAGTGCGAGCGCATGGCGGATATGAAGCACAATCTAACTTGCAGGCAGAGCCTCGCCAACGCGTTCCAGGCTCTGTCGGACGAGGCCGTCAAAGCCGGCTGGTCGGAGGGCGATGTCGCCCTCGCGCTCGCCGACCTCGCCGAGGAGCGGGTGATCGAAGTTACCGCCAAGGTGATCATGGAAGGTTCCATCCATCCTCAGCTCATCGCCGCCGGCGGCCGTAACGGCTAATCGATCTTAAACCAGCAATCCTGCCGTTTTCGCTGCCGTGACGAAGGAAGCCTGCGCTGCGCGCGGGCTGCGCAGTCCGTCGAGCGCATCCAGGCAGTGCTGGCGGGCAATGCGATAATCGCGCCCACGCTTGCTCGGCCACCTTTTCAGATACTCGACGGCCTCCCAGACAGTCGAAACGATCAGGCTGTTGTTTGGAGAAAGGACCCGGACGGGGGAGGGAAAGCGTTTTTCACTCACGTCTGCACTCACTGATTCCTGCCACAAAACGCGGACACAGCGCGCGCGACAAAATTTTGTTCCACAATTTTATCCCGCTGAAATTTGCGCAGTTGCTAAAGTTCAGGCCCTCGCGCATAATGGCTTTATGACGGTTGCGGAGGGCGGCCGGCGATGCAAGCGTGGATGCGTTTGCCCTCGGAGGATATGCGGCGTGATGTTACGATCATCAATTCATCCGCATGATTTACCGCTATTTTCGGAAGATCTCGATCTGCTTTCGCAGGTGCTCGACAAGGTCTGCGACGAACGCGGGCTCGTCAAAACGACGCCGGAGGCCGAGCGGATCGGTGCGGTCATCATTCAGCTCTACAGGCAGGGCGTGAAGGATGGCGGCAAACTCGCGGATCTTGCAAAAACTTATCTTTGACGATCAGTTCTGCTCGATCGAGACGCCGTTCTTACCGATGCTCATCTCAATGCCCTGCGGCTTGCTTTCCTCGTGGAAGATATAGGCGCCAAGGCCGATGACCGCGACGACAAGAACGCCGATGATGACGTAGAGACCAGTGCTGCGGTTCAAGAGACTGCCCCCGATATGTTATGGGCCCCGATATGTTATGGGCCCCGATATGTTATGGGACAGCAAAACGCTCGGGCGACCGACTGGTTCCGTCAGTCGTCGTTGGCGGCGTTGAGGTTTTCCGGCCGGATGCCGTCATCGGTGGAACTGCGGGCGCGTAACCGTATGCCGGGGCCGCCTTCATCCTGATTGCCGCTCGACAGGAAGATGATGCCGTTCGCCTCGAGCGTGCTGCGCACATCGAACAGCGCGTGCGGCTCGCCGGCAAATTCGCCGTTTTCCAGCGCTCTCACGGTCTCGACCGGCAGACCGCTGGCGGCGGCGAGCTCTTCGATACTCATTCCGATCATGGCGCGCGCGCCGCGTATCTGCGTTGCTGTTATCATGATGGAAAATCTAGCGCATTTCCTGCGCTTCTCAAGTGGCGGCGCTCTCACGTTGGCCGGTTTCGCTACCAGGAAAGGCTCTAAGGCGCGCGCTCTTCAAACTTCCCTCAATTTTACACCAAATAGATCGTCATGCATGCGTTCGACCGCGATCCCCATTCCTCCCATCAGGGCGGCCCGGTTCCCAAAGCGACTGATCTCGATGCGCGGCGGATAAGGCGTACAACGCGGCAGGAAACCGCGGATGGCGTTTACGAGTTCCGGTCTTGCGCCGATGCTGCCGCCGGTGATCACCAGTTCAGGATCGAGAGCCGCACCGATTGCCGCAATGGCGACTGCGACCAGCCTTGCCGTCTCTTCGATGGCAGCCGCGGCGCTTGTTTCTCCTGCATTAAAAGCAGCGAAGAGATCCGCCACGGTGGATGCGTTGCGCCCGCCGAAACCGACGTAGCGGCGCAGCATCGCGACGCTGCCGACCGCACTCTCAAAGGTTCCAAGCGTAAATCCGCCAGGATCAAAGGCATCTCCGCCGATCGGAAGATAGGCGATTTCGCCGGCCGCCCCACGCGCGCCGCGCAACAGAGTTCCGTTGGCGATGATGCCCATGCCGACGCCCGTGCCGAGAGCAACGAAAGCAAAATTGCTGGTTTCGATACCGTGTCCCCGCCATCTCTCCCCTTGCGCGGCCAGGTTGACGTCATTTTCAACGATCACGGGTATACCCATTCTGTCGCTGAAGACTTGCCGCAGATTGATTGCGTCGATGCCGGGGATGCTTGGCGCTACGTTGATATGTCCGGTGGCTGGATCGAGCACACCGGGACTGCCCAGAACGACGAGACGGAGTTTGTCGGCACTCGTCCCGGCCGCAAACGCGAGTTCCACGATAAGATCGCTGAACTGATTGACGAGATGCATTCCGCCGCGCGGGTCGGTGGATACTTTGGTTTCAGCAACCACGTTCCCCAACAGATCGCAAATAGCCGCAGCAATCTTGGTGCTCCCGAGATCGATGGAGACGGCCAGTCCCGCCCTGGCATTGATTTCATAGGTGATCGCATTCCGGCCCGGGCGGCCATCAGTCTGCCCGACTGGTTTCAGCCAGCCGTCATCCTCAAGGTCGCGCACCACGTCGGAAATCGTCTGCTTTGACAAGCCGGTCAGCTTGGCAATATCGGCGCGAGAGATCGATCCGTTCGCGAACACAGTTCGGATGACGGCATTGGTTGAAATTTTTCGTGCGATCGGAGTCTGTGCGACAGAAGATGTCATTGCCATCCGGCCAGCTAGTCCAATTAGTTCGGAGCGCATACTTAATGGGGCGATATTGAGTTCACAACTACCGCGACCAACGGGAATTCAATACATCGGAGCAGGCAATTTGTCTATGTCCTTGACAAATGGGGGGCCAGCTGTAGGCTTTGGATTAACGTGCGATGAAAATGCGCGATGAAATAAAGAGGGTCGAGTAGAAGTATGCGCCATACGTATCGTCTGGTTAGCCGTGCGCCCGCCAAGATCGCACAAAGAGGAACCGGCCTAGGCTTCCCTGGCTATCTCCTTATTCGCGTTCCGCCGACTCCTTGAACCTAGCTGCCGAGGATTTGCTCATGATGAAGCCCTCGATTGATAGAGCCGCCGAGCAACCTGTTTTACTGCCGATAACGGCGCCACGCCTTCCGGCGGAGGTTCATCCAGACGGGTCCGCTGATCTCGCCTTGTGCGGGGCAGGCAGCTTTGGGCGTGTGAGATTTTCGCCGATCAAGGGTTGTCATACTTATGAGATAGGGCCTTTCCGTACCTCGGAGAAACCAGGAAATGCTTCAACCCAATCCCTGATCAATCCGCATAGCAAAGGCGACGGAGCCGTCCCGCTCGAATTGGGAAAAGCCAAGGTGACGGTAAAAACCTTTGGCGCGTTCGTTGTTTGGGTCGACCCCGAGATGCACGGCTCCGACCCCGTGATTCCGAAGCGCTTGAAGCTCCGTGTCGATCATCCTGCGCCCCCAACCGCTTGCCTGAAGTCCGGGAAGGATGTTGATGTGAAGATGCGCCGGGTACTGGTCTTGAAGCCACCCCGTTCCGCTGCGCGGATTTTGGATTCGTTCCATCACGTCGGCGTCGCGCGGACGGGTGGGTGCCAATCCCGCAATCTGCTGGCGGACGAACGGCCACCAGTTTGTTTGCAAGTCTTTGTCGAACCCGCCGGTGTCCGGCACCCCTACAACATAGCCGACCGTCCGGTCGTCCTGAACGAGAACAAAGGCAAAGTCTTTGGCGAATTTGAGGTAGGGTACCGACCAGATGTAGCCGGGCAGATGCGGGTCGCTATAAAGCGCGCTGGCATCCTGACCGCCATTCGCGGTTTTCAGGCAGATGTCGAAAAGGGCGTCGATATCCGCTTCAATCGCGGGGCGGATGAAGCAGCTGGTGTCCATCACTTTGCCACCTCCAGCGTGGCGCTTTGTCATTTTAGGTCGCGAGAGGAGCGGATGCATTGACGATTACCTCAGATTCGCCAGCCAGGCAAAGCTCTGGGGGAAGAAAACGGTCGGCCGGTGCTTGGCGCAAGGCCTGAGCGGGGAGTGGAGAATAAACCAGATGAGGTGGAGCAGATGACAAGAACTGTGAAATCGATCAGCATACTGCCGGCATACCGATTGAAAGCAGCTGTCGCGCTTGCGGGCGCGGCGCTTTTGAGTTTTGGCCTTTCGGCAGCCGCGCGCGCTGACGATCTGGCCGTGTGGGATGACCAAACCTATGAAGGCCAGAGTGCGGTCATAGAGCAGCTGAACAAGGAGTTCGAAGCTGCCCATCCCGGCGTCACGATCAAGCGCACCGCCCGCACCTTTGATGACATGAAGTTGACGTTGAAGCTTGCGGTTTCGGCAGGTGATGGCCCGGTCATCACGAAGGTCAACCAGGGTGCTGGTGACATGGGGGCAATGGTCAAGGAGGGATTGCTCCTGCCGGTCGACGACTACATCAAACAATATGGCTGGGATAAGCTCCAGTCGGATTCCGTGCTTGCTCGAGACCGCTGGGAAGATGGAAAATTTGGGGTCGGTAAGACCTACGGCATATCAGGCCTCGGCGAGATCGTTGGCCTCTACTACAATAAAAAGATCCTCGGCGATGCGGGAGTAGCGCTGCCGCAAACCTTCGAGGAGCTTCTAGCCGATCTCGACAAGCTGAAGGAAAAGGGCATTGCGCCCTTCATGATGGGCTCGGCAAAGCAGCATCTGGCCTTGCACATGATCGGCGCCATCGACCAAGCGCATATCGACGCGAGCAATCGCGCCGAGCTTGACGACCTGATTTACGGCCGGGGCGGCTCCTGGAACACCAAGGGGAACATCGAATCCGCCAAACTCGTGCAGCAGTGGGCACAGGGCGGTTATTTTTTCCCCGGTTTCGAAGGCATCTCGGGTGATGACGCCGTCCAGCTTTTCATTTCCGGGCAGGGCGCGTTCCTTATCTCCGGGACCTGGTATTTCGGTGACATGCAGCACAATCCGGATATCGGCTTCATGGCCATTCCCGCCCCGAAAGGTATTTCCAAGCCCATGAGTGTCGGGGGCGTGGATCTTGCCTGGGCGATAACGAGTCTTGCCAAAACGAAGCCGACACAGGACCTAGCCGGCGCATATATCGACTATATGGTCTCAGAAAAGGCTGCTGAAACCTGGGCCAATGCTGGCTATCTCCCGGCAACTTCGCTCGCGGCTGACGCAAAGCCAAAGCTGACGCCGCTCCTCAGCTCCGGCATCGAAATGTGGAAGACACTCAACGCAAACGACGCTCTCGGCCATTACCCCGATTGGTCGAGCCCAACGATGCTGAAGACAATAGACGACAATACGCCGCTTCTTCTGTCCGGCAATATCACGCCCGAAGCCTTTGTCGATACTATGGACAAGGACTATCAGGCCTACCTGAAGGATAAGAAATAAAGATTGCGGGTGCACGTCACGGCCGTCCCCTGCGGTCGTGACCTGCGTCTCGTCGATCGAGATAAATGAACATTGCGGTCTGCTTGCTGCGCGATGACCACAGCTTTGGCTTTATGGAGTACTGGATGAAACGCTCCGCACTTGATGGCTCGCAACATACCAATTTTATCTATTTATTGCCTGGATTGCTGTTTTACGCGGCTTTTGTCTTTGGACCGATCCTCGCGGCTTTGGGATTGAGCCTGACCAGCTGGGACGGCTTGACCATGCCCAAATGGGTTGGTTTGGGCAATTACGCCGATCTCTTTTCTGACAATCGTTTTTATATAGCCTTGCGTAACAATGCCGAGCTTATGATCTTCTACTGCGTCCTGCCGCTCGTGCTCGGTATCGCTCTTGCTGCTTGCGTCTGGAATCTAAAGCAACGAGAACAACTCGCCCTGCGCACGTTCTTGTTCCTGCCTTACATCATGCCGACTGCCGTGTTGGGCATCATCTGGGCGTGGCTCTACAATCCTGCATTCGGCCCGTTCAATCAGTTTCTGAGAGCAGCAGGGTTAGGCGCCTTCGCACTCCCGTGGCTGGGAGATTTCAATTTTGTCCTTCCCGCGGTCGGGATCGTTGCCACTTGGTATTTCTTCGGCTTTTGCATGGTCATCTTCCTGACCGGAATCCAGCGCATCGACCCGTCGCTTTTCGACGCTGCCAAGGTCGATGGTGCTTCGGCGCGAAAAACCTTCTTCTGGATAACGCTGCCGCTTCTATTGCCGGAAATAAGGGTGGTTTTGCTTTTGACGGTCATAGCGTCGATTAAAAGCTTCGACCTGATTTTTACAATGACCCGGGGCGGACCCGCCAACGCTACGCTCGTGCCCAACATCTACATGTATCAGCTCGGCTTCGAGCTCAATCGGTTCGGCGCCGCGGCGGCCATCGCCATTGTCGGCGCGATACTCACATTCGTCATCAACTATGCAATTCACCGATTTGTAGGATCGCAGCATAAAGGATTGGCTTGATGAGCCGTTCATTTAACATTTCCGCCGGTCCGCTATTCCTCCGCATTGTCCTCTGGCTTCTTGCTTTCGTCACGATCATCCCCTTCCTGCTCCTGCTTCTAACCTCAATAAAGAGCAAGGCTGACGTTCTGCAGGGTGCATTCGCGTTGCCGGCATATCCACATTTCGAAAATTACGTCGATGCTTGGAATGCCGGACATTTCAACATTTACTTCTGGAATTCGATTATCGTTGTCATACCGGTCGTTGCTGCAAGCGTCTTTTTAGGCCTGCTGACCGGTTTTGCCTTCGCATACCTGTCGTTTCCGCTGCGGCGTACGCTGTTCGCTATCCTGACGCTCGGCATGATGGTGCCGGCGGAAGCCTTCATCATCCCACTTTATTATGAAATGCGGTATCTCGGACTGATCAATACCTATGCGGCTCTGATTGTGCCGCAGATCGCGATGTCGATACCATTCTCGACGATCTTCCTCGCCAGCGCGATGCAGCAACTGCCGGAAGAAGTTCTCGAAGCGGCGGTTCTCGATGGCGCCGGACGATTCTCTATCCTGCGCAAGATCGTTATCCCGCTCATGGTGCCGGCAATGTCGACACTGGCGCTGTTTTTGTTCATATGGACCTGGAACGAGTTTCTGATCCCGTTCATTCTGGTCAACGACGACGCCTATCGGACGCTGCCCCTCGGCATGCTGTTTTTCCAAGGGCGTTATACCGTCAACACGCCGGTTCTGACCGCCGGCGCGGTGATCGTGATTTTCCCGCTCATCGTGACTTATCTGGTTTTCCAGCGACGGTTCATTGCCGGACTGACGGCAGGAGCGACGAAATAGACAGCCATATGCGAAGGTGTCGTTTCGGAGCCGCACGCCTACTTGGACAGCAAGACGTCACGCTGCCCTTAGTCTTTGTTCGCGCTTGTGGCGCACTTCCAGCGCCGCGCAGCCCCAGACCGTGCCAAGCAGCAGATAGACATGGCGCCAGTGGTCGATGTCGATGACGTTGCCGATTGTCGCATGGCCGAGAACCGAGATCCAGGCGATCATCAGGAAGGGCTGCCACGGCCGGTCGAGCAGCAGGTTTCGGAAGCCGAGAGCCAGTGTCCAGAGAAGCATGCCGATATAGCTGACGAAGCCGATCCAGCCATAGGAGGTGAGCGATTTCAGCCAGATATTATGCTCGTCCTCGGGAAACATCGTGCCGAACACCAGCGGCCCGATGCCGAGCGGGCGCTCCATCATCATAGTGAAGCCGATCCGATGGCGCTCGAAGCGGCCGAGATGTTCGCCGTCATATTGCTGCACCAGTTGAGCGCGCGCCGAAAACAGTTCGGCGACCT
The DNA here is from genome assembly GCF_001652265.1 of Rhizobium leguminosarum. Lineage (GTDB taxonomy): Bacteria > Pseudomonadota > Alphaproteobacteria > Rhizobiales > Rhizobiaceae > Rhizobium > Rhizobium leguminosarum_D. The sequence continues at coordinate 173,500 of NZ_LWBS01000472.1, forward strand.
TCGGGATCTGCAGCGCCACCAGCAGCGAGGCGACCAACATGATGATCGCCGCCAGCGACAGGACCAGGACTCGCAGGCGAAAGGCGCCGCTGCGCTCCTTCAGCAGCATGATGAAGATCAGCAGTACCACGCCAAGCGCGAAGAGCCCCCAGGCGGCGCGGGAGAAGGAGAGGAAGATGCCGAGCGCAAGCACGAGCAGGGCGGCGGCCTTTAGCGGCGATTTCTTCAGGTCGCCGGCCAGGATACCGTGGACGAGATAGAGCGATGGCGGCACCAGGAAGGGGCCGAAGACGTTGGGGTCCTGGAAGGCGCCCTTGGCGCGGTCGTAGAGCGTGAAGATTTCCGCGCCCGGAAAGGCGTGGAAATAGCCGAGTATGCCGAGCGCGGAGGTGGCGACGGCGGCGAAGGTCCATGCATTGAATATCAGCGGCAGCCGCTTGTGGCTGTCCTCGATGATTGCCGCGTAGAACACCGCCGTCAGCGCCAGGAAGGTCGACACCGCGATATACATCGGCGCCGTTGCCAGGTCCTTCATCTGCGTCAGCGACAGCATGCCGCCGATATTGAAGGTCAACAGCAGGGCGAGCAGTGGCGCCACGCCGCGCGAAATCCTGAGGCCCAGGATGAACCAGAGGCCGATCAGCCCCGCCATCCAGAGTTCATAGGGCGCCGGCTCGTCGATCACGAAACCGGAGAGGAACACACCGAAGGCGACAAAAGCCGAGCCGATCAGGCGCAGCGTCATCCGCTGCGGTTGGGCGACACGGGGATATGTCGCCTCGATCGCGCTCAATACGCGTTTTCCGTGTTAAGCAGCCGGATCGGCGTCAGGAACAGGATCTTGAGATCGAACCAGAGCGACCAGTTCTCGATGTAATAGAGGTCGTAGGCGGTGCGGAACTTGATCTTCTCGTCATTGTCCACTTCGCCGCGCCAGCCGTTGATCTGGGCCCAGCCTGTGACGCCGGGCTTGACGCGGTGGCGGGCGAAATAGCCCTCGACGACGTCGCCGAAGGCGCGATCGCGCGCCTGGGCGAGAACGGCATGCGGGCGTGGGCCGACGAGCGAGAGATCGCCTCTCAGCACGTTGAAGAGCTGCGGTAGCTCGTCGATCGAGGTCTTGCGGATGAAGCGGCCGACGCGGGTGACGCGCAAATCGCCCTTGGTGACTGCGGCCTTGCCTGTGGGGTCGGCCATGTTGGTGTACATCGACCGAAACTTGAAGACGTTGATGATTTCGTTGTTGAAGCCGTGGCGCTTCTGCATGAAGAAGATCGGGCCTTCGGAGGTCGCCTTGATGGCGATCGCGGTCGCGACCATGATCGGCCAGAGCAGCGCCAGTGCGACGATCGTGAAGAAGATGTCGAAGCCGCGCTTGGCAACGGAATCCCAGTCGCGGATCGGCTTCTTGAAAATGTCGAGCATCGGCACCGAGCCGACATGCGAATAGGCGCGCGGCCGGAAGCGCAGCCGGTTGGCATGCGCGGCAAGGCGGATATCGACCGGCAGAACCCAGAGCTTCTTCAAAAGGTCGTAGATGCGGGCCTCGGCCGAAAGCGGCAGGGCGATGATCAGCATGTCGATGCGCGTCAGCCGCACGAATTCGACGAGTTCGGTTACGGTGCCGAGTTTCGGATAACCGGCGACCATGATCGGCGAGCGCTTTTCGCCGCGGTCGTCGAAGATGCCGCAGATGCGGATGTCGTTGTCGTCCTGCTGTTCGAGGATGCGGATCAGGTCCTTGGCCGGCTCGCCGCCGCCGACGATGACGGCGCGGCGTTCCATGATGCCGTTGCGCGCCCAGTTGCGGATGCCGTAGGCGACGACAAAGCGTTCGGCTGCAAGGAAGAGCGCGCCTGCGACGAACCAAGGGATGTAGGCGTCGACCATCGCCCACGTGGTGCCGCGAATGAGCCCGAACAGGCCGACGGTCAGGAGAAGCGCGATCGTCCAAGCGGCGACGATGCGCGGCATCAGCCGCAGCTTCGCTCGAAGCGCGGGAATGGTGTAAGTGTCGGCAAGCTGCAGGCCGATAACGGTCAAGGCCGAAGCGATCACCGCCATGCCCGCCCGCACCAGCATGAAATCGTTGCCTTCGCCGGGCCAGAAATAGTGAATGGTCAGGGCGATCGCAAAGAGTGCCAGGAATTCCAGCAGCCGCAATTGCCCGATGATGATCGCGGGCGAATGAGTTCCGTCGCGGAACTGTTCGGCGATCTGGCGGGCATAGGGATTAATTTCGGTCGGGTCGGAGGAATTCTCCTGAACCGCGTCGCCGCGAACCTCGATGTCGGAGACCTGCTTGCGCAGTGCTTCCACGTCGAATTGGTCGCCTTTTTCCAGCTTGTTCATGGGGCCAGTTTGTTCATGGGGCATTGTCGCTCGTTGTCACCAAGCGAAATACCAGAAAGCCCCTAAGAAATATTTACGAGGCGACGGGCATAGCTTGGCCGGCAGCCGGGCTGACGAGCTCATGGTACAATTTCAGGACATCACGCGCCATGACGGCGGACGAAAACACCGCCTTCACCGCCTCGGGCTTCGGCATCGTCCTGGCGTGCCAATCGGGTGTGCTCAGCGTTTCCGCCATGACGCGGGCGAGATCGTCGGAATTGCCGGGCTCCACCAGCGCTGCGCTATCCGCGCCGAGGACCTCGGGAATGCCGCCGACACGGCTGGCGATGATCGTCTTGCCGGCGCCGAGCCCTTCGAGCACGATATAGGGCATGGCTTCGGCGCGCGAGGGAACGACGAGGTTCTGCGCCATCGAGAAGGCTTCGTGGACCCGCATTGCCGGCAGCATGCCGATGCGTTTGCCAAGGCCGCGTTCGACCATCATCTCGCGGTAGCGGTCGCGATCCGGCCCGTCGCCGATCATCAGCGCCGATAGTGGCCTGCCGAGCAGCCGCTCGGTCTTGGCGAAGGCATCGACAAACAGATCGGGACCCTTGAGATCCCGCAGCATTCCCACATAGATGAAATGCACGGCATCCGAGCGGGTCGGGATCGCCTCGAAATCGCGCTCGCTGATACCGTTGTAGATCAGCCTCGTCTTCGTCCGCGGTCGCCCGACCTTGCGCGCATAGGTATCGCGCTCATATTCGCAGATGAAGACCAGCGCATCGGTGAAATATTCCTGCAGGCGCTCCATTCTGAGGACGAACTGTCCGCTGAGCGAGGAGCGCGAATAATGCAGGCTTCCACCATGCGCGGTATAGAGGCGGGCTACGCGATACCTGTTCACCCGCAACGCTGAGCCGGCAAGTCGCGCGAGCACGCCGCCCTTGGCGCCGTGTCCGTGCAGCACATCCGGCCGCAAACTTTTGATTTTCTTATATGTATCCCACATCGTCGCAATGTCGGACGGGCTGATCGAGCGCCGGATCGGCACGCGTGTCAGGCCGAGCGAGAGATAGGGACGGATATCGTCGAATAGGCTGTCCTCGTACTCGCCGCCGGTCGAGCTGTCGCAGAGGATGCCGATTTCATGGCCGGCCTTGCTGTGCTCCTCGACGAGATCACGGACATGGCGGAAAATTCCGCCGATCGGCGACCTGAAGCAATGGAGGATGCGGAGCGCCTGCTGTTTTGCCATCGCTCAGAAAAGCCGTTCGCGAACGTAGATCGTGTCACCTGCGATGATCGGCCCTGATATGTTGATGCGGCCGGTCAGCACCTGTCCATTGATCTTGCGGGTGACATCGACCATGCGCTGGTTGGCGCGGCTGGTGAAGCCGCCGGCAACCGCGATGGCATTCTGCACTGTCATGCCGGGAACATAGGCATACTGGCCGGGCTGGCCGACTTCACCCATGATGAAGACCGAACGGTAGCGATCGACATCGATAGTGACGTCGGGATCGCGAAGATAGCCCTGCTGCAGTTTTTGGGCGATCTGCCCCGAGAGTTGCTGCAGGGTTCGTCCGCGGGCAGGGACCTGCCCGATGAGCGGGAAGGCGACATAGCCGGCCTGATCCAGCGTATAGGTGTTGGTCAGACTCTGCTGGTCGAAGACGGTGATGCGCAGTCGATCGCCGCTGTCCAGCGTATAAGGCTGAATGGTCGCCTCGTTGAAGGCCTTCGGCGCAGGCTTGTACGTCGTGCAGCCGCCCAATGCTGCGGTCATGGCTGCAAGGCTCAGGGCCAAAAGGATCTTGGGCTGGACGACAGACATCCGCTTGTGCTCACAAAAATGAACTCGGTGCAGTCGTTATCGATCCGTTAGGGTTAATGCCCGGTAAAGGGCGCTTGCAATTTCCCGGTTTCCTTGATCGATCATCGCTCATTTCTTGGCGAGCTTGTCATTAACCGTTGAGTTACCATGGTCGTTTACGCTTACGGCACCTTTGTTGTGGAGTAAGAGCATGTCCGGCGTAGCTCGTGATCAGGATGTGGACATAGACCTTGGCCAGTTGGTTCGTGCGGTCTGGGCGCGCCGTCTGCGGATTTTGACAATCATGCTCGTGGGGGCGGGCGTCGCCCTTGCCGGCGCCAAGATCATGTCGCCGCAATATCGCAGCGAAACACGCATCCTTATCGAACCCCGTGCGCCGGCCTTCGCCAGCACCCAGCAGATCAACGACGCCAGCGCCGGTCCGCTGATGGACGAACTGAACATCGCCAGCCAGGTGCAGCTTCTGCAATCGGCCGATCTCCTCAAGAAGGTCATCAACGACCTGAAGCTTTATAACCTGCCGGAATTCGACGATGCCGCCAGCGGCTCGGCGATGAGCAGTATCCTGGTGAAGCTGCATCTGAAGAAGAACCCGCTGGAGAATCCGCCGGAAGAGCGCGTCATCGACGCGTTCGTCGAACGCCTGCAGGTCTATCAGGTGCCGGGTTCGCGCGTCATCGGCATCAATTTCACCTCCAAGGACCCGAAGCTCGCGGCCGCCATCCCGAATGCCATGGCGAACGTCTATCTTTCGACCCAGAGCGGCGCCAAGCTCGATTCCAACTCCGAGGCGACCCGCTGGCTGGAGCCGGAGATCGAGGGCTTGCGCCAGAAGGTCAGCGAAGCCGAGAAGAAGGTCGCCGAATATCGCACGTCCCACGGGCTGTTGCAGACGAACGGCACGACCACTTTTCCGGCCCAACAATTGAACGATATCTCCGCCGAGCTGACCCGCGTGCGGGGCGATAAGGCCAATGCCGAGGCGCGGGCGCAGGCGGTGCGAAACGCATTGTCCTCGGGCGAGGCCTTCGATACGCTGCCGGACATCATGTCCTCACAGGCGATCCAGCGGCTGAAGGGGACGGAATCCGGCCTGCAGTCGCAGATCTCCGATCTGCAGACCAGCCTTCTCAACAACCATCCGCGGCTGAAAAGCCTGCGCGCTCAGCTCTCCGATATCCGCACCCAGATCCGCCAGGAGACGCAGAAGATCCTGGCGAGCATCGAGAATGAATCCAAGGTTGCGGATCTGAGGGCAAACGAACTGGAGCGCCAGTCCGACACTGCGCAAGCCAACAGCGCCCGCGCCGGCGAGGACGAGGTCGGTCTGAATGCGCTGGAGCGCGAGGCGAACGCCCAGCGCCAGTTGCTCGAAACCTATCTGGTGCGCTACCGTGAGGCCGCCTCCCGCGCCGACAGCAATTCGAGCCCGGCGGACGCCCGTATCGTTTCCAAGGCTATCGAGCCGGTCGATCCCTATTTCCCGAAAGTGGTGCCGATCGTCGTCGTCGCTGCCGTCGCGACGCTGATCATCAGCGCCATCGTCATCATGCTGTCCGAACTCTTCAGCGGCCGGGCACTCCGCCCGACAGATGCGGCTCCGGAGACAATCGAGGCAGAAGCGGTCGTCGAGGAGAAGCATGTGTCGCAGGCCGCTCCGACCGTCGCTGCCGCCAAAAAGCCCGTCCAGCCGAGCATGCTTGCCGTTGTCGCGGACGAAGAGGATGTGATCGAGGACGTGAAGGCTGCCGAGGAGGCGCCAAAGGACGAGCCGGAGGACGAGCCAGAGGACGAGAATGAATTCTCCGTCGCCTCAGTTGCAGACTATCTCACTGGCAGCCGCGCACCACTTGCTATCGCGATATCTCCGACCGGTGACAATGGCTCGGCGGCGACGGTTTCGCTGACACGCATGCTCGCCGACGCCGGCCGTCGCGTCATCCTGATCGACATGACCGGTTCCGGCTACCCCACAGAACTGATGGCCGAGGACCAAGCCGCTCTCGGTGTCACCGATCTGCTTTGCGGCGAGGCTGCCTTCGGCGATACGATCCACGGCGACCGCCTTTCCGATGCCCATCTCATCCCTCAAGGCCAGAGCGACGTCCGCCGCGCCATGCGCGGTGTCGACCGGCTGTCATTGCTGCTCGATGCACTCGCCGCCGCCTACGACCTCGTGGTGGTCGAATGCGGTTCGGCCGATGTCGCCGGCGTCTCGCGGCTGACGCGCAGCCGGGACATCGAGATCATCCTCTCGCTGCCTGAGGTCGAGGAGACCATCTTCGTTGCGCTGATGACGGAATTCCAGGCTGCAGGCTACGAGCGCGTCGTGCTGATGTCGGGCGGCGAAGGGGCCGAGCAGACGCTCGGCCGGGCTGCTTGAACGGCTAGCCGATCCGTGCCCGAATGCCTTGGGCGAATTTATAGAGCTTCGGGCGCGCCTTGATGTGTGCCTTGCCGCGGGTGACGATCCGGTGTGCGGCGCCGGCGATCACACCGAACGGCGAAACCGGCAGCACCACGTCGTAGTGTGCGGTCTCGACCGGCGCCCAGGAACGCTTGTAGGTCTGGTCGCCGAGGCCAAAATCGAACAGCGCGACACCCTTGCCATGCAATCCCGAGATGGTCTGCCAATAGAGGAATTCGCCGGGGCTCGTATCCGGCACGAGCTCTTCATCGATCGCCGCGAACTGGCAGATGATGTGGTCGCCCTTGCGCGAAATGCCTGAAATCGCGGCGATCTTACCCTCAAGCTCGCCCTTGAGCCGGAGCATATGCATCTGCAGCCCGAAGTACTGCCTGGTGTCATCCCGCTTGTCGATGAGACCGTGCAGGAAGGCCTGCGTTTCCCTGTCGGCAAAGACGTCGGGCAGGCCGAGGCTGGCGAAGCGGGCGCTCTTCAGCCGGAAGAAGATATCGAGCAGGCTATGCTGTTCTTCTGGTGTCTCGGGAATGACGTATTCGAAGCCGCCGGCCGCCTCGAAGCGCTTCGACTGAACACGGAATTTCTTGCGCCGGTTCTTGGCATTGAGCTGCTTCAGCGTGTCCTCGAAAGCGGGAAGGAACGGCAGCTGATAGGCGTGATTCTGGTTGTGCACCATCGGCAGCCCCGCGAGCGGGCTCTCGCGCCCGCGCCATTCCAGCGGAATGTTCTGCAGCAGCAGGAGATCGGCGCGGCCCTTCAGTGCATGCTGGAGCTGGCCGGCGAACTCATGGGGCTCGCTGGTTCTGCCGGCTTCGGCAAAGCTTTCCGCGAACAGGCCGGTATTGATATTGCTGTGATCGGCGGCGATGAATTTCGCTGTCGTGAGCCCGCGAGACTTGACGATCTCGACCGGCAAAATGAAGGCGGTCTGACCCGCATGAGTGGCTTTGAGGATCGCAAGCGGCCGCCGAAAGGCGCTCACCCAGGCGGCGCACCAGTCGTAGCTCTGATGCAGAGACTGGAGATTGTCGCGCTCCAGCGCCCGCCAGTCATCTTCTAGCGGCTGCATCGTCTCGAAGACTTCGATGTCGAGTTCGGCCATGGTGAGTTTCATGCTCAGTTGGCGCAGGCGCGAAATGGCCGTATCGGCCAGCGCCTTGTCGGACGGCTGTTCATGGACATCGAGCTTTTGCGTCTGCACGGTTTTCTCCGGTCAAGAATGCTGAACGGGAAAGTAGGTATGCCAGACGTATATTTGGTTTAACCGCAGGCGATGGGCGAGGTTTTCCGCAGATCACGGTTATTCGGCCGTTAATGGCCCTAAAGCATGTCGCGCAAAAGTGTGCAGCGGTTTTGCGACAACGACATGCGTAAAAGCAAAGACCTAAAGCGCGACAAGCGAATCTGAAAGATCGCGACGCGCTTTAGCGCTGCGGGGGGCCGGCCATCCATTTGATGATCACCATCGCCGGCAAGACCCAGAGCAGGCCGGTGAGCAGGAAGTAGAGGAGATGTCCCCACCACGGCGCGTTGCCGAGCGTTGCCACTGCGATCGTATTCGCCACCAGCGCATAGACGAGCACGAGCACGATGATGAGGATCGTGCCGATGAATTTGCGGAGGCGGACGGGCATCGGTTATCTCTCGGCATGGACGGGTCGAACCGGCGCGACGGCATGCCGCAAAGGTTCGGGGCTTGTTTTGCATGAGCCGGTGGGGCAAATCAACTGCCGGATAGAAGGAGACATCATGGCCGTCGCAAACCCGACCACGGAACAGGCGATCCTGAGCGAAGTGCGCAAGCAGAACCGCGACCGCCGCGCCTTGCGCCTCTGGCTCGGTTTCGTGCTTTTGGCGCTCTTCTGTCTCGTGCTCGTCGGAGGCGCCACGCGGCTGACCAATTCCGGCCTGTCGATCACGGAATGGAAGCCGATCCACGGCGTCATCCCGCCGCTGTCGGCTGCCGAATGGGAGGAGGAATTCCGCCTCTACCAGCGTATTCCCGAATTTCAGCAGCTGAACGACTCCATGACCGTCGATGAGTTCAAAGGCATCTTCTGGTGGGAATGGGCGCACCGGCTGATCGCCCGCGGCATCGGCGTGATCTTCGCGCTGCCGCTCATCTATTTCTGGCTGACGGGGCGGATCGAAAAACGTCTGCGCTGGCCGCTCGTCGGCATCCTGGCGCTCGGCGGCCTGCAGGGTTTTATCGGTTGGTGGATGGTGTCCTCGGGCCTGTCCGTCCGCACCGACGTCAGCCAGTACAGGCTCGCAACGCATCTCGTCATGGCCTGCCTGATCTTTGCCGGCTGCATGTGGATCATGCGCGGTCTCTCCAGACATTCCGATGATCCGGCGCCGGCACGAAGCTCGCGCGGTTTTGCCGCCGCGATCGCCATTTTCGCGCTGTTCCAGATCTATCTTGGCGCGCTGGTGGCGGGCCTCGACGCCGGTTTTTCCTACAATACCTGGCCGCTGATGGATGGCGCCGTCATTCCCTCCGATCTGCTGATCCAGCAGCCCTTCTGGATCAATGCCTTCGAGAACCCGAAGACGGTGCAGTTCATCCATCGCATCGGCGCCTATACGCTGTTCGCACTGACGCTGATCAACATGGTGATCGCCCTTCGCGCAGCACCTTGGACCACCCATGCACGCCGCGCGATCCTGCTTTTCGCACTGGTGACGCTGCAGGCAGCGATCGGCATCGCCACGCTGCTGATGCAGGTGCCGCTTCACTGGGGCCTGCTGCACCAGGCCGGTGCGCTTGTGGTTTTCGGCTTCGCCGTCGCCAACTGGCGCGGCTTTTACGGCGAATATCCGCACGGGACGATGATCGCCGAACGCGACTGAAGCGAGCGGCCTCTCGGGACGGATCTACCGCAGCACGCTGTCGAGCAGCGGCATACCGATGATCGCGGCGGCGGCGATCAGGATGTAGCAGGCGATGCGGAAGGTCCGCTCCTCGGCAAGCCCAAACAGTTTCGAGCCGCCGTAGAGCCCGACCGCATAACTCGGCAGGATGACGGCGGTGAGCGCGAAGACGGCAGGCACGAACAGTCCGCCGACATAATAGCTGATGGCGCTGAAAACAGACGAGATCGAGAAATAGAGAACGACATTCGCCCTGACGCGGGTGAAGTCGCTTCTGCCGCCAAGCCAGTAGGCGACGACCGGCGGTCCGCCGAGCTGCGCGGCGCCGCTGAAAAGCCCGGCGATCAGGCCGATGCCGCTGGTGAGCGGTGCGGACGCCTCCCCGCGATATCGCCATCCCGATACCAGCAGCGCAAGCAGGCAGATGGCGATGATCGTGATACTCCAGCGCAAGAGCATCGGGTCGAGCAGCGCCAGCATCGCCGTGCCGGCCGGCACGCCCAGGGCGGCCCCCGCCGCCATGACGAAGACCTCGGGCCGGTTGGCGCCGCGCCAGGCGGAAGGGATCATCCCAAGCGCCGCAATGCCGTCGATGACGAGCAGGATCGGCGAGATCAGCTTCGGCCCAACGATCGCGCCACCGAGTGGAATGAAGATCAATGCGGCGCCAAAGCCCGAAAAGCCGCGGGCAAGCCCGGCGACGAAGGCAAACGCCATCAGCGCATAGATGCCGTGATCGGGCAGGGCGGCGGCAAACCATGCGCCTACGCCAGCGATAAGCGCATCGAGCGTCATAACATCGGCTCCGTGATTCGGGATTAGTAGCGAGGAAGGGTCCGTTTTCATAACCCAATCGTCATCTATGATCGAGCGCGAAAGCGATGCTGCGGCCGCCGATGCAAGCGGCCGCAGGAAAGATCATGATGAGGAGATCGACACAAAGCTCGAGCGGCATCCATGTCGCCGCCGATCGCGCCTTACGAGGCGAGCATCAGGTCCATATTCTGGACGGCGGCGCCCGAGGCGCCCTTGCCGAGATTGTCGAGCAGAGCCACGAGGTTCACCTGCGATGCACCTGATGTGCCGAAGACGAAGAGCTTCATCGTGTCCTTGCCTTCGAGCTCGACGGCGTTGACGCGGGGCAGGGCCTTGCTTTCGGCCAGCGGCACGACACTGACGATATCCTGGCCGGCATAATGGGCGACGAGTGCGGCATGAATGCTTTCCATCGTCGTGCCCTCGGCGAGATCGTCGAGATGCAGTGGCACCTGCACGATCATGCCCTGCGCGAACTTGCCGACCGACGGCGAGAAAATCGGTGCGCGATCAAGCAAGCCGTGCACCGTCATCTCGGGCACGTGTTTATGGGTGAGCGGCAGGCCGTAGAGGAAATGCGGCGCGGTGATCGCATCCGGGTGATCCGGGTTTTCCATCTGCGCGATCATCTGCTTGCCGCCGCCGGTATAGCCGGAGACCGCGTTGACCGTGATCGGATAACCGTCCGGCAGAATGCCGGCGGCCCGCAGCGGCCGGATGAGGCCGATCGCTCCCGTGGGATAGCAGCCGGGATTGGCGACGAAACGGGCAGCCCTGATCCTGTCGGCCTGCGCACCGTCCATTTCGGCAAAGCCATAGGCCCAGCCGGGATTGACGCGGAAGGCAGTCGAGGTGTCTATAACGCGCACATTGTTGTTGGCTGAAACCATCTGCACCGCTTCCTTCGACGCATCGTCGGGCAGGCAGAGAATGGCGATATCGGCGCTGTTCAGCATGTCCTCGCGCATGGCGGCGTTGCGCCGCTCTGCTTCGGGTATGGACAGAAGCTCGACATCGCGGCGGCCGGCCATGCGCGTGCGGATCTGCAGACCCGTCGTGCCGTGTTCGCCGTCGATGAAGATTTTCGGTGCCATGTTAAACCTGCGCTTTCAATGGGTTCTGAAGGTTTCCGGATTCAGTTTGAGGATGATAAGTCAGCCTTGTGACACGGCGATGGCGCGTCGCTCGGCATGAAGTCCCAGCATATACATCGCCACCGTTGCCCCCGCAATGGCGGTGATATCGGCATGATCGTAGGGCGGCGAAACCTCGACGACGTCGGCGCCGCGGATATCGAGCTGGTGCAGACGCTGCAGCACCGAGAGGATCTTGGCGCTCGACGGTCCGCCTGAAACCGGCGTGCCGGTGCCCGGCGCAAAGGCAGGATCGAGGCAATCGATATCGAAGGTGAGATAGGCCGGCGCCCCGCGCGTGTGGGAGATGATGGCGGAGGCAATATCGCTGGCGCTCATCTCCTCGACCTGGTGACCGTAAAGAATATTGACGCCGCAATCCTCCGGCGCATGGGTGCGGATACCGATCTGGATCGAGCGGTCGGGATCGATAATGCCCTCGCGGGTGGCCCGCGCCACGAAAGAGCCATGGTCGATGCGCCGTTCCTCGTCGAACCAGGTGTCCTGGTGCGCGTCGAACTGCACGAGCGCCAGCGGCCCATGTTTTGCCACATGGGCTTTCAGCAGCGGCCAGGTGACGTAGTGATCGCCGCCGAGCGTCAGCAGGAAGGCACCGCTGTCGAGGATGACATTCGCCTGGCGTTCGATAGCGGCTGGCGTGTCCTGATGATTGCCATAGTCGAGCAGGCAATCGCCATAGTCGATCACGGCCATTTCGGCGAAGAGATCGCGGTTGAAGGGATATTGCGCATCATTGTCGAAGATCGCCGAGGCGCGCCGGATCGCCTGCGGCCCGAACCGTGTGCCCGGCCTGTTCGATGTCGCGGCATCGAAAGGAATACCCCAGACGGCGACGTCGACGCCGGCGAGCTCCTTGGTGAAGCGCCGGCGCATGAAGGACAGAGCGCCGGCAAAGGTCGGGTCGCTGGCGGCGGAGGTGAGGCTGGTCGCCGTGAAGGCGTGGTCAATCGATCTGTTCGCCAAGGGGGGCTCCTTTTTCAGTCGTGAAAGGTCAAGGCGTCGACAACGGGTAGGCGACCGAGCCGCGAATTACAAGCGATCGGGGATGGAGCGGCGGGCAAAAGCACGTCGCGATGCGGCGCCTTGGCAATGACGTATACGAGCGCAAAGCAAAAAGGCCGGGTTGCCCCGGCCTTCGTAAATTCCGTCTGTCCGAAGCGATTAACGCTTGGAGAACTGGAACGAGCGGCGGGCCTTTGCCTTGCCGTATTTCTTGCGTTCGACGACGCGGCTGTCGCGGGTCAGGAAGCCGCCCTTCTTCAGCACCGCGCGCAGGCCCGGTTCGAAGTAGGTGAGCGCCTTGGACACGCCATGGCGAACGGCACCGGCCTGGCCAGAGAGGCCGCCGCCGGCAACGGTTGCGACGATGTCGAACTGGCCGTCACGGGCAGCCGCAACGATCGGTTGGCGCAGGATCATCTGCAGCACCGGACGTGCGAAATATTCCGCGAATTCCTTGCCGTTGACGGTGATCTTGCCGGAGCCCGGCTTGACCCAGACGCGGGCGACTGCGTTTTTGCGCTTGCCAGTCGCGTAGGAGCGGCCGAGCGAATCGACCTTGCGGACGTGGGCCGGAGCAGCAGCTTCGGAAGCTGTGCCGAGATCCTTCAGGGAGGAGAGGTCAGCCATATCAGGCGCTCCTTACGTTCTTTTTGTTGAGCGCGGCAACGTCGAGGGCGACCGGCTGCTGGGCTTCATGGGGATGGTTGGAGCCGGCGTAAACGCGCAGGTTCTTCATCTGGCGACGGCCGAGCGGGCCACGCGGAACCATACGTTCGACGGCCTTTTCGAGGACGCGCTCCGGGAAGCGGCCTTCGATGATCTGGCGTGCGCTGCGTTCCTTGATGCCGCCGGCATAACCGGTGTGCCAGTAGTAGACCTTGTCGGAATACTTCTTGCCGGTGAAAACGACCTTTTCAGCATTGATGACGATGACGTTGTCGCCGTCGTCAACGTGAGGCGTGAAGGTTGCCTTGTGCTTGCCGCGCAGGCGCATAGCGATGATGGAAGCGAGACGGCCAACGACCAGCCCTTCGGCGTCGATGATCACCCACTTCTTCTCCACCTCTGCAGGCTTCTGGGAGAAGGTTGCCATAGTGAATACTCTCTTTTGGGACCCTTGGCCCGAGGGCTTGAAGGGCGTTTCTTGTTGCTTGGATTGGCAGGCTAAAGGCATGCCAAAAAGAAAGCAGCCCGGATAGGCTGCGTTCCGGTGCGGTGTATAAAGGGAATGTGACATCGGGTCAATATCGACTTCCCGAAGGATTGGAAAAATTTTGAAGTAAAAACAAATACTTATATATGTGGTATTTTGATACCTCATATTTTCTCGGTCGCGGACTGCTGCGCCTGACGTTTTTCACGTCGTCTCTGCCAGTTTGAAATCGCGTCCCACTGTCGAAAGCGGCTCTTAACCTTTGAACGCGCGCAGGCATTTCATCATTTCGCGAAGGCCGCGCGTCAGATGTTTGTCCCGGCGCAGAACCATGCCGAGGCGGCGCGTGAGCCGCGGGTTCAGCGATGATGTCGTGACCAGGCCGGCGCGCTCGCGCTTCAGCGCCAGCCCCGGCAGGATCGACCAGCCGAGCCCCACGGCCACCAGTTCCTTGATCGCCTCGATGCTGCCGAACTCCATCGCAGGTCGGATCCTGGTATCCGGGGCGGCCAGCCATGCGTCGATCGCCCGCCTGGTATTGCCGCCCTCATAAAGCAGCAGCGTCCTGTCGCGCATGAAGGCGGCGTCCGGTCCGCCGTCGGGCATAAGGCTGCCCGCGGGGGCGACGGCCAGCAATTCCTCCTCGTAGAACGGTTCGATCTCGAAGTTGCGTCCCGAGGCGGGCAGGGCGACGACGGCGATATCGAGGCTGTTGGCCTCCAGATCACGCAGAATGTCGTCGGCATCGCCGATGCGCACGGTGACTTCGAGGCCGGGCATGGATTTTCTGGCAACGGCGATGGCGCGAGGAAGCAGATGGATTGATGCCGTGCCGCCGCTGCCGATGCGCACGCGGCCGCTGGCTCCATCTCTGTACGGCATCATCGCTTCTTCCGCGGCGGCCGATTCCTGGAGCAGCCGCCTTGCATGCACGAGCAGGTCGAGGCCTGCCGCGGTCGGCTGCGCCCGACGCCCGACGCGTTCGACCAGCCGGACGCCGAGCCGTTGTTCGAGCCCCTTGACCTGCAGGCTGACGGCCGGTTGCGTCAGGCCTTCCTTGTCGGCTGCAGCCGTAAAGCTTCCGAGATCGGCGACATTGACGAAGGTGGCGAGCTGATCGAGGTGGAGAGGCATACAAAAAGAAATCCTTATGCATATCATAATATCCATAAGCTTCTTTCGCGGCATCTTCCAGCGCATCTTTCATCCGTTGAAGAAAAGGACGAAGAGATGGCTCTGGAATTAAGCGGGATCTTTGAAACACCTCGCGATGTCGTTCGGTCGAAACTTCGCGGCATGGCGCGATGGAGCCTGCGGCTGCTGGCGGCCATCGAGCATCACCTCGAAAAGCGCCGCAGCCGCCGCACGCTCTTAGAACTCACCGACGACGAGCTTTCTGATGTCGGTCTGACCCGTGCGCAGGCGAAGGCCGAGACATCGAAGTCGTGGTTCTGGTCCTGACGTCCCGCGGCTACGCCGGGAGTGCGGATCCTGCTCGAAATTGCCGGTGCCTTGTGGCAAAACGTCTGCCTGGAATCGAGCGCAGGGAGCAGCATCATGGCCGAAATCGTATCCTTCCCGGACGCAGCCAGAGCGGAGGGGGGCGGACTGTTGACCCGCTCTCTGCGCGACGGCGTGCTGCGGCTCGTGCTCGACAACCCGCCGGCCAATGTGCTTTCGATCGCGCTTCTCGAAGCGCTGATGCAAGAGCTCGAGACGGCCGGAGCGGAGCCGGATGTGCGTGTCGTCGTCATCGCCTCGACCGGCAATGTCTTTTCCGCGGGACATGATCTGAAAGAGCTGACGGCCCATCGCGCCGATGAAGATCAGGGTGCCGGTTTCTTCGAAAAGACCTTTCGGCTCTGCGCCGATCTGATGCTGAAGATCGCCCATCTGCCGAAGCCCGTCATTGCCGAGATCGATGGGCTGGCGACGGCTGCAGGCTGCCAGCTCGCTGCCTCCTGCGATCTGGCGATTTGCACGGATAGTTCGACATTCTGCACGCCGGGCGTCAACATCGGCCTGTTCTGTTCGACGCCGATGGTGGCCGTTTCGCGTGCCGCGCACCGCAAGCAGGCAATGGAGATGCTGCTGACCGGCGAGACGATCGACGCCTCGACCGCCAAGGATTTCGGCCTCGTCAACCGTATCGTGCCGAAGCAGTATCTGGCGCAGGTGGTTTCCAAATATGCGGCTGTGATCGCCAGCAAGTCGCCATTGATCCTGAGGATCGGCAAGGAAGCCTTCAACCGGCAGCTCGAACTGCCGGTGGAGGCGGCCTATGACTATACCGCCAAAGTGATGGTCGAGAACATGCTGACGCAGGATGCGCAGGAAGGAATCGGCGCTTTCTTGGGCAAGCGTATGCCGGAATGGAAGGGCGAGTGACTACGCCAGTTTCAGAACCAGCCCGCCGATCGCGATGACGACGCCGGCGACGTAGCGCCAGATGCTGGCTTTTTCCTTGAAGACGGTGATCGAGATCACCAGCGCAAAGAGGATCGCGGTTTCGCGCAGGGCTGCAACGGTCGCGACCGGGGCTTTCGTCATTGCCCAGAGTGCCAGCCCGTAGGAAGCGATCGAGCCGGCGCCGCCGATGAGACCGCGCCACCAGTTGCGGCGAACGTGACGCACTACTGCGAAAGCGCCGCGCTGCGACACCGCCCAGGAAAACAGCAGTACCGGCGGCAGCAGCGACATCCACAAAGTGTAGGAAACCGCATTGCCGGAGATGCGCGCGCCGATGCCGTCGACATAGGTGTAGCTGGCGATGACGCAGGCATTGGCAAGCGAGAGGACGACGGCGCGGCGGCTGCCGCGCCGCGCCTCCAAGGCGAGCGTCAGCACACCGGCGCAGATTGTCATCGTGCCGGCAAGAGCGCCGCCGGAAAGATTTTCCGTGAGGATGAAACCGCTTGTCGCGGCGATCAGGAGAGGAGCACAGCCACGCATCAGCGGATAGACGAGGCCGATATCGCCGGCCCGATAGGCGGCGGCGACCAGCTGGAAATAAGCGAATTGCAGGATAGCCGAGGCGCCGATGAACGGCCATGCCGAGGCGTGTGGCAGCGGCAGGAACGCCAGGAACGGCAGTGCCGAAACGGCGCCACCGGCAGAGATCAGCGCCGCATCCAGGGATTTATCGCTCCCTGCCTTGACGATGGCGTTCCATGTCGCGTGCAGCAATGCGCCGAAGAGAACGAGCAGGATAACGTCGAGAGGCAAGGGAGTAAAGTCCGGATAGGATGAGAGGAAGCGGGAATACGCCTCGCCTTCGGCGTCTCAAATTCCTGAAAAGACAACTGGGATTTGCACGAAAACGTGCGGCTGCGGTCGTTTATGCGTTCATATGTCGAATAGCATCCTTTCAGGATGTGAACAATGGTGGGCATTGGAGCAATTTTTACGTGCGCGCGATATACGTTCAATCCACGCGACGCTTTCAACTATGAGATGTTTCTAATGGATGAGGGAACAAATGGCGGAATTATCACGAACAGAAAGAGAAAATACCTGTGGGAACTCGGGAGGTGATTATTCTATGCTGCTGAAATATAGATATTATTCTATAGCTTTGACATATGGAAAAATTAAAGCCTTTGGTTGTGCAATCTTAAGAAATCGCAGCGCGGAATTGAGTCCCAAACCTTTCGCAAACGCGAAAGACGTACCGTTTCGGCGGCTGTCACGACGGCGAAAAAATCAAAGCTGATGATGCGGAACGAAGAACATCCCGTCAAGGTTGTCTATGCTCTGGCAGTTCAGTACCTGGCAGCGGGGATTGTCTTTCGAGGGGATATGCGTCCATTCCGCATAATCGGTCGCGTCGCAATAATTGCTGTTGCGGACATAGCGATCATAGAGCGGCAAGCCTCGCGGAGACTGGTAGCGGAAGATGACGGCGCCTTGATTGTGGATGGCAGCGCGCACGCTGGCACAGTTCATGACGAGCGGATTGTAACGCGAGATTGCCAGCGCCGACGATGCGGCGAACACGAGCATGAGGGCAAGAGCGATTTTTTTCATCGAATCATCCTCAGAGAGTAGCCAATCATATATACGAAAGAGACACGCCGCCGGTTTCACGAAAACGCAAAAAACATGTCGGCTGTGCCGAAGGGCTTTCGGGAATGGAGAAGTGGACATGACACACGACGCCTACACGGATGAATACCTCGCCGGAATTCTGCATTCGGTAAAAACCATCGCGCTGACCGGCGCTTCGCCCAATCCGGCCCGGCCGAGCAACGGCGTCATGGGCTATCTGCTGTCGCGTGGATACGAGGTCATTCCTGTCAATCCGGGGCAGGCGGGCAAACAGATCCAAGGCCGTACCGTTTATGCCCGGCTCGCCGACATTCCCGTGCCGATCGACATGGTTGACGTATTTCGCGCCTCCGAATATCTGGATGGCGTCGTCGAGGAGGCGCTGGCGCTGAAGCCACTGCCGAAGATCATCTGGGCCCAGCTTGGTGTCCGCGACGATGCGGCTGCGGCAAAGGCGGAGGCTGCCGGCATCCAGGTAGTGATGAACCGCTGCCCTGCGATCGAGTATCCTCGTCTTATTGCCTGAGTTGCGGTCCGCTGAGACGGATTTTCCACCGAACGCCCATGGGTTGAAACGGATCGCGATTAACTTTCGCAAGCGACAGGCTATGATCCTGCCCGTCAGCAATAACGGGAGGACGACATGGCCAAGAACGATCCGGGATTCAACACGTTGGCGATCCACGCCGGCGCACAGCCCGACCCGGCGACTGGGGCGCGTATAACGCCGATCTACCAGACGACCGCTTTCGTCTTCAATGATTCCGATCATGCCGCCGCCCTCTTCGGGCTGCAGGCCTTCGGCAACATCTACACCCGCATCATGAACCCGACGCAGGCCGTGCTTGAGGAGCGCGTCGCAGCGCTCGAGGGCGGCACGGCAGCCCTTGCCGTTGCTTCCGGCCATGCGGCGCAGGTGATCGTCTTCCACAACATCATGCGCCCCGGCGAGAATTTCATCGCTGCCCGCCAGCTCTATGGCGGCTCGGTCAACCAGTTCGGCCATGCCTTCGAGAATTTTGGCTGGCAGGTGCGTTGGGCCGATGCCGCCGATCCGGCGAGCTTCGAAAGCCAGATCGACGACAAGACGCGCGGTATCTTCATCGAAAGCCTGGCCAATCCCGGCGGTACCTTCGTTGATATCGCGGCGATTGCCGACGTCGCACATCGCCACGGCCTGCCGCTGATCGTCGACAACACGATGGCGACACCCTATCTCATCCGCCCGATCGAGCACGGTGCGGACATCGTCGTGCATTCGCTGACGAAATTTCTCGGCGGCCACGGCAATTCCATGGGTGGCCTCATCGTTGACGGCGGCACCTTCGACTGGTCGAAATCCGGCAATTATCCGATGCTGTCGAGTCCTCGGCCGGAATATAACGGCATGGTGCTTCACGCGACCTTCGGCAATTTTGCCTTCGCGATCGCCGCCCGCGTGCTTGGCCTGCGCGACCTCGGGCCGGCGATCTCGCCCTTCAATGCCTTCCTGATCCTGACCGGTATCGAGACGCTGCCGCTCAGAATGCAGCGCCACAGCGACAATGCGATCGCCGTCGCCAAATGGCTGAAGGCACACAGCAAGATCGCCTGGGTGAATTATGCCGGCCTCGACGACGACCCGAACTACGCCCTGCAGCAGCGCTATTCGCCGAAGGGCGCCGGCTCCGTCTTCACCTTCGGCGTCAAGGGCGGCTATGAGGCGGGCAAGACGCTGGTCGAGGGGCTGGAACTCTTCTCCCACCTCGCCAATATCGGCGACACCCGCTCGCTCGTCATCCATCCGGCCTCGACGACGCACCGGCAGTTGACCGACGAGCAAAGGATCGCTGCCGGCGCCGGCCCCGATGTGGTCCGCCTTTCCGTCGGCATCGAGGACGTCAAAGACATCATCGCCGATCTCGAACAGGCGCTTTCGAAGATCTGAGATCAGAGGGATCTACGGCGACCATGACAAATTTTTTCATCACCTTCGATATCGACGGCGTCGAACCCGAGATCGGTGCCCCGGAGCCCGGCCGGATCATTTCCGGCGATCCGCATTTCCGCACCTGGAATCTGGAGGAAGCCGAAGGCGGCCTCTATTCCGGCATTTGGGAGGCGACGCCGGGCAAGTGGCGGATCACCTACGAGGAATGGGAATATTTCAGTCTGCTGTCAGGCCATTCGATCGTGACGGAGGATGGCGGTGAGCCGGTTCATCTGAAGACGGGCGACCGGATGATCCTCAGGCCCGGCTTCAAGGGAACGTGGGAAGTCGTTGAAACGACTCGCAAGGATTATGTGATCAAGGTTTGAGCGGGGGCGAACGAAGCCGAGCCTGTCCCGTTTTCGGCTTCGCCTTTGTCGTCACTTTCACGGCGATGAGCCGCGACGGCAAGCAGGCAACGACCGTGTTCGTGACACGTTGTCCCGGATTGAAATGTTTTTAACCAATCCCATTAATCGTGCCTACATCGACAAATGCTAAACCTTATTTGCAGCGCATTGCGGACATGATGTCTCCTGCCGTCCCACAGACATGGCCTTGCAATTAAACTTTCCGGAATTTGCATGTCGTCGAATCTTGCAGGTAGGTACGTTCGGACCCAGACGTCTTCCATCATCGCGACAACGGTCTTCTTCCTTGTCGTCGCCCTCGTCCTGACCGGCCTGGTGGCACATGTTGTCATTACGATGACCCGGTCGGCGAACGAGATCGACGATGCCAGGGCCAGTCGCGCCGCCCGCGCGGCAATGGGTGCCTTTGTGGGTCGCTTGAGCGGGACAACGACGGACAATGCCATATGGGATGATGCCTATAGTGCTGTCTCATCTCCGGCCGCCGCGGATTGGGCCTATGAGAATTGGGGAAAAACCAGCGAGGATTACGCGCTTTATGACGGCGCGATCGTGATTGGCCCTGACCGGTCTTCGATCGTCTCGGCCTATGCCAAAGGCAAGCCCTTCCAGCCGAGCGCGTTTTTCGGGCAAGGTTTTTATCAGCAGATCAATGTGGCTGCCGATCCGGGGCGGGCGCCAGTGATCAATTTCATCAAGACTGAAAGCGGTATCGCGCTGATCGCATCGCAGGCAATCCAGCCTTTCGAGGCGACCGCCGAGCTTCCGAAGCTTAGCACGCTGAGTTTCTACAAGGAATTTACATCGGAAGTTATCGACACGCTCTCGAACGAACATGAACTTGAAGGCTTGCGACTTGAGACGACGCCGAAGCCGGATTTCCTGAACACGCCGATCACCGACATGAAGGGGGCAGTCATCGGCTATCTCGTCTGGCCCAGCAAAGCGCCGGGCAGCGCCGTGTTTCATCAGGTCTACCCCTATATTGCAGCCGCTATCGTCATCCTCGCGCTGTTCCTGATCGGCGTTCTGCTGGTTGGTGCGTCCGAGGCGCGGCGCCTGCGCCAATTGGCGCAAACAGCGATTTTCGAAGCCGACCACGATAGCCTGAGCGGTCTGTTGAACAGACACGGGCTTCTCAACCTGTTGGAAGGGCTGGGGAATTCGGCTACCTCGCCACATCGGCTTTATCTGGTCGACCTTGATGGCTTCAAGGCCGTCAACGATGCCTGGGGCCATGCGGTGGGGGACGATTTGATCCGGCTGGTCTCGAAGGCGCTGACCGCCTGCCACCCCGAAATCATTGCCACGGCGCGGCTCGGGGGCGACGAATTTGCGCTGGCGCACGTCGGTTCTGCCACGTGCGGAGAGATGGAAAAGACGATTCTGGCGCTGTTTGCCGAGCCCTTCAAAATCGACGGACGAACGATCGAAGTTGGCGCAAGCATCGGAGCGGCTGGTCGCAACGGCGACGTCCCGCCCTTGGAGCTTCTCCGCAGAGCGGACATGGCCCTCTACCGTGCCAAGGCAAATGGCAGAGGCCAGGCGATCGAATACGACCCCGAACTGGACCGGGAACGCCAACGGGTCGCCGAACTGGAAGGCCAGTTGAAGAACGCCATCAGCAGTGGCGCAATCGAAGCCGTTTTCCAACCTCTCGTCTCTGCTTCGACCGGCGCTGTGACCGGTCTTGAAGCACTAGCGCGCTGGCGAACTGCAACGGGAAACATCAGCCCGGAGATTTTCATCCCTCTTGCCGAGAGGTGCGGCCTCATCGATGCGCTCGGCGTTCATATGCTGAGAACATCGATCGAGCACGCCAAGAGCTGGCCCGATCTGGCATTGTCGGTGAACGTGTCGCCAATCCAGCTCTGCAATCCGGAGTTTGCCGCCGAAGTGATCTCGGTCCTGCAGGAGCTCGATTTTAATCCCAACCGCCTGACATTGGAAATCACCGAAGGCGTTCTGATGACAAATCCGGATCAGGCCCGGCGGTCGATAGACCAGCTCAAACGCGTCGGCATCAAGTTCGCGCTTGACGACTTTGGCTGCGGTTACGCAAGCATTGGTGCATTGCGGCAGTTCGGGTTTGATCGCATGAAGATCGACCGCTCGCTCGTGTCTGCTCTCGACGAAGGCGCAAATGGCGCCGATGTTCTGCGGGCAACCATCTCGCTCGCGACCGCGCTGCGGATCCCCGTGACCGCGGAAGGTATCGAGACTGCTCGCCAGGCGGCGATCTTGCGCGACGCCGGCTGCGATCAGCTTCAAGGATATCTGATGGGAAAACCCATGTCGGCATATGACATATCCAGCAGGCTGGAAGAAGAGTCAGTCGCATGATGCCGCCAAGATCGTGGCATATGCTCGGTACGGCGGCACCCAAAACATGCAGCACGCGAGCCGCATCTCTGACAACACGGCCTTCACGTCTCTGGGCGAGCTGATCGAATACGGCCCGACCGCTGAGATTTTCCAGTCGCCGAAGGTCAAGCACACGGAAGACTATATTACCAGCCGTTACGGCTGATCCGCGATCCCGGGATCGCTTCAGCGATGCCCGAAGGAGGAATCGATCACCATTGCAGATCCAGCCGGTCCAGCCCGTGGAAATGGTAGACGTCCTTGACCACGGGTGTCTTTGCCAGCTTGAAGCTGGCCAGCCGTTCGAACAGGATCGGCAGCAAGACGTTGAGCTCCAGCCGTGCCAACGGCGCGCCGATGCAGAAATGGATGCCGGCGCCGAAGGAGAGGTTTGCCGCCTCGTTGCGGTCGGGCTTGAAGGTGAGGGGATCGGTGAATTTCGCCGGGTCGAGATTGGCGGCGGCGAGGATGAGGCTCACCTTGTCGCCGCGCTTGAAGGAGACGCCGTCGATTTCGGCAGGCTCAAGGGCCCAGCGCTGGAAGATGTGGACCGGCGCGCAGATGCGCAAGGTTTCCTCGACGGTGCGCTCCGTCGTCGCCTCGTCCCGGAAGAGTTTCGCCGGATCGCAGCCGCTGTCGAGGATGGTGCGTACGGAATTGCCGATCTGGTGCACGGTCGCCTCATGCCCGGCATTGAGCAGCACGATCGTCGTCGAGACGAGCTCCTCTTCGGTCAGATACTGGCCCTTGTGCTCGGTATGGATCATGTGGGTCAGCAGGTCGTCGCGTGGTTCGGCGCGGCGTTCTGTGATGACCGTTTTGACGTAGTCGGAAAATTCCTTCGCCGCCCGTTCGGCCTCGTCCTCCTGCTCGCGCGTACGGCCAAACATGTACATGCGGACATAGGCGTGCGACCAGGCGAGAAGTTGCGGTCCCATCTCTTCGGGAATACCGATCATCCGGGCGATCATCGTCACGGGGATGATGTCGGCAAAGGCCGAGAGCAGCTCGACCTCACGCTTCTCCGCGAAACCGTCGATCAGCCGATTGGCGAGTTCGGCAAGCTCCGGTTTCATCTTCTCGACATGGCGGGAAACGAAGGCGCGGTTGACGAGCGTACGCAGCCGCGTGTGCTCCGGCGGTTCGAGTTCGAGCAGGGAATAACGTTCCGAGAGATCGAAGCTGGCAAGATGCGGCATCGGCTCGGCAAGGCCGAGCTCCTCGCGGCTGGCGATATGCAGGATCTGCCGGCCAAAGCGGCGGTCGCGCAGCAGACCATTCACATGGTCGTAACCCGTGAAGAACCACTGCTTCTGCTCACGCCAGTAGAAGGTCGGGCAATGGGCGTGAAGTGCGTCATAGACGGCATTCGGGTTGCTGTAGAAGGCCGGGTTGCGGCCGTCCAGCGACACATGACGGTTGGCGCGGTCGATCGAAAGAAAGGATGGGATCATCATGCCCCGAGGCTTAGCGGATTTGCCGAGCCTCGGAAAGATGCGGGGTGAGGGATCCCGGACTACCCCGCCCGTGACAGCGTCCCCATGCGTCTGAGCGCCTCGACCTGGTCGTCGACCGTCGGCACGAGTTCGCCGGCGGTGCTGGTCGGCGTGGCCGGTGCAGGGGCTGCGGCCTCCGCTTCGCCGAAGGTGACCGTGCAGTTACGGCCGGCGGCCTTCGCCGCATAGAGCGCCCGGTCGGCGGCCGAGATCAGTTTGTCGATATTGGCTTCGATCGAGGAGGCGAGCGCGATGCCGATGCTGACCGTGACCGGAACGATCGCTTCGCCGGTGCTGACGGGAAGACGGCAGAATTCGGTGCGGATCGCTTCGGCGATCGCCTCGGCTTCGCTCTGATCCGTGACCGCGGCGAAGGCGGCGAATTCCTCGCCGCCCATGCGGCCGAAGATGTTGTTCGGAATATACTGGCGGGCCATGCGCGCGAATGCGGTCAGCACGGCGTCGCCGGACTGGTGGCCGAAACGGTCGTTGACGCGCTTGAAATGGTCGAGATCGAAAAGCATGACCGCGACCTGGCGCCGGTCGTCATGGGCCTTTTCCTGGGTGGCGTCGAAATAGCCGAGCAGGCCGCGGCGGTTGAGCACGCCGGTCAGCGAATCGGTCAGGGTGAGCGCACGCAGGTGCCGTTCGGAACGCTCCATGATCAGCCGGCAGGTGAACGCGAAGGCGATGGTGAGCAGGAAGGCGCTGGCCATGGCGGAAGCGCCGCCGAGATTGGTCGCTTCGATATCGCTCGGCAGCGTCAGCGCCATCATCAGCGCCGAGCCGAAGCACAGGCAGCCCTGGATGACGAACACGCCCATCAGCTTGACGCGGGTGCGCTCGCGGCGCATGTCGCCGGCGGCGACTGCCATGGCAAGTGCCGTCGCACCCGTCGCCGAAGCAAGGTTATAGAGCACCACGCGGTTTGAATAATCGCTGTTGACCCAAGGCAGGAAGACCCCGGCGAGCCAGATGACCGGCGGCAGCAGCGCCCACCATTCGATCCGCTTGCGGTCGAGCGCCAGAAAACCCGCCACCCAGGCGCTCTGGCCGAGCAGGGCAATGGCGTTGCCCGCCTCTACGGAAAGCACGCTGGGGATTTCGCCGCGCAGCGCGACCATCGCAAAGCCAATGCCGGTCAGGAGGAAGCCCAAGCCCCAATAGAGATAGGCCTCGTTCCTGACGTTATGGCGCCAGGCGACGAACAGCACCAAAGCGAGCGTCATGGCCTCTGAACACCAGATGGCGAGACCTGTAGCAATATTGAACACGGCAGCAACCCCTTGTCTGTCCGCCCTTTTCTGTTGGCTTGCATCCTTGCCGAGGAAGCTCGCCACTTCCTTAATTTCGCTGCGCTGCGGCTTTGTTTCGGGCCGATATCTGCCGGTAGGCTTTCCGTTGGGTAAACGTGTATGAGTTTTATCGAATAGAGTAAGCCTTCCTTCATCCTGTCATGGAGAAAAGCGGGGGAGATCATACAGAGGGCTCGCCGTTAACGGGCGTTTGAGGGAAAGACGCTACCAGGAGCCGAAACTTAATGCATGTCGGTCGGAAGTGTGCAGCGGTTCCCGGATAGCGACATGCATGAAGAAGGCGCTAAAGCAGCCTGGCCCCGCCTTCTTAACGTTATCCTCATGCGTGTCTTGAAGAGGAGGGTCGGGACACTCTATGTAGGGGTAAGATATTTTTCTTTGATTCCCGGCGCCGGCCGGCGAGACGTTGACAAAGGACGCACATGAGAAACCCAGTCGATACCGCAATGGCCCTCGTGCCGATGGTCGTGGAACAGACCAACCGCGGTGAACGCTCTTACGACATCTATTCCCGCCTGTTGAAGGAACGCATCATCTTCCTGACGGGCGCCGTCGAAGACCATATGGCGACGCTCGTCTGCGCCCAGCTGCTCTTCCTCGAGGCCGAAAACCCGAAGAAGGAAATCGCCCTCTACATCAATTCGCCCGGTGGCGTCGTCACCGCCGGCATGGCGATCTACGATACGATGCAGTTCATCAAGCCCGCGGTTTCAACGCTCTGCATCGGCCAGGCCGCATCCATGGGCTCGCTGCTGCTGGCGGCCGGTCACCAGGACATGCGCTTTGCGACGCCGAATTCCCGCATCATGGTGCACCAGCCCTCGGGCGGCTTCCAGGGGCAGGCCTCGGACATCGAGCGGCACGCCCGCGACATCCTCAAAATGAAGCGCCGCCTGAACGAGGTCTACGTCAAGCACACCGGCCGCACCTATGAGGAAGTTGAAAAGACGCTCGATCGTGACCATTTCATGGATGCGGACGAAGCCCAGAGCTGGGGCGTGATCGACAAGGTTCTGACGTCGCGCCTCGAAATGGAAGGCGAGCAGGCTAGTAATTAATAGGGATGGTGTTTTCCTCGCCACAGTTCTATCCCATTTGTGATTGAACAAGGGCTTTCATCCGGCGACGAAGACGCTAATAGTAACTATTAATGCTATGTTGAATTTTTATGACATAGCATTCGGCATTCGAAGGGGAACTCGTTGCCGCCGGGGCCAGGACATGATTGGTTGGGCCTGGTTCGTAGCCCCTGAAGCCCTTCTCGGCAAAGGCTCCGGAAACGGAGTGCCGCCAGGAGCTGATAGAGTGGACCGCGATTTCGCCTTGAAATGCGGCGTGCTGGAAGGAAAGTGATATGAGCAAGGTCAGCGGCAGCAACGGCGGCGACTCCAAGAACACTCTTTATTGTTCGTTCTGCGGAAAGAGCCAGCACGAAGTCCGGAAACTGATTGCCGGACCGACCGTCTTCATCTGCGATGAATGCGTCGAATTGTGCATGGACATCATCCGCGAGGAGAACAAGTCCTCGATGGTCAAGTCCCGCGACGGCGTTCCGACGCCCCAGGACATCATCAAGGTCCTCGACGAATACGTCATCGGCCAGCGGCAGGCGAAGAAGATCCTGTCGGTTGCCGTTCACAACCATTACAAGCGCCTGGCGCACGCCTCCAAGAACGGCGAAGTCGAGCTGGCGAAGTCGAACATCATGCTCGTCGGCCCGACCGGCTGCGGCAAGACCTATCTTGCCCAGACGCTCGCCCGCATCATCGACGTTCCCTTCACCATGGCCGATGCGACGACGCTGACCGAGGCCGGTTATGTCGGCGAGGATGTCGAAAACATCATCCTGAAGCTCCTGCAGTCGGCCGACTACAATGTCGAGCGTGCGCAGCGCGGCATCGTCTACATCGACGAAGTCGACAAGATTTCGCGCAAGTCCGACAATCCGTCGATCACCCGCGACGTCTCGGGCGAGGGCGTGCAGCAGGCGCTGCTGAAGATCATGGAAGGCACGGTCGCTTCCGTTCCGCCGCAGGGCGGCCGCAAGCACCCGCAGCAGGAATTCCTGCAGGTCGACACGACGAACATCCTGTTCATCTGCGGCGGCGCTTTTGCCGGCCTCGACAAGATCATCTCTGCCCGTGGCGAGAAGACCTCGATCGGCTTTGGCGCTAGCGTCAAGTCGCAGGATGACCGCCGCGTCGGCGAGGTCCTGCGCGAACTGGAGCCGGAAGATCTGGTCAAGTTCGGCCTCATCCCCGAGTTCATCGGCCGTCTGCCGGTTCTGGCGACGCTCGAGGACCTCGATGAGGACGCGCTGATCCAGATCCTGTCCGAGCCGAAGAATGCGCTGATCAAGCAGTATCAGCGCCTGTTCGAGATGGAAGACGTGGAACTGAACTTCCACGAGGACGCTCTTCGCGAAATCGCCCGCAAGGCGATCGTGCGCAAGACCGGCGCCCGCGGCCTTCGCTCGATCATGGAGAAGATCCTGCTCGACACGATGTTCGAGCTGCCGACGCTGGAAGGCGTGCGCGAGGTCGTCATCTCCGAGGAAGTGGTGCGCGGTTCGGCCCGTCCGCTTTACATCTATGCCGATCGCCAGGAAGAAAAGGCCAACGCTTCGGCGTGAGCTTAATGGCTTTCGGGTGATTATTTTGGGGGCTTGCCATAGGCAGGCCCCTTTCTATTTGAAAAACCATGCGAAGCGCTGTTAGTATTTGCCGGTGGGAACCGAAATTGCCTTTGCCGACGTTGCGCAAGGGGTCGTGATTGGCAATGATGCAATGATCCGTAAGCCTCTTGCTGGCGTTTGCATTTTAGCCGGGTCGGAAGTGGTAAGCGCCGGTCCAGCCACGCGCTTCATAGTGTTGGCGTTCCGTTGTAATAAAGCTGTCATATCCGAGGGACGCGGGCGTTAGCGTGGCTTGAAAAGCGTAGTCAGAACCTCCACTTGTAGCAACAAGTGAGATTGCCGGCCGGTCCCAAGCGGCCGTGCAGAGAGCCCGGCAACGGGACGATGGAAAGGACATAAAATGACGAAGAAAACGTCTGTAGCGAGCAGCACTGCCTACCCTGTTCTGCCCCTGCGCGACATCGTGGTTTTCCCGCATATGATCGTGCCGCTGTTCGTCGGACGGGAAAAGTCGATCCGTGCGCTCGAAGAGGTCATGGGTTCCGACAAGCAGATCATGCTGGTGACGCAGATCAATGCTAGCGACGACGATCCGGATCCTTCCGCGATCCACAATGTCGGCACCGTGGCGAACGTGCTGCAGCTCTTGAAGCTGCCCGACGGCACCGTGAAGGTTCTGGTCGAAGGCCGCGCCCGCGCCGAGATCGACACCTATACCAGCCGCGAGGATTTCTATGAGGCGCTCGGCCATGTGCTCGAGGAGCCGCACGACGATCCGGTCGAACTGGAAGCCTTGTCGCGTTCGGTCGTCTCCGAATTCGAGAGCTATGTGAAGCTCAACAAGAAGATTTCGCCCGAAGTGGTCGGCGCCGCCAGCCAGATCGACGACTATTCCAAGCTCGCCGATACGGTCGCCTCGCATCTGTCGATCAAGATCACCGAGAAGCAGGAGATGCTGGAGACCACCAGCGTCAAGCAGCGCCTCGAAAAGGCCCTCGGCTTCATGGAAGGCGAGATCTCGGTCCTTCAGGTCGAAAAGCGCATCCGCTCGCGCGTCAAGCGCCAGATGGAGAAGACCCAGCGCGAATATTACCTCAATGAACAGATGAAGGCGATCCAGAAGGAACTCGGCGACGGCGAGGAAGGCCGCGACGAGATGAGCGAACTGGAAGAGCGCATCTCCAAGACCAAGCTGTCCAAGGAAGCCCGTGAAAAGGCCGATGCGGAGCTGAAGAAGCTGCGCCAGATGAGCCCGATGTCGGCGGAAGCCACTGTCGTGCGCAATTATCTGGACTGGTTGCTCGGCATTCCCTGGGGCAAGAAGTCGAAGATCAAGGCCGACCTCAACAATGCCGAGAAGATCCTCGAAGCCGATCACTTCGGTCTCGACAAGGTCAAGGAGCGCATAGTCGAATATCTGGCCGTGCAGGCCCGTGCCACCAAGATCAAGGGCCCGATCCTCTGCCTCGTCGGTCCTCCGGGTGTCGGCAAGACCTCGCTCGCCCAGTCGATCGCCAAGGCGACCGGCCGCGAGTATGTCCGCATGGCGCTTGGCGGCGTTCGTGACGAAGCCGAAATCCGCGGTCACCGCCGCACCTATATCGGCTCGATGCCCGGCAAGGTCATCCAGTCGATGAAGAAGGCGAAGAAGTCCAACCCGCTCTTCCTGCTCGACGAGATCGACAAGCTCGGCCAGGACTATCGCGGCGATCCGTCCTCGGCCCTGCTCGAAGTGCTCGATCCGGCGCAGAACATGACCTTCATGGATCACTATCTGGAAGTCGAATACGACCTGTCGGATGTGATGTTCATCACGACGGCGAACACGCTGAACATTCCAGCGCCTCTGATGGACCGCATGGAGATCATCCGTATCGCCGGCTACACCGAGGATGAAAAGCGCGAAATCGCCAAGCGGCACCTGCTGCCGAAGGCCATCAAGGAACATGCGTTGCAGCCGGAGGAATTCTCAGTCAGCGACGACGCCCTGATGGCGATCAGCCAGCAGTACACCCGCGAAGCCGGCGTCCGCAACTTCGAACGCGAACTGATGAAACTCGCCCGCAAGGCGGTCACCGAGATCATCAAGGGCAAGACGAAGGCCGTTCACGTGACGGCTGCCAACATCTCCGACTATCTGGGCGTCCCGCGCTTCCGCCATGGCGAAGCCGAGGGCGAGGATCAGGTCGGCGTCGTGACCGGTCTTGCCTGGACGGAAGTCGGTGGCGAGCTACTGACCATCGAAGGCGTGATGATGCCGGGCAAGGGCCGCATGACGGTCACCGGCAATCTGAAGGAAGTCATGAAGGAATCGATCTCGGCAGCGGCCTCCTATGTCCGCTCGCGCGCTGTCGATTTCGGCATCGAGCCGCCGCGCTTCGACAAGAGCGATATCCACGTGCACGTGCCGGAAGGCGCAACGCCGAAGGATGGTCCCTCGGCCGGCGTCGCCATGGCAACCGCGATCGTCTCGATCATGACCGGCATCCCGGTGGACAGGCATGTGGCCATGACCGGTGAAATCACCCTTCGTGGCCGTGTGCTGCCGATCGGTGGTCTCAAGGAAAAGCTGCTCGCAGCGCTTCGCGGCGGCATCAAGAAGGTGCTGATTCCGGAGGAAAACGCCAAGGACCTGGCGGAGATTCCTGATAACGTGAAGAACAACATGGAGATCATCCCGGTATCCCGCATGGGCGAGGTGATCAAGCATGCGCTGATCCGGCGGCCGGAGCCGATCGAATGGGATGGTACGGTGGAAACGCCGGTCATCGCAACGGTCGAAGGCCTCGATGAGACAGGCGCAACCATAGCGCATTGAGTGGCCTTTGCCACATTTATGCCCCATTGGGACAAAACACGCAAAAAGGCTGGCGGAAACGCCAGCCTTTTTTGTGAAAACGTCATGTAGACGCTTGCTTTTCCTTGATTTGCAGGGCTTTTGGGTTTTCGGCGGGCCTGATGAAACCTATTCTGCGCCTAGCTTACTTTTGAGTCGTTTCATACCATTTAGAAAGGGGTGGAAACATGAACAAGAATGAACTCGTGTCCGCAGTAGCCGAAAAGGCAGGACTGACGAAGTCTGACGCGGCTTCCGCTGTTGACGCGGTTTTCGACGTTGTCCAGGCTGAGCTCAAGAACAAGGGCGACATCCGCCTCGCGGGTTTCGGCAGCTTCACCGTTTCTCATCGTGCCGCAACGAAGGGCCGTAATCCGTCGACGGGCGCTGAAGTCGACATTCCGGCTCGCAACGTGCCGAAATTCACGCCCGGCAAGGGCCTGAAGGACGCCGTCAACGGCTGATCTGAGATTATCCACCAGTCGGAAACGAGACCGGCTGTGCAGGATTTGAGAGGGGTTCGGCTTTGCCGGACCCCTTTTGCTTTAGGTGTTTAGTCCCGGCATTTGATGGTGCACTATTTTCCTTAGAATGGAGGGAGGCACTATGGGCCAGGTTCTACACGGGAGCGCCACAACGACAGAGGCAATCCGTCGAGCAATACAAAATAGTGAAGAGAGCCTGAGAGCGCTTTCAAAGCGGTGTGGGGTCAATCAGAAGACGATAGCCAAATGGAAGAGACGGACGTCATTGGCCGATGTTCCGACAGGCCCGAAGGACCCGCATTCGACAATCCTCTCTCTTGAAGAAGAAGCCGTCATCGTCGCCTTTCGCAGGCATACATTGCTGCCCCTTGATGACTGCCTCTATGCCCTTCAACCGACGATCCCGCATCTGACACGTTCGTCCCTGCACAGGTGTCTGCAGCGCCACGGCATTTCACGCCTGCCGGAAGTGAAAGGCGACAAAGAACCGAAGA